>CAZBLH010000006.1:0-51360 GCA_964492775.1 uncultured Eubacteriales bacterium | reverse complement strand
ACGCCGTCGTTGGTGATGGTCGGTGCGCCGAACTTCGTCTCGAGCACGACGTAGCGGCCCTTGGGGCCGAGCGTGATCTTGACCGCGTCGGCCAGCTTGTTGACACCGGCCGCCAGTCCCTGGCGCGCCTCGGCGTCGAAACGAATCTCTTTGGCCATGCTTCTGTTCTACCTCCTCGGGGTGTTCACGGAATCGTGTTCGGTGCTGTTAGTCGCCGAGCACGGCATAGATGTCGTCCGCGCGAAGGATCAGGTAGTCCTCGCCCTCGTACTTGACCTCGGTGCCGCCGTACTTGCTGTAGATGACGAGGTCGCCCGGCTTGACGTCGAGCGGCAGGCGCTTCTCGCCCAGCTCGTCCCACTTGCCCTCGCCCACCGCGATGACCTTGCCCTTGGTCGGCTTCTCCTTCGCGGTGTCGGCCAGGATGAGGCCGGACTTGGTCTGCGTCTCGGCCTCCGCCTGCTTCACGATCACGCGATCGCCCAGCGGCTTCAGATTCATCGGCTCCTCCTTGATCGACTGGCTAGTACCGGACAACGCGCCCGGGTGTTCCCTATATACGTGGTCGCGTGAGTACATACCCACTTGCCGAGTGTTCTTGCGATTCCCTCTCGCGACTGCTGGCAGTCTTGCTTGCCGAGTGCCAGCGATTGCTAGTCTACCCAAACCGTCGGTGGAGTCGCAATAGGACCGGGCGAAAATGTCACGGAATATGAGTACTAGAGACTCAGGTTCTGAGAGTGTCGCGCTGCCTCCGAGGCGCCGAACCGCTCACCCCCTACCGAATGAGCAGCGCGATCCCAACCAGCACGGGTGTGATCAGGTTCAGCAGCACGTTCTGCCCCATGGGCGGGACGAGCTTCGCCATGTAATCCGGGTGTATGAGCGCGCCTTTGACGGCAGGTATGGCGAAGGCGAGCGACACCAGAGCGACGAGCGACCACCACGGGACGAGCCTCAACATGACCCCCACCAGTAGCGTGAGGTAGGTCGCCACCACGAACGCGGTGAAGACGTAGGCGCTCGCCCGCCGACCTATCAGGATCGGCAGGTGCCGGCGCCCGACCGTCATGTCGGCCTCGACATCCGGGAACTGGTTCAGGAGCAGCAGGTTGTTCACAAGGAAGAATGGGACGAACGAAACGAGCAGCGCAGTCCATGAGAACGAGCCTGTGAGCGCGAAGAAGGTGCCGTTGACCATCAATGTGCCGAACCCCAGCCCCGGAGCGAGCAGGCAGAGTACCGGAACCTTGTTCAGCCAGGGAGTGTAGGCGATGACCGTTAGCAGGCCGACGACACCAATCGCAAGTATCGGCCAGCCGCGGATCGTGAAAAAGTAGACGCCGATGGCCAGGCAGACGGCCGAGGAGATGACTCCCGTCCACAGTGCCACAGACACCATCTCGGGTGCAGAGACCAGCGTGCCGCTGCCGCCGCTAAAGGGCGTGCGATCGGTTCGGAAATCGAGCCCGCTCTTGACGTCGCTGTACTCGTTGAAGGCGTTGACGGCGGCGTGGGCAAGTACGCCCCCAACGAAGCACAGAACCGCGTACCATACGTCGATCCGGTAGCCCGCCCACACACCGCTGCCGACAAGCCGAGAAAGACACAGGAGAGTGCGAGCAGCAGAAACCTCGGACGCATGACGCCGATCACGTATCTCATCTGTTCTCCTCCCCCACCCCCTATTTGCCTTCATATTAGCGCGCACCGTAGCACGCGCAACATCGAACGCTCTGCACCGCGTGCCTTCGCTCGTTCGTGTGTCGACACTCGGCATGACCAGGTAGGGAGGCCGTCTCAGGCCGCGGGGTAAACCACCTCGAAACGCTCGCATACCACCGGCATGTCGGTCGTTGGCTCGATGCCGTGAGGCACGAGCTCGGCAGTGAAGTACCGCCAGTGGCCATCGCGCCAGTACTCGAGCGAGAGGTCGCCCTCGCCCTCGGCGGCTGCGAACTCCGGGGTGACCTGATCGAATGGGACGACCTCGGCGGACACGGTGCGGAGCACAGCCCGGGCCCGGCCCTCGCCGTCGGTGACGACGCTGTAGCCACCAGCTGCGGGTATCGGGTCCCCATCAAGCTCGTATGACCAGAGCGCCCCTGCGGTCGCCCGCTTCGGACCCGCAAGTACGAGGCCGAGCAGCTCGTCGGCCATCTCCGCGCTGTTGCCGAAGTGCCACGTCTCATAGGTCGAGCCGGCCGCATCGGCGGCGCACGGCGAGCCGGACGCGAGGAACTCGGCCCAGAGGGCTTCGGGGGTCATGAAGGCGTCGGTGGATCCAGTGGGGTCAGACATTGCGGATTGCGCTCCTTGGGTGCGGCATCGACAGAGGACTCACTCATTATCCGACTTTGCAGCGGGGAGACATCTGCAGGGGCCGAACCATCGCGTCCGGCCCCTGAAGAACGTCTACGCCAGACAGGCTTCTGCGGCCACGATCACGTTCAGCTCGAGCTCCCCGTGGTCCTCCACCACACCATCTCGCATCCGGATCGTGCGGTCACACGCCACCGCCACCTCGGGGTTGTGCGTGACAAGCACGAACGTCGTTCCCGTCGTCGTGTTGATACCACGCATCAGGCCGACGATCTCCTCACTCGTTGCGGTGTCGAGGTCACCCGTGGGCTCGTCGCCGAGGATGATGCTCGGACGGTTCACCAGCGCGCGTGCGATCGCGACGCGCTGCTGCTGGCCGCCGGACAGCTCGCCCGGCACGTGCCGCTTGCGGTCCCCGAGCCCGACGAGGTCGAGCAGCTCTTCAGCACGGCGCAGAGCGTCTTTGCGGGATACACCGGCATACTCTGCGGCAAGCGCTACGTTCTCAGTCGCATCCAGCGTTGGAATCAAGTTGAAGCCCTGGAAGATGAAGCCGATTTCTTGACCGCGCAGTGCCGCAAGCTCTTTGCCCTGCACGCCATCGACTCGTCTCCCGCCCACGAGTACCTCGCCACTGTCCGGCGAGTCGAGACAGCCGACCATATGCATCAGGGTTGACTTGCCCGACCCGCTCGGCCCCATGATCGCGACCATCTCGCCGGCGCGGACCTCAAGCGAGGCTCCGCGTAAGGCATCGACGTGGTTACCCTTCCCGAGCGTATAACGCTTCTTGAGGTCCCGGACCTCGATCACGTTCCCGGTCATGTCGTTCCTCTCCTCTCGCGACCCCTGCGTGGGTCTCCTGGTCCTCGTGGATGCAGCGGTTGCCCGAGCGGCTCCCGCCGAAGGTGCGCGGCTACTCATAGCGCAGCGCCTGCACCGGGTTGAGGCGTGCGGCATGCCACGCGGGATAGAGCCCCGACAGCACGCCGAGCACGAGCGCGAAGGCGACGGATCCGACGGCAAGTCGGCTGGTCACGAGGAACAGCTGCGTCCCAGATGCGTTCCCGGCGGCGTTCAGCCCCCAGACTATCGCCCATCCGATTGCGAGCCCGGTCAGGCCCCCGACGATGCCGATGACACCGGACTCAGCCACGAACTGCCGCATGATAGCCGAGTCCGAGGCGCCGATCGCCTTGCGCACGCCGATCTCACGGGTCCGCTCAGAGACCGCCATCGTCATGGTGTTCACCACCGAAAGTCCGCCCACGAGTAGTGAGACCATCGCGATACCGAAGATGATCGCTGAGAGCATCTGAGTCGACTCCACGACCTGCTCTTGGAACGCCTCGGGGCCGGTGGCCCGCAGCGACTCGAACTCATCGTTGATCGCAGCCGCGACGTCCTCGGGATCGTGGCCGTCTTCGGGGAATACCACGATCTGAGATGCGAGCGTGTCGACGTCTACTGTGTCAGCGAATGCGGGCGGAAGCGTATCCATGAGGAGTCGTTGTGCATCAGCGAACGGGATCGCGACGGCCTTGTCGGGCGCGGTCAGCGTCTTGTCGAGGATGCCGACGACCTCGAAGGGCTCGCCGCGCAGCTCGATCGTCCCCCCGACCTTCGCGCCGAGCTTGGTCACGAGATCACACCCAACCACTGCCACGCCCCTATCGCTTTCCCGCAGATTACGGCCCTCGCCAATCTCGGGCACGGCAGTCTCGTACTCGCGGACGCCGAGGTCGGTCGCGCTGATCGTCGCCGGCACGCCGACGGTGACGGCCTCGCCTTCCTCGAGCAGCAGCGCCAGCGACGGGAACGCCGCCTTCACGCCGTCGACTTCTTCGAGTTCGGGAATGAGCTCGGTCGACATCGGCACGAACGACGACGCAGCCGCCTCGCTTCCGTCCTCTACGACCACCTTGTCGCCGTAGTACTCGATCCCGCCGTCGACGAGCAGCGTGATCTTCTCGGCCATCGCGCCCATCACCACAAGGGCCAGCACACCCACTGTGATTCCGAAGATGGTGAGAAACGCCCTCAGCTTCCTTCGGAACACATTCTTGATGATTCGCATCGTCCTCTTCCTCCCTCTGCGGTTTCACCCTTTAACTTAACCGCGTTATCTGATGCGTGTTAACTTACTCTTGTCAATTCGAGGTGTCAACAACGTTTTCTAGAGGAATCTCGGCTTGACTCTAATAAGCGAACTCCGTTAAGTTACTTTCGTAAGCTATAAGGGGACGGGTGATCAGATGGCAGCACGACCGGCGAATCCGGCACTGGCGGTCGACATACTCCGCGTGACGACGGACCTCATCGACGAGAACGGCTTCGAGTGCCTGAAGCTGCGCGAGGTCGCCGAGAAGCTCGGCATCAGCGCGACAACGATCTACCTCTACTACAAAGACAAGAGTGAACTGCTTGAGGCTGCGGTCGACCGCGCCTTCGACTGGTTCGCGGAAGCGCAGGACCAGGCCGAAGCGGGGATGTCAGGGATAGACGTGCTGCGCGCCCGCGCACGCGGGTATGTGACGTGGGGCGTCGAGCACCCTAACCTCTACCGGCTGATGTTCGAGCGGCAGCAGGGCTACTCAGCCGACCGCTCCGGCTCCCGCCGCCGCTCGTACTTCTGCTACCTCGAGGTGGTGAAGCGCCTCATCGAGGAGGGCGTGTTGCGCCCGGCCGAGAATCCCGTCGAGATCGTCAACCTGTCGTGGGCGATGAACCACGGACTGGTGTCGCTCATCATCTCCGGCCGCATGTTCGGCAAGCTCGGTGAGGTGATCACCGCCGAAGAGGCGAAGAAGCGCATCGTCTACCTCGTCGATGCCTCCATGGAGCAGTGGCTCAAGGCGTGGGCCGCCGACGGCGAGCACCAGTAGGCGACGCCGGTTTCTTCTGATCCAGCCTGCGGTTCGCGCCCCTACAGCAGCGGCAGGTACGACTCCAGCTCCCACGGGGTCACGCGGGTGCGGTACTCGTTCCACTCCATGCGCTGATTGCGCACGAGCCACTCGTGGACCTGTGGGCCGAGCGTATCGCGCATCAGCTCGCTGGTTTCAAGCTCGTCGGTCGCCTGGCGCAGGTTCTCCGGGAGCTGAGAGATGCCCCGGGCGGCGCGCTCGGCAGCCGACAGCTCGTACACATCTTCGGTGACGTCTGCCGGAAGCTCGAGGCCTCGCTCGATGCCGTCGAGACCGGCGGCGAGCATGACCGCGAATGCCAAGTACGGGTTGGCTGCCGGGTCCGGCGAACGCAGCTCGACTCGGGTCGCCTGTTCCTTCCCAGGCTTGTACATCGGCACGCGGACGAGAGCCGAGCGATTCCGGTGCGCCCAGCAGATATACACAGGCGCCTCGAAGCCGGATACGAGCCGCTTGTACGAGTTCACCCACTGGTTCGTGACCGCTGCGAATGCTGGTGCGTGATGCAGCAGCCCAGCGACGTAGCCCTCGGCATCCTTGGAGAGGTGGTACCTGCCGTTGGGGTCGTAGAATGCGTTGCGGTCACCCTTGAACAGCGACTGGTGTACGTGCATGCCGCTTCCGGCCTCACCGTACACGGGCTTAGGCATGAACGTCGCGTGCGCACCGTTGAGCTGGGCGACCTCCTTGACCACAAGGCGGTAGGTCATCACGGCGTCAGCCATCTTCAGGCCTTCGTCATAGCGCAGGTCGATCTCGTGCTGGCTGGGGCCGACCTCGTGGTGACTGTACTCAACCCGGATGCCGAAGTCCTTTAGGGTGCGCACCGTCTGCGTACGCAGGTCCATAGCGAGGTCCCGGGTGGTCATGTCGAAGTAGCCGCCGTGGTCGAGCAGCTCGGTGCTGTAATCATTCTTGAGGTAGTAATACTCGAGCTCAGGCCCCACATAGAACGTGTAGCCCATGTCCGCGGCCCGCTTGAGCACTCGCTTCAAGACGTAACGCGGATCGCCTTCGTACGGGTCGCCATCAGGCGTGACGATGTCGCAGAACATAGTGGCCACGAGCTGCCCGTCCGCTCGCCAAGGCAGGATCTGCAGCGTGTTAGGGTCTGGGAGCGCGATCATGTCGCTCTCTTCGATCCGTGCAAATCCCTGGATCGAGGAACCGTCGAAGCCCATCCCCTCATTCATCGCCGCATCGAGCTCGTCGATCGTGATGACGAACGTCTTCAGGAATCCGAGGACGTCGGTGAACCACAGGTGGATGAACTCGACGCCACGGCTCTTGATCGAGTTGATGGCGTCGTCCCTCAGTTGCTGCGGCATCTCGGCATTCCCTTCATACAAGTATTTCTGGGCGATTTCAGTTAGATTGCCATTGTAGTTCGTTTACCGGGAGGATGTCGGCAACTACAGCTTTGTTGAGATGGGCTGGGGGAAGGAAGGCGTCATGAACCTGCAATGCCCGAGCGGACACGATGCCACGCAAACGGCAAACCGTTCGAAGTTCATCGTACCTGGGTCAGGCCTGTGCAGCCGCTGCTTGGACAGCTGCCGGGGAAACTGTGAGGTCTTCAAGGCCTCCTTCCGCGGACGCGAAGTCATCTACCCGAGCCCGTTCGGGGAGATCACGGCCGGCGCCGACAAGGACTATCCCATCGACTACTCGCACCTGAACATAATGGGTTACGCAATGGGCGCGGAGGGGTTGCCCGAGGGCGTCGAGGGGAATCCCGACAATACGCTGTTCACCCTCGTCGACACTGAGACCGAGTTCGGGTACGAGAACAAGGTCCGGATGCGGGTGCCGATCTTCACTGGAGCGCTCGGCTCAACCGAGATCGCCCGCAAGCACTGGGAGAGCTTGGCCATCGGAGCGGCCATCTCCGGGATCTCGATCGTCTGCGGCGAGAATGTCTGCGGAATCGATCCGCAGCTCGAGCGTGACGAGCGCGGCAAGGTCGTCCGCGCCCCAGACATGGAACGCCGAGTCGAGATGTACCGCCGCTACCAGGAAGAGGGCTACGGCGACATCCTCGTGCAGATCAATGTCGAGGACTCGCGGCTCGGAGTTGCCGAGTATGTCATCGAGAAGCTCGGTGTGACCACAGTCGAGCTCAAATGGGGCCAGGGCGCGAAGTGCATCGGCGGCGAGATCAAGGTCGACTCTCTCGACCGCGCACTGCAGCTTCAGGAGCGCGGCTACCTGGTCACCCCCGACCCATTCGACCCGGCGATTCAGGCCGCCTTCCGCGACGGCGCGATCCGCCAGTTCGAGCGCCACAGCCGCCTCGGCTTCGCCGATGAGGAGGCGTTCTACTCGGAGGTGCAGCGCCTGCGCGACCTGGGCGCCAAGCGGGTCACGCTCAAGACCGGCGCGTACCCGATGCGCGAGCTCGCCATGGCGATGAAGTGGGCGTCCAACGCCAAGATCGATCTGCTCACCATCGACGGTGCTCCCGGCGGCACTGGCATGAGCCCGTGGCGCATGATGGAGGAGTGGGGCGTCCCGACCTTCTACCTGCAGTGCATGGTCAACGAGCTGGCAGGACGCCTGGCCGCGCAGGGCGCGTACGTCCCTGACATCGCGATGGGCGGCGGCTTCTCAACGGAAGATCATGTCTTCAAGGTTCTCGCGCTGAGTGCCCCGCACACCAAGGCCGTCTGCATGGGCCGCGCTCTCATGATTCCCGCGTTCGTCGGCAAGAACATCGACGTGTGGCTCAAGGAACAGGACCTCCCCAAGACCGTGAGCCAGTTCGGCTCCACAAAGGAGGAGATCTTCGTCACCTACGAGACACTCAAGTCCATGTATGGACGAGAGGTCGACTCGTTTCCGCTCGGTGCGGTCGCGGTCTTCACCTACGCCGACCGGATCAAGGTAGGCCTCCAGCAGCTCATGAGCGGCTCGCGCAACATGAGGCTCGACGCTATCGGGCGCTCGGACCTCATGGCGCTCACGCCCGAGGCCGCCAAAATCTCAGGCATCCCCTACGTTATGGATGCGTACCGCGAAGAGGCGCTGCGCATCATCGAAGGGTAGGCGCTCCGGGTCTGCCACTGCCACACGAACGTATCTGCCGGCCGGTGCCACTCGCACCGGCCGGCGTGTCTGCGGCTGGGATCACGCTCTTCAGGGCCTTGCGTGTGATGAACACAGCCGCAGTCGCCATCACCGTGAAGATGACGAACGGCACAACCTCCAGCGACCCCTCTACGATCGCCGCCGAAATGAGCATCGCGCAGATGGCGGCGGCCATCGTCACGCCTTTGACCGCGATCACAGGCGCGAGCAGGTAGCCCCACGCGCGGCGTTGCCACAGCAGAACCGCAGTGGCGACGGAAAGCGGCACGATGACGCCGAGATCGAGTGCCTGGACGGCAAGGGTCGTCATCCCCAAAAGCGCCGCACCCTCAAGGTCGCCAGCGAGACCACGTGTGATGCGAACGCTCCACATCCCGATGAGCAGCAGTGCCGCAAACACGCAGAAGGCGATCATCTCGCGTCTCGGAAACCCTGCCGAGAAACGCTGCGGCAACTCGACGATTCGGATAGTCGAGACGAGCCACACGATAGCCGTCGCCGACGCCACGAACAGCACGATGAACGCGGGGAACAACGGACCCAACGCCCAAGCCACGGCGTACATGAGGTACTGGTAGAAGAAGTAGCTGAGCACCCCAAGCGCGAGCAGGCGTGCCCGGAACGAGCCGCGGGCGAGCGCGGGTAGCATCGCCAGCAGCACGGGGACGGCCAGCACGAGCGTGACAACGTCCCAACCGACACCCTCGGCGACGATTCGCTGGTCGTTGAAGGCGTAGACGCCTGTGGTGGCGTACTCGATGGCCTCGCCGCGGATGCTCATGCCGGTCGCGGTTGAGCCGTCACCGCGAGCGAAGATCCCGATCGCCGCGGTGATGCCGACGGCCAGCGCGATCGCGAAACACAGTAGGGCAAGACGCCGGTAGCCCGCATGCGCAGTATCGTACGTAGCCTCAGTCATCGATATCGACTCCTTTCGCTCCCACACCGGTGAGGAAGATGTCGAGTGGTTGCCTTGCTGCCTCCTGTGCGCTCACGCCGTACGCGGGCTCGGACTCCCGGTGAGTGCTTGTCCGCTCATGACAATCTGCGAGGTAAGCGCGAAGAAGGCTTCCGCCATCACGCGCGCGTCGAGATCGCTCCGCACGTCGCCCGCCTCCTGGCGCGTCGCCGGGCGGTCAGGAACTGGATTCGGTCAAGTCTGCTCTCACCCGATCGACACCGGGCCGTGTTGCCACCGGCACGCAGCGTCACCTCGAGCGCTTGGCCCTCTCGCTGGCTCCCCCGCCCCATGCTCCCAGATCGGCGAGAACGGCGATGACGAGGAGCACAATATCGACGAAGCCCAAGCCCCCCGGCGCGGTGAGCGTGTAGACAAGCGTCGTCCACGGCATGAGGAAGAAGCCGAGCAGCGGCAACCAGATGTTCCCGAATGCCGCGCTGATCCTATCGTTTAGAATCGCCATCAGCACAAGAACGACACGCGGAGCGAACGCCCACGCGAGCACGAGCCAGCAGCACATAGACCCTCCAGGTACGCAAACCGTCTCTTAAGAGTTGTACCCGGAAGACACCGTGTCGAGCGGTGCACTCGCACTTGCCTCGGCATCGAGCCCGAGGGTCTCTCCCCGCTCGAAGCGGTACTGACCGGCCGCCGCGATCATGGCAGCATTGTCAGTGCAGAGCTGCATCGGTGGAACGCTAACGTACACGCCGAGCGGCTCAATCGCCGCCCTCAGCGCCTCGCGCAGCGCGGGATTCGCCGCGACACCTCCCGCCAGGCAGAATGCGGTCGCGCCCGTCTCCTCGACCGCTCGCACCGACTTGGCGACCTGCACGTCTATGATCGCGGCCTGGAAGCTAGCAGCGAGATCAGGAAGGTCGATCTCGCGCCCCGCCTCGCGCTCATGGCGGATGTAGTTGATCACGGCGGTCTTAAGGCCCGAAAGCGAGAACGCGTAGTCACCGCTCCTCATCATCGCGCGCGGGAAGTCGATGGCCCGCGGGTTTCCCTCGGCAGCTAGACCCGACAGCACCGGCCCACCAGGGTAGCCAAGGCCGAGCACCTTGGCGACCTTGTCGAACGCCTCCCCTGCCGCATCGTCGAGCGTCTCACCGAGCGTCCGGTACACGCCCCACTCGGGCATGTGCACGAGCGACGTGTGGCCGCCCGAGACCACCAGCGCGACGAGTGGCGGCGCAACCTCGGGGTCGGCCAACACGTTCGCGAAGATGTGGCCTTCGAGATGGTTCACGCCCACAAGCGGCAGCCCCGTGGCCAGCGATAGGCCTTTCGCGTACGCAAGCCCGACGACAAGCGCGCCGATAAGCCCGGGCGCCTGCGTGACCGCGATGGCGTCGAGCGCCGAGAAGGGCAAGGTTCCTCGGCAGGATAGTCTCTCCCCTGCTCGCCTCATTGCCTCTTCGACCACACCGACGATCGCCTCTGTGTGCTTCCGGCTTGCAATCTCGGGGACCACGCCACCGAACCGCGCGTGGAAGTCCACCTGAGACGCCACGACACTCGAGAGGACCTCCCGTCCGCCGAGCAGAACTGCCGCAGCCGACTCGTCGCAGCTGCTCTCAATCGCCAGTATCAGGTCGCCGGATGCGCCGGCGACGGGCTCTGAAAGCTCACAGCCAGCATCGTGCTCGGATGCTTGGCCCGGCGTTTGTGACGCAGGTCCCCACATGATGAGCGCGTTCTCGCCCGTATCGGCGTAGTAGCCGCGTCGCATACCTGCGACGCTCAGCCCCTCTGACTCGTAGAGCGCAGTCGCCACGGTGTTCGTCTCGCGGACCTCAAGGGTGATCAGCTGTGCATCGCGATCAAGCGCCTCGCTCTTCAGCCGAGCGAACAGCGCGCGCCCTATCCCTTCACCGCGCCGCTCCTCGCCCACGGCCAAGTTCATGATGTGGGCCTCGTCAACGAGCACTGCGACGCCACCGTAGCCGACGATCCGCCCCTCGTCCACAGCCACGATCCACGCACGTCCGGGGGCCTCAAGGTCCTCGGCAAACATGCCCTCGGTCCACGCATCCGAGAAGGACGCGCGCTCGATGGCGAGTACCTCCAGCAGGTCGGCAGGGGTCATCGGCCGCAGAGTGATCGACGACGACCGCGGCGCTCCCGCAGCATCCGGACCCACAACGCCGGTGGCTGGAACCGCCGCATCGCCCGCGGCCGAACCACCGGCCGCCGCCCGAGCGCGCTCGGTCTCCTCCGCATCCGACAGGCGCGTGTAGATCGGCAGCACCAGCGCGGGCTCGCCGTCGCCTGCCGCTCCGCGGGCGCGCGCGTCGGCGTACGCTGCCAGCAGCGATGCCCCGTCAGGCGCCCAGAGATCACGCGGCACGCAGGCCAGCCGCTCGCCGAGCCCAGCCTCGAACTCCCCGGCGTACTTTGCGAGGCCATTCCCAGCTACGTAGGCCCTCTCGCCGAGCGATACCGCCCACTCCGAGATCACATCTGCAGGCTTGGCGACGCGATCTGCGGTGAGCCGGACGATGCCCGTCGCGTCCCCGGACACGCGGAAGAGAGCCGGGTACACCTCGCCGCGCATCGCATCGCCGAGCACCATGACGAGCGCACCCGGCGAGACTGCTCGGGAGGCCAGAACGCGCCACGCGACGGCGTCGAGCGTGCCGACGCCGTGCAGGGGCACGCCGAGACCGTGCGCTACCCCTTTGGCCGTCGCAACCCCGATCCTCACGCCCGTGAACGAGCCGGGTCCGAGCCCGACCACGACCTCGGCAATCTCGGACACGCTGAGCCCGAGGTCCTTGAGCTCAGCTGCCACTCGGGGCAGCAGCTCCGCGTTAGCCCGCCGCGGCGACTCGATGGCGAGCGAGCGCACCGGCTCAACATCCATCCCACGCCGGTACCCGAGGCCGATGGCGAGCACCTCGGTGGAGGTGTCGACGGCAAGAACGAGGCGGCTCGTCATTGCGCGTCACTCGCCGAGCTGTCGGGCTGCGGCCAGTCATCGCTCTCCACGCTCAACCCGCCGACATCTGCGGCTGCAACCGCCCACTGCTCGGCAAGCTGACACCCACGCTGCCCGAGGCTCATAACCTCGATGCGGCGCGCCTCGTCTCCCTCGATCTCAAGTGTGACCAGCAGCCCGTCACGCGGGAAAGCTCCCGCGAACTTGTCGCCCCATTCGACGACCGCGACTCCGTCTGACTCGAGCATCCCGAAGTAGTCGATGTCGTAGAGCTGCTCCTCCCGCTCGAGGCGGTACAGGTCGAAGTGGTACAAGGGCAGGACCCCTTCATGCACCAGCAGGATGTTGAAGGTCGGACTCGTCACGGCATCGCCGACCCCAAGGCCTGCGGCTAGCCCCTTCGTCAGCTGCGTCTTGCCCGCGCCGAGATCGCCGGCGAGCAGTAGCACGTCGCCGCCTTGCAAGAGCGGCGCAAGCGCCTCGCCCGCCGCCTGCGTCGATTCAGCTGATTCCGAATGTAGCACCAGCGCCCTCAGCACAAAGTCTCCTGCGTCGGCTCGGCTGTCTTCGTGCCCCCGGAATCACGTGTCTCAAGAAGCGTCCTGAGCGTGGCGAAATCGGCGAAGAGCGCGTCCTTCTTCGAGCTATCGTAGAGCGCTGCGGCCGGATGGTAGATCGGCAGCACGGTGAACCGCCCCGCCTGCTCTGGTTTGCCGTGGAGTCGAGTGATACCCACATCGGTCTTGAGCACCAGCTTCGTGGCGAAGTTGCCGAGTGTGACGAGCACGTCCGGGTCCACCAGCCGCACCTGTTCGCGCAGATACGGCACGCAGACCTCAATCTCGGCAGGAAGCGGGTCACGGTTGCCCGGGGGGCGGCACTTGAGCACGTTGGCGATGTAGACCTCTTCCCGACGGAGCCCCGCATGCGCAAGCAGCTCGTCGAGCAGCTTGCCCGCAGCCCCAACGAACGGCTCGCCTTTCAGGTCCTCGTTGCGCCCCGGGGCCTCGCCGATAAGCATCACGCGTGCGTGCTCGTCACCCACGCCGAACACGAGCGTCGTGCGCGTTTCGCCCAACGCGCACCGCGTGCAGTCTCCCATCAGCTCACGCAGCTCTTGAAGCGATGATGTGCCAAGCTCGCTCATATGCGTCATCACAGCCAGGTGACGACCTCGTCAAGAGGTCGCCGAGAGGGACGCCCCGAAAACTCCGCAGAGTATCCGACGGCGATGAGGGCGACAGGCCTGATCGGTCGCACGATACCGAGCGCTTCGGCCACAGCGGCCTCATCAAAGGCGCCGATCCAACAGGCCGCAAGCCCCCGGTCAACGGCCGCCAGCAGGATGGTCTGCACGGCAGCTGCCGTGTCCTGGATGCCGTACAGCTGCTCTCCGCGGTCACCATAGCGTGCAGCGCAGGGGCGCGGGTCGTACGAGACCGCGATCACCGCAGGAGCCTTGATCGCCCAAGGCACCGGGAGCGCCTGAGCCAAGCGGGCGTGGGCCTCCTCGCTGTGCACGACGGTGAAGCGCCACGGCTGGATATTTCCCGCCGACGGGGATACGACCGCCGCCTCAAGAAGAGCAGTGAGATCAGCTTTCCCGACTGGCTTGCCGGAGTTGAAATGGCGAACGCTGCGCCTCTTGGCGACGACCTCGGCAAACTCCATCTACCCACACTACCCTTCGGCTAACGGTCAGAAACCCGGATGCCCGCACAATGACGAGCGCGCCCCATTCTACCGAAAGCGGCGCGGCACGAGGGTAGCGCGCCGCAGGCGCCCGGCGAGCGGCGGCAGGGATGGCGCGCCCTGCGTCGAACGGACTGTCAGGGGTAGATACCCTGTAGGTATTCGAGACGACACCACACAGCACGCCGAAGGGGGAGCCATGTACGACCGTGGCCAGAACGTCTCCGATGAAGACCTGGGAATTCGGGCATTCCAGGTCAAGCGCGCCAAGGCCGTTGAGCGGGCTATCGAGCGCGTCCGCAACAACCTCGACGCAGCCTGGCGTGAGCTCAGCGACGAAGAGATCGAGGAGCTCGAGTGGGTTCTCGGCGAGCTCTGGTCATACATTGATCGCGCCGACTGGGACAACCTCGCGTTCGGCTACATGACCATGGGCGACGTTATCCAGATGCTCACGCTCGGAAGCCAGCTGCGCCGCCACGCTCGCCCCAGCGTAGAGATTCTGCGCGATGCCGAGGAGATCGTCCGGCGCAAGTAGTCCTGGGCCTCGGGTAGACGCTGTCGAGGCGTCATCACCGCAGCAACACCAAGGGCGCCTCCCCAAACGGAGAGGCGCCCTTCTGGTTACTTCACACAACCGATCCAGCGATCGGCGACTCTGGCGCAGCCGCTTGCTACGCGGTCTGGACCGCCTTCTTCTTAGCCTCGATCTTCTTCTTGACCTTCTTCAGGCGGAACAGGTCCTCGCGAGCACGCTCGTCAAGCGTCTGGCTGATGTAAGCCACCTGCTCGTGCAGAGCAGGCACGGTGACCTGCTCGAGCGCGTTGACCCGTCGGTTTGTCTTGTTGATCTCTTCGCCGAGGCGCTTCAAGCGCGTCTCGATATCCGCGTACTCGATGATGATGTCGAGGATCTTCTCGAACCGCTCGGCGCTCTCATCGACGCGCGACGAGATGCCGGTGACCGAGTAGCCTCGGGTGAACGAGCTACGCAGCGGAGACTCACCTTTGGTCACAACCGGGACCGCCACGCCCATGATCTTGGTACCGGTCATCTCAACGGTGACCTCGCCCTGTGTCGCGAGCGATGCCGACCGTAGCGAGACAGGGCCGTCCACGGCCTTCGCAATCGCGAGCGAGTACTGCGCATCCGCCACCGAGCGCTGCAGCGACTCGGAGAGACGCAGCGTCTCGTCCATAACCGACATGAACTCGATCAAGAGCGCGTCGCGCTTCTGCTTCAGCAGGTCCATGCCCTGCTGGGCAAGCGTGATCTGCTGCTTGCGCTCGAGTAACTCGGCTCGTGTAGGACGTACCTCCTCCACGTCGCCTCCCTACGCGCTCTCGGCGAGTTCCGCGCCGGACTCTTGCTGCGCGGCCCGGTACTCAGGATGGTACTTCTCGATGAAGTCACGTACACGCTTGAGCTCGCTCATCGGCAGACCGGCCATGAGGTCCCAACCCGTGTCCAGCGTCTCCTCGATGGTCAGGCCCTTGTTGCCCTGACCGACGATGCGAGCCTCGAACTGGTCGGCGAACCGCAGGTAGGAGCGGTCGGTATCCGAGAGGGCCTCCTCGCCAACGATCGCGACGAGCTTGCGCAGGTCGCGTCCTTGCGCGTAGGCGGCGTAGAGCTGGTTCGCGACGGCGCGGTGGTCTTCGCGCGTCTTGCCGTCGCCGATACCGAGGTTCATCAGTCGCGACAGGCACGGGAGAACGTCGATCGGCGGATAAACGCCGCGGCGGTGCAGCTGGCGCGAGAGAACGATCTGCCCCTCGGTGATGTACCCGGTAAGGTCGGGAATCGGGTGCGTGATGTCGTCATCGGGCATCGACAGGATCGGGAGCTGGGTCACCGAGCCGGAACGCCCCTTGATGCGGCCAGCACGCTCGTAGATGTTCGAAAGGTCCGTGTACATGTAACCGGGGAAACCACGGCGACCGGGGACCTCTTCGCGTGCGGTGGAGACCTCGCGCAGCGCCTCGCAGTAGTTCGTCATGTCGGACAGAACCACGAGCACCTGCATGTCCTTCTCGAACGCCAGATACTCGGCGACCGTGAGGGCGCACTTCGGGGTCAGGAGCCGCTCGACCGTGGGGTCGTCGGCGAGGTTCAGGAAGAAGACGACTCGCTCGAGTGCGCCCGTCTCCTCGAACTGCTGCATGAAGTAGCTCGCTTCGCGGTGGGTGATACCCATCGCGCCGAACACGACCGCGAACTCCTCACCAGACTTGACCCGCGCCTGACGGATGATCTGGGCGGCGAGCTCGTTGGCCGGCAGACCCGAGCCGGAGAAGATCGGCAGCTTCTGTCCTCGGACGAGCGTGTTCAGGCCATCGATCGCCGAGATACCCGTCTCGATGAAGTCAGCCGGCTGCTCGCGCGTGTACGGGTTGATCGGTGCGCCGGTGATGTCGAGGCGAGCCTCGGGGATGATCGGGGCACCGCCGTCGATCGGCTTACCGGTGCCGTTCAGCACTCGGCCGAGGAGCTCCGGCGAGACGTCGATCTTGGCGACCTCTTCGAGGAAGCGGACCTCGGTCTTGGCGATATCGATACCGCTCGTGCCCTCGAAGACCTGGATGACTGCGGTCTCGCCCGAGACCTCGAGCACCTGACCACTTCGGCGAGACTCGTCGGGCATGATGATGTCGACGATCTCGTTGAACGCTACGCCATGAACGTCCTGGACGAAGATGAGCGGGCCCGTGACGTAGGACAGCGTTCGGTAGTCGATCGAAAGCAGCGAACCGTGCTTTGTAGCAGTAGCGTCGCTCATCGGCCTAGTACACCTCGATTCCGGAGATGTCAGCGGGTATGGTCTGAACGAGCTCCTGCATCTTGGTGACCGCTTCTTCGTGCGGGGTGGTCTTGAGCACGGCGATCTGGTCACGCAGGGGCAAGTCCATGATCTGGTTCAGCGACACTCCGTGGTTCAGTGCACCGGTCGCTGCATCGTTGAAGGCAAGGATCGTCTTGAGCAGCCAGTAGGCCTTGTCCGGCGGGCAGTAGGCGTCGACATCGTCGAACGCGAACTGCTGGAGGAAGTCCTCGCGAAGCATGCGGGCGACTTCCAGGATGACCTTCTCGGACTCCGGCAGGGCGTCGGGACCGACGAGCTGCACGATCTCCTGGAGTTCGGTCTCCTTCTGCAGGATAGACATAGCGCGGTCACGGTACTCGGCCCAGTCGGGTGCGACGTTCTCCTCGTACCAGCCCCGGACCTGCCCCAAGAACAGCGTGTAGCTCTTGGTCCAGCTGATGGCCGGGAAGTGACGGCGATGTGCAAGCGAGGTATCGAGCGCCCAGAAGGCACCCGTGACTCGCAGGGAGTTCTGAGTCATGGGCTCGGACATGTCACCACCGGCCGGCGAGACGGCGCCGACCATCGTGACCGAGCCGACACGCCCATCCTGCTCGGCGCCGAGCGGACGCACACGTCCGGAGCGCTCGTAGAAGGCCGCGAGGCGCGTCGCGAGGTAGGCGGGATAGCCTTCCTCACCGGGCATCTCCTCGAGACGACCCGAGACCTCACGCAAAGCCTCACCCCAGCGGGACGTGGAGTCGGCCATCATGGCGACGTTGTAGCCCATGTCCCGGTAGAACTCGGCCAGCGTAGCTCCGACGTAGATTGACGCCTCACGCGCGGCGACAGGCATGTTCGAAGTGTTTGCGACGAGGATGGTGCGGTCCATCAGCGGTGCGTCGTTGCGCGGGTCCTCCAAGTGCGGGAACTCGGTGAGGACCTCGGTCATCTCATTGCCGCGCTCACCGCAGCCGATGTAGACGATGATGTCCACGTCGGCCCATTTCGCGAGCGACTGCTGCGTGACCGTCTTACCCGTTCCGAAACCGCCCGGGATGATGGCGTTGCCGCCGAGGGCGATCGGGAAGAAGGTGTCCAGAATCCGCATGCCAGTCGTGAACGGCGTCGTCGGGTCAAGCTTGTTGATGTAGGGACGGCCCTCGCGGACCGGCCACTTCTGCGCCATCCTGACCTCGGTGCCGTCCTCGAGGGTCGCAACCACATCGTCGACGGTGTACTCACCGGCGGGCGCGACCGTCTTGAACTTCGACGGCTTGGTCCGCGGCGGCACCATGACTCTGTGGATGATCGTCCTGCCCTCGGGAACCGTGCCAACGACGGCTCCAGGGACGGCGTCATCGCCGGCCGCGGCAACTGGCGTGAACTGCCACTTGGCCTCGCGGTCGAGCGCCGAGGCGACGGTGCCTCGCTCGATGAAGTCGCCGCTCTGCTCGGCGACGATGGGCAGCGGTCGCTGCACGCCGTCGTAGATGGAGGTCAGAAGGCCCGGGCCGAGTTCGACGACGAGGGGACCCTCAGTCGACTCGACAACCTCGTTGACCTCCAGGCCCGAGGTGTCCTCGTAGACCTGGATGGTGGCGGTGTCGCCCTCGAGCCGGATGACCTCGCCCATCAGGCCCTCTTTGCCGACGCGCACGATGTCGTACATGCGTGCGCCGGTCATGCCCTGGGCTACAACGACCGGTCCGGTGATCTTCGATATCGTTCCCGCAATCATCTATCCTCGCCTCAGTGTGATGTCGAACCCGATGGCCCGACGGATGAGCCGTGCAAGATACGCGCGGTGGTCCTCACCAAACGCGAGCTTCTCTCTGATCGGAAGCGAGATGACGAGCGGCCGATAGATCGCATCGATCTTCTTCTGGGTACGCTCGTCGATCGCCGCCATCAGTGATTCGTTGACAGCGATGATTCCGCTGTCCTCGTCGTCGAGCAGCTTGTTCAGCCTCTCGCGGACCTGGCCCTCATGGTCTACGACCTCGACGTCCACGCCCGCCAGCCGGAAGCCGTCGGCGTTGTCCGGGTCGGTAAGGACGATGAGCTTATACAAGGATGAGCTCCCTTCTCGTCCTCTCCAACGGAATGCCGATCTCCTTGGCCTTGGTGATGATGCGGACGTTCGTGACTTCGTTCTGCTTGCCCCACAGGTACGCAAGCGGGATTCCGACGCCGAGCGGGTCTGTGCCGCCGACGGAAATCACCTTGCGCGTGAAGTAGTCCTCAAGCGCTCGCTCGAACACGGCGATCGATGAGGTCTCCAGATAGTGCGTGGCCGCTTCCTCAAGTTCTGCGCCGTAGCGCGTGGACTTCAGCGCATCAAGCAGCTCGTCCACATCCGAGGATGCGACCAAGCGCTGGTACGCGTCGAGGTTGATCGTCCCGCCGAGCAGGAAGTACTCAGCAGCAGCCTCGGGCGCCAAGTTCTCGCGCGATGCCCGGAACACCATGATCAGGTTCGAGATGTCCACCTGCATCGCGACGAGCCTACGACCCATCGCGTAGTTGGCGTTGCGGCGGTTGAGCCGGTCGGCGGCCCACATCGCGTAGTACCGGTCGAGAGCGAGCTCCAGATCGGCAAGCTCATTGGTCTTCTGGTACGCCGCGTACCCTGCTCGCATGGCAGGTGCCTGTGGCAGATCCCATGTGCTCGCCGTGTCGATCACGCCGCGGATGTCACTCTGCAGCAGCAGCCCGTCGAGCTCGACCTGGCTGAGCGCGCCAACAGGCATCAGCCCTTCGGAGATCTCAGCCGACGAGAGCTCGACATGCTTGCCTCTCAGGATCGTCTTCAGGTTGAAGACGTCCCAGCGGCCAAGCAGGGTGGTACAGATGTCCTTTGCCTCCTCGTTCAGGAAGCCGAACACCTTCCGATAGACCCGCACGAGGTGCTGCCTGAGTGCCTCGGAGACCTCGGCTGCGCCACGGCCCTGGATGAGTGCTTCCTCCAGGTCCGGAGCGTACTCGGTCTGCATCAGCTCCTGAATGAGCTGGTGCAGGTCCTCGGTCTCGATCAGCCGCTCCAGCGCTTCAGCCCTCAGCAGGCGTGCGCGCATGCCACGGAGGCGGGCATTGGGATACCCGTAGTCCCGTGGGCCCGTGATCGGGCTGTTCACCTTCTTGGCGGTCAGCGGGCTCATGCGAATACGATCTCCGCGACGTCGGCCTGAGCAAGGCCGCGCAGCTTTTCGAGCCGCTCCTCGACCGTGTTCCTGCGCAGGACGGTGCCGCCGCGCGTGGCCACGATCACGCCACCTCCGGTGGATATCTCAGGCTTGACCTCAGCGGTCAGACCCTTCTCGGCGAGAAAGGCCCGGCCGAGTTCGACGTCGGCCGGATCGACCCACAGCTCGAACTCCTCCGACACGCCGGCCATGGCCTCTTCCGCGAGCTTGCGGAAGATCTGGTCGTAGCCGGGGCGCTGCCGAAGCTCTGCAAGAGACGCTTTGGCTTCCTCGAAGACCTCACTGACCGCGCGCTCCTTCACGCCAGCAAGCCGCTTGCGTGCATCGAGCCGTGCCGAGTTGAGATCCTGCGAGCTGCGAGCGGCGGCCGTGCGCTCCGCCTCCGCGACGCGGGAGTCACGAGTCGTCTCGGCCTCTCGCTTCGCCTCCTCAAGGATGACACGCGCGTGCGCACGAGCCTCCTCGAGGACCGCCTCTACATCTTTGTCTGCCTGTTCTTCGAGCGCTCTGAAGATATCTTCGAGTGCCATCTGTTCGGGTTCCTTCCGCGTTACGAGAAGCCAGGTGGCTGATGCCCCCGACTAGCCGTTGATCAGAATCGCAGAAACGAATCCGAGCAGGACGATGATTTCCGGCAGGGCCTGGAGCGTGATGACCCAGATGGAGACCTCGGGACGCTCGGCGAGCGTACCAGCACCTGCAGCACCGATCTTGGCCTGCGCATAGCCAGCTCCCAGGGCCGAGAGACCCATCGCGAGACCGGCCGAAGCCGCCTTACCGACTGACACCTGCCAGGCGGCATCCCCTGTTGCGGCAGCTTCCTCCGCGAACGCCATGGCCGGAACGAGCCATGCCATAACGAACGCCGAACCAAATACCTTCCTCGCGAGTCGCTTGTCGATCATGCGCTCTCTTCACCTCCGGTTTTCTTAAACGGACTGTACAACTCACTACCGGTCTCATAAAACTTCCCGAAGAATTCGAGGAAGTTGAGCCGCAATGCGTGGATCGTCGGGCTGAACGCTGCAATGATCAGGTTCAGCGAGTGCAGGACGACCGCTACGAGAACCCCGGCAATCGGCACGTCTGACAGGCCGGCCACGATTCCATTGACCGCGTCGGCGAAGATAGCACCCATAAGACCGACGGCCATGATACGGATATAGCTGACGATGTGGGCGACCGACTCCACGAGTTCGATCACGCCCATGATCCCGCCACCGCGGACGGCGAACACGAACCCGCCGAGCGCAAGGGCGGCGAACAGGAACTGGGCCCCCTTCGCCCACGTTCCGAAGCTGCCGGTAATGAAGGGCAGGCTGACCGCGACTGCCACCATCACGCCGAGCAGGAATACCAAGATACCCGCCTTTTCCCACAGGTGGTGCCTGCTCTTGGTCTTCACGGCGTTGATCACGCCGAAGATGAGACCGAGCAGCACGTGGACCACACCGAAGGCGATGGCAATCCCCATGAAGACGATGATCAGGTCGTCTCCGACACGGTGGAATGGTAACTCCACACCCAGTATGTTGATCGGCCGGATCAAGTTGAGGTAGTGCGGACCAAGCAGATCACCGAAGAACTCGCCGTAGATGATGCCGAAGACGACAACCATCGTGGCCGCAGGTCCGAGGACCGACGTCGCAAGCTGAATAGACGGGTTCTCCTTGAACTTGTTGCGAAGCCACAGGACGACCCCGAGCATGATGAGTCCGTATCCAAGGTCTCCAACGATCATGCCGAAGATCAGCGGATAGAAGACGAATAGCATCCAAGTCGGGTCGAGCGTGCCGTAACGCGGTGTCCCGTAAACTCCGACCAGCGCCTGGAAGGGAGCCACCCGAGGATCGTTCTTGAGAGCGACCGGGGTGTCCTTGAACTCGCTCTCCTTGATCTCACGCTGCTCGACGATAATGTCATCGCCCCAGCGCTCTTTGATGGCCTGGCGCAGCTCAGGCACATCCTCAACAGGCATCCACCCATTTACCACGAACGCGTACTCGGTGCGTCCGAACTTCGGGATAGCCTCAATCTCGGCGTTCCTGTCGATGAGCACGTCGCGGATGGCGGTGAGCTTGACGGCCCACGTGTTTGAGAGCGCGTCGAGCTCCTTGCGAACGGTGTCGAGATCGCTCGGCAGGGAAGCACGACGGCTCTTGAGCTCGTCATACGCCGCGTCAAAGGGCATGCCCTCGAACCCGCTCGGCAGCCTGATCTGATTGATGTTCTCGATAGCAAGGAACTTGTGGACCGCGTCCGAGTACTGCTTCCCGAACACGACGATCGCAGCGGTCGTGTCCTCGTCAACATCCGTCGACACGATCTCGTACTGCTTGTTGGTGAGCTTGTCGAACTCTTCTTTGAGCGCCTCGATGCCCGACTTGTAGCGGCGCTCAAAGAGCAGCGCGACCGAGTCGTAGTTGCCGGTCGTGATGACCTGGCGTGCGAGCGGCTGGATCTTCTGGAGGATCGGCTCGTAGCGAGCGAGCAGAGCAACCTCTGACTCAAGATCGGTGTGTGTGGCCGCCAGTGTGGCCGTGCGATCCTCGACCTCTGCGATAACGTCGCTGATCTCCTGGGCAAGCTGCTCCGGCTCGAGGTCGTAGAGGCGCGCGTACTCCTCGCGCACCGCCTGCTTGTCCACCGGGGCATCGCCCGTATCCAGCGCCCGCAAGATCGCACGCACGCGGATGAGCTGCTCTTCCATCTGCTGACGATCACGTGCCTGACCGGATACTACCTCCATCCGGTCAAGGGGCACTTCGCCACGAGAGATCTTCTTAGAGAGATCCTCGATATGGAGTTTGCCCTGATCATGGATCATGCTGACGACATCAAAGAACAGACCTTTGGGTCCAATGATCTCGATCCGGGCCATCGGAACGAGCATGTGTTCCCCTCCCCCCGCGTTTGTAGTAGGCGCTTGTCAGTAACTAGACGCTCGTGACCGAGTCGATCACCCAAGTGACCGCCGCGGCCTTCTTGCCTTGTATGGTGCTCTCAAGCTTCGCGACGTCGCCTTCGGCCTCCGCGTGAATCTCGGACTTCATCCGCTCCACCTCGGACTTGGCCGCTTCGTCGCGCTCCCCTGCGAGCTTGGACGCCTCTTCGTGCGCCGCAGACAAGAGAGCCGCCGCCTCTTTGCGGGCTTCGGCCACAATCTCATCCGCTTGGCGCTTCGCGGCGAGGACCCGACCGGAGATCTCAATCTCCTTCTCGCGGATCAGGTGCAGTGGGGAGTTCTCGTCGCTTTGGACGGTCTGCTTATGGAACTCCAGCTCTTCAAGGACGTTCTCGTCCACAAAAGCCCCCCTGGCATCGATCGGACTACGGGCATGAAGCTAAAACGGCTTGCCAACACACACTATTCGGCGGGCAATCGCCCCCTCCTGCCCCATTGTACAAGAGAGATGCGTCAAGTTGGGAAGAGTTCGGTCAGCGGTAGACGCGAGGTAGTCTCATGCCGAACGCGCAGGCCATCTCATAGTTGATCGTGCCTGCCCGCTCGGCGACTTCCTCGAGGGCGATGCGCTCAGAACCCTGCTCTCCTACCAGCACGAACTCGCCGCCACGCGTAACGTCTGCCCCCCTCGGCACCTCGACCATGAGCTGGTCCATACACACGCGCCCGATCTGCCGGGCACGCTTGCCGCCGACAAGTACCTGCATGGTGCCTGACAGGACGCGGTGCACCCCATCGCCATAGCCGAGAGGCAAGGTCGCCACATCGGTAGGCGCGGCCGCGCGCCACGTCAGACCGTACGACACACCCTCCCCCATGCCGACGCGCGCCACGCGCGTTGCCCGCGCCTTCACCGACATCGCGGGCCGCAGGTCCACTCGGGCGCGGGTGTGCGGCGAGGGGTGAAGCCCGTAGATCGCGATGCCGCACCGCACCATGTCGAAATGGCTCTCCGGCACCAGGATTGTCGCCGGAGAGTTGGCGGCGTGCACGATACCGGGCGCGACGCCCTCGGTACGCATCTCATCGATCGCCGAACGGAACCGCTCAAGCTGTCGGCCCACGTCCCAGTCGCCCAGCACGTCTGCCGTCGCGAAGTGGGTGAACGTGCCCGTCTGCCTCAACGCCGAGAAGCGCAGAAGCGAGAGCGCAAACCGCGCCGCGTCGCTCGCAGCCACGCCGGTCCGGTGCATCCCCGTGTCGATCTTAAGATGGAACGGGGCCGCGTCTGTGCCGCGCACGCGAGCGGCCTCGCCGTATGCCTGAGCGAACTCGGCGGACGAGAGCGCGGGGACGAGCGCACTGCCGAGAACGATACCCACCGATGACGTTGGCGGCTCGGAAAGCAGATGCACCGGCGCTGTGATCCCGGCATCCCGCAGCGCGACTCCCTCGTCCACAGTCGCAACCCCGATGTGTGTCGCACCCGCGGCAAGCGCTGCGCGCGCCACCGGGACGGCTCCGTGCCCGTACCCGTCCGCCTTCACGACCGCCATGAAGGCAGTCCCTGTGGGCGTGAGGGCCTTCAGGGCGGCGACATTATGGGCAATCGCGCCTGTGTCGACCTCGACCCAGGCCCAGCGATTCCCTGTCATCTTCAGGTGAGGCCCTGGGCGATAGCCCGAACGATGTCGTGCTTGGAGACGATGCCGACCACGGCGCCGTCCTCAATCACCGGCAGCCGCGAGATCTCACGTTCTGCAAGCGTAGAGGCGACGTCCTCGATCGTGGCATCCGCGCCGATGGTGGCGGGATTCGGCGTCATCACGTCCTTCACAGTCGCCGCGACCGCCTTTTTCAGCTCGTTCTCGAATCGGATCGTCGAGGGCGGGTACATGATGAACCCGTCGAGCAGGTGGATGTAGGTCGGAAACTCCAGCTTCACGTCCTGCATGATGAGGTCGGACTCGGTCACGATTCCCACTAGCTTGCCACCATCAACGACTGGAAGCGCACCGACCTTGTTCTCAGCCATGAGCTTCGCCGCGTCGGTCACGCTCGTCTCGCGGCTGACAGTCACCGGATCCGGCGTCATGATGTCGCGGACCCTGATCTCTGCTTCGGCCATCTGTGTCCTCCTCATAGGTCCTACTCGGCGGCCAGCAACGCCGCAACAGCTGCGGGCAGGTAGCCCACGACGTCATCGGCGGTCACGCATACCGGTGTCAGCTCCTCTGCCGCGAGCTGGCCGGCGAGTCCGTGCAGGTGCGCTCCGAGCACTGCTGCGTCGAATGCGCGCACGTGCTGGGCGAGAAGCGCTCCGATCGCTCCGGCAAGCACGTCTCCGGTACCGGCTGTCGCAAGTGCCGAGCTGCCCGAGGTCACAATGACCGATCGGCCGTAGCCAGAGACGACCGTCCCGGCACCCTTGAGAACGACCACGCGCTCGTCACCAGCAAGCCTTCTTGATGAAGATACCCTATCGGTCTGCACCGCATCGACCGCATCGCCGAGCATGCGTGCGAGCTCCCCCGGGTGCGGGGTCAGGATAGTCGCCGCTGACCGCGCGGGCAGCGATGATGCCGATGCGGCCAGTGCACCCAAAGCGTCGGCATCGACCACCATATGCACCGGGCACTGCTCATAGAACTCAAATGCGAACCGCATCGCCCCGTCAGTAAGCGTAAGCCCGGGGCCAAGGACTACGGCGTCATGCTGGGCCGCAAGCTTCAGCGCCTCATCGAGAGCGGCCGGCGCAAACGCTCCACCGTCAGCAGCCAGCCCTACCACAGGCGCGGAGACAAGGTGTCCCTGGGCGATGGTCACGACGGGATCCGGAACCGCGAGCGTGACGTAGCCCGCGCCCAGACGCTGCGCGCCGCGCGTCGCCAGTACCGCCGCGCCCGGGTAGCGAGCGGAGCCCGCGACTACCAGCACGCGACCTCTGCTGTTCTTGTGTGCGTCAGGAGCAGGCATCGGCACGTACTCCGCGATCTCCGGGTAGGCAAGCACCTCGGGCGCACCTGGCACGTCGGAGATCTCGCGCGGCACGCCGATATCGGCGACGACGACGGTGCCGGCGTGGTGCGCGGCCGGGTAGGTCACGAGCCCGAGCTTCGGGGTGGTGAACGTCACAGTGAGAGCGGCGCGCACTGCGCCATCGGCAACAGCACCCGAGTCCGCGGTGACTCCGGTGGGCAGATCGACAGCGAGGATGGGCGCGCCGCTCGCGTTGGCAGCCGCGCACCACCCTGCGACCTCGGGCGACAGCGGCAGGCGGGCCCCGGTGCCCAGCAGCGCGTCGATGAGGACGGCTGCGCCGGCGGCGATCTCGCCGACGGCGGTGGCGTGCGCCGCCTCAGGACCGACGACGCGATACACGACACCGCTTGCGAGGGCGGCGCGCGCCGCGGTGGCCGCCGCGCCGCCAGCGCTTGCGTCCGGCTCGCGCATCGCGAGCACAAGCACCTCGCGTCCGGCGTCGTGCAGGGCGCGCGCGGCCACCCAGCCGTCCCCGCCGTTGTTGCCGGGGCCCGCGAGCACGACGACGCGACCCGTGGGGAATCGCGACGCAACCTCCTCGGCAACTCGCGCTCCGGCTCGCTCCATCAGCTCGCCCAGCGTGACGCCGGTGGCCTCGACCGCCGCAGCCTCAACGGCCCGCGACTGCTCGGCTGTCAGGACTCGGTACACCCTGGGCTTCCTCCGTCGACCTCGTCGAGCAGGCTCTTCGCTTCCTTGAAGCGAGCGGTGAGCTCTGCGCGCGGATCAGGGCGCTCATTCTTCTCCGGGCGGGAACCCTCGGTGATCGCGACCGCCGAAGCGACCGCTGTCGTGTGCGTGAACGAGAGCGAGAGATGCATCTCCACAACACCCGCTTCGGCAGCCACCTCGGCGGCGCGCCCCGACAGGCGCGGGACGGGCCGGCCGGACGCCTCGCGAACAACCTCGATGTCCGTGAAGCTCATTCCCCGGAACCCCGTTCCCAGCGCCTTCAGGACTGCTTCTTTGGCAGCGAAGCGCAAGGCGTAGTGCACCTCGGGCTTCGACCGCTTCTCACAGTACTCACGCTCCTCAGCCGAGAATAGCCGCTCCTTGAGACGCGGCCTGCGCTCAAGCGCGGCTCGCATCCGAGCGATCTCGACGATATCGACACCGAGGCCGGTGATCATCGGCGTCTACTCCACCGTGACCGATTTGGCGAGATTGCGCGGCTGGTCTACGTTGCAGCCCCGCTTCTTCGCTATGTAGTACGCGAGCAGCTGCAATGGGATGCTTGCCGGGATCGCCGACAGGGACTCGCTGACCGGAGGTATCGTCAGAACGTGCTCTGCCTGGCGTTCGATGTCGGTATCGCCCGCGGTGGCGACGGCGATCACCCGAGCGCCGCGAGCGCGCACCTCCTGGATGTTGCTGACGACCTTCTCGTAGGTGTGACCCTGAGTCGCCACAACGACAACCGGGAGTTCCTCGGTCACGAGAGCGATCGGACCGTGCTTCATTTCGCCCGCCGGGTACGCTTCGGCGTGGATGTAGCTGATCTCCTTGAGCTTGAGCGCGCCCTCCATCGCAACGGGCACGCCGATTCCTCTTCCGAGGAACAGGGAACTCGTGGCGTTCGTGTACTCGTTGGCACACGCTTCGATCGTGTCGATTCCGGCGAGGATACCCTCAACGATGTCCGGCACTTCGCCGAGCTCGTTCCAGAGGTGGCCGATCTGCTCGGGAGAGAGCGTTCCCTTCACCTGAGCCAGCTTGAGTGCAAGCACAGTGAGCGCCGCGATCTGCGCAGTGAAGGTCTTGGTGGCCGCCACGCCGATCTCGGGACCGGCATGCGTGTACAAGACGCCGTCCGATTCCCGGGTCACGCGGCTTCCGACCACGTTGGTGATCGCGATGACCTTCGCTCCGCGTTCGCGGGCCTCCCGCACGCCGGCGAGCGTGTCGGCGGTCTCACCGGACTGGGTGATGGCGACAACCAGCGTCTCATCGTCGACGATCGGGTCGTTGTACCGGAACTCGCTTGAGACCTGTATCTCGACGGGCATGCGCGCCCACTTCTCGATCAGAGCCTTGGCAACGATGCCGGCGTGATAGCTCGTACCGCAGGCGATGATGAACACGCGCGAGAGCGAGAGAACCTGCTCCGGCGTCATCGCGAGCTCCGAGAGTTGCACCTCACCATCGATCATGCGGCCGCGCAGCGTCTCGCGGAGCGCCTTGGGCTGCTCGTAGATCTCCTTGAGCATGAAGTCCTCGAACCCGCCCTTCTCGGCAGCCTCGAGATCCCACTCGACGTGCATGCACTCAAGCTCGGCGCGCTCACCCTGGGCGTCGAACACCTCGATGCTGTCCGCGGTGACTATCGCTACCTCATTGTCATGGAGCGCGACGACCTCGCGGGTGTACTCGAGCACTGCGGGGATATCGCTGGCAACGAGGTTTTCGCCCTCGCCCTTGCCGATGATCAGCGGCGAGTCACGGCGCGCGGCGACGATCGTATCGGGGTGGTCCGCATGGGTGATTGCAAGCGCGTAGCTTCCCTCAAGCTTGCGAGTCGCCTTGCGCACCGCATCGAGCAGATCGCCCTCGTAGTAGGCCTCGATGAGATGCGCGATCGTCTCGGTGTCTGTCTCGGAGGTCAGCACGTGCCCGTTGGCCGAGAGCTCGGTACGTAAGTCCAGGTAGTTTTCGATGATCCCGTTGTGGACGACACTGAGACGTCCCGTGCAGTCCGTATGGGGATGCGCGTTCTCCTCGCTCGGACGACCATGGGTGGCCCAGCGTGTGTGGCCGATGCCGACCTGGCCTGGCAGCGGTGTGGTCTCGAGGGCGTTGGCGAGGTTCACGAGCTTCCCGACGCGCTTGGCAATGGAGAGCCCATCTCCCTGGATGATCGCGACGCCCGCCGAGTCATACCCCCGGTACTCAAGCCGGGAAAGCCCGCCGAGCAGCACCTTTGCCGCCTCTCGCGGCCCTGCATATCCAACGATTCCGCACATAGGTAGGGTCCAGCCTCTCTAGGCTCGTGGTTTCATGAGTAGTCTGTTCCTCAACACTTGATCTGCGCACCATCTCGTGCGCGACATGGAGGATCAGGTCCCGAAGCGTCGCCGTTTTGTCCCCTCGGTCACCCGCGGGCTTTGTCAGCGACGTCACGACTGTGGGTTCAGCCGGGGGGCCATCCGCCGAATCCTTCGATCGACCCCCGCCTCGTCACCTGCATGCTTCTGCAGGCCCGGCGCTTCCTTCGCGGCAGATGCCGCCGTCAGGGTTCGTATATGGCCTCCTCTCCACCGTTGCGTGAACGGTCTGGTTGTGTTGTGCCGATTGTACCAGCGCCGGAGACCGGCTAGGTCAACGGCAAGGTGACATGACGCCGTGTGGCAGCGGCGAACTGGCAGCCGCACTCGTCTCGACCTCGCCTGCGATACCTGCCAGGCTTAGATTGCTGCTTGACCCTTAAGCCTCGCCGAGCTCAGCGCGCACGATCTCTGCGAGTCTCTCGGTCACCTCGACCGCCGTTGCCTCGTCCTCGGCCTCTGCCATCACACGCACGAGGGGCTCGGTGCCCGATGCCCGCACCAGCACACGCCCGCGATCGCCGAGGCTGGCCTCGGCGGCCTTGATGGCGTCCCGGATGACGTGGCTCACGGTGAGCCCAGCCCTGTCGACGACGCGCACGTTGATGAGCGACTGCGGGTACCGCTTCATGATCCCAGCAATCTCCGAGAGTGGGCGCGCGTCCTCGCATACCGCACACGCGAGCTGCAGTGCGGTTACGAGACCGTCGCCGGTGGAGTTGTGCTCGAGGAAGATGACGTGGCCCGACTGCTCGCCGCCGAGCGCCGCGCCCATCGCCTGCATCTGCTCGAGGACATAGCGGTCGCCGACCTTCGTCTTCACGACGGTGACCCCACGCTCCCCCATGGCGACCTGTAGCCCGAGGTTCGACATCACCGTAGCCACGAGCAGATCGTGCGGCAGCTTGCCGGCCGCCTTCATCCTAGCCGCGCAGATCGCCATGATCTGGTCGCCATCCACCTCGGCCCCGGTCTCGTCGACGGCGAGCACGCGGTCGGCGTCACCATCATGAGCGATGCCGAGGTCGAAGCCGCCTTCGCGGACCAGGTCCGCCAAAGGCTGGAGGTTCGTGGACCCGCACCCGACGTTGATGTCAGTACCGGTCCAATCGCAGTTGATCGAGACGACCCCGGCGCCGAGGCGCCGGAACGCCTCCGGTGTCGCCACCGCCGAGGCGCCGTGGCCGCAGTCCAGCGCTATGCGCATCCCCGAGAAGGAGCAGTCCACCGTCGAGACTGCGTGGGCGATGTATCGCTCGGCCGCATCGTCGATTGGCGTGCTCGTGCCGACCTCGCCACCCGTGGGTCGCTCGAATCCCTCCCGTACCGAGCAGAACTCCTCGATCTCCAGCTCCAGCTCATCGGAGAGCTTGAAGCCCTCCCGGTCGAAGAGCTTGATCCCGTTGTACTCGGGCGGGTTGTGGCTTGCGGAGATGACCACGCCGCCGTCAGCGCCGAGCTCCCGCACCAAGAATGCGATTGCGGGCGTGGGGATGATACCTGCCAGCAGCGCATCGGCGCCGCTCGAGGTGATACCGGCGACGATCGCCGCCTCGAGCATGGAGCCTGAAATGCGGGTGTCTCGGCCGACGACGATCCGGCCGCGCTTGCCTCTCTCCGCAAGATAGTGGCCGGCTGCCTCGCCGAGCCGGAAGGCGAGCTCGGGCGTGATCTCGGTGTTCGCGATCCCACGTACCCCGTCAGTGCCGAACAGCCGAGTACTCATCAAGCTCCTCTTTTCGGGTAAAACACGGAGCCCGCCTTCATCGGGCGGGCTCCGGATGAGTCGAATCTGGGCGCCGCGTCCCTAGCGCTTGGAGAACTGCGGACGCTTGCGGGCCTTCTTGAGGTAGTACTTCTTACGCTCGACCATACGCGGGTCACGACGGAGGAGACCGGCGCGCTTCAGCTCGCCGCGGTAGCCATCGCCGGCCTCAAGCAGCGCACGGGCGATACCGTGGCGAAGGGCCCCGGCCTGTCCCGAGACGCCGCCGCCGACGATGGTCGCGATGACGTCGAAGCGGTCGACGGTCTCGGTCACCTTGAACGGCGTGATGGCGAAGGTGACAAGAGCCTCGCGGCCAAAGTACTCGCTCGCGGGCTTCTTGTTGACGGTGATCACACCGGTGCCCGGCGTGAGGCGCACGCGCGCCACCGCGTTCTTGCGGCGGCCGGTGCCGAGGTAGACTGCCTTGTTCTCAGCCATGTGCTAGGCCTCCAGGGTGATTTGACGCGGCTTCTGAGCCTGGTGCGGGTGCTCGAGGCCGGCGTAGACCTTGAGCTTCTTGCCCATCGCTCGACCGAGCGTGTTCTTCGGGAGCATGCCCTTGACGGCCTTCTCGATGATCCGCTCGGGATGCTTGTCCAGCATGCGCTGGAAGGAGACCTCTTTGAGGCCACCGGGGAAACCGCTGTGGGAGTAGTAGTTCTTGGTGTTCGCCTTGTTGCCGGTCAGGCGGATCTTCTCGGCATTTATGACGACGACGAAGTCACCCGTGTCGACGTGCGGCGTGTAGGCGGGCTTGCGCTTACCCTTGAGAATCTGGGCAATCTCGCTCGCAAGACGGCCGAGCACCATGTCCGTAGCGTCGACGAGCAGCCACTCCCGCTCGACTTCGCCCGGCTTGGCGTGGTAGGTCTTCAACTTCGTCCTCCAACTGGAATCGACAAACGCTGTTCGTGTCACGGGGCTAGCGGAAACGAACCCTGCTATTCTATCGGCGCCTTTCTGGTGCGTCAAACTGGACACGCATCCGGGCGTATCCTATCTGCGGTGTGGAAGACGCATGTGTGCGGTTCGCCGCGTCTACAACCACACGTCGGCCGGGTACTCGACTCGCCAGAGCGTGAGCCCCTTGGCCGGCGCCGTGGGACCCGCAGCCGAACGCTCGCGAGCCGCCAGCGCGTCGGCGGCATAGCCGGGCACGCGGCGTCCCGCGCCCACCTCCACAAGCGTCCCTGCTATCACGCGAACCATCGAATGCAGAAACCCGCTGCCGATGATGCGCAACGTCAGGCATGCCTCTCCGAGGTGCTCCTCGCGATACACCTCGACCGAGTCGAGCCGACGAACCGTGGGCTTACCCTCGGCAGACTGTGTCACACAGAAGCTCTTGAAGTCATGCTCGCCGATTAGATACGTCGCTGCTTCGCGCATGGACTCCTCGTCGAGCACGGCGAGGACGTGCCAGGCGAAGCGCTCCAGGAACAGCGCCGGAACCGGACCGTCGACGATCCGATAGCGGTACTCACGCGAGGTCGCCGAGAACCTCGCCGAGAACTCCGGGCTTGCGAGCCGTGCGTGGCGGACCACGATGCCGGGACCGGCAAGCGCGTTCAGCGAGCGCACGAGTCGCGACAGCGCGTCGGCACTGACGGGTTCGGGCGGCTCGAACGAGATGACCTGCCCGAGCGCGTGCACGCCCACATCGGTCCGTCCTGCCCCGACGGTCTCGATGGGCGCGCGATACAGCGTCTCCAGCGCGGACTCAATGCTCCCCTGCACCGTGGCAAGCCCCGGTTGCCGAGCGAAGCCGTGAAATCCGGAGCCATCATAGGCGACGGTGAGTGCGATGGGTGGACTCTTCTCGGCCATACCCTCTCCTACCACGTCCGGCCGAACGCGACCAGAGCGACGGCGAACACCAGCGCCGCACCAAGCGTGATCCAGTCACCCGCGCGCATCACCGGTTCACGCAGGCGGGTGCGGCCCGAGCCTCGGTAGCAGCGCGACTCCATGGCGATGGCAAGGTCATCGGCGCGACGGAATAGACGGACGAACAGCGGCACGAGCACGGGGATCCACGCACGAGCGCGCGCCACCGGCCCCCCGGAGTCGAAGCGGGCGCCGCGCGCGGTTTGCGCGATGACGATCCGTTCGGCCTCCTCGGCGGTGGTCGGCATGAAGCGCAACGCGACCGACATCATCATCGCGGTGTCTTCGACCGGGAAGCCGACCCGGGCGAGCGGGCGCATCATCTGTGCGAGCGCGTCGGTGAGCGCGACCGGCGAGGTGGTGAGCGTCACCAGAGACGTGCCGAGGATGAGGATAAGAATGCGCGCGCCGAAGAACAGGCCGCGAGAGAGCCCGGCCACGTCCACCATGATCGGACCCAGCTCCAGCAGCGTCTCAGAGGCACGCGCGGGGAACAGCGCGTTGATGGTGATGGTGAACGCCAGCAGGAAGAGGACCGGGCGCACCCCGCGCGCAATGAGCGACAGCGGCACCCGCGACGCCACGACGGCCACCGCCGCCAATAGCGCAACGATCCCAAGACTCCACCACGCGTCCACCGTGAAGAGCGCAACCGTGACCGCCGCAGCAACGCCAAGCTTCGCCCGCGCGTCGAGGCGGTGGACCGCCGAGTCACCGGGAACGTACTGCCCGATCATGGCTCGCGCGCTCATACGCGGCCCGCTCTCTTGAGCGCGACGGCAACCGCCTCGGCCGCCTTGACCGGATCGAGTTCGATCTTCGGCAGGTCGAGCCCGCGCCGAACCAGCTCGCCCTGGATCTCCAGCAGCACAGGGGGAACGAGCCCACTGCCGAGAAACACCTCCGGCCTCGCTACGGCCTCAGCCGACGACCCCTTCCAGGCGACGGACCCGCCGGCAAGCGCCACCACCCGGTCGGCCATCTCGAGGAACTCCTCGGCGTGATGGGAGACGATGACTATGCCCGAGCGCTTGCTTGCCTGCACCAACAACTCGCGGACCGCTCGGCGACCGGAGAGATCGAGACCGGCGGTCGGCTCATCAGCGAGCACGTAGCGCGGACGCATCGCAAGCACGCCGGCGATGGCGGCGCGACGCGCCTCGCCACCGGAGAGCGAGAACGGCGAGCGTGGCGCGAAGACCTCGGGATCGAGCCCCACCTCAGCAAGCGCAGCAAGGCCCTCTGCCCGCGCCTGCTCGGCCGAAAACCCGAGATTGCGCGGCCCGAAGGCGACGTCATCGGCGAGCGTGTCGGCGAACAGCTGGCTCTCGGCGTCCTGGAAAATCAGTCCGACGCGCCCGCGTGCAGACCGCTGCGTGAGCAGCTCGCCGTCGATCTCGCCTCGCCCCGACTTGGGAGCCAACAGGCCCGATGCCAGCCTGAGCAGCGTAGACTTACCCGAGCCCGTCGCGCCCACGAGCAGCACGACCTCGCCAACCTCAACCGACAGGCTTACGTCGGAGACGGCCGCGACAAGAGTGCGCTTGCCGAGCGTGTACTCGTACGAGACGCCGTCTAGGATCAGCGCCATAGGGCGTCGACCATCCTGGAGGCGTCCGTGGCATCGAGCGGGACATCCAGCCCTAGAGCTCGTAGTCGCAGGGCGAAGTCCCAGATAGCCGGGGCCTCGAGTCCCCACTCCTCCAGCCGGGCCGCGTTGCCGAGCAGCTCGGCGGGTGTGGCCTGAAATGCGCACCTGCCAGCATCCAGCACGAGCACCTTATCGGCGGCAAGCACCTCGGTGACGTCATGGGTGATGAGCAGGATGCCTCGACCGCTCTCCCGTACTCTAGCGAGGACGTCTTTGACCTCTTCGCGCCCGACCGGGTCGATCATGGACGTCGGCTCGTCAAGCACAAGGTAGCGCGGCCGCATTGCGAGCGCGCCAGCGATTGCCAGGCGCTGCTTCTGCCCGCCGGACAGAAGGTGCGGCTCCCTGCGCTCAAGGCCAGTGAGCCCGACATCGGCCAACGCCTCATCCACTCGCCGGCGAATCTCGGCGCGCTCAAGGCCGAGGTTCTCAGGACCGAACGCGACGTCATCCTCAACGGAGGTGGCAACCACCTGGTCGTCGGGACGCTGAAACACCATGCCGACACGAGAGCGCAGCTCGAAGAGGGTCTGTGGGTCTGCGGTCGAAAGCTCATCAACGGTGACGGTTCCCGTGCTCGGCAGAAGCAGACCGTTGGTGAGTAGCGCGAGCGTGGACTTGCCGGAGCCATTGGAGCCGAGCACAGCCAGCATCTCACCAGGCTCAAGCGACAGGTGAAGGCCGACGAGCGCGTTGGTCTCCATCCCGCCATATGCAAAGCTCACATCGTTGAACCGAATCACGCGTGCCTCCGCGCCAGCAGCAAAGCTCCCCGAATCACACGTGAGGGCCACCTTCGGAAAGGAGGCCCTCACATGGTATCGCTATCTGTTCGTGGAACTCGCTAGTCAACGAGCTCCATGATCACCATCGGCGCGGCGTCGCCCTTGCGGGGGCCAAGCTTCAGGATGCGGGTGTACCCGCCATCGCGCCCTTCGAACCGCTCGACTTCCGAGAAGATCTTGGCGACGACTTCCTTGTCGCCGATGGCCGCGAGGGCGAGACGGCGCGAGTGCACGTCACCCTTCTTGGCCCAAGTGATGACCTTCTCTACCAGCGGCCGAACCTCTTTGGCGCGAGTCTCGGTCGTCTTGATGCGGTCATTGGCAAGCACGGCGACGGCAAGGCTTTTGAGCATCGCCTTGGTGTGCGACGCGTCGGTGCCGAGCTTGCGACCCTTCTTGAGATGTCTCATCTGTCCAGGTTTCCTTAATGCCTACGGCTTCAGCCCGAGAGCCATCTGCTGAAGCTTGTCCTTGACCTCTTCGATCGATTTCGCGCCGAAGTTCCGTATGTTGAGCAGATCCTGCTCCGAGCACTGCGTAAGCTGCCCGATCGTGTTCACGCCCTGGCGCTTGAGGCAGTTGTAGGAGCGTACCGACAGGTCCAGCTCCTCAATTGGCGTGTCGAGCAGGGTTGCACCGTCGTCGGCAGGGGCGGTGAAGATGCCCTCCTCAGGCAGGGTCGACACGGCCTGCTCCACGAACAGCATCATGTGCTCGTCGATGATCTGTCCGGCCCGAGCAACTGCATCGCTCGGATCGATCGCGCCGTTCGTCTCCACCTCGAGCGTGAGCTTATCGTAGTCAGTGCGCTCTCCGGCTCGCGTGTTCTCAACCACGTACGTGCAGCGGCTGACCGGCGAGAACAGAGAGTCAACGGTGATGACGCCGATGGGGTCGCCAGCGCGCTTGTTGCGGTCCGCCGAGACGTACCCACGGCCAACGCCGATGCGGATGCTCATCTCGAACTTCGCGCCCTCATTGAGGTTCGCGATGACGTGATCGGGGTTGACCAGCTCGAACTCGGTCGGGACGTTCAGGTCCGCACCCGTAACGACAGCGGGCCCGGTCACCGACAGCGTGGCAACAGCTTCGCCGGCACCCACGCCGCTCTCGCGGAATACGAGGCCCTTCACGTTGAGGACGATGTCAGTCACATCCTCACGGACGCCCTCGATGAAGGCGAACTCGTGCTGGATACCCTCGATGCGCACTGAGGTAGCGGCAGCTCCCTGCAGCGACGAGAGCAGCACACGGCGTATGCAGTTGCCGAGCGTGTAGCCGAAACCGCGCTCAAGCGGTTCGACCACGTAACGCGCGACCCGGTCGTCGATCTGTTCGACCGTGACTTGGGGCCTCATGAACTCAGTCATCAAGCAGCCTCCCTGGCTGAACGGTTCCGGTTACTTCGAGTACAGCTCGACGATGAGCTGCTCGCGGACGGGCGCGTCGATCATCTCGCGCGTCGGCAGCGACAGAACCTTGCCGTGGAGCTTCTCGAGGTCGACCTCGAGCCATCCGGGAACCTCGATCTTCTCCGAGGAGATGAGCGACGTCTTGATGACGAGCAGGTCGCGGGACTTCGGACCCACGGCCACGAGATCGCCCGGACGTACGCGGTACGACGGGATGTTCACTCGCTTGCCGTTGACGGTTATGTGGTTGTGCCGAACGATCTGGCGTGCCTCATCGCGAGACTTGGCAAAGCCGAGCCGGTACACGACGTTGTCCAGACGGCTTTCCAACAGGCGGAGCAGGTTCTCGCCCGTGATGCCCTGCTGGCGGCTCGCCAGTTCATAGTACCCACGGAACTGCTTCTCAAGCAGGCCGTAGATACGCTTGGTCTTCTGCTTCTCACGCAGCTGTATGCGGTACTCGCTGTCGCGCGGGCGCTTCTTGCCCGCCTGTCCAGGCGGGTACGGGCGCTTCTCCACAGGACACTTGTCCATGTAGCACTTGTCGCCCTTGAGGAAGAGCTTCATCCCCTCGCGGCGGCACCTGCGGCAGTCCGCCCCGGTGTAACGTGCCATCTACTTTCCTTTCGGATTCAGCTAGACCCGGCGGCGCTTACGCGGCCGGCAGCCATTGTGCGGAATGGGAGTGCAGTCCTGGATGCTCGAGATCTCGAGTCCAGCGGCCTGCAGGGAGCGAATCGCAGTCTCGCGACCCGAGCCCGGCCCTTTCACGAACACGGCGACCTTGCGAAGCCCGTGCTCCTGCGCCATCTTTGCAGCGGCCTCGGCGGCCAGCTGAGCGGCGAACGGCGTCGACTTACGCGAGCCCTTGAAGCCCACGGTGCCAGCCGACTGCCAGGAGATCACGTTGCCCGACGGGTCGGTGATGCTCACGATCGTGTTGTTGAACGTGCTCTTGATGTGGGCCTGACCCACAGCGATGTTCTTTCTCTCGCTGCGCTTGAGCCTGGTACGAACGTTCTTCTTCTTAGCGGCCATGCGTTACTTGCCCTTCTTCTTCGCGCCGATCTGGCGACGCGGGCCCTTGCGGGTGCGTGCATTGGTGTGCGTGCGCTGACCGCGGACCGGCAGGCCCTTGCGGTGGCGCAGGCCACGATAGCAGCCGATCTCCATAAGGCGCTTGATGTTCTGGGCGGTCTCGCGGCGCAAGTCTCCTTCGACCTTCAGGTTCTTGTCGATGTACTCACGCAGGCGAACGACCTCTTCTTCGGTGAGGTCGCGAGTACGCGTGTCCGGATTGATGCCGGTCTCGCGCAGAATCTGCTGGCTGGTCGTAAGACCGATGCCAAAAATGTAAGTGAGGCCGATCTCTATCCGCTTCTCGCGGGGAAGGTCGACACCTTCAATACGGGCCACTCGGTTCCCTCCTAGCCCTGACGCTGCTTATGACGCGGGTTGTCGCAGATGACCAATACCCGCCCGTGCCGACGGATGATCTTGCATTTGTCGCACATCTTCTTGACAGAAGGACGCACCTTCATCGTCGGTTCTTCCTTTCTCAGTGACTCTCTAAGATCTATCTCCACGCCCAGCCGCAGGCGTTTTCTGTCTCTTCCTCATCCACGGCTCCGGGTGTGTCCAGAGACCGATGGATGACGCCTCGCCAAGAGGCCGTTCCAATCGCAATTACTTGTAACGGTACGTAATGCGCCCACGCGTGAGGTCGTACGGAGAAAGCTCCACCACGACCTTGTCCCCTGGCAGGATACGGATGTAGTGCATCCTCATCTTGCCGGAGATGTGCGCAAGTACCTTGTGGCCGTTCTCCAGCTCCACGCGAAACATCGCGTTGGGCAGGGGCTCGATAACCGTGCCTTCGAGCTCTATGGCGTCGTCTTTCTTCGTCATTCTCTCCCGATACCGCTTGGGGGCCTGAATACGCAAGTGGATATATTAACCCAAACCGCGTCTACTCGTCCAGAGGCCGGACACTATGCCCCAGGCCACCACCGCTTGTTCATTCCACCGTCAGGATCCGCGGCCCTGACTCGGTCACGGCCACCGTGTGCTCAAAGTGCGCGGATGGCCGACTGTCACACGTTACTACCGTCCAGCCGTCTGCAAGCGACTCCACTGCCGCACCGCCGGCATTGATCATCGGCTCGATGGCTAGGACCATTCCGACCTCGAGCTTTGGGCCGGTCCCTGCGCGTCCGTAGTTCGGCACATTCGGGTCTTCATGCATCGCTCGGCCGATCCCATGACCCACATACTCCCGCACCACGCCGAACCCGGCTGCCTCGGCCACGGTCTGCACGGCACTGCCGATGTCGTACAGGCGGTTGCCAGCTCTGGCCGCGGCGATGCCCGCATCCAGCGACGCCTCGGTCACGTCGAGCAACCGCTGCGTTTCGGCGTCGATCGTGCCGACCGGAAACGTCCGCGCGTTGTCGCCGTAGTAACCCTCGAAGACCGCGCCGACGTCGATGGAGACGATATCTCCATCGGAGAGCTTCACGCTCCTGGACGGGATCCCGTGAACCACCTGCGAGTTCACCGAGGTGCACAGCGTCTTGGGAAACCCGTGGTAGCCGAGAAATGCCGGTATGGCACCTGCTTCGCGGATAGCCGCCTCGGCGACCTCGTCAAGCTCGGCTGTGGTCACACCGGGACGCACAGCCTCGCCAGCCAGCCGGAGGGCGCGGGCGCTGATGCGCCCGGCCTCGGCCATGACCTCGATCTCCGATGCCGACTTGCGGACGATCACTGCTCGACCGCTGCCTCCAGCGCTGCCTGGACATCTGCCCATACCACATCGACGGGCCGGTCGCCATCGATCTCTCGCAGCACGCCGGCGCTGCTGTAGTGCTCGATAAGCGGGGCGGTCGAGCGCTCGTAGACCTCAAGGCGGTTGCGTACAGTCGCCTCGTTGTCGTCATCCCGCTGGTACAGCTCTCCACCGCACACCGAGCAGGCGTCGCCCTCGGCCACGTTGGTGATTCGTCCACACGCCTTGCAGGTCCGCCGCGAAGTGAGCCTCTCGACGATGACCTCCGGCGCGACCGTGATCGCAATCGCAGCCTCTATCTTCTTGCCGAGCGAAGCGAGCTCACGGTCAAGGGCCTCGGCCTGCGCCGCCGTGCGCGGGAACCCGTCGAGGATGAAACCAGCCGCGGTGTCTGGCTCGGACAGTCGGTCCTTCACCAGGCCGATAACCACCTCGTCGGGAACGAGCTCGCCGGCATCCATGAAGCGCTTGGCCTCAAGCCCGAGCGGCGTCTGGTTGGCAACCGCCGCCCGCAGGATGTCGCCCGTAGAGATATGGGGCGTGTTGTATGTCTCAACTATCTTCGCTGCCTGAGTGCCTTTGCCGGCACCCGGCGCTCCGAGCAGGATGATGTTCACGAGCTTCTCCTCTACTTGAAGAAACCGTCGTAGTGACGCATCTTCAGCTGGCTCTCGATCTGCGTCATCGTCTCCAGCGCCACGCCCACCATGATCAAGATGGACGTACCGCCGAACTGCTGCACCAACGTGTTCTGGGTCGCGCTGAAAATGATTGACGGCACGACAGCAATAACACCGAGGAACAGCGCGCCTGGCAGAGTGATTCGGTTAAGCACGTTCTCGATGTAGCGCACGGTCGCGTTGCCCGGACGCACGCCGGGAATGAAGCCACCGTTCTTGCGCAGGTTGTCGGCCAGGTCGATCGGGTTGAACACCATCGACGTATAGAAGTACGTGAAGAAGACGATGAGCACGAACTCGAGCGACCAGTTCACAGGTCCCCGAGCAAGAGCGTTCGCGAAGTCCGTGACGCCCTGAGGCGGGTTCGGCCACAGCTGGAGAATCTGCGTCGGGAAGAAGAGGATGGCGGTTGCGAAGATGATCGGCACGACGTTGGCGCCGTTGATCTTTAGCGGGATGTAAGTGCCCGAGCCGCCATAGACCTTGCGTCCCACCACGCGCTTTGCGTACTGCACCGGAATGCGGCGCTGCGCGCGCTCCATCGTCACAATTGCGGCGATAATGAAAAGCACGATCACCAGCATCGCGATGGTGAATCCGACGTTGCCGAACTGCACGGACTGGACCACCGCGATCGGGAATCGGGCGACGATGGAGGCGAAGATCAGGAGCGACATACCGTTCCCGATTCCGCGCTGCGTAATCAACTCGCCGAACCACATGATCAGGGCCGTACCCGCGATAAGCGTCACCACGACGACAGCGTACGTGAACGCCACTGGCGGCGCTCCCGGGATATCGCCCGTCGCGATCGCCCCTGCGGAGCGGAAAACGGTCAGAAGGCCGAGCGCCTGCACGAGCGCGATACCCAGAGTGAGATAGCGTGTGATCTGGGTTATGCGCCGCTGTCCGGCCTCGCCCTCCTTCTGCCACCGCTCAAGAGTCGGAATGACGCCTTGGAGCAGCTGCATGATGATCGACGAGGTGATGTAGGGCATGATGCCGAGCGAGAAGACCGCGAACTGCTCGAGCGCTCCGCCGCTGAAGAGGTTCAGCAGGCCAAGCGCTGCCTGGCCCTCGACCGCTGCCTCGATGACCCCGATGTTCACGCCCGGAGCCGGGACGTGCGAGCCGACTCGGTAGATCGCGATGATCGCAAGGGTGAACAGGATCTTCTTGCGAAGGTCCGGAACCCTGAACGCATTCGCAATGGCAGCTAGCACGACGTCTCGACCGTCCCTCCCGCAGCTTCGATCTTCGCCTTGGCCGAGGTGGAGGCCTTGTCAACCTTCACCGTGAGCTTCTTGCCGAGCTCACCATCGCCGAGAACCTTGACCGGGGTGGCGATGGACTTGATGACACCACGAGCAACGAGCGACTCGGCGTCGACGGTCTCGCCCTCGTTGAAGAGGCCATCGAGACGCGAGATGTTGACGACCGCGTACTCAATGCGATTGCGGTTCTTGAACCCAGGGAGCTTGGGCAGGCGCATCGCGAGCGGCGTCTGTCCACCCTCGAAGCCCGGACCCTTGGTTCCGCCGGCGCGCTGGCCCTGACCCTTGTTACCGCGACCGGAGCGGCCACCGTGACCGGAGCCGTGACCGCGGCCAACGCGCTTGCGGTCCTTCTTGGACCCGGGCGCCGGAAAGAGGTCGTGAATCTGCATTTCGTTCTTCTCCTTTTCGCTTTCGGCCCTCGAAGGACCGCGCCGGCCGCTCGCCGCCGGCTGACTCGATGTTCCAACTACTGCAAACGAAGCGACGACCCGGCGTGTGCCGGGTCTTTCGCCTTTACAGCTCTTCGACCTCTACGAGGTGTCGTACCTTGAAGACCATCCCTCGCACTGCAGGCGAGTCGTCCTTCTCGATACTGTCGTTGATGCGCTTGAGACCCAGCGCCTTTACCGTCGCCTTCTGGTCCTTCGGACAACTGATGGTCGACCGGATCTGGGTGACCTTGATCCTCTTGGGAGCGGCTGCCTTTGCCACGTTACTCCTCCCAACCGTAGATCTCCGCCACGGTCTTGCCACGACGGCGCGCGACCTCTTCGGCGGAGGACAGTGACTTGAGTCCCTCAGCGGCGGCCTTGACGATATTCAGGGCGTTCGCCGAACCCAGCGACTTGGTGAGTACGTCGGTGATGCCCGCCAGCTCGAGCAGCGGACGTACCGGACCGCCAGCGATAACGCCGGTACCCACCGAGGCGGGCTTGAGCAGCACGCGGCCGGCACCGAACTCGCCGTAGATCTCGTGCGGGATAGTGCCGTTGACAATCGGCACTTTGAACATGTTCTTCTTCGCGTCGTCGATGCCCTTCTTGATGGCGATGGGCACTTCCTGGGACTTGCCCATACCGACGCCGACGTTGCCTTCACCATCGCCGACCACGACGAGCGCGGTCAGGGCAAACCGACGGCCTCCCTTGACGACCTTGGAGACGCGGTTGATGTAGACAACCTTCTCTTGGAGCTCCGACACCGGGGCTTCCTTGCGCGCCATAACCTCAGACCTCCCTTAGAACTTCAGGCCGGCGCTGCGTGCACCGTCTGCCAGAGCCTTGACCCTACCGTGATACAGGCGACCGCCACGATCGAACACGACCTCGGTAAGGCCGGCCTCGACAGCGCGCTTTCCGACGAACTCGCCGAGAGCCTTGGCGGCCTCGATGTTCGAGCCGGACTTGAGCGCGCTCTTCAGCTCAGGGGTGAGCGTCGAGGCCGCAACCAGGGTGCTGCCTGAACGGTCATCGATGAGCTGCGCGTAAATGTGGGCGTTCGTGCGGTGAACAGCGAGCCGCGGGCGCTCAGCGGTGCCCGAGACCTTACCGCGGACACGGCGCCGACGACGTGCAACTGCCGCCTGCTTCGCCTTGAGCTTGTCCATGTCTTACTTCTCCTCGTCTCACTCGGCCCTGGAGCGGGCCGCTCGATCGCTACTTGGCGGCCTTGCCGAGCTTGCGGCGGACGTACTCGCCTTCGTACCGGATACCCTTGCCCTTGTACGGCTCAGGCTTGCGCCAGGCGCGAATCTCGGAGGCGATCTGGCCGACGCGCTGCTTGTCGATGCCGCTTACCGTGATCTTCGTCGGGGCCGGAACGGTGAAGGTGATGCCCTCCTCCGGCGTGACGACGACGGGGTGGCTGAACCCGAGCGCGAGCTCGAGGTTGCTACCGTTCAGCGTCGCGCGGTATCCGACGCCCACGATCTCAAGGTTCTTCGAGAAGCCTTCCGAGACACCCGTCACCATGTTGGCGATGAGCGTGCGGGTCAGGCCGTGAAGCGAGCGGGCTTCTCGGCTATCGTCCGGACGCGTCACAACGACCGCACCGTCTTCCATCGCGATGCTCATGAGCTCAGAGAAGCTCTGGCTGAGCTCACCCTTCGGGCCCTTCACGGTAACCGTGGAGCCTTCGATCTTCACCTCGACCCCAGACGGGACCGGGATTGGCTGCTTGCCGATTCGAGACACGGCGTTACGCTCCTTTCCTTCAGTCCTCGTCGGTTACCAGATGTAGGCGACGACCTCGCCGCCGACTCCGGCCTTACGTGCGTCACGGTCAGCCATCACACCGCGTGACGTGGAGATGATTGCCACACCAAGGCCGCCCAGCACGCGCGGGAGCTCGTCCTTCTTGGCGTACACGCGCAGGCCCGGCTTGCTGATACGGCGCAGGCCGGTGATGGTGCGCTCCTTGCGCGGACCGTACTTGAGAGTGATCTCAAGCTGGTCCTGAGGAGTTGCCTCGATGACGCGGTAATCCTCGATGTAGCCCTCTTCTTTGAGGATGCGCGCCAGCTCAACGAGCTTCTTGGACGAAGGCATCGTCGTCGAGCTCTTGTATGCCGAGTTAGCGTTGCGCACGCGCGTCAACATATCGGCGATAGGGTCGGTCATGCTCATTCCTGGGTCCTCCTATGGTCCGGGATGTCCGCTTCGAGAGTCCGCAAGTGCCCGTGGCTGTTGCGCTTCTCGAAGCCGGCCTCTCAGGTCCGCGCTTACCAGCTGGCCTTGCGCACGCCCGGGAGCTCGCCACGGCCCGCCATCTCTCGCAGGCACACACGGCACAGTCCAAACTGGCGGTAGTAACCGCGAGGGCGGCCACACCTGCTGCAGCGGTTGTACCGGCGAACGCTGAACTTGGGTTCGCGCTTCGCCTTGGCGATCATCGACTTCTTTGCCACTTCTAACCTCCGTTGTTTTGGCGGTATCGAGTCCGCCGAACGGTCTTATTCGCTATCGCTTGAACGGGAAGCCGAACGCGTCAAGCAACGCCTTGGCCTCTTCGTCTGTTTTCGCGCTGGTTACGAACGTGATGTCCATGCCGCGCACCCGATCGACCTGGTCGTAATCGACCTCGGGGAAGATCAGCTGCTCGGTGATGCCCATCGAGTAGTTGCCGCGCCCATCGAAGCTCGTGGCCGGCAGGCCGCGGAAGTCGCGGATACGCGGAATCGCGGCACCGAGCAGACGATCGAAGAACTCCCACATTCGATCGCCGCGCAGGGTCACCTTGGCGCCGATGGCCATGCCCTCGCGGATCTTGAATCCGGCGATCGACTTCTTGGCCCGCGTGACCATCGGCTGCTGGCCGGTGATCGTGCGCAGGTCCGAGATCGCGGAGTCGAGCTGCTTGGCGTCCTGTACCGCGGCGCCAACGCCCATGTTCACGACGATCTTCTGAAGCCTGGGAACCTCGTTGACGTTGGCGTACCCGTGCTGCTCACGCAGTGCCGGAACCACCTCGGTCAGGTACTTCTCTTTGAGTCTTGGAGCCATCTGCGTCCTCATCCTTCTTCTGGGGTTCTCAGCGCAGGATTTCTGACCCTACGCCTCCCCGCGGCTGCGGGGAGCCACAAACACCGGCCGGCTCTAGCCGTCGATGTCGTTTCCACACTTCTTGCACACGCGGATACGCACGCCGTCTTCACGCCTGCGCCCGATGCGCGTCGGCGCCGAGCACTTCGGGCAAATCAGCATCACGTTGCTGACGTGCAGGGGCGCCTCGATCTCGAGAATGCCGCCCTTGGGGTTGTTCTGGGTCGGGCGCGTAGCCTTCTTGATCAGGTTCACGCGCTCGACGATCACACGCTCCTTGTGCGGCAGGGTCGCAAGAACCTTGCCCTCCTTGCCCTTTTCTTTGCCGGCAAGGATCTTCACCTTGTCGCCCGTGCGGATGCTCAGTTTAGTCATATTCGTTGCCTCCTTAGAGCACCTCGGGCGCGAGCGACACGATCTTCATGTAGCGGCGGTCGCGCAGCTCGCGAGCGACCGGGCCGAAGATGCGCGTACCGCGCGGATTGCCCTGCTGGTCGATGATGACGGCGGCGTTGTCATCGAACTTGATATAGCTGCCGTCCGGTCGGCGTGCTTCCTTGACCGTCCTGACGACGACGGCACGCACGACCTCACCCTTCTTGACCTGGCCGTTCGGGAGAGCCTCCTTCACGGAACACACGATCACGTCGCCCAGATGGGCGTAACGGCGCTTCGAGCCGCCGAGCACCTTGATGCACGCTACCTTGCGCGCACCCGAGTTGTCGGCGACTTTGAGCCGTGTTTCTGCCTGGATCATCGCTTCCTCCGGTTACCTGCTCGCTCAGTGTCCTCGGCGGCCAACGCCAGTGGTCACAGTTGCGAGACCTTCTTACTTGGCTCTCTCGACGACTTCGAGAAGACGCCAGCGCTTCAGCTTGGACAGCGGCCGGGTCTCCATGATCGTCACGGTGTCGCCTACTCCGCACGTGTTCTCTTCGTCATGCACGTGATACTTGGCGGTGCGGGTGATCATCTTGCCGTAGAACGGATGCTTCTTGCGATCCGCGACGGCCACGACGCAGGTCTTGTCACTGGCGGCCGAGACGACCAGCCCCTGACGCACCTTGCGGCGGTTGCGCTCTTCAGTCATGACTCTCCTCACTCACCTTATGAAGCGGCCGCTTCGCGAGCGGCGGCGAGCTCACGGGCGCGGACCTCAGTCTGAAGCCGCGCGATGTCCTTCTTCACGGCCGCGATACGGCCGGTGTTGTCAAGCTGTCCGGTGGCGAGCTGGAACCTGAGGTTGAACAGCTCTGCACGGGCAGCCTTCAGCTTGCTGACGAGTTCAGCCTCGTCATAAGCGCGGATCTCGGTGTTCTTCATCTACGCCTCCCCGCCACTGTCGGCACGGGTAACAAAACGCGTCTTGATCGGCAGCTTGTGAGCAGCCAGACGCATCGCTTCCTTGGCAACCTCTTCCGGCACGCCGGCGACCTCGAACATGATGCGGCCGGGCTTGACGACGGCGACCCACTTCTCGGGGTTACCCTTGCCCGAACCCATACGGGTTTCGGCCGGCTTCTGGGTGACGGGCTTGTCCGGGAAGATGTTGATCCAGACCTTACCGCCACGCTTCATGTACCTGGTCATCGCAACACGTGCCGCCTCAATCTGGCGGTTCGTGATCCAAGCGGGTTCCAGGGCCTTCAGGCCGTACTCGCCGAAGTGGACTTGGGTACCACCCTTGGCGTCGCCCTTCCAGTTGCTGCCACGCTGAACCTTACGGTGCTTTACACGCTTCGGGAGCAGCAATCCTACCGCCTCCCTTCATTTCTTCCTTCACGGCGCGGACGAGGCGCACGAGTGCCCTCGATCGCGGGCGTGGGTGGCTTCTGTCCAGGAAGGACCTCACCGTGGTAGACCCAGACCTTCACGCCGCAGGCGCCCATCGTGGTGTGAGCGACAGCAGTGCCGTAGTCGATCTTGGCACGCAGCGTGTGCAGCGGGACCCGACCCTCGCGGTACCATTCCCGACGACCCATCTCGGCGCCACCGAGGCGACCTGAGCACTGGATCCGGATGCCAAGCGCGCCGCTCTTCATCGAAGACGCGACCGCCTTGCGCATCGCGCGGCGAAAAGCCACACGACCCTCAAGCTGCTCGGCAACTGACTGTGCGATAAGCGTCGCGTCGAGCTCTGGCCGCTTGATCTCGATGATGTTGACCGAGACCGGACCACCGGTGAGCTTCTCGAGACCCTTACGCAGGACGTCGACCTCGGCGCCCTTCTTGCCGATGACGATGCCGGGGCGAGCGGTGTACAACTCAATGGCCGTCTTCTCGCCCTTGCGCTCGATGTCTACGCGGCTGACCGCGGCGCGGCGAAGGCGAGCCGACAGGTAGCGGCGGATCGCGACGTCATTCTCGACCGTTCGCGCGTACTCCTTGCCCGAGTACCAGCGAGAGCGCCAGTTCTCGGTGATGCCCAGACGTATGCCGACGGGGTAAACCTTCTGTCCCATGAGGCGCCTACGCCCCCTCTCGCTGCTTGACGACCACAGTGATGTGGCTCGTACGCTTGTTGATGCGGAACGCGCGGCCCATCGCGCGCGGACGGATCCGCTTGATGGTCGGACCCTCGTCCACGAACGTCGTGCCCACGACGAGGTCCTCGGCCTTGACGCGCAGGTTGCGCTCGGCGTTGGCGACCGCGCTGTTGAGCGTCTTCTCGACGATCTCAGATGCGGCCCGGGGCGAGAAGCGCAGGATGGTGCGGGCCTCTTCCACGGACTTGCCGCGGATGAGGTCGACGACCAGACGCGCCTTGCGCGGGCTCACCCGCTGGAATCTTGCAACGGCTCTGGCTTCCATCTCCTACCTCTTGCCCTTCTTCTTGTCGGCGGCGTGCCCGCGGAACGTGCGGGTCGGCGAGAACTCGCCGAGCTTGTGACCGACCATCGACTCGGTTACGTACACGGGAACGTGCTTGCGGCCGTCATGCACAGCGATTGTGTGACCAACCATCTCCGGGAAGATGGTGGACGAACGCGACCACGTCTTGATGACCTTCTTCTCGCCGGCTTCGTTCATCGAGTGGATACGCTCGAGGAGACGAGGCTGCACGAACGGCCCTTTCTTGAGGCTGCGGCTCATGGATGACTCCTCTCGCTACTTCTTGCGCCGACGGATGATGAGGGCGTTGGACGCCTTCTTCTTGCTGCGGGTACGGTGACCCTTGGTCGGCACGCCCCACGGGGTGACCGGGTGACGACCGGCGGACTTGTTCTTGCCCTCGCCACCACCATGCGGGTGGTCGACAGGGTTCATCGCGGTACCGCGGACGGTCGGGCGCTTGCCAAGGTGGCGATTGCGTCCGGCCTTACCGATCGAGATGTTGGAGTGATCGGAGTTGCCGACCTCTCCGATGGTCGCGCGGCAGGTGATGAGCACGCGGCGCATCTCGGAGCTCGGCATACGCACGATGGCGTAGCCACCCTCCTTGCCCATCAACTGGATGGACGTACCCGCAGAGCGAGCGAGAGCGGCGCCCTTGCCAGGCTGGAGCTCAACCGCGTGCACGACCGTACCGACAGGAATGTCGGCGAGCGGCAGTGCGTTACCCGGCTTGATGTCGGCACCCTTACCGTTGAGCAGGGTGTCGCCGACCTTCAGGCCCTTCGGCGCGAGGATGTAGCGCTTCTCGCCGTCAGCGTAGTGCAGCAGGGCGATGCGGGCCGAGCGGTTCGGGTCGTACTCGATAGTCGCGACCTTGGCCGGCACGCCATCCTTGTTGCGCTTGAAGTCGATGCGACGATACCGGCGCTTGTGACCGCCACCCTGGTGACGCGTGGTGATGCGGCCGTTGTTGTTGCGCCCGCCCTTCTTGGGAAGCGGCTCGAGCAGCGACTTCTCCGGCGTCGTCGAGGTGATCTCCGCAAAATCGGAGACCGACTGGAACCGGCGACCCGGTGATGTCGGCTTGTACTTCTTCAGTCCCATTGGTGCTCCTTCCGTCCGATTGCCGATCCGTCCGGGACTTGGACGGTCGACTCCGGACTACCACGGTGCCGGGCGGCTCCATCTTGAGCCGCTCTCACACCCTTGCCACCCGCGCGTGCGGGTCCGAAACGCTTAGACCGACGGGAACATGTCGATCGTGTCGCCCTCAGCGAGGGTGACGACAGCCTTCTTCCAGTCGCGCGTCTTGCCCTTGGCGTAACGCACGCGGCGAGGCTTACCCGTGACGTTCATCGTGTTCACGCTCGTCACGGTCACACCGAAGATCTCGGAGACAGCCTGGCCGATCTGCGGCTTGCTGGCGGTCTTCGCGACCTCGAAAGTGTAGCGGTTCTGCCCGATCAAGTCGTAAGACTTCTCCGAGATGATCGGCCGGATGATGATATGGCGAGGATCGTACATGCTAGGACAGCACCCCTTCGAGCCAGGCCAGAGCCGGGCGGGTGAACAGCACCGCAGTGTTGTCCACGAGGTCGTAGGTGTTGGCTTCGGAGGCCGTGATGACACGGGCCTTGGGCAGGTTGCGGAAGGACAGCATCGAGTTCACGTCGTCATTGGCGACAACGACCGTGACCTTGCCGGCGATTCCGAGGTTGCCGAGAGCCTCGGCCGCAGCCTTCGTTGACGGCTTCTCGAAGTCGAACCCGTCAACAACGAACATCTCGCCGTCAGCGAGCTTGGCGGAAAGCGCCGAGCGCATCGCGAGCTTGACGACCTTGTTCGGCACCTTGAACGCGTAGCTGCGGGGGTGCGGTCCGAAGACCACGCCACCGCCTGCCCACTGCGGGGCACGCGTCGTACCCTGACGCGCGCGGCCGGTACCCTTCTGGCGGTACGGCTTGCGGCCACCGCCGCTTACCTGACCACGGGTCTTGGTGTCATGCGTGCCCGAGCGACGAGCAGCAAGCTGCGAGCGCACGACCTGGTGCATCGCGAAGGTGTTGGGCTCAACTGCGAAGACCGCTTCTGCGAGGTCCTGGCTGCCGACCTTGGCACCCTTGGCGTCCTTGATTTCAATCGATGGCATCTTCTTGTACTCCTTGTGTCTCCAGCGCGGGCGCTTAAGCCGACCGGATCGTCAGCAGCGCGCCCTTGGCGCCGGGGACGGCGCCCTTGACGAGCAGCAGGTTCTGCTCGGCGTCAATTCGAACGACGTCGAGATTGCGTACGGTAACCATGTTCACGCCCATGTGGCCCGGCAGCTTCTTGCCCTTGAACACGCGCGAGGGAGTGGCGCACTGGCCGACCGATCCAGGGATACGGTGCGAGTGCGAACCGTGGCCGCCACGGCCACCGCTGAAGTTGTGGCGCTTCATGACACCGGCGAAGCCTTTACCCTTGCTCACGCCAGAGACGTGGACCGAACCAGCATCCGCGAGCGCCTCGACGGTGATGACGTCACCGGCCTTATTGGCGCCGTCCTCATCGAGGCGAACCTCGGCGAGGTGCCGCTTGGCCTCAACACCTGCCTTGCTGAAGTGACCGGCCATCGGCTTGTTAACCTTCTGCTCCTTGATGTCGCCGAAGCCGATCTGGATCGCCGAATAGCCGTCACGCTTTGCTGTCTTGACCTGCGTGATAACGCAGGGCCCGGCTTCGATGACGGTGACGGGGACGAGCTTGTCTTCCGCTCCCCACACCTGTGTCATCCCGAGCTTTCTACCGAGAATGGTCGTTGCCATCATTCTTCCTTCAATCTCACCGGTCTTGGGACCTATCGTGCCCCTTTGGCACGAACCCCAGCGGACCGCACTTGATCGCCGCCTTCGCTGGACACGCAGGCCGGCGATATTACCAGGAACTAGAGCTTGATCTCAATGTCCACGCCGGCCGGCAGATCGAGTCGCATGAGCGAGTCAACCGTCTTCGCCGTCGGCTCGACGATGTCGATCAGACGCTTGTGGGTCTTCATCTCGAACTGCTCGCGGCTGTCCTTGTTCACGTGCGGCGAGCGGATCACCGTGTAGACGCTACGGTCGGTAGGCAGCGGGATAGGACCCGAAACCTTAGCGCCGGTCTTCTGCGCCGTGTCCACGATGAGCTTCGTCGACTGGTCCACGATCTCATGGTCGTAGCCCTTAAGCCGAATCCTGATCTTCTGGTTCGCCAACTCTCTACTCCTCCGTAAAGAACAAGCCGACTCGTCGCCGACCGGCTACTTAAACGCCTCCGCCGACCTTGCTCACGATCTCGTCCGCAACGGACTTCGGTACCTGCTCGTAAGCCTTGAACTGCATCGTGTAGACCGCTCGCCCCTGCGTCTTGGAACGCAGGTCCGTCGAGTAACCGAACATCTCGGAGAGCGGCACCTTGCCACGAACGACCTGGGCGTTGCCACGAGGCTCCATCGACTCGATGTGACCACGACGGCGGTTCAGGTCGCCGATAACATCGCCCATGTACTCCTCGGGCGTGACGACCTCGACCGACATGATCGGCTCAAGCAGAACCGCACCAGCCTTGCGCAGGCCTTCCTTGATCGCCATCGAGCCGGCGATCTTGAACGCCATCTCGGACGAGTCGACCTCGTGGTAGCTGCCGTCGGTCAGCTCGACCTTGACGTCGACCACAGGGAAGCCTGCAAGCACGCCCGAGCTGAGCGCCTCCTGGATGCCCTTGTCGACCGCGGGGATGTACTCCTTCGGCACCGAGCCGCCGACGATCTTGGACTCGAACACGTAGCCG
>CAZBLH010000005.1:54323-97664 GCA_964492775.1 uncultured Eubacteriales bacterium | reverse complement strand
CAGGATTCTAAGGAATCCTAGCCAAGGAGCCTCCGTCAAACCCGGGGCGTTCCATCTGCTCTCAAGTCAAACCATGTGGAAGTAGCAGGTGCAGGGGTTTGGGAGGAATTGCCAGAAACAGTCTCCCCCTGCAACCCCAAAACCGCCCGCCACTTGGCATGCGGGCGTGAGGCAGGTATCGTTCTCACGAGTCAGAGGGGAGTAGCGTTCCGGTCAATGAAGACCCCGACCGGGAAGGCAGGCCGACATCCCCGGACCGCAAGGTTCCGGCCCTGCCGTCGCAGACGCGATCGCGAGACCTCTGGTGGAGAGAATGCCACCAGGGGTCTTTTTGTCTGGAGGAAGCATGCCTGAAGACCGCGTGAGCACCACAACACCCGAAGTCGAGCCACTCGGCCCCGCCGATCCCTGGCACGCACGCACCGTCGAGCAGACGCTCGGCGCCTTCGAGGTCGAGCGTGGCAGCGGACTCTCCGCCGCAGAGGCCGCGCGGCGGCTCGGCGAACAGGGGCTCAACGAGCTGCGGCCCGCCGAGAAGACCCCGGCGTGGAAGATGTTCGTCGCCCAGTTCAACGACTTTATGATCTGGGTGCTTCTTGCCGCCGTCGCCATCTCGGCGATCGAGGGCCAGATCCCCGAGGCGATCGCCATCACAGCGATCCTCATCCTGAACGGCATCCTCGGCTTCGTGCAGGAGTACCGCGCCGAGCAGGCGCTTGAGGCGCTCAAACAGATGTCGGCGCCCACCGCGCGCGTCATTCGTGACGGTGCCGAGTTCGAGGTCGCCGCAAGCGAACTCGTACCCGGAGACATCGTGCTGCTGGAGGCCGGCGACAAGATTCCGTCCGACGGCCGCCTGATCGAGGTCGGCGCGATGCGCGTCGAGGAGGCGGCACTCACCGGCGAGAGCGCGCCCGTACGCAAGGTCGACTCCGAGCTCATCGACGAGGAGTCGGCTCTGGGCGATCGCGTGAACATGGTCTTCGCCGGAACCTCGGTCGCGGTCGGTCGTGGCACCTATGTTGTGACTGCAACCGGTCAGCGTACTGAGATGGGCAGGATCGCTGACCTCTTGGCCGCCCAGGGCGATGAGAAGACACCGCTCCAGAACGAACTCCGGCGCGTCGGTAAAGCCATCGCCGTCATCGTTCTCGTGATCGCCGCGATCGTGTTCGCCGAGGAGGTCTGGAAGGCCGTCTCCGTGAGCGGCGAGTCGCTCAGCGCTCTGATGGGAAGTCCCGACTTCCGGGAGACGCTCACCGTCGCCCTGCTCGTGGCCATCTCACTTGCAGTAGCGGCTATCCCCGAGGGTCTCCCCGCGAGCGTGACCGTCGCGCTCTCGCTCGGCGTGCGGCGCATGGCTGCGCACAACGCCATCGTGCGCAAGCTGCACGCGGTCGAGACGCTCGGCTCGACGACGTTCATCTGCTCGGACAAGACGGGCACGCTCACGCGCAACGAGATGACCGTAAAGCGCATGCTCGTTGGCCGAGACCTCGCCGAGGTTCTCCCCGACTACAGCCTGCAACCCGCCTCACACGTCCCCGAAACCGCCGATCGCGAGCTGCTGCTTGAGATCGCGTCCTCATGCAACGACGCGCGCTTCGGCTCTGAAGGCCAGCTCATTGGCGACCCGACCGAGACCGCTCTCATCGTCGCCGCCGATCGCCTGCAGTCCGGCCACATCCGCCCGCAGCGCATCGGCGAGGTGCCCTTCGACTCCGAACGCAAGCGCATGACGACCATCCACGCCATTGAGGGCGAGCGCGTCGCGTTCATGAAGGGCGGCACGGACGTCGTCCTCGGCCTGTGCGTGCGCGCTCAGATTCGCGGACAGATCGTCGAGATGACCGACGAGCTACGTGAGCAGCTGCACACCGCGAATGCTGAGCTCGCCGCCGGCGGCTTCCGCACACTCGCATTCGCCTACCGCGAGCTCGCGGCCTCAGAGCCCGATGAGGGCGAGGAACTCGAGCGCGACATGACCTACGTCGGCATCCTCGGCCTGCTCGACCCGCCTCGCACCGAGGTTCCCGATGCGATCGCCGAGTGCCACAAGGCCGGCATCAAGGTCGCGATGGTCACCGGCGACCATGGGCTCACCGCCCAGGCGGTCGGTCGGGAGATCGGTCTCAACGAGGGCGGCAACGGCGTGGTCACCGGCGTCGAGCTCGAGGCCATGAGCGACGACGATCTCTACGACATCGTCGGGGACACGCGCATCTACGCGCGTGTAAACCCCGAGCACAAGCTGCGCATCGTCGACGCGCTCAAGCGCCGCGGCGAGGTTGTAGCGATGACCGGCGACGGCGTGAACGACGCGCCGGCACTCAAGAAGGCCGACATCGGCGTAGCGATGGGCAAGATCGGCACGGACGTCTCGCGCGAAGCTGCCGACATGGTGCTCGCAGACGACAACTTCGCGACCATCGTGGAGGCCGTCCGAGAAGGCCGTGTGGTCTTCGACAACCTGCGCAAGTTCATCTTCTTCCTCCTCAGCTGCAACATGAGCGAGGTCCTCATCATCTTCACCACCGCACTCATCTCGCCGCACCCGGCGCTACTGCCGCTTCAGATCCTTTGGATCAACCTCGTCACCGATGGCCTGCCCGCACTCGCGCTTGGCGTCGATCCCGGAAGCCCCCGTGTCATGGAACGGCCTCCGCGCTCGTCACAGGAGTCGATTCTCAATGGGCGGCGCCTCACGCAGATCGTCTGGCAGGGAGCACTCATCACCGTCGGCGCGCTTGTCATGTACCTCGGCGTCGATCAGGGCTGGTTCGCGGTCGATGGCCGGGAGCACGCTCAGACGATGCTGTTCACAACGGTCGTACTGTCTCAGCTGCTGCACGCGTTCAACTTCCGGTCGTCCACCCGAAGCGTGTTCTCGGCGGAATCCTTCAAGAACAAGTGGCTTATGGCCGCCTTCGCGGGCTCGTTCTGCCTGCACCTGCTCGTGATCTACGTGCCGTTCCTGCAGAACATCTTCAAGACGCAGCCTCTCGGCATTCATGACTGGATGGCCGTGGTAGCATCGGCGCTCATCCCGATCGTGCTCATCGACGTCACCAAGCTCATCCTCGCTCGACGCGAGCGACGGGAGGAGGCAGCTGCGGGTGCCTGACAAACCCGCATCAGGCGATGACCTTGCGCTCTTCGCTCATGAGGTGCGCGGCGCTCTCACGGTGATCGCCGGGTACGTGGATATCCTGCGTCGGCCGCTTACGGATGCCGAGCGAGACACGGCGCTTGACCGGATGGCGCGCGCGGTGAAACGCATTGACCTGCTCGTGCAGTCCGCGCTGAGCGGGGAGGCGCCGGACGCCGTTGGAGACCTGGTTTCGCTCGCGGAAACCGCCAAGTCTGTAGCCGCGGACCAACGAGCCATCTCCGGGCGCGACATCCGGTTGACGCTCCAGGCGCGGCCTTGTGTGCGCGTGCCGGCGGATGAGATCGAGCGAGCGCTCGGCAATCTCATCGAGAACTCGCTGAAGTATTCGCTCCGGAACTCGGCGGTCGAGGTATCGGTCGCCGAGTCCGGGGGCACCGCGACCCTCACCGTCGCCGACCGCGGACCCGGCATCCCGCCTGACGAGCGCGAGCGGCTGTTCGGGCGTTACGAGCGTCTCGAGCAGCACAGCAGCGCTCCCGGCGCCGGGCTGGGCCTTGCGATCGTCAAGGAGATTGCCGAGAAGCACGGCGGTCGCGTGCGCGCCGAGGACCGCCCCGGCGGCGGAGCGCTCGTGACTATCGAGCTTCCTGCTGCCGACCCCGGGACTCAGTGACCCACTCCACGAGCGCGCGGTCAGAGCCGTTGATGTGCTCGGCCAACCAATCCGTAAGGAAGCCGACGATGGGCTGGACGCTCGTGATCTTCCCGCTGCGGTAATCGAGCACAATCCCGCGCGTCTTTGCCGTGAGATCCCGGTGCTCGGCGAGGTGTGCGCTCCGGCGCTCGGCTGGGTACTCGCACTCGGCCATGAGACTCTCTTCGCAGGTGAAGTGGACGGCGACGTACGCGGTTAGCTCTTCGAGTGCCTGCATGACAAGCTTGCTGTCATCGGCCACGTCGGCGGCGATAAGCTGATTGAAGAGCGCGATGAGCTTCTGGTGCTGGGCGTCGACGACGGCGTCACCGGTCTCAAGTGTCGCATCCCACTCCACGTGCGGCATGGCTTGGCTCCCGCCACTCGATACGGCTACCCCACAGACCCCCAACACCCCCGAAGCGCTACCGCCTCGGCTCGAGCGCCAGCTCGATCAGGTGTGTGCACAGCGCAGCAAATTCCATACCGGCGGCCTTGGCTGCGTCAGGCAGAAGCGACGTAGGCGTCATCCCGGGAATGGTGTTGACCTCAAGAAGCCAGACCGAGCCGTCTTCGGCGACGATCGTGTCCGCGCGCGACATCCCTCGGCACCCGAGCGCGGTGTGCGCGGCGAGCGCGAGCCGCTGGCACTCCGCACGTGCAGCCTCGCTTACGCGCGCCGGGATAATATGCCGGCTCATGCCGGGCAGGTACTTCGACTCGTAGTCGTAGAACTCGTGCTCCGGCACGATCTCCAGGGTCGGCAGCGCCTTCGGGTCCTCGTTGCCGAGCACCCCGACGGTGACCTCGACGCCCTCCACGAACCGCTCTGCGAGAACCGACCGGTCGTAGCGGAACGCCTCGGCAAGCGCCGTGGGGAACTCCTGCGGCTCGTGCACGATCGCTACACCGATCGCCGAGCCCTCGCCGGCAGGCTTCACGACGAGCTTCGTGCCGAGATCCGCGAACAGCTGCTCCTCGTCGAATGCCTTCCCGCGACGGAGCACCCGGTACTCGGGCGTGGGTATCCCCGCCTGCGCAAACAGGTGCTTGGAGACCACCTTGTCCATTGCAACTGCGCTCGCAAGGACCCCCGAGCCAACGTAGGGCAACTCCAGGAGCTCGCACAAGCCCTGAACGGTGCCGTCCTCGCCGAGCCGGCCGTGGAGACAGATAAAGACGACGTCGACCTCGGCTGCCTGCAATGCCGAGATGAACTCGTCATCGCCGGTGTCTATCATCTCGACGTCGAAACCGCTCGCCACAAGGGCCTGCTCGACCTGGGCCGCGCTAGCGAGCGACACCGCCCTCTCGGCCGAGCGACCGCCTGCCAGGAGCCCAACTCGCACGTCCGTTGGTTGGATCGCCATGCTGCCTCCTCGCGTCAGAGCCACGTGCCGAACCTGGCGTAGTCAGCCGCGATGAGCACTCCCCACCAAACGACCGCGCCGAAGAGTGCTGTCAGAGCGCCAAGCGCCATCGCCTGGGTGAAGAGACCGCGCCGGTCCGTCCCCCTCCTGCGGGACAGGAGCCAAGCGACAAGGATGACGGGCACTGCGAGCGCCGTCAGCGCTACCCCTGCCCACACGGCCCACCCGTAGAACTCCAGCTCCATGACGGGTGTGACGCGATCCACACTGAGCAACTGCCAACCAAGCACCCCAGCGAACACCATCCACAGTGCGCACTGCACCGCAAAGGGCCACCGGACCAAGCGAGCCGGCTCGAGCGCGCCAGCCTCCGCTCTCGCGCCAGTATCGCTCCCGACCTGCTCCGATTGCACGGCGGTGCTGACCGGCTCTTCCTCGGCAACGCTCGGCTCCGGCTCAGCGCTGGCGGGCTCCTCGGCAGGGAGATCTGATTCCTCTTCGGGAACGCTGGGCTCCTCGACAGGAAGGCTCGGTTCTTCGGCCGAGCTGGTCGGCTCACCCTCGTCGTCGAGGGAGCGCACTATGTCATCGAGGTCAGTGCTCTGGCCGTCGATCTCGTCGAACTCGTTCAAGCTGCGTCCCCTCTGCATACACCAGCCACCCAAACGATTTCCGCCAGTGTAGGGGGTGGCCCCTTCCGGCTCAACAACTGCCAGCCATTCGTCACGGTCACGACATCGTGTTCAGACGAGCAGACATTCTCCATTCCTCCTGCTGATTCTCTGCGCACGCACAGGGTACCTTCGTAAGAAAGCTGTTGTGCGACCGTTCTGAGCGCAAGGAGTCCCAATGACCGATTCCGGCCCCACCGAAGAAGTAACGCAGGCGTTCTCGGCTCCGAAGCCGCCTGAGATTGGCGACGCTGTGGCGACACCGCCCGAGCCAACACGCCCTGCCCCTGCCGCGCCCGCTGAGGCCTCGCCGACCGAGTCGACCGGGCCTAAGCTCATCGCAGTGGTGCTCGTCGCAGCGCTACTGGCGTTTATCGTGGGAGCCTTCGCCGGTCTTGCGGGCGGCTTCCTAGGCGCACGCCTCGCGACGCACGGCGGCGTTGGCGCCACGCAGACACCTCCCCGCATCACCGTCGTGCCCTCCGAGACCGACCAGCCCTTCGTCGCTGCAGCCGCTGCGGCGCTGCCCTCGGTAGTGAGCCTTGAGGTGCGCTCTGCCCCGGCGACCGGAGGTGAGGGCGGCCTGCCCGACGACCACCCCAGCGTCCCGCAGGGCGGGAGCGGAGCCGGTGTCGCCTACAAGGCAGCCGAAGGCAACGCGACCTACGTGATCACCAACAACCATGTCGTTGAAGGCGCCGAGCGGCTGATCGCCCGCACCGCGTCCGGCGAGTCCTTCTCGGCGAGCTTGGTCGGCCGTGACCCCGAGTCGGACATCGCCGTGGTGAAGGTCAACGCGAAGATCGCCCCGATCGAGCTCGGCGACTCTACGAAGTTGTCGGTCGGCGAAGGCGTCATGGCGATCGGATCTCCTTTCGGCCTGTCCTCATCGGTCAGCTCCGGCATCGTCTCGGCGCTTGGCCGGTCGCTCCCCGACTTCACCGACTCCTCCGGCGACTCGTACCCGCTCATCGACGTGATTCAGACGGACGCGGCTATCAACCCGGGCAACTCCGGCGGAGCGCTGGTCGACCGCTTGGGCAAGCTCATCGGCATCAACAGCGCCATCTACTCGGAGAGCGGCGCAAGCGACGGGGTGGGGTTCGCGGTGCCTGTTGAGACTGCCACGCGCATCGCAGACCTGCTGATCGAGGGCGAGTCGGTGGAGCACCCGTTCATCGGCGTAATCGGACAGACCGTCACGCCGGAGCTCGCGGCTGCCGAGGGTCTCACGGTCGAGGAGGGCGCGTACGTCGCCGAGCTGAGCCCGGGCTCCGGCGCGCTCGATGCAGGAATCCGAGTGGACGACATCATTATCGAGGTCGAAGGCGAACCGGTGCGCTCGATGGACGATCTTATACTGGAGGTGCGGCGCGCCCAGATTGGCGACGTGATCGATGTCGTGGTGAACCGTGACGGCCAGGAGGTCCGACTGTCCGTCGAGGTTCGCGCGAAGCCGGCGAACGTGCGAGGTCGCAGCGGCGAGGAGTCGCGGACGCCGTAGGGTCATGGACGCTCACGCGTCCGTCGGCAAGAATCGGCAAGAGCGCGGAGCTTTCAACCCATTGGCAAAGGAGGATGACCATGGAGATGTATCGCTGCTCGAACTGTGGCTACTTGCATGTCGGTCCCGCGCCGGATGTCTGTCCCATGTGCGGCGCACCTCGGCGGGCTTTCAAGGAGTACGCGGGTCCCGGCGACCTGACCGGGACCAAGACGCTGGAGAACCTCCAAGCGGCGTTTGCAGGCGAGTCGCAGGCCAACCGCCGCTACACACTCTGGCGTCGCATAGCCGAGCTCGAGGGTGCGCCCGAGTCGGCGCTCGCGGCGTTCGACCGCGCGGCCAGGGAAGAGACGGCTCACGCGCTCGGACAGCTCGCGTACATGGGCATGTTCGGCAGCACCGCCGAGAATCTCCGGGACGCTGCAAGCGGCGAAGACGACGAGGCGCAGGACATGTATCCCACGTTCGCCGAGATCGCCGAGTCCGAAGGGTATCCGGAGATCGCCTACTTCTTCCGCAGCCTCGCCCGCTACGAGGCCGAGCACCGCGAGGGGTATGCGGCCGCGCTCGCTGAACTCGAGGACGAATCGGCCTAGATGGCAGCCTTTGACGCCCCAGCCGGTGTTCCCGACGTCGTCGGAATCAAGGCGCTCGGCATTTCCGGGCTCACACACAGACTGGAGGAGCTGGGAGAACCGGCCTACCGGGTCCCCCAGCTCGTCCGGTGGCTCTATCTTCGCTCGGCGCGCACGTACGATGAGATGACCGACCTCCCCGCTCGACTGCGAGACCGGTTGGCTGAGTCACTGCCGCTTACCTTCCCCGAAGTGCTCGAACGCCAGGTCTCGGCCGACGGGACGCGCAAGTACCTGCTCGCGCTCGCTGACGGAACGACGGTGGAGACCGTCGGCCTTCCCGCGAACGGTCGGCTCACCGTCTGCTTCTCAACCCAAGCCGGCTGCGCGATGGGATGCTCCTTCTGTGCAACGGGGGCCTCCGGTCTCACCCGCAATCTGGGGGCCGGAGAGATGGTCGACCAGTTGGTGGTGGTGGCGTCCGATTTCGGCCAACGCATCACCGGCGCCGTTGCCATGGGCCAGGGAGAGCCATTCGCCAACTACGACGCAACGCTCGGCGCGCTCCGCCTGATGAACAGCCCCGACGGGCTCGGGATTGGAGCGCGGCACCTCACGGTCTCCACCTGCGGCATTATCCCCGCGATCCGTCGGTTCGCCGAGGAGCCGGAGCAGTTCACGCTCGCGGTCTCGCTCCACTCGGCGGTTCAGAGCACACGCGATTTGCTGATGCCGGGGGTTCGCGCACACCCGCTCTATCGCCTGAAGGCTGCGGTCAGCGAGTACTCAGCAGCTACCGGTCGCCGCCCGTCGCTCGAGTACGCACTCGTCCAGGGCGTGAACGACACGGACGCGGAACTCAGCGCGCTCATCGAGTTCTGCCGAGGCAGCCTCGTGCACGTGAACCTGATACCGATCAACCCTGTCCCCGGTAGCTCACTCGCTCGCTCCGCCAGACAGCGAATCGCCGAGGTCGAGCGGGCACTCGCCGCTGCGGGCATCGAAGTAAGCGTCCGCGCCGAGCGCGGCAACGACATTGATGCGGCCTGCGGACAGCTGCGTCAGCGATCCGCCGAGCGCGATGGAGGACTGACCGGGCAGTATGTCCCGAGTGCCCCGCAGGAGTCGCACGGCCACGGGCAGTAGGCGTCGAGATGCGCGGGCGGCCCCGGCGCGTCCGCGATGTCGGCCACGCGCTGAATCGCCCCGCGGACAACGTCGCGATCCGTCTCGCTGAAGTGATAGGAAACGTAGCGGTCCGCGTGCTCGATAAACGCGAACGTCACGTCGACCTCACACGCACCCGCCTCGATCGCCGCGAGCGCGTAGCAGCGCGCCTGGAGGAGATACTGCGCGTGGCGATCCTCCCCTCTCCGCCGCGAGCCGGCCTCATCCGGGGCCTTCCCCGACTTGTAATCGACAATGAGCGCCTGCTCGCCGCGCCATGCGATGAGGTCCACCGACCCGACGAGCACCGTGTCATCCAGGGGGACAAGCAGCGGTTCTTCGCACGAGAACCGCTCGGCCTGTCGCACCCTCGCGCACAGTTCGCTGCCGAGAAACCCTTCGACCGCAAGGGTGAGCCGCGCCAGCGCGCCACCGTCAAGGGCGGCCCTGCGAGCCTCGCGAGCAATCGCGTCCTCGGCCGCATCGCCCTCCAGCACGGCGCGCAACACAGCGTGTGCGGTCGAGCCGAAGCCGAGCGCCCCCGAGTCGCTTTCTTTCCTCATGGGCCTGAGCCCGAGGCGGTACCTGACGTCGAACGCAAGCGGGCAGCGCCCCAGCAGGCTCAAGGCCGAGTACGACACTGTCGGCGGCTTCTGCTTGGCCGACGCTGCTAGCGGGACCTCCTCCTCGAGAGCGCAGGAGATGGAGCCGCCCTCCCCCGCACCTGTGACTTCTCCGCATTCCCGAGCAGGCGCTTCTTCCTCGGGCTCCGGCGTGAGCGTCCTCAGAAGCACCTCGGCATCGCCGAGCCGAACTATTCCATCGGCTGCGTCGCCGCCCAGGCCCTCGCGCACCCAGTCGATAAGCGCCTTCCCGCTCTCCGGCTCCCTCATCTCCGAGACCCCCGAGATGACCAGCGCCTCCTTGGCCCTCGTGCACGCGACGTACAAGCACCGCTTCGACTCGTCGATCTCGCGCGATCGCTCAGCCGCCTCCATCCGCGTGTATGTGGCGGTCGTCGCGTATCCGAAGGCCTCCGCGAGCTTTGCCCCCACAACTGGACGCGCCGTGCCATCCGTGCTCGCCTCGACAAGCACGGGCGAGAGCGTGTGTTCCTTGGCGGCCGCCAGGTCCGCTACGTAAACGACCGGGAACTCGAGCCCCTTTGCCGCATGGACCGTCATGATCCGAACCGCACCACCGTCCGCTTCGCTTGGAGCTGTGTTGTCCGTTGCAGTCTCTCTTCGAGCATCGAGATGGGCGACGAACTCGGCAAGGTCGTTACCCCCAACGGCCTCGAATGCCTCGGCGATGCGCGCCACCGAGAGCACATTTGACCAGGCCCGGACCCCTGCGGCACCCAGCGCGTGCAGCGTCACGTCGTAGTCGAACATCTCCATCGCCGTGCGGACGAACTCGCCAAGCCTGATACGGCCGTTAAGACGCGACAGCCGCTCGAACGCCTGACGGGTCCGTACCACCGCGTCGGCCTGGTCCTTGCCGAGCGTCTGAAGCGTCTCGGCGGCCTCGGAGAGCCGGACAAGCCCTGACCACAGAGAATCGCGACCCGACGCGCGGCTGATCTGGCGAAGCGCCTCGTCTCCCAGGGCCACCACGCGCCCGAACAACGTCGAGAGCAGTGCTTCATCGTCCTCAGGAACCGCAACTGCCCGGAGCAGGTCGCGTACCTCCTTCACCTCGACCGTGTCGTGGAGGCTCACCCCGGCATTCACGATGACCGGGATGCCCTCAGCCTCCAAGGCCGAGGCGAACAGGCCGGCGTAGTTCGAGCGTCGCAACAGAATGGCCAGGTCACCAGTTGCGCATCCCGAGGCAATCCTCTCGGCGATCGAGCGCGCGACCCACCGCGCCTCGAGTTCGCGTGCGGGCTGGACTTGGCAACCGGAGCTGTCCACGACCACGCACTCGACGGCGGGACCCATCGCAGGGTTGTACTCGGCTCCGGGCTGAAGACGCACGAACTCCGGACCGAATAGATGTTCCTGGGAGAACAGCTCATTGACGAACGCCAGAACCTCGGGCCGGGAGCGGAAGTTCTTCGCGAGCGAGACGGTGGGGCTGGCGGCCTCGAGCCCCCTGAATATCTCGACGTCGGCGTACCGGAAGCCATAGATCGCCTGGCGCTCGTCGCCGACCACGCAGAGGTTGTCGCGGCGCAGTGGTTCAAGGACCCTCATCTGCAGCGCGTTGGTGTCTTGGAACTCGTCGATCATGAGCAGGTCGAACTGCTCGCGGTAGCGGTCCGCAACCTCCGGCATGCTCTCAAGTAACTGGACTGCGGACTCCTGCAGGTCATCGAAGTCCAGCAGCCCTCGCTCGCGCTTGATGCCCGAATACGCCCGCGCGTACACGGAGGCGAGCCGCTCGAGCCAGGCGAACACCTGACTGTGCTGACCGGCAGCAGCGACGCGAGTCAGACGTTTGATGGCGGCCTTTAGTTGGTCGCTGGCATCACGCACCTCCCCGGGCAATCGGGAGATATCGTAGGCGGCACACGCTTCGAGGAGGTGCTCGCAGCGCTCGGTATCATCCGACGCCCCACACGACTCCAGCTCGGCACGCCACTCGGCAAGGCGCTCGCACTTCGCAGCGACGGCCGCAGTTCGCGCCTGCCCGCCGAGCACCCACGCGAGTTCCTCGGCACACGAAATCACCTCGGCGAGCGCTTCGCCTTCGTCCCCGGCCTCGACGGGGATTCGAATGCTGGCGGGATCCAAGCCGAGCGACCGCGCCTTGTCGTGCATCGCGCTGACGCGCGCGAAGAGGCTACCCATACCCTCTGCCTCGAGAATGCGCATCGAGAGCTCGGGGTCATCGCGGAGCAGCTGCTTGAGCGCACGCTCGAACGCCTCCGCCTGAAGCTCGGAGGTCATTGTGGCGTCGGCGGTCGTGAAGCCGGGCTGGATACCGCATTCCAGCACGTGCCTGCGCACAAGCCGACCGCAGAAGGAGTGGATCGTGGAAACCCACGCCTCATCGATCCGGCGCGCCTCGTCCGTCAGCCCGCCCGCAGCCAGCACGCGCCTGATCCGCTCGGCGACCTCGGCAGCCGCCCGCGCCGTGAACGTAATCGTGAGCAGCCGGTCGATCGCAGTCTCCGCCCCGCCCACCCCGTTGGTCAGCGCGAAGCTGAACCGGTGTCCGAGCACGCTCGTCTTGCCGGCTCCTGCGCCTGCACTTATGGTCAGGTCGCCTTCGAGAGTCGTCACTGCGCGCGCCTGCTCCGGCGTCATTCTCAGCTCGGCCACGTCAGCACCCTCCCCCACACCCGTCGGCGAGCGGGCAGTACTTGCACGAGTCCTTCGTGCGCGGCCGAGCGGGGATCTCTCCTGCCCTCATCCCGGCGACAGCCGCCCGTGCAAGCTCGACAGCGTGCCCCAGGAGGGTCTCGAGTTCATGCTGCTCGATCACATCACCGCTGGTTAGGCGCCGATCGACGCCTCCTGCCACGGCCACTCCGCGTTCGAACGGCTTGGCGAGCCCGCGGTACAAGCCAGCGACCGGCGTCGCCCCGAGCCCGTGTTGAACCGCGAGGAGATACAGCGGCAGCTGCAGCCTACCTTCCGTAAGCATCTTCTTCGCGCCGAACGCCGCTGGACGGCCGCCGGCTGACCGTTTGTAGTCGACAACAACCGCGCGCCCCTCGTCATCGATGTCGATGCGGTCAACCCTTCCGACCAGCCGAAGGCCCCCACCGAGGTCGATCGGCACACCGTCGCCGCCGAACGGCCACTCAATATGCGCGGGTACCGCTCTCTCGATTCGGCAGGAATCCTCCTGCAGCACCCGCTTGGCCCAGGCGCGCGCTCTCATCCGGCACAGCTGCTCGGCAAGAGGAGCATCCTCAAGCCTGCCTCTACTCGCCTCCGTGATCGCGGCCGAGGCGTTCTCAAGCAACGTGAGCGCGGTCGGCAAGCTCTCTGGGCGAAGCGGCACAACCCCGGCCTCGATCAGTCGCCGGTAGACCTCCGCAAGCAGCTGATGCGCCCACTCACCCTCGGTGCGCGCGCCAACCTCCTCCTCGAGCGTCCGCGGGCGCAGAACGTAGTTGTAGAACCAGCGGTACGGACATGCGAGGTAGGCCTCGATCTGGCTCGCCGACACGGCCTCGTCATCGCCGAGAAGCCTCGGCAGAGACGCCGCGCCGCGCGGCGTCGCCCTACGGCGCCGAGCAGCCTGCGCCCGTTCGTTCATCGAGCTCGCATCCATCGCTGCTGCACGCGCGCGTATTCGCGGATCGTCGGCGTTTGAATCGGGCATCTCAGAGAAGCCCACGTAACGCTCAACAGGCTCAGGCGCATCCTCCCTTTCACCGAGGCGAAGGAAGTCGGCCACCGCTTCGAACAGAGGTGATCGGCCGAGCGGCTCCCCGCTCTCGCTCTGCGCGCATGCGCTGAGCACGAGCCGCCTGCGCGCACGGGTGATGATGTCGTAGAAGAGCGCCTGATCGAACTCGGGGCCGCGCGTAGCACGCTCGCCTACCCCGAACGCGCGCAGCACACGGTCCGCGGCCGAGTGTGGAAAGAGCCGCTCGGAGACCGGCGCCGGGAACTCGCCCCGGCTAAGCCCACCCACGATCACTGTGTCGAACCGTCGGCCCCTAAGGCGTGTGGCATCCACGACCTGAATGTGTCCTAGCTGCTCAGGATGGGTGCCGGCCAGCTTGGTCTCGCCCAGCGCGTCGATCAGATCCTCGAGACGAATTCCCTCATCAAGCGCCTCTCGGACCTCGTCGAGGGCGCCTAGGATGCCCGCATAGGCGGAGGCGTCCTCCAAAGCTGGGCCACTCACGCTTTCTACAGAGGTTGTTTGCCTCAACAACCACATCGCGAGGCTAGCCACTTCGTCAACATCGGTGGCATCAAGATCTCGGAGCTGTGCTGTGGAAACCCTTGAGAGCGCGTTCGCCAGCTTCCCGCTCTCGCGAGAGACAACCGCGAGTAAGCGCGAACGCGTCTGGTCCCCAAGCCTACGCAGTTGCGCTTCAAGGAGCCTCGCCCGCTCCGGCGGAATCCCCGAGAACGGAGACCGCACCACGGCAAGCAGCGACGAGCGCGTGCCCTCGGCGCAGAACGCGAGCGCGCTGAGGAGTACCATGCCGAGCGCGGTCTCGCGTAGCTTGGTCGGTGACTCGAAACTCGCTGGAAGCCCAACCCGCGCCAATGCTCGCGCGAGCGCTATGCGGTGGGTGTCGAGATCTCGATAGGCGATTGCAAGGCGTTCGGGCGCGCTGGCCGCGCCTTCGGCCAGCGCCAGGGCGGCCTCGTCGGCCACCACCTGAGCCTCCGCCTCCACCCCATCAGCGAGGGTGAGACGTATGGCGTCCCCACGAGGCAGCCGATTGCGAGGCGCGAACAACTCCGCCTCAAGGAGCTGCAGCTCCGGCGCGGTGTTGGGATCCTCGACGGGCGCAACGCAGTCGTGTAGATCCGGCTCCAGCCGCTCAACGAGCGGGGTCAGCGCCTCCGTGGGGCCGTACTCGGCCTCCCACGTCAGCGTGACGATCAGATTGGAGGCCTGCGCCAATGCTTGCACTAGCAACAGTTGGTCTTCGGCGAAGTCTGCGAACTGGTGCACGACCACCGTTGCGCCAAGCGGCGGCGGGTTCACGGCCAGCAGGTGTGTCGCCTCCCCCTCCTCAAGCAACCCGCGCGCGTCGAGAAGATCGGCGTACGCTTTGATAAGCTCGGCCATCTCCCTACCGACGCGCGGGACTCGGGTCGCACCAGCTCGTCGCCAGGAGTCGCCCGTGTGCTTGCACAGGATGTCGATCCCCTCGCACGCGAGTGCGGCCATCGCTGGCGAACTACCGGCAGACCGAGCGAGCGCCTTCATGGCTAGCGAGCGGTAGCTGGAGCTGCAGACTCGGCGACCATCGCCGTACCGCTCCCAGAGTGCCGACGTGAAACCCGGGAAGGTGGTGATGCTGAGTCCCATCGGCGCGCGTGAAGCCCATTCCTGCCGAGCGCGACCGACATCCTGCGCGGTGGGCAACAGCAAATAGGCCGGCCGGCCGGCGGAAACTGCCTCGCGCAGCGCTGAGTACGCGATGCCAGTCTTACCGGTATTCGCTCGGCCAGTAACGAGGCGCAGTGGCATCCATCGCTCCCTTCAGAGCGATGGTCTCACAGAGGTCTGACGTCATGAAGCCTGTGTCTGTGTGTAGCCCCGGATTCCTTCGCGAATCTCGTTGACCCGGCGCCACGCGGTCTCCTCGTCTTTGCCGAGGTAGTGGCCGACTCTCCCGCCGATAACCTCTGCCGCCTGCTCAGCGCGCTCCGCAACAACACGGGCCGCCTCTGCCGCTCTAAGGGCCTCGTCGGCCAGCCGCTTGCGCGTCTTCATTCCGCTCTGGGGCGCGAAGAGCAGCCCTGCAACAATCCCGAACGCAGCGCCGACGATCAGGCCGATGATGAAGTTCTCAGTCCCTCGTCTCACGCCAGGCCTCCCTCGGTTGCGCCTTCAATCTCAGTGAGAGCCCTGTAGATCCTTTCAAGCTCTTCCTCACCTCGGAATTCAATCTCTATCTTTCCCTTGTCCTTGACCTGCCGGACGCGGACGTTGGTTTGCAGTCTCTTGCGCAATGCACGTGCGACCTGCCGAAACGCCTTCGGAGTCGGCGGTTTTGGCTCTCGCGGCGCATGCCCGGCCGCCATCAGTCGAGCGAGGTTCTCGGCATCGCGGACGCTTAACCCGTCGGCAACTATCTTCTGGCCAAGACTGATCCGGGCTGCTTCGTCGGGCACTGCGAGCACGGCTCTCGCGTGCCCCGCCGTGAGTTGGCCGGTATAGAGCAGGTCCTGGACCTCGTCGGGCAAGTCGAGGAGCCGCAGAGAGTTGGTGATCGCCGAGCGGGACTTGCAGACCTTGTCGGCAAGCTCAGCCTGCGTCATCTCGTGCACCGTCAGCAGCTGGCGGTACCCTTTCGCCTCTTCAATGGGGTTCAGATCTTCTCGCTGAAGGTTCTCGATGAGCGCCAGCTCCAACGACTCGACATCGTTGGACATGAGCACGCGGACTGGGACTTTCTCAAGACCCGCCAACCGAGAGGCTCGCCACCGTCGCTCACCAGCTATGATCTGATACCCGTCGCCCAGGGGCCGCACGATGATCGGCTGCAGTACCCCGACATTGCCGATGGAACTCGCGAGCTCACGGACGCGGTCCTCGTCGATGTCGGTCCTGGGCTGATCCGGGTTCGGGCTGATCAGATCGATTGAGAGTTCCGTGATCTCTTGCCCCGTCTGGGATTCCTGCGAAGCGCTCGAGATGAGCGCAGTGAGACCTCTGCCAAGTCCGCCTTTAGACACGATCGACCACTTCCTTCGCCAGCTCTCGATAAGCGGTTGCGCCCTTGCCCGACGGGTCATACAGCGTCACAGGCTGTCCAAAGCTCGGAGCCTCGGACAAACGTACCGTGCGCGGAATCAGCGTGCTGAAGACCTGGCTCCCGAAGAAGTCCCGCACTTCTTGGACAACTTGGTGAGCAAGGCGCGTGCGGGTGTCGTACATCGTCATAACGACGCCGAAGACCTCAAGTGCGGGGTTCAGGTGCGTCTTCACAAGCCGAACGCTATCCAGAAGCTTCGAAAGTCCCTCAAGCGCGTAGTACTCGCACTGAATCGGAATGACAAGACCCTCAGCTGCGGTAAGCGCGTTGATCGTCAACAGCCCAAGGCTCGGGGGACAGTCAATAAAAACGAAGTCGAAATCCCCGCTAACCTCGTCGATGATTGACTTCAGCCTTGTTTCCCGGCTCATGGCTGAAACCAGCTCGATCTCGGCCCCGGCCAGTTGGATCGTAGCGGGAACTACAAAGACGTTCTCGGCCTCGACCGGTTCGATGATAGCCTCAATGGCGACGTCACCGAGCAAAGCATTGTAGACACACAGTTCCCGCTGATTCTTGTTCAGGCCGAACCCGGAGGTCGCGTTGCCCTGTGGATCGAGGTCGATCAGCAGCACTCGCTTCCCGATCTCGCCGAGCGCGGCGGAGAGATTGACGGCTGTCGTGCTCTTCCCTACGCCGCCCTTCTGGTTAACTACTCCGAGCACGGTGGCTCGTCGCACGGCGTCACCGTTCAAAGGGCACCCCCTCCAGCTGGAAGCAAACGCGTCCTTACCCTGCTCAGCGATTGTATGCGTTAACCAGACCCTATGCCAGAGGCTTCTTCTGTGCCCGGCCGACACGACGCGGCAAATCGATCGATGGCTCACCGGTCCGCACGTATGTGACGATAGTCCGCGTCTCACGATTTCCTGGCAGCTCAAGCCTGCGAACGCTACGGGGGGCGAGGCCGCATATCGCTGCGGCGCGCTCGCCTCGCTGTATCTCGTCAGCCTCTGGATCGCCCTTCAAGCACACGAGCATTCCGCCGTGCTGCAATAGGGGAGAGGCGAGTTCCACCAGACTAGGGAGCGACGTCACCGCGCGTGCGACAACGCCAGCGTAGGCACCTGGATTCTCTACGGCGTACTCCTCAGCACGCCCCGCTACGGCGCATGCATCAAGTCCCGAGGCGCGAAGGTACTCTTGGAGGGCGGCTGCCTTCTTCTCGGTGGCATCGAGTAGCGCGAAGTGCCTGCCGGTGTGGATCGCCAATGGTATACCTGGCAGACCCCCGCCGGTACCTAGATCGAGGACAGGGCCCGGAGGAATTCTCTCGATCTCTTGTACTGCAGCCAAGGAGTCCACAAGGTGCAGGGCTATGCCTGGCTGCATTGAGGTGATCGCAGTGAGGTTCAGCTTGGTGTTCTGCTCGAGCAGCCAGTCAAGGAACTCAATGTGTTTCAGCGCCTCCGGCATGCTGACGGCAACGCCGATCGCCATAGCCTGCTGAATCAGCTGCTCTGCTTCTTCCTGCGGCATTGGTTTCACGTGAAACACTGCTCCCATCCCGATCTTCTGCATTCTAGCCTAGTCTATCGAGAGATTGAACGCCGACATGTTCCACGTGAAACATGAACGCACTTCGATCCAAGGTGTTTCACGTGAAACACTCCTCAGCCGCCGCTCATGTGGCTTCATATGAAACCCGGAGCCGGCATGGGCACCGGTCGGCATGCGTAATATCGGGTTCCGGCTCGCCGGATCTGCAAGCGCCATTCTATGAATCTGCGCGAGTGGCCGATGTCCAACTAACGCCGCTGTGACGCCTACAGCGAGGATGCACCAGGGTGACGGCAATCGCGAGACTCTTTGGCTGAGCTATTCTCCCGCGTGTTGATTGCCAAGAATTGCTGTACAAGAGACTCTTGGCAAGAGAAGGGGCCCCTCGCGGGGCCCTTCAGTCACTTACGCTTGACGTAGACCGGTTACCGCGGCCTGATTACCACCTGGCGGTAGGGATCCGCTCCCTCGCTGCCAGTCGTGATGCGCTTGTCACCGCGCAGGGCCACGTGCACAATCCGTCGCTCATATGCCGTCATCGGACGGAGGCGCACAGGGGCGTGCTGCTTCGAGGCTCGGTCTGCTGCGCGACGGGCGATCTCCTCAAGCTTTTGCCGACGACGATGACGGTATCCCTCAACGTCGACCACGACTGGGTGACGGAACCCAAGCTTCTTGGTGGTGATGGCCGCAACAAGAGTCTGAAGTGCATCCAGGGTCTTCCCGTGCCGCCCAATCAGCAGACCAAGATCAGCCCCAATCAGGTCAAGGATGATCTCGCGATCATCGCCCTCGTACTCCTCGATCTGCGGGTCCTCAATGCCGAACGCTTGGACGACACGCTTGAGTGAGGCGGTGGCGGCGTCAGCGACAAGATCAAGGTCCTCGTCGGTTAGGTCCGCATCTGCCTGGAGCTCCGGGGGCACTTCCTCGGACATGTCATCCTCGTCCAAAGACTCCTCGTCCTCCACCTGCGGCTCCTCCGGGGATTCAAGTAGCCACACCCGGACGCGCGCCGGTTTGCCGCTCCCGATGCCGAACACACCGCGGCCCGGCTCCTGCAAGACCTCGTAACCGACGGCATCTTGCTGGACTCCGAGTTCCTCGAGCGCAGCGTCAACCGCTTCTTCTACAGTCATCGCCTCGGTGATGCACTCAGTCTTCATGCCCACTCGCTCTCTCTGGCCAAAGGCTCGCGCCTTGTTACTTCTTCTTGCCCTTGCCCGCGCTCTTCTTTCCCGAAGCCTTCTGGTTCGGCTGGATGATCATCGGCTCCTGCTCGATGACGGCCTCCCCAGAATCACGCTTGAACGCCTTCATCATCACCTGCTGCTGCACGACACCCCAGATGCTGGAGATGTCCCAGTACAGCAGCACGCCGGCCGGGGCGCTCCAGCCGAAGAACAGCATCATGGCGGCCATCCATGCGCCCATCGACTTCTGGGTCTTGTCGCCCGGCATAAGCGCCTGAGGCAACCACACGCTGAGTCCGAATAGCGCCACCAGAATGATGTAGGGAAGGGCCGCGACGATGCCCTGCTCCGAGAACACGACCGAGGGCGTCAGGGAGATGTCAGGGATGAGAAAATAGAACTTGCCGATGGTGTCTGTCTCGGCAAGATGCTTCATCAGCAGGCCCGGGGACTTTGTAGTGCCTCCGATGACCTGATAGAGAGCGAAGAGAAGCGGCATCTGGAGAAGCATCGGCAGACATCCGCCGAACGGGTTGACCTTGTTGTCCTGGTAGAACTTCAGGGTTTCTTCCTGGAGCTTCTCTTTGTCATCGGCGTACTTCTTCTGCAGCTCTTTGATCTTGGGCTGGATGCTCTGCATCTCAAGCATGGACTTCGTCTGCTTGATCGTTAGAGGCATGAGCGCCAGTCTCACGATCACCGTCAGGACGACGATGGCCAAGCCCCAGTCACCGACGTACGACTGTATGATCTTGAGCGCTTCGAAGATGACTTCTTTGAACTGACCCCACATGGGCAATCATGCCTCCTTGGCAGATTAAATTCCCTTAAGGGACTGGATCCCAGCCACCAGGATGAAACGGATGACACTTTGCTATGCGCTTAAGGGCGAGCCATCCGCCCTTGATCACTCCGTACCTTTCGACCGATGTTAGCGCATACGACGAGCACGTTGGCGAGAAGCGGCAAACAGCGGGCAGCAGGGGAGACAAGAACCGGCGGTAGCCCTTGATTGCAAGTGCTACGATGCGGCGCGGAGCCAGGAGAACCGCTCTACCGAATGTGTCCCGCAGCACAGCTCACCGCCTCACGCGTTAGCACGCGTTTCATCTCGTCCGCGACCGTGAGGGACGAGGCTTGAGCCGTCGCCGGCCGAGCGACCAGAACGACGTCAAGGGATGGCCATGCCCCGCCTGCGGCTCGTGCCGCGGCACGCAGGACCCGCTTGGCCCTGTTGCGCACCACGGCGCCTCCAAGTTTCTTCCCCGCAACGCACGCGACGCGACCCTCAGGGTCGCGTCCGGGTGGCGTTGGTGCCACGAGGGCTATGAAGTGGTGGGCGCGGATTCTGCGCGCTGTTCGAAAGACTCGGTCGATCTCACGAGGCGACCGGATGGTGCTCATCTCGAACTAGGCGCAGAGAACGCTGCGGCCCTTGCGCCTTCTGGCGGCGAGAACCCGACGGCCGCCGCGAGTCGCCATGCGCGCTCGGAAACCGTGCGTCTTCGCCCGCTTCCGATTGTTTGGTTGGTATGTCCTCTTCACGAATTTCCTCCTAGGGCAATCGCCCCGGTTCGGGGCAAAGCCCAACGATTATATGAGCGGCGGCTTCCTGCGTCAAACATCTCATTTTGCCGTCGAGGTGAAAAGCGACCACGCGGGCTTTCCTGGCATTCAGGCCGGTGCGGAAAGCCCGACGCCCTGCGAACGACCTATCGTCGCCCGGAATTGCCCCCGCTACCGGCTGGTCTCAGGGTGTGATCTTGCTCACATTCTGCACCTCCGGCAACCGGCATTTCAATCTGTGGATACTGTGGAAAACGCAGGACTCGTTCGGCTGACTCCTGTGGATAATGCTGCGATGACGCTTGTTGTCGGTCGTCGGCCCGCTTAGGCTCCCTGTGTGTGTGAATTGGGGGTCGGGGTGCCGTATGTTGCCTTTCGTCGGCTGATTTCGACCGTTCGTCGCGTCTGATCAGCCTAATGTGAGTCACGGCGTCCAGGACCGGCAAGTGCCTCGGATGATACGTCGCCCGCCCTCGTAGCACTTTTCGGAGAAGTGGCTGATCGTTGTCCACCTTTCCACAGCTTTAACCGTTCTCTGTGATGGATACACCCGCCGTGAGCGGCTGTCTTGGCAAAGCAATCACGGGGCGGGGCTTGAGCAGCTTTCCACAGTGTGGAAATACCTGTGGATGAAATGGAAAGACCCAAGGTGACACTGAGCGAACGAGCGTTCGGGAGTGCTGGATTTCTGAGGTTCCCATCGTCGTTCTTGGTCCGGTGGTGAGCGGTCGTGACGCGGGAGCAAGCACGCGCTGCGGGCACGCTCTGTGACGTTAGGCGCAGGGAGCTATGAAGGCGATACTCAGACCCGCAGAACCAGCACCCGTTTCTGACGTGCTGCCGTTCTCCTTTGTCTATACGCGCGCGCGTGTAGCCATATACGAGTCTTGTGCATCCATGCCCCGAGTGATCGAACTTGACCCTGCTCCGACCGATGAGTTCATCCGCACACTCAGCCATCGCGTCTTCGAAATCGCCTCGAGCGCCGGTGGTGGTATCCCGCTACCCATAGTCCAAGAGATCGTTGAGAACTTCATCCACGCTCGCTTCATTGAGCCGATCGTGTCCGTGCTCGATGGGGGCAACACCATCCGCTTCACCGACCAAGGACCAGGAATCGCCGATAAGACACGGGCGGCCACAGCCGGGTTCACTACGGCGACAGCGGACATGAAGCGCTTCATTCGCGGCGTCGGTTCCGGCCTGTCAGTAGTCAGGGACTACCTTGAGGCCAACGGAGGCGCCCTCACGATCGAGGACAACATCGGCGGGGGTACTGTCGTGACGATCTCACGGAACCGCCCGGTCGAGACACAAACGCCCACTCCCATCAGGCCGAAACGCTTGCCAGCCGATTCTCCTCAAACGCTCTTCTCAGCGACTAAGGGAGTGGCCTCCGATCCCGGCGGCATCTCCGCTCGCCAGATGCGTGTACTCTTGCTTGTGGGGGAGAACGGTTCTACCGGCCCGAGTCACGTCGCCCGCAGCTTGGACATCGCCCTGTCCACTGCGTACCGAGATCTCTCTCGCCTTGAAGAGCTTGGTCTTGTCAAAGCCGAGCAGGGCGGAAAGCGCATCCTGTCCTCAGAGGGGCGCTCTTACATCGCTTCCCACAACTCCGGGGTTTCCCGCTAAGGAGGATGGATGTCCGTTTCCCCGACCGATCTGCCGCAGGTGTGGTCCAAGGTTCTCGAGGTCGTGACCGGCGATTTGAAGACGCCGAGCAAAGCGTGGTTTGAGAATACCGTTCCCCTATCCATCTCCGATGATGGCTTCATCGTCGGGGTTCCCAACGAGTTCACTCGCTCTTGGCTCGAGGAGCGCTACTCACCGAAGTTGAATTTGGCCTTTCACCAGGTGACTGGCGTCGGACTCCCCGTGAAGTTCGTCGTCGACCATGCCTCCGCGCCCTCATCCACCTCAGCTGAGGACGTGTCCGTGTCCGTTCAGGAAGAGTCTCCCCGGCCTGAGGCCTCTTCGCAGGAGGAGTTCGAGTCCAAGTACACCTTCGACTCGTTCGTTGTGGGCGAGTCAAACGCGTTTGCTCGCAACGCTGCACTGGCAGTCGCCGAGCAGCCCGGACTCAAGTACAACCCGCTCTTCATCTGGGGTGGCCCTGGACTTGGCAAGACGCACCTTCTTCAGGCCATCGGCGCCTACGTTTCATCGAGCTTCCCACACAAGCGTGTCTTCTATGTGTCCTCCGAGCAGTTCACTAATGACTTCGTGAACTCCATCCGGTCAAAAGGGGAGGACACGTTCCGCAAGAAGTACCGCTCCGCAGATGTTCTTCTTATCGACGACGTACAGTTCCTTGAGAAGAAGGAAGGCGTCCAAGAACAGTTCTTCCACACCTTCAACGAGCTGCATAACCGTCGCAAGGCGGTTGTCCTGGCCTCAGATCGCCCTCCGAAAGACATTGATATGGAGGAGCGGTACCGCAGCCGGTTCGCGTGGGGCCTCCAGGCCGACATCCAGCCCCCCAACTATGAGACTCGACTGGCCATCCTTCGGCAGTTCGTCGAGACACAGAAGGCGATCTTTGAGGACGAGGCTCTCGCGTACGTCGCCGAGCGTTCCACTCCCAACATCCGGGAGATGGAAGGGGCTATCATTCGAATCCTCGCGTACTGCGAACTCTCGAAGAAAAACATCGTCGACCTGAGCATGGCCGAGCAAGTCACCAGGGACCTCTTTCCGGATCGGACTCACCGCCCGATTCCGGTCTCGACGATTCAGCGGGAGGTGTGTCGTTTCTACAACGTCTCTCTCTCTGAGCTGATAGGGAGCAAGCGCTCTCACGACATCGTCTTCCCGAGACAGATTGCGATGTATCTGTCTCGGGAGCTCACCGACCTCTCACTGCCCAAGATAGGGTCTGAGTTCGGCGGCCGAGACCACACGACGGTCATGCACGCTCAGGACAAGATCAAGAAGCTCATGGGAAGCGACAGGGAGATCTTCAACCAGATTCAGCAGCTCACCAACACTATCAAGCAGAAGGGCTGATCTGTTGATTTCCTTGTGGACAACATGCGGACCGAGTTGGGATGGAACGCGCCAGGTGTGGACGGTAAATGGCGGCTGTGGGCAGTGTGGATTGAAGTATCATCTCATCCACAGGCGAAGTCTGTGAGATACACGCGGCCCGACCTGCGAATTTCGGTGATATCCACATATCCACACGGCTTATTATTATTACTGCTGGTTTGATAGATAAAGAAGACAACTAATGAGACGAGGGCGCCATGAAATTGAGCATCGCCAAGAGTGAGCTTCTTGAGTCACTGACGATCGTTTCTAAAGGAATGTCATCGCGCTCCACTCTTCCGATTCTCTCGGGCATCCTTCTCAGCGTCTCCGGAGGAGATCTCACGATGCAGGCCACAGATCTCGAGGTGTCCGTTCGGCACAAGAGCCCTTCATTGGTGGACGAAGAGGGGACTACAGTCGTTCCCGGTAAGATCCTTACCGATATAGTCAGATCTCTTCCTGATGCCGCTGTCACACTCGAGACAGCGGAAGGATCTCTCGTCATCAAATGCCAACAGTCCGCATTCACCGTCAGAACCCTGAACGCCGAGGACTTTCCCAAGTTCCCTGAAATCTCCGTTGAGAAGAGCGTTTCTCTCTCATCCAAAGTGGTGGCCTCAATGACCAGGATGGTGTCTCGAGCAGTAAGCCGGGATGAGACTAGAGCTGTCCTAACAGGCGTTCTGTTCATTATCGATGGTGCCAGTGTTCGTATGGTGGCAACCGACAGCTACCGTCTCGCCATGGCAGAGAAACTACTGGAATCGCCGGCTGGGGAGAATGTGGAGGTAGTAATTCCTGGGCGCGCGCTGGATGAAGTGACCAAGATCGCTTCATCCTCCGAGGAGATCAGAATCGGTATCTCCGAGAATCAGGTCATTTTCGAGTTCGGAGAGACTACGTTCGTGACGCGGAGAGTGGAAGGGAACTTCCCGAACTACAAAGCCCTCATCCCCAAAGAGACTGAGAGTGTTGTAGAGATTCCAACTGAAGAGCTTCTCGCGGCAACCAAACGAGTATCTCTATTGGCGCTCCACAACACCCCACTGAAGCTATCGGTGCAAGCAGAGGACCAGACTCTTTCGCTGTCGGCTGCTTCGCAGGATGTCGGAGATGCCTCCGAAGACCTGATGGTAAAGGTCGAAGGAAAAGACATAGAAATCGCCTTCAATCACGCGTTTTTCATCGATGGCCTGAACTCGATACCTAGCGAGAACACCCGCCTGGAGCTTCAGTCATCCTTGAAGCCAGGTCTTCTTAAGAGCTCCGAAGAGGAAGATTTCCTGTACCTGCTCATGCCTGTTCGGCTGGGATGATTCTGTGTGGGTCTGCTCGTCACACACCTCGCGATAGAGGGGTTTCGCAGCTACGAACGGATCGAAATCGAGCCCGACCCTAAGCTGACGATCTTCATCGGCCAGAACGCGGTAGGAAAGACCAATCTCATCGAAGCTCTCCAGTTGCTGACGGCGGCTGAGTCATTTCGAAAACCGCTCTGGGTGGAGACGGTGAACTGGGCCAGTGAGCGGGCGAAGATCACTCTCGCAGCCGAGGGAGACGGTAGGGTCCTTGAGATCCAACTGACGATCGGCGATCGCGGAAAACGCGAGTACCGCATCAATGGGAAGGTCAGGCACCGGCTCGTTGACGTAATAGGGATACTTCCGAGCGTGACCTTCACACCGGATGACCTGCGACTCGTCAAAGACTCTGCCGAGAAGAGGCGGTCGGCTCTCGACAGTCTGGGAACCCAGCTGTCACCCGCGTACTCAAAGATGAAGGCTGAGTACGAGAGGATCGTCCGACAACGCAACGCGGTCCTTCGGCTTGACACAATCGCCGAGGAAGAGCTCGCTGTATGGACCGAGCAGCTGATAGACGCAGGATCTCGGTTTCATGACGCCAGGGTGCGATTGTTCGAAAGACTCAAGGAAGCTATGAAGACGGCGCACGAACAGATCGCCGCTGGAAGCGACCTGGATCCGCTGTACGTAAGCTCCTGGAGCCGAGACGGAATTGCCGCGCTCGAGGATCGAGACACAGTGGAGGCGCTCCGTGACGCGCTCAAGGTCAAGTCAGCGGAGGAGAAGGCGCGCGGAATCACGCTCGTAGGACCGCACAGGGATGACATCCACTTCATGATCGATGAGCGCGATGCACGGTCGTATGCGTCGCAAGGACAGCAGAGAACCGTGGCACTTGCGTGGAAGCTCGCCGAGGTGGCGGTAATCAGAGACGTCTCGGAGCAGCCACCGATTCTGCTGCTCGACGACGTCATGTCAGAGCTCGACGAGACCCGGCGCGACGCAATGACGAGGTTTGTAGGCACGGTCGCCCAGACCTTTGTGACAACAACGAACACAGGGTACTTTAGCGAGGAACTCCTCGAGCGGGCACATCTGGTGAGACTCGGGTGAGCAAGCGAGGGACGAACTTGGGCGATGAGCTGACCCGGCTTGCGGCTCGTCTAAACGGGCGTGGCGGGGGAGGCTACCTGCAGGCCAAGGTGGCGCGCGCCTGGAAGCAAGTGACGGGCGATCGGGTCCGGAGCCATACAGTCGGCGCTCATCTGAAGGATGGGATACTGGTCGTCTACGTCGACTCGCCTGCGTGGGCCACTGAGCTCTCGGCACTCTCGGAGGGCTACAGAACCGCGCTGAACCAAGAGATTGGTGAGGAACTAGTAAAGGTCATGAGGTTCAGTGTCTCTCGGAAGGTTGATGAGTCCTTCCGCCGTGCGCTCGAGGAGAATCCTGGACTCAGGGACACCGAGTGTGTGCGGGCAGAAGTCTCCATTCCTCTGACGCCGGCGGAGCGCGCGATCATCGAGAAGGAGGCAGCGTCGATTGAGGACGTGGACCTCCGAGAGGCGGTGATCAGGGCTCGAGTAGCCGATTCGGAGAGGAAAAAGGGTATGAGAGCCGCCAAAGCGCGCGAGGAAGCCTCAGAAGGGCCGTAGGGCCCATTTTCAGCGACTTCACACTACTAGTTGTGGTAGAATCGGTGGTGACTCCACAACATCTGGCGGACCCCCCGCCCTTACCCTGACCATGGAATCACATCACACCCGAAGGAGTGAGTGTGGCGAGCACAAAATCCTCTTACTCTGCAAAAGACATCCAGGTTCTCGAAGGACTTGAAGCGGTCCGCAAGCGCCCAGGAATGTACATTGGCTCCACTGGCCCCCGGGGACTCCACCATCTGGTGTACGAAATCGTCGACAACTCGGTCGACGAGGCACTGGCAGGCTACTGCACCAGCGTCGACGTAGTGATCCACCCGGACAACTCGGTCAGTGTCACCGACAACGGCCGAGGCATCCCTGTCGACAAGCACCCGAAGCTCAAGAAGCCCACCGTCGAGGTAGTGCTCACGGTTCTTCACGCCGGCGGAAAGTTCGGCGGAGATGGCTATAAGGTATCCGGCGGCCTCCACGGCGTGGGCGCCTCCGTCGTCAACGCCTTGTCCGAGAAGATGATCGTCGAGGTCAAGCGCGACGGGAACATCTGGTCGCAGGAGTACGACCACGGCAAGCCTGTCGCCCCGCTGAAGGCCGTGGGCAAGTCGAAGGCCACAGGGACCAAGACCACCTTCTGGCCGGACCCTGAGATCTTCGAGACCATCAAGTTTGACTACGAAACGCTGGCCTCGCGCTTCCGGGAGACGGCGTTTCTCAACAAGAACCTGAAGATTGTGCTGACCGACGAGCGCGAGCTGCAGCCTCGCCGCGAGGAGTTCCGCTACGCAGGCGGCATCGTCGACTTCGTCAAGTACATCAACGGGAACAAGGAGACCGTCCACAGCAAGCCGGTCTACTTCGAGGCTGAGGGCCCCGAAGGCATGGTCGAGGTCGCGCTGCAGTGGAACACCGGTTACTCAGAGTCCGTGCTCGCGTTCGCGAACAACATCAACACGCACGAGGGCGGCACCCACCTCGAGGGTTTCAAGAACGCACTCACGCGCACGCTCAATGATTATGCCCGGCGCCAAGGAATCCTGAAGGAGAAGGACGACAACTTGAGCGGCGAGGATATACGAGAAGGTCTGGCCGCGATCATCTCGGTCAAGCTCCGTGAGCCTCAGTTCGAGGGGCAGACCAAGACCAAGCTCGGCAATACCGAGATGCGTGGCGCGGTTCAGCAGGTGGTGACCCAGGGACTCGCAGAGTACCTGGAGGAGCACCCGAAGCCGGCCCGCGCGATCGTCTCGAAGTCGCTGCAGGCCGCCAAGGCCCGCGCGGCAGCGCGCAAAGCACGCGAGCTCACTCGGCGCAAAGGGCTACTGGAGTCATCCACGCTCCCGGGCAAGCTCGCCGACTGCTCCATCCGAGACGCAGCGCTGACCGAGATCTACCTGGTCGAGGGAGACTCGGCGGGTGGCTCGGCAAAACAGGCTCGCGACCGGAGCTTCCAGGCAATTCTGCCGCTCAGAGGCAAGATTCTCAACGTCGAGCGGGCCGGGCTGAACCGGGCGCTCTCCAGCGAAGAGATCCAGGCGATGATCACCGCCATGGGGACCAACATCGGCGAAGAGTTCGACATCAACGCCGCCCGGTACCACAAACTGATCATCATGACCGACGCCGATGTCGACGGCGCTCACATCCGTTGTCTGATCCTGACATTCTTCTACCGCTTCATGCCCGACATGATCGAGCATGGCTACGTGTACATCGCCCAGCCACCACTGTACAAGCTCAGCGTCGGGCGCAAGGCCGAGTACGCCTACAGCGATGAGCAGCTCCAGCAGGCGCTGGCCAGGCTACCGGAGAACGCGAAGTACAACATTCAGCGGTACAAGGGTCTCGGTGAGATGAACCCGGAGCAGCTCTGGGAGACCACGATGGATCCGGCGCGCCGTACGCTCCTGCAGGTGACGATCGATGACGCCGCGGCTGCCGAGAAGAGCTTCGCGGACCTCATGGGCGATCAGGTAGAGCCCCGCAAGGAGTTCATCCAGCGGTACGCGAAGGACGTGCGGTTCCTCGATATCTGACGCATCGAGGCCGGAGGGAAACCGGAGCATGGGCGAGAGCGAGTTCGAGCTAGGCCTGGAGCGAAAGCAGGGCCCCAAACCCTTCGAACCTCCTCCATGGGAGAGGGAGGCGTTCGAGGAGCTGCAGCGGCTGCGTGAGGCGCAGCGGGGCAGCGAGGTGCCTGGAGTTGCAGTACCGGCTGCGACGGAAGAGGCAGCGCCGGAGCGGACCGAGGCGGAGGCGAAGGCATCGCCGCGCGACAAGAAGATCGACCCGAAGGTGCTCGACGGGCTTCTCGCTGAGCTCGCGGCCGAAGAAGCGCAGTCGGCGGTGGACCTGGGCTATGTAGGTATCGTGTCCGGGGCGTTGCTGGCAGCGATAGGGGCACTGTTGGTGATCTGGGGAGCGGCAGGTTTCGCCGGTGCTCGCCAGAGCGGGATGATAGGGATCACAGCAGCCGGAGGCCTCGGAGTCTTCGGGGTGTTGTTCACGGCGATTGGTGGATGGCTCTTGTATAGGGAGTTCAAGAAGCGAGGAGTGCTCTAGGTGGCAGACGAGAAGGGCAACGGCACGATCGACACGAGCGGCACCACTCTGTTGCCGATCGAGATTCAAACTGAGCTCAGAAAATCATTCCTCGAGTACTCGATGAGCGTCATCGTCGCTCGAGCCCTGCCGGACGTCCGTGATGGGCTCAAGCCAGTTCATCGCCGGATTCTGTACGCCATGAACGAGTCCGGGCTCACCCCGACCCGTCCTTTCAAGAAGTCGGCGTGGACGGTCGGAGAAGTAATCGGCAAGTACCATCCGCACGGCGATCAGGCTGTCTACGACACGATGGTGCGTCTAGCGCAGCCGTTCGCGATGCGCGCCCCCCTCGTAGACGGGCACGACAACTTCGGTTCGGTCGACGGCGACTCGGCAGCAGCGATGCGCTACACCGAGGCGCGGCTCCAGCGGCTCGCGATGGAGCTCCTTCGCGACCTCGACAAGGAGACCGTCGACTTCGGGCCCAACTACGACGAGTCCCTGCAGGAGCCGACCGTGCTCCCGAGCCGGTTCCCGAACCTGCTGGTCAACGGCTCGGCCGGTATCGCCGTGGGCATGGCCACGAACATTCCGCCGCACAACCTCGGCGAGGTCATCGACGCGGTCATCATGCAAATGGACAACCCAGAGGTGACGCTCGACGAGCTGATGACGGTTCTCCCCGGTCCTGACTTCCCGACCGGGGGAATGATCATGGGCTTCGACGGAATCCGCTCGGCGTATGAGACTGGTCGCGGGTCGCTGACGGTGCGGGGCAAAGCCCACATCGAGCAGACCTCAACCGGCCGCACGCGGATTATCGTCACCGAGATCCCGTACCAGGTGAACAAATCCAAGCTCGTCACCAAGATTGCGGACCTGGTTCGCGAGAAGAAGCTCACCGAGATCTCCGACCTGCGCGACGAGTCCGACCGCAAGGGCATGCGCGTGGTCATCGAGCTCAAGCAGCAGTGCGTGCCCCAGGTCGTGCTGAACAAGCTCTTCAAGCACACCCAGCTCCAGCAGAGCTTCGGCGTGATCATGCTGGCCTTGGTGGATGGGGTGCCCAAGACACTCACCCTGAAAGAGATGCTCCACCACTACATCGAGCACCAGAAGGACGTCATCGTCAGGCGCACCCGCTACGAGCTGCGCAAGGCAGAGGAGCGGGCTCACATCCTCGAGGGCTACGTCATCGCGCTCGACAATATCGACGAAGTGATTCGGATCATCCGGGGCTCCGAGACCGACATCGAGGCGAAAGCCTCGTTGATGGAAGCCTTCGGCCTCAGCGAGACTCAGGCGGACGCCATCCTCGAGATGCGTCTACGCAGGCTGACCGGCCTCGAGCGCCACAAGATCGAGGCGGAACTCGCCGAGCTGCGCTCGAAGATTGACTGGTACAAGCGGGTCCTGGGCGACGTCAACCTCGTGCTGCAGATCATCAAGGAGGAGCTGCTTGAGCTCCGCGAGAAGTACGCGACCAAGCGTCTGACCGAGCTGTCGGCCGCGGCGAAGGACCTCGATGTTGAGGATCTTATCGCCGAGGAAGACATGGTTGTCACCATCACCAAGGCCGGCTACGTGAAGCGGCTGCCAGTCGCGACGTATCGCCAGCAGAAGCGCGGCGGCAAGGGTCTGCAGGGGGTCAATCTGCGGGACAACGACTTCGTCGAGCACCTGTTCATCGCAAGCACCCACGATTACGTGCTCTTCTTCTCGTCGAAGGGCAAGGTCTACCGCCTGAAGGTCCACGAGCTTCCGGTGGGCAGCCGGCACGCGCGGGGGACCGCGGCCGTGAACCTGCTGCCGTTCGAGGCCGGCGAGAAGATCGCCGCCGTCATCAACACCAAGACCTTCAGCCCGGACGAGTACCTCCTGTTCGCGACCGCGGGCGGGATGGTCAAGAAGACCGCGATCCAGGCGTACGACCGCAGTCGTCGCGACGGGATCATCGCCATCAACTTGCGAGATGGTGACGAGCTGATCGAGGTTAGGCGCGTCAAGCCCGACGAGCGCGTGATCATGGTCTCCACGGCCGGCAAGGCCATCAAGTGGGAAGAGTCTGAGGCGCGCCCGATGGGCCGCGACACCATGGGCGTCAAGGGCATGACCATCAAGGAGGGCGAGCGTGTCCTCGGCATGGAGATCGCCGTGCCGGGCTCCGAGCTCTTTGTGGTCACCGAGCGCGGCTACGGCAAACGTACGCCCGTTGCCGACTACCCGCTCCACCACCGTGGCGGTCAGGGAGTGCGGACGATCCAGGTCACGCCGAAGAAGGGCCCGATCGCGGGCATGAAGATCGTCGGCGCCGCGCACGAGCTCATGCTCATCTCCGAAGAGGGGGTCGTCATCCGGGTCCGTGCCGAGGACATCAGCCGTCTTGGGCGCTCCACCCAGGGCGTCAAGGTCATGAACGTCTCGGAAACCGACCGCGTCTCAGCGATTGCCAGAGTCTCCGGCGGTCGGCGCAAGGTGAAGCCGCGCGGTCTGGCCGAGGGTCAGGGCACGCTCATCGACGAGTCGGGCGAGGCCGAGGCGACGATTCCGCCGGAGCAGACGGACGCCCTCGGGCATGACGCGCTTGAAGCTGAGGCCGAAGAACTGGCCGCCGAGGAGTTCGAGGACGCGGAGGACGGCCAGATTGCCGGTGAGTAGTTCAAAGGCCGACGGCAGATCGCAGTCCGCGGCCCAGCGTGACTCGTCTTGCCTGAGTGAGATCGAAGCCGTTCTGTTTGATCTCGACGGCACGCTGATCGACACGCTCGATGCGATCCTCGCGTCGATGAAGCACGCCACTGCTTCGGTGCTGGGCTTCTCGCCGCCGGATGAAGAGCTGATGCTCAACGTGGGCACGCCGCTCATCGCGCAGATGGCCGAGTTTGGCGATGCACATGCCGCGGAGCTCGTGCGCGTCTACCGCGAGCACAACGCCGGGGTACACGATGAGCTCGTGCGCGAGTACCCGGGCGTCGAGGAAAGCCTCGAGCGGCTACGCGAGGCAGGATACCGGCTCGGCGTTGTGACCTCGAAAGGGCGAGGGCAGTCTGAACGGGGCCTGCAGCTCTTTGGGCTCGCCCAGTACTTCGAGGTGCTCGTCAGCTACGATGACGTGCCCGTCCACAAGCCCGATCCGTATCCGGTAGTCCACGCGGCGAGTCTTCTCGGCGTCAGCCCGACTCGATGCGCCTACGTCGGCGACAGCCCGCATGACACGACCGCCGCGCTGTCGGCCGGCAGCGTGGCAATCGCCGCTCTGTGGGGCGTGGCGACTAAAGAGCGCCTGCTCGAGGCCGGCCCCCACTATGCTGTGGAGTCTATGCGCGAGGTGGCCGATCTCTTCCTCGGCTAGCGCGGCAACGGCTCTACTCCCCGGGCGCTGCGCACGGAGGCCGAGTGCCATGCGGGACCTCTTTTCGGCTGGCCTGTCGCTGCGCAGTCTCGGGGCTGCTTGTGCAAGAATGGGACTAGCAGTTGCGTGAAAATGCCAGCTCACCTGGGAGGGCCTGATGTCGAAGAAGGGTCGCGTAATCGCCGCGGTCTCTGCCGTCTTGCTCGTCGCCGCAGTGGCGGGGTACTTCGTCTGGAACGCTCGGGCCGGAGCCCCCGAGATTCAGACCGCCGAGGCGGCCACACGTGACCTCGCCGTGACCGTGACCGCCTCGGGCAGCGTCAAGACCGGTGCGCGAGCCGATGTGTACCCGCCTGTGCAGGGCGTGCTCGATGAGGTGCTGGTGAGCGACGGCCAGGTCGTCGAGGCCGGCCGGGAAATCGCCAAGCTCGATACCGCACCGCTTGAGCTGCAGGTCGCCCAGGCCCGGGCTGCGCTCTCGCAGGCCAAGGCCCAGCGCGCCGCGATTGATGACCAGGCTCCCGGCGCGGCGGATCTCTCGGCTGCGCGTGCCGGCGTGACGGCCGCTCGACAGGCGTACGAGGCTGCGAAAGCGCAGGTAGCAGCCGTAGGCGACCAGGCTCCCTCCGCAGCGCAGCAAGAGGCGGCTCGCGCCGCGGTGACCGCCGCCCGGACCGCGTACGACGGGGCATCGGCTGCGTGGTCGGCGTACCCCTCCGAGGACGCGACGAAGGCCGCTCTCGCTGCAGCTAAGGACCAGGCGTACGCAGGCTTCCTCTCGGCGAAGGCCACAGAACAGCAACTCGCGACGGCGAACCTCTCCGCAGCCAAGGCGCAGGCAAAGGCTGTAGAGGCGCAGGCACTGGCCGCACTCAGAGCCGCCGAGGCGCAGCTCAAGAAGCTGGAAGGGGCGAGCACGACGGTTCAGCGGACCGCTGCCGCCGATGCGGTCGACCAGGCTGCGACCGCCCTGGTGCTCGCAGAACGCAATCTCGATGACGCGACGCTCGTCGCTCCCATCGGGGGAGTGGTGGTCTTCAACACAGCCCCGTCCGCCATTCCCGGCGCTGACGTCCCGCCACTTGGGCCGGGGTCGGCTGTGTCGCCGGGAGCTGCACCCTTCACTGTGGTGGACTTCGGCGCTCTCTCATTCATCGCGGAGGTCGACGAGGTTGACGTCCGGCGGATCACCGTCGACATGGCCGCCAACATCAGGCTCGACGCGTTCCCCGACAAGGAGTTCTCGACGAGCGTAGTCCGCATCAACCCGGTCGCTCAGACGACCGCGACCGGTGCCACCGTGTTCGAGGTCGAGCTGGCGCTGGAGTCGACAGGAGAGGACATCCTCGTCGGCATGAAGGGCGATGCCGTGATCGAGGTGAGTTCTCAGACAGGCGCGCTCACCATCCCGCTCGATGCGCTCTTCGCAGAAGGTGGCACGGACTACGTGTACGTCGTGCGTGAAGGGAAGCTCGCCAAGACGGAGATCACCGTCGGCGCAACCACCGAGACTGATGTAGAGGTGCTCGGCGGCCTGGAGCCGGGCGCCGTCGTAGCGCTCGCAGGGGCAACGCAGTACAGCGATGGCATGGCGGTGCGAGCGGCAGGGAGTTAGCCCTGGAAGTCCTCTGGGTCCACGTTCTCGAGGAAGCGGCGGAACTCCTCGACCTCGGCGTCTTCGTCGATTGACTCGTCGACGATCCCGGAGGAGTCCAGGACGTCTTCTGCGACGAAGATCGGCGCACCGGTGCGCACGGCAAGCGCAATCGCGTCCGAGGGTCGTGAGTCGATTGCGTGGAGGCTATCCTCTCCGCGGAGAAACAGGGCGGCGTAGTACGTGCCCTCTTCCACGCGAGTGATCTCGACACGCTCGACGTAGTGGCCCGTCGCTGCCAGCACGCCGTTCATGAGATCGTGCGTCATAGGCCTGGGAGTCTCCACGCCCTCCAGCGCGAGCAGGATCGCGGTGGCTTCAGGGTGCCCGATCCAGATGGGCAGCAGCCGCTCGTGTTCCGACTCATCCTGGAGCGGCTTCAGGATGATGACCGGCTGCTCGGTCCGCGGATCTACCGCGATGCTCGCAATCCCGACCTGTACCATGAGGCCGCCTCCTAGTCGCACTTGCGGTAGTGTGTGGCTGAATCTCTTATCATACCCCGACCGGGGAGAGGTCGCCGTGGTGCAGTTCCAAGTGCGCACGACTCGCCGAGAAGAGCTCGTTGATGTGACCGACATGGTCGCCGAGGCTATCGCGGAGTCGGCCGTGACCCGAGGCGCGGTACTCGTCTTCTGCCCGCACACGACGGCTGCCGTCACGATCAACGAGAACGCCGACCCCGACGTCGCCGCTGACGTGGTAGACGGGCTCGCCCGCGTGGCTCCGCGTTCGGCTGGCTGGAGGCACCGGGAGGGCAACAGCGACGGGCATCTCAAGGCCTCGCTGGTGGGGCCGAGCCTGCTCGTTCCCATCGAGGGCGGACGGCTTGTTCTCGGCACCTGGCAGGGCATCTACTTCTGTGAATTCGACGGACCTCGCACGAGAAGGCTGCACGTGACGGTGCTCCCGGGGGCCTGAGATGCCGTGGGATTTGACGCTCATCGGTGGTCACGCTATCGTATGCGAGCGTTTCACCTGAGGGCCCGTAGCTCAGTTGGTTAGAGCGCACGGCTGATAACCGTGAGGTCAGTGGTTCGAATCCACTCGGGCCCACCACTCAATGTGAATAAGCGCCCTGCGATGCCACGACGCCGCAGGGCGCTTATTGTGTCTATGCGACCAGCCCAAGCGAGCCCGCGATGCCCAGCGGTGCTACTCCTCGGTGTTGCCCGCGTCGTTGTCGCGGATGGCTGCTCGGCGGATCTTTCCGTTTACCGTCTTGGGCAGCGCGTCCACAAAATCGACCACGCGAGGGTACTTGTAGGGCGCCGTGCGCTTCTTGACCCACGTCTGGAGCTCAGCGACGAGCTCCGCGCTGGGCGTGAAACCCTCGGCGAGCACGATGGTCGCCTTGACCGCCTTGCCGCGGACCTCATCAGGCACGCCGGTGACCGCACACTCACGCACGGCGTCGTGCTCCAGCAGGACGCTCTCCACCTCGAACGGGCCGATCCGGTAGCCGCTGGACTTGATGATGTCGTCGTTGCGGCCGACGTACCAGAAGTACCCGTCCTCGTCGGCCCAGGCCAAGTCTCCCGTGTGGTACCAGCCATCGTACATAGCTTCGGCCGTCTTCTCGGCGTTGCGGTAGTACTCCATCATCAGGCCTTCAGGGCGTGGGTCGAGCTTGATGACGACCTCGCCGGTCTGGCCGGGGGTGCAGCGCAAGCCGTCATCATTGTGCAGCTCGACGGTGTAGGCGGGCGAGGGCTTGCCCATCGAGCCGGGGCGGCACTCCATGCCCACGGTGTTGAAGATCGCGCACGTGGTCTCGGTCTGACCGAAGCCCTCCACGAGCGGGAGCCCCGTGTGATCGCGCCACGCCTCGAACAGGTCGGGATTGAGAGCCTCACCCGCCGTAGTGCAGTAGGTGAGCGAGCTGAGGTCCCGGCCGCCGAGCCCCTCGGCGACCATGAAACGGTACATCGTTGGTGGGCAACACAGGGTTGTGATCCGGTACCGCTCAATCAGCGCCAGGATGTCGGCGGGTACAAATCGGTCGAAGTCGTAGGTGAAGACGCAGGCCTCCATGGCCCACTGCCCGTACAGCTTGCCCCAAACCGCCTTGCCCCATCCGGTATCGGCGATGGTGAAGTGGCACCCGCCATCAGTCTGAACGTTGTGCCAGTGCTTGGCCGTGCAGATATGTCCGAGCGGGTACGCGCCGTCGTGGAGCACCATCTTGGGGTTTCCGGTCGTGCCCGACGAGAAGTACAGGAGGAACGGATCGGATACGGCCGTCGCCAGGCGCTCGAAGCCCTCGGGTGCTGCCGATACACCCGCGTTGAAGTCGAGCCAGCTGTCTCGCTCCAAACGCCGAGCGCACACGCCGTCGGGGCCGGAGAGTGCGGGCCCGATTCCTGCAGCAGCCGCCTCGGCCGGATCGGTCGTCCCGCCGCCAGCGCCGTCCACGATCAGCTTCAGCTCCAGGGTTGGGCAGGAGGGTTGTACCGCGTCGACGGTCGCCGCGATGTCGCCGATGGAGGTGCAAATGACCGCCTTGACGCTCGCCGAGTTGAGCCGGTACTCGAGGTCGTGCTCCTTGAGCATGAAGGTCGCCGGGACCATGACGGCCCCGAGCTTCTGGAGCGCAACGGCGGTGAACCAGAACTGGTAGTGGCGGCGCAGGATCACCATGACCATGTCGCCCTTGCCGATGCCAAGCGATGATAGGTAGTTCGCGGTCTTGTCGCTCCATCGCTTGATGTCGCCGAAGGAGAAGCGGTGTTCCTCGCCTTCGGGGTTGCACCACACCATCGCTGGGCGATCGGGCTCCGCGAGAGCGATGTCGTCGACGATGTCGTACGCGAAGTTGAAGTTGTCAGGGTAGTGCAGGCCGAACCGTTCGATGAGGCCATCTTCGCCGTAGGCCTCGTCGACGTAGCGCAGGTTGATGTCTCTCATGATCTGGTCACCGCCCCTCGCCGTCGTGGGACTTCAGGACGACCGCAAGGAACGTGCAGGGCTCGCCGCCGGTTGCGACCATGCCGTGCCCCCGTCCCGAGTCGTAGTACACGGCGTCACCAGGGCCGAGTACCTCGACGTGGCCTTCATAGGCGAAGCGGAGCTTCCCGCTCAAGACGTAATCGAGCTCCTGACCTTCGTGACGTGAGAGCGCGATGGGTGCGTCCTCCTCGGCGGGGTCGAAGGGCGCGGTGACGACGAACGGCTCGGCGAGTTTGCCTTTAAACGTCGGCGCCATGTGCAGGTACTCGAACCCCGCGCGCCGCTTGATCGACAGCCCCTGGCCCGCCCGGACGATCGAGTACCCTGTCAGGTGCGGTCCCTCGCCGGTGAGCAGGTCCACGATGTCGACACCGAGGCGCTCAGCGCATCGGTACAGGACCGTGAAGGACATATCGGACTCGCCGGCCTCCAGTGCTGCGTAGCCTGCGACGTCGATGCCGGCCGCCTCGGCCATCTCCTGCATGGTGAGGCCTGCGTCCTCGCGGAGTGAGCGGATCCGTTTCGCAACCTCGGCGATCTGTGGCTCCATTCTGCGCTCCCTTCCCCCTGGGATGTCGCGCCCGTCGCGCGACGCACTACAATGGTCGGACTCGCTTGAATTCTAACCGCACCCGAGGGAGCTTGTATGCCCGTCCCTGCTGTTAGGCCATTCACGATCATCACGGGCCACTATGGAACCGGCAAGACGAACCTCGCGATCAACCTCGCCCTCGACCTGACGCGGGAATACGACCAGGTCACCGTCGTGGACCTCGACGTCGTGAACCCGTACTTCCGCTCCTCGGACTATGCTGGCGTGCTTGCCGAGAAGGGCGTTCGGCTCATCGCCCCGACTTTTGCGGGTACGACACTCGACGCGCCATCGCTGCCGGCGGCGATCGGGTCGGTGTTCGACGCGCCGGGAGCTGTGATTTTCGATGTCGGCGGCGATGACGTGGGTGCCACGGCGCTCGGCAGGTTCCAGCACGACATCGAACGTCTCAACTACGACATGCTGTACGTCGTGAACCGCTACCGCGACCTCGCGGCCACTCCGGAGGAGGCCGCCGAGTTGCTCCGCGAGATAGAGGCCGCCTCTCGGCTCAAAGCGACCGGCGTGGTCAACAACTCGCACCTCAAGGCCGAGACCACACTCGAGACCATCCTCGAGTCGGTGGAGTTCGGGCGAGAGGCGGCCCGGGTGCTTGGGCTACCGCTCGTGTGCACCACCGTGCCGAGCGAACTGCTTGGCACCAGCGAGCAGGAAGAAGGACAGGCGCTTCGCATCGAGAACGCGTACCCTGTCAGGACTTACGTGCGCGCCCCTTGGGAAGACGCGTACCAGACCGGCGAGGAGGCGGGCGAGTAATGCCCAGGATCATCGTGGACGAACGCTACTGCAAAGGCTGCGGCCTGTGCATCACCGTGTGCCCCAACAAAGTGATCGAGCTCGACGCCGAGAAGCTCACCGCCAAGGGGTATCACCCCGCGAAGCTGGTGGATGAGAGTCGGTGTACGGGTTGCGCCAACTGCGCCCTGATGTGTCCGGATGTCGCAATCACGGTGGAAAGGTAGTGGTTCCCGTGTCGAGCAAGGTGTTGATGAAGGGGAACGAGGCCATCGCCGAGGCTGCGATCAGGGCCGGATGCCGCTGTTTCTTCGGGTACCCGATCACTCCGCAGACCGAGGTTGCTGCCTACATGGCCAAACGGATGGCCAGGGAGGGCGGCACCTATCTGCAGGCCGAGAGCGAGGTAGCGGCCATCAACATGGTCTACGGCGCCGCCGCCGCCGGAGCGCGGGCTATGACCTCATCGAGCTCGCCGGGTATCTCGCTCAAGGGCGAGGGCATCTCGTACATGGCGGGCGCCGACCTGCCGGGCGTGATCGTCAACGTGCAGCGCGGGGGGCCTGGCCTCGGCGGGATCCAGCCGTCCCAAGCCGACTACTGGCAAGCCACGAAGGCGACCGGGCACGGCGACTTCCACTTGATTGTGCTTGCGCCGTCCACCGTCCAGGAGATGGCGAACCTCGTGTTCGACGCCTTCGATCTCGCCGACAAGTACCGCACCCCGGTCATGGTGCTGGCCGACGGGATGCTCGGCCAGATGATGGAGCCGGTCGTGATGCCCGAGCCCGTCGGCGAGCTGCCGCCGAAGCCGTGGGCAACCGACGGGCACAAAGGCAAGCGTCCGCACAACGTGGCGAACTCGCTGCACCTCGTGCCCGAGGACCTCGAGCGGTACAACATCGAACGATACGAGCGCTACGCCCGCATCAAGGTTGAGGAACAGCGCGCCGAGGAGTATCTGACCGAGGACGCCGAGATCGTCGTTGTGGCTTTCGGTGCGTGCGCCCGTATCGCGCGCAGCGCTGTCAGCAAAGCGCGTGAGGCGGGGATCAAGGCAGGACTCATACGGCCGATCACGCTGTGGCCGTTTCCGGCCGATGTCGTCGCCCGCGCAGCAGATACCGCCAAGGGTCTGCTGACGGTGGAGATGAACATGGGGCAGATGGTCGACGATGTCCGGCTCGCCGTGGGCGGTTGCCGTCCCGTCGAGTTCTTCGGACGCGCCGGAGGCATCATCCCGAAGCCCTCGGAGGTGCTCGAGGTGATACAGCGGATGGATCGCGAAATCCCGGCTCGCAAGAGCGCATCCGGGGCCGAGAACCTGGGAGGCGCACGATGAAGACGGTTTTCGAACGGCCTAACGCGCTAAGCGACGTGCCCTTCTCATACTGTCCTGGTTGCTCTCACGGCATCGTCCACCGCCTGGTCGCCGAGGCCATCGACGAGCTCGGCGTCGAGGGAGACACGATCGGCATCGCGCCGGTAGGCTGCTCCGTGCTCGCCTACGATTTCTTCAACTGCGATATGGTCCAGTCTGCGCACGGTCGCGCTCCGGCGGTGGCCACTGCGGTCAAGCGCGCCGTGCCCGGCAGCGTCGTCTTCGCCTACCAAGGCGACGGGGACCTCGCCTCTATCGGCATGGCCGAGACCGTCCACGCGGCAAGCAGGGGCGAGAAGATCACGGTCATCTTCATCAACAACGCCATCTACGGCATGACCGGCGGTCAGATGGCGCCTACCACCCTGCCGGGCCAGGTCACCCAGACGAGCCCTACCGGGCGCGATGTGGAGACCGCCGGTTACCCGATACGCGTATGCGAGATGCTCTCCACTCTTGACGGAGTGGCCCTGGCGCAGCGGGTCTCCGTGGACACGCCCCGAAACATCCGGGCGGCGAAGAAGGCGATCCGCAAAGCGTTCGAGTACCAGATCGAGGGCGTGGGCTACTCGATCGTGGAGGTCGTCTCGGCCTGCCCGACAAACTGGGGACTCTCGCCGGCCGATGCTCTCGACTGGCTGCAGGAGAACATGCTCACGTACTACCCACCCGGGGTGTACCGCGACGTGAAGGCCGAGGGCTTCGCCGATATCGCTGAAGCCGCACAGGCTCGCGCAGCTGCCGAGGGGAGTGAGTAGAGTGGCCGGTCAGCTCAACGTCTTGCTCGCGGGGTTCGGCGGTCAGGGGATTCTGTTCGCCGGGAAGCTTATCGCCGAGGCCGGCCTGGTCGAGGGTCGCGAGATCTCGTGGCTGCCTTCGTACGGTCCCGAGATGCGTGGCGGCACCGCCAACTGCAGCGTCTGCCTCTCCGACGAGCCGATCGGCTCGCCGCTCGTGCTCGAGCCCGATGTGCTTGTCGCGATGAATCAGCCTTCGCTCGACAAGTTCATCGATAGCGTCGTGCCCGGCGGGACCGTGATCGTGGACAGCACGATGGTCTCGTCTGTCCCGCGGCGCGATGACGTGAAGGTCTTCGAGGTGCCTGCCACCAAGATGGCCGAGGAGGCCGGTCTCAAAGGGCTCGGCAATGTGGTGCTCGTGGGCAAGCTGCTCAGAGAGATCGGCTTCTGCGGGATCGAGGCGCTCGAATCCGCGCTGGAGAAGTCCGTTCCGCCAAAGCGGCAGCATCTACTCGAGCCCAACAAGCGCGCCCTTGCACTCGGTATGGGGGAGAGTACCTGCTCGCTCTAGGCACGTAGAGGAAGAAGCCGCGCTGCGACAGGCGTGTGTTCGGACGGGGAGGGAGTCGGCTGTGACCGGGTTTGAGGAGATCGGGCTGCGCATCAAGGGCCTACGCGAAGCGTGCGACATCCCGCGCGAGGAGCTCGCCAGTGAGCTCGGCGTTTCGGTAGAGACCTACGAGCGCTGGGAGGCGACGGGTGCCGACATCCCGATTTCGGCGGTCTATCACATCGCGAGCCGTTTCGGCGTCGACCTAGCCGAGCTGCTCACCGGCGACGAGGCGCGCCTCGACACCTATCAGGTCGTCAAGGCCGGCCAGGGCCGCACGGTCGATAGGTATCCGGGGTACCACTACCGCGATCTGGCGTGGCGGTTCCAGAAGAAGATCATGCAGCCGCTGCTCGTGATACTCGACCCGTCCGATGAGCGCGCGGCACTCGTCACACACGACGGGCAGGAGTTCAACCTCGTGCTGGAAGGGACTGTCATCGTGACCTTCGATGACAAAGAGCTCGTCCTCGAGCGTGGCGACAGCATCTATTTCAATCCGAGGCACCCGCACGGACAGCGTTGCGGCTCAGACACCCCAGCCCAGTTTGTGACGATTATCGCCGAGTAGCCACGTCCTCTCGGGGGGAGAGGGCCTGTCGCGTGGGGAGACGCTAGACAGATGGACCACTTGCTGAAGAAGTACTGTCCTCGTATCGACTTCGATTCATATACCGATTTCGCCGAGAACTTCACCATCAACATCCCTCACGGTTTCAACTTCGCCTACGACGTCGTGGACGAGTGGGCGCGCGTCGAACCCGACAAGCGAGCCTTGGTCTGGTGTGACGACCATGGCGCCGAGAAGGTCCTGACCTTCAGCGAGATATCGGCGATGTCGAACCGGCTCGCGAACGCGTTCGTCGAGCTCGGGGTGAAAAAGGGCACCGTGGTGATGGTCGTACTCCGCCGCCGCTGGGAGTACTGGGTGGTAGCGACGGCGCTCTTCAAGATCGGTGCCGTACTCATCCCGGCGTCGCTTCAGCTCACGGCCAAAGACATCATCTACCGGGTGGGCAGCGCGTCGGTGGAGATGGTGGTCTGCGTCGACGACGGCTACGTGATCAGCCAGGTGGAGGAGGCGCTTCACCAGTGCCCGTCGATCCGCGAGCGCGTTATCGTCGCTGGCGCGCGTGATGGCTGGAGAACCTTCGACGACCTCGTAGCCGCGCACTCGGATGCCTGGGAGCGCCCGACCGGCGATGCAGCAACCGCCAACGATGACACTCTGATGATCTACTTTACGTCGGGCACGACTGGACTCGCGAAGATGGTTCGGCACAACCACGTCCACCCGCTCGGGCATATCATCACGGCGCGCTACTGGCAGCAGGTGCAGGAGAACAAGCTGCACCTGAGCGTCTCCGATTCCGGCTGGGCGAAGTTCGGCTGGGGCAAGATCTACGGCCAGTGGATCTGTGGGGCGACGGTGTTCGCGTATGACATGGACAAGTTCGTCCCGGCCGAGCTTCTGAAGAAGGTCCAGGACTACCGGCTCACTACCTTCTGTGCGCCGCCGACGATGTACCGCTTCATGCTCCAAGAAGACGTCGGTGCCTATGACCTCTCCAGCGTGACGAACTTCACGACCGCTGGCGAGCCGCTCAATCCCGAAGTGACCAAGCGGTGGGCGGAGTTCACCGGCAAGACGATCCGCGAAGGATTCGGGCAGTCGGAGAGCGTGGTGCTCGTGGCGACGTTCCCTTGGGTGGAGCCCAAGCCCGGCTCGATGGGCAAGCCTTCGCCCCTGCACAACATCAAGCTCGTTGACGAAGATGGGCATGAGTGTGAGGACGGCGAGGAGGGCACGATCCGCGTTACCGGCCTCAAGGAGGCGTACCCGCCGGGGCTGTTCGTCGGCTACTACAAGAACCCGGAGCTCACTGCCACTGCTGTCGGCGGCGAGATGTATGACCTCGGCGACGTGGCATGGCGCGACTCGGACGGCTATTACTACTTCGTTGGCCGCAATGACGATGTCATCAAGTGCTCGGGCTACCGAATCGGC
>CAZBLH010000005.1:0-54313 GCA_964492775.1 uncultured Eubacteriales bacterium | reverse complement strand
CCTGCGCGAGTGCCCGGTGCCGGTGTACGGGCCGCCCTACGCGACCGCGCTGGCCCGAGAACGCCTCTCGGAGCATGCGCCCGAGGCGCTCGAGCTCCTTCACGAGATGCGCCCCGGCGACCGGAGGCGGATCGGCCCGTTCGAGGTCGAGAGCGCGCTGATTGAGCACCCCGCGGTGGTCGAATGCGCGGTCACCGCGGCACCCGATCCTATTCGGGGACTGGTCGTGAAGGCGACTTGTGTGCTGGCTGCCGGATGGGTGCCCAGCGAAGAACTCGTCAAGGAACTGCAGACCCACGTGAAGAAGACGACCGCGCCCTACAAGTACCCTCGCATCGTCGAGTTCGTCGATGAGTTGCCCAAGACCATCGGCGGCAAGATCAAGCGTAAGCAGATCCGCAACGAGGATGGCGTCGAGTAGGCGAGCGAAGCGCGAATAGCCTCTAACCGCCCAGCGCGGTCGGCGTGAGTGCTGAGGAGATCATCACCGGCACGACCGTGACGACGAAGGTCAGAACCGCGTAGGCGGCGACGACTATCAGCGCACGCCGGCCCGGCACCTTGAGTACGATCGTGAGCCCCAGCGCCATAAGCACGAGCTGCCAGACGAAATAGATGTCGATTACGGACAGCATCGCGTACAGCGGCGTCGGAGACATCGCCGAGGACTCGGTGGCGACGAGCGCCGAGAGTCCCTGATTCTGGACCCAGTTCCCCGTCACGGTCGTGTAGACGGCCTGGATGAGCGCGCGTACCGCTCCGGGCATGGTGGTCATGAGATACATGCTGAACGCCGAGCTGAACGTGCCCTCGCCGCCGAGCGCCTTGCCCGCCACCAGCAGCAATGCGGCTACGAACAGCGCCGTCGCGACCAGACCAAGCGGGCCAAAGACGTACGCCGAGATCACGGCCGCGGTCTCCAGCGTCTTCTGCGTGTCTTCCGAGAGAACCGGCCCCTGCGCGGCCCCGTCGCCCGGCTCTTCGCTGCGTCCACCGTCAGTCCCGCCATCGACGATGAGCCCTTGCTCTCGCAGCACCTTATTCTGTAACTCGATCACGTACGGAATCGAAACCGTGACCTGAATGAGCGTCGCTGCGATCAGAAGCGCAAGCGCGGCCAGCCAGACCTTTCGTTGCCCGTCAGCGAGCCGCCGGAACGCGAGGCGCGGCCTGACCAGGACCATCAGAACGGTTGCGAGCGCCTTCATGTCTTCCTCCTACTCGTGGCGCAGTGCGGTGAGGGGATCGAGCCGGGCGGCCCGGAGTGCGGGAAGCACACCTGCGGCGAGCCCCACCGCTGCCGAGAAGACTACCGCGAACACTGCGAGCCAGACCGGCACATAGAACAGCTGCTCACCCTGGAGTTGCGTGCTGAGGGCCAGGTTGCCAAGCGCTGCGAGCGCGAACGCGAGAACGAGCCCGGTCACGCCACCAAGGATTCCGATTGCCGCTGACTCCATCAGGAAGATTCGCATGATCTGTCGGCGTGACGCACCGATAGCCTTCATGATGCCGATCTCGCGAGTGCGTTCGTACGTGGCCATCGTCATTGTGTTGGCGATGCCGAGCGACGCCACCACGAGTGCGATACCGCCCACGCCTGCCAGCACCAGCTGGATGATGACGAAGACCTGCTGGAGGGCCTCGACCTGCTGGCGAAGCGAGAAGGCGTCGAACCCGGCGTCAATGACGGCCTGAGTTACCGCCTCGACCTCGTCAGCAGAGCCTGCCTGAACGATCGCTTGCTGGTAGCTGCGTCGCATATCGGCGTCCAAGAAGGGTCGGGCCGCCGAAACCGGCATGTAGATGGCGTAGTCTGCCTCGAAGTCGAGCGGCTCAAGGACTCCGGCGACGCGGACCCGTTGCCTGCGAATGCTCGGCGTTCCGTCCTCCGCGAAGCCTTGCGGGATCTCAAGCGTGATGTGCCGGTTCACTACGTCCGCTCTCGGACCGTCGCCTCCGAAGACGTTGCCGGCGAGGACGCCGGGAACCGCGTCACCGATGACGACCTCGTTGCCGCTCCTGAGCTCGCGGCCTTCGGCGACCGGGTACTCGAACTCCTGAAGCGCCTGGGGTTGGACGGCGTAAACCTGCACGCCGGCGCGCTCTCGGCGGAAGACGGCCTCGGCTCCCAAGATGTACTGGCCCATCACGCTTGAGACTCCTGGCAGGGAGCCGATGTCGCGCAGGGCGGTCTCGTCGAGCTTTCGCGCGCGGCGGGCCGATGCAGCCGGGTCCCCAACCATGAACGGGTTCTCCCCGGTCGGGTACACCGTGATCTGCGTCGCTCGGCCAAAGACATCCAACTCGGACGTGAGGCTGCGCTGCATCCCGGCACCGATTGCGATCATCAGGACAACCGAAGTCGTACCGATTACCACGCCGAGCACGGTAAGTACGACCCTGAAACGCATGCGTTTCAGGTTGAGCGCAACGGTCTGAATGAGGTCGCGGGTGCGCACGCCGGAAGCTACTCTCCCAGGCCGAATAGGGCGCGGAAGAACGCGGCGATCGAGCCGAAGAGTCCGCCGTCACCGCCCGCGTCCTTCTCGGGCGTGTCGGGCTCCTCGGGCTCGGTGATCGTCACCGTGCGTGTCTCGGTGGTTTCGTGCGACTGCCCGAGCGCGTCGGTGTAGGTTACCGATAGGATGACGGTCAGCTCGCCGGGCTCGCTCGCCGTGACGGTAGCCTCGACCACGTCCAGGTCGCCGGGCTCGAGCGCGCCGGCCGTCTGGCGACCGCCCTCGAGATCCACCTCGCCCGGTCCAGATGCCTCGAGCGCGAGAACAACGCCTCCAGCGCGCACGTCGCCGGTGTTCATCACCTCGGCCAGAACATCGAACGGCTCACCGGCTACAAGCTCGGTCGGGAGCTCGAATGCCGTTAGACTCAGCCTCGCCAGGCGCGTCACCCGAACGCCAAGGGACTGCGTGAGCTGCTCGGGCCCGTTCGCGCCGTCGTAGGTGACGATGACGGGAAGCGAGTGCACGCCGGCCCGCGCTGCCGGATCTGCGGCCATCCGGAAGGTCACCTTCTCGGACGACTCGGCTCCGATCGTGCCCACCCGCAGCGTGTTGCCTGTGCCCACGACCGCGAGGTCTACACCACCGGCGGCGCCCCCGGAGCCGGACTCGCCCAGCTCGCCCCCGGAGGCAGCGGTTCCGACCGACACCTGTACGTCACGCGCGCGGCTCTTGGTGTGGTTGCGCAGCAAGAGGGTGAGCTCGAAGGTCTCGCCAGCCACCACCACGGCCGGTGAACTCGAGAACGACTCAACTAGCACAGACGTGCCCACAGCAGCGACAGGGGCGGCCGTCGCCAGGAGGGCCGTCACCACAAGCACGGCAATCAGGCCTCCGAGCGCGAGTCTCGAAGAGGGGCGGTTGGGCGTGATCGGCATCATGGAAGAGCTTCCTCCTCGTCGGGGCCGCTTTCGATGCGGCCGTCCCGAATGTGGACGATACGGTCGGCACGCGAGGCGACTTCGGCATCGTGCGTGGTTATCAGGAACGTCAGTTGGCCATCGCGGTTCATCTCGCCGAGAAGCTCAAGAATCTGGTCGCCCGTGACGGTGTCGAGGTTGCCGGTGGGTTCGTCGGCAAGGATGACCGACGGCCTGCCCACTATCGCGCGGGCGATCGCAACGCGCTGCTGCTCGCCGCCGGACAGCTCGGTCGGCCGGTGGTCAGCTCGGTGTGAGAGCCCGACCCGAGCTAGAGCCTCGGCTGCCCGTGCGGAGCGCTCGGCAGAATCGGTACCCCCGAAGATCAAGGGGAGTGCGACGTTCTCGGCGGCGGTGAGAGTAGGGACCAGGTTGAAGGCCTGGAAGACAAAGCCGATGCGGTCGCGGCGGTATCTGGCGGCTTCTTCATCGGAGAGGTCTGCGAGCTCGATGCCTTCTACGGCGATGCTGCCTTCCGAAGGGCGGTCGAGAGTGCCGATCAGGTTCAGCAGTGTCGACTTGCCAGAGCCTGAGGGGCCCATGAGGCAAACCATCTCGCCGCGTTCAAGGCTGAGGTCAACCCCACGTAAGACCTCGACGGACTCTTCGCCCATGAGGAATCGCTTGTGTACGTCGCGGACCGTGATGGACTGCATCGACAGAGCCGGCCTCCCGGGGAACATGCTAGCACGGGGCCTTCGCCGACGGGCACTGCAGGGCAGTCGCTGACGCGCAGCTCGTCTACGACAAGGATACGGCCCTTACCCTCCGAGCATCATCACTCGAACCTCATGGGCGACATGCCCGTTACCGTCGCCGAGCGCGACGCGGGTCGACTCAAGCCGCTTGCCATCCAGCTCCACCCACGCCACACCTCGGTTCACTCCGCGCGGGTTCTCGACGCGGATGGAGTAGGTCGCCTCGCTGTCCCGGTAGGTTAGCTCGAAACCCGGCCAAGCCTTCGGTATGCAAGGGGCGATCTCCAAGTACCTTTGGCCGTTCTCCGCGTGCACGTGTAAGCCGAGCTGGTAGCGCACGACCATGCGGTAGAACCAGGCGGATGATCCCGTGTACCAGGTCCAGCCTCCGCGTCCCACGTGCGGCGCGACTGCGTAGACATCGGCGGCGACGACATAGGGCTCGACCTTGTAGCGCGAAATCCCCGCAGCATCCAGGGCATGGCTGAGCGGGTTGATAAGGTCGATGAGCGCGGCGGCCTCGTCGCCGTCCCCGCGCAGGAGGTGTGCGAGTACCGTCCATATGGCGGCATGAGTGTACTGGCCGCCGTTCTCTCGGACGCCGGGCACGTAGCCTTTGATGTAGCCCGGGTCGAGAGGGGTCTTGTCGAAGGGGGGCGCGAGCAGTGCGATCAGTCCGTCCTCGCGTCTGACCAGCTTCTCGTCCACGGCGGCTAGCGCGCACTCTGCACGCACGGGGTCCGCCAGTCCTGAGATCGTCGCCCACGCCTGCGCGATGGCATCGATCCGGCACTCCTCGGCGTCTTTCGTGCCGAGCGGCGTGCCATCGTCGAAGTATGCGCGCCGGTACCAGGAGCCGTCCCAGCCGTTCGTCTCGGCGGCCTCGGCCAGCGACGCGGCCCAGGCGCGGTAGTCCTCGGCGAGCCGCACGTCACCTCGGCGCTCGCAGATCGGCGCGAACCGCAGCAACACATGGCCGAGGAACCATGCCATCCAGACGCTCTCGCCGCGACCGCCGTGACCGATGCGGTTCATGCCGTCGTTCCAGTCGCCTCCGCCTATCAGTGGCAGCCCGTGCGCGCCGACTGCTCGGCCTGCCTCGATGGCGCGCAGGCAGTGCTCGTAGACGGTCGCCGCCGTCTCCGAGATCGTCGGCTGGACGTAGGCGTCCTCCTGCTCCAGAGGCAGGGGTGGCGCCTCGATGAACGCCGTGACCTCGTCGAGCACGCTCTCATCACCGGTGACCTCGAGGTACTCGGCGACCACGAGCGGCAGCCAGTGACGGTCGTCAGAGAAGTGCGTGCGCACGCCTCGGCCTGAAATCGGCTGCCACCAGTGCAGCACGTCGCCTTCGGGGAACTGGTGGCGGGAGGCCTCGACGATCTGCGCTCTCACAAGGTCGGGGCGCACGAGCAGCAGGCCGAGCACGTCCTGCAGCTGGTCGCGGAAGCCGTACGCGCCACTCGACTGGTACGTCGCGGTGCGCCCCCAGAGCCGGCATGCGAGCGTCTGGTAGACGAGCTGCCCGTTGGTCATGAGATCCAGACGCTCGTCAGGCGTCTTGACCTGCACCCGGCCGAGAAGGTCGCCCCAGAACCCGCACGTCTGGGCGAGCGAGACATCTACAGCACCCGTCGCACGATACTGCTCCACGAGCCGTCGGCACTCCTCGAGCTCGGCCGTCTGGCCGAGAAGGAACGTGACCTCGGAAGTCTCGCCTTCCGCGAGGTCGACCGAGACCATCAGCGCGCCGCAGTTGTCGTGGTAGCGCCCGGAGATGCCGCCCAGCGCCGAGCGGTACATCGCCGCAGGGTCGGAAGGTCGTCCGTTGCGGCCGACGAACTCCGTGCGGCTGGCTGTCCAGGAGTGCAGCGGTCGGTCGGCGGCCACAAAGGCACACCGCCCGGGGAAGTCGGGGTTGAGGTGGTTATGCGCTGTGAGGATTTCGTTCTCGGCGTCGAACCAGGTGACGACGAGCTGCTGCGCTCGGCTGCGAGACTCTCCGAGCACCCACTCGACCAACTGGGTCACGGACAGCTGCCGGCTCCGGCCTGAGCGGTTGGTGAGGCGCAGCCTACAGACGCGCACCGGGTTGCTCGGCGGGACGAACCACTCGAGCTCGTGCATTATCCCATGGGTCGCGTGCTCGAAACGGACTGCGCCCCGTCCGAACCTGACGACATAGGGTTCCGGGGTCCGCACCGGCAGCGGGGTCGGGGACCAGAACTCGCCCGTTTCCTCGTCGCGGATGAAGAACACCTCGCCACTGCCGTCGGTCACGGGATCGTTGTTCCAGGTGGTGATGCGATTCTCATGGCTGTTCAGAGCCCAAGTGCAGCCGATGCCTGCCTCGGAGACGGTGCAACCGAACTCGGGATTGGCGAGCACGTCGATCCATGCTGCGGGCGTCGTGGCGCCGTCCTCGAGGACGATCACGTACTCGTCGGTGTCCGGGTCGAATCCTCCGACGCCGTTGTCGCCGAGCAGCGCCGGGCGTGTGAACGGCAACGGCGGGTATTCGCGCGGCTCCGCGGACGGGCTGAAGGCCTCCTGCGGGTTGGGCGGCAAGCTTCGGCGGCCCAGCTGAAGCTCGATTGACCCGCGGTCGCCCTCGAGCGTGGCGCGGGCCGTCGAAACCAGCAGGTTGAGCACGTCCGGGTGCATCTGGTCCGCCCGCCTCAGGAACACGCCTCCGGGCTTGTCCAGCATCTGGAGCGCGTGGCCCGTGCGCAGCAACAGGCGAAGCCGGTCTTCGAGCGCATCGGCGTACGCGGAGGGGCGGGTATTGAGAATCACGAGATCGGCGACCAGGCCCTTGTGCCGCCAGTATTGGTGGGCGAGAAGCGCCTGCCGCACGAGCGGCGCGTGCTCGAGTTCTTCGACGCGCACGAGCAGGATGGGATGGTCCCCCGAGATGCCGAGTGACCACAGCCCGGAGATCGGAAGGCCGTTCTCCACCGGCGTCTTCACCTTGAGCGGCGAGTACGGGTTTGTGAGCAGCAGCCGGGAGGCGAGCCTGTCTATCACGACCGCCTGCTCGGCATCGATGCCGAGGTCGCGGAGCTCGAGCTGCGCGGCCGTCCACGCAAGGTCTATGGCTCGCTGAGCAAGCTGCGGGTCCTGGTACTTCTCGGCGAGGCGCACCGCTGTCTCGCGGTCGGACGCGGCGCCGGTGAGGTAGACGAGCCGAGCGGTCTGGCCGGGGCCGATGGTGAGGCGGCGGCGGATTGCGCAGCAGGGGTCGAGGACCGCGCCGGAGCCACCGCCGAGCGGACCGTCAGTGTCGAGCGCGGCCGGATCATCGGCCCCCCGGTGCCTGCCGAGGAAAGCGCTGCGGTCAGTCTCGAACGACCACGGACAGCCGTCGTGTTCGCACACCGCGAGGTGGAGCCCCCAGAGAGGGTGCTCCTCGGAGCTCCGAGGACGGCGGGTGAACAGCACGGTGCCAAGTTCGGGCAGTGCCTCGGTCTCGATGAAGAGGTTCGAGAACGCCTTGTGCGACTGGTCAGAAGCCTGTGCAGTCAACGCGACTTCGAAGTACGAGGTCGCTTCCACGATCTTGGGCTCGAGTGACGTGTTCGTGAAGGTCAGCCTGCGGATCTCGATCTCGTCTTCGGGCGAGACGGACACCTCGACGCTCGTCTGGAGGTCGCCATCGATCCTGAAGTACTCGGCCTTGTCCGGTGCGAACGTGACGTTGTACTCGTCCGGATGCGAAGGCACGGGATTAGCCGGCGCCGAGAAGAACAGGCCGGCAGTGAGGTCCCGGACGTAAAAGAACGTGCCCCAGCAGTCGCGCGTGACGTCCTCGCGGTACCGTGAGATCGCCACTCCGCGGCAGCGGGAGTAGCCGCCGCCCGCGTTGGTGACCATCACGGAGTAGTCGCCGTTCGAGAGGAAGTGAGTCGCGGGCGAGGCCGTGTGGGGAGTGGGGTATGAACGCGTGACCGGCGCAGGGAGCTCGCGAATCGAGTGGACCTCGCGGACCTCCTCGACGTGCGGCGACACGAACTGGGCCGTTCGAGGTGAGCGTTCCTGCAGCAGGAGTTCGGCGGACGCGATGGTGGGGTCGCTGTGGAAGCGCGTCCTCATGCGGTCCGAGTCGACCGCGTTGGCGATGGCCACAAGCGACATGCCCTGGTGGTGGGCGAAGTAGGAGCGGACCACAGCCTTGGACGACCCGGCAGGGACGCGCCCCGGCGTGTAGTCGATCGACTCGTAGAAGCCGTACTTCCCCTCGGCGCCCTCCGCCGCGAGGTCGCCGAGGTTTCGCACGACGGCGTGCGGGCGCAACGGCAGGCTCAGCACGGACGCATACGGCGCAATGACCACGTCATCGGACAGCCCTCGCTTCAGGCCCAGGCCCGGCACGCCGAACGCCTGATACTGGTACGTAAGGTCGGCGTCCTTCGCGTTGAACGCGCTTTCCGAGACACCCCAAGGTACTCGGCGTTCCTGACCGTACGCGATCTGTCGGCGTACCACCGTCTCACACGTCTCGGCGATCAGGGTTTCGGGCCAGGAGCGCATCACGAGAAGTGGCATGAGGTACTCGAACATGGATGCCGACCAGGAAACGAGCGCGCGTCCCTGAGGGGTGTTGGTGAGCGCTCGGCCCAGGCGGAACCAGTGCGCCTGGTCGACGTCACCCTTGGCGATCGCGACGAAGCTCGCCAGTCGACACTCGCTCGCCAGTAGATCGTAGTAGGAGGCGTCGAGTCGGCCTTCGGTGAGGTTGTAGCCGATCGAAAAGAGCTCGCGATGGGGGTCGTAGAGCACGCGGAAGTCGGTGTGTTCCCAGATTTCCCGGGCGATGTCAGCCGACAGCCGAAGCTCGCCGAGAAGCTGGACACACGCCGGCCTCGCCTCGCGGATGCCGGACGCCACCGCCGAGGCCCACTCGGCCGTCGAGTCGCCCCTGCCGGAGAGTGTGTCGAGCTCAGCAAGGACGCCGTCGAGCCCCTCGGCAAGGCCGACGAGGCTGGGCATGAAGGTGAAGATCGGGGCGAGCGCGTGTGCCTCGCGCACCTGCTCGGGGGCGTCACGGAGGAGTTCGGCCCAGGGCAGGTAGGTGCGCAACGCCCCGCCAATGTGCTCGACCTCCGAGCGGACCGCAGCGACCGCGTCGGCGGCACCGGTCCCGCCGGCAAGCGCGGCAGCGCGGGAAGCGGCCGTGCCGAGTCGCTCGGCGAGGTGGACCCACGCGGTCGGCGTGCGGGGTTCCTCGGCGAGCGCGAGTGACCGCTCGAGTTCTCCGAGAGCGGCCAGGAGCCCACCAGCGTCGCTTCCGCCAGAGGCCTCCTCGGCGGCTGCATCCGACTGCACCGCCTCGAGCGCGAGGCGCACGGTGTCCCTCAGCCCTTCCAGCAGCTGCGGTCCAAGCACAGGTGACTCCGCCGCCTCAAGCAGCCCGACGCGGAGCGCGATGAGATGCCCCGCAAGATTCCCGGAGTCAACGGTGGAGACGTAGGCAGGGCGCAGCGGCTCAAGCGTGCGGATGTCATACCAGTTGTAGAAGTGCCCCCGGAAACGTTCGAGTCCGACCATCGTCGCGAGTGTGGCGGCCGTGCGCTCGACGAGCCCGAACAACGGGAGATAGCCGAGGTCATAAGCGGATAGGCTCGCCAGCAGCTGCAGCCCGATGTTGGTGGGTGAGGTTCTCCAGGCGACCGTGCTGCCCGGGTCTTCCTGGAAGTTGTCCGGCACGAGGTTGTGGCCTTCGGCTGTGACGAATGTCGCGAAGTAGGCCCAGGTCTTGCGCGCGATCCTCCTGAGCTCGAGCTGCTGGGTGTCGGTCAGGGGCTCGGGCGCCGCCGGAGCCAGGGGCTGGGACACCCACCATGCGCCGAGCGGACCGAGGATCCAGATGGCCGCGATCGGCAGTGCCGCCAGCAGTCTCGCAGCAGAGCCGCTGGAGCTGAGACCGAGCATCACCACGGCGCCTGCAGCGGCCGGCAGCATCGCGCGCCAGAACGTCTCCTTGCCTGAGCCTGTGCGCTTCTCGGCGTCGGCTGCAGTCTCCCATTCGAGCAGGTGGCGGTGTGAGACGTATCGTCGCCACGTGGCGCGCACCGCAGCATCCGCCGCCAGCCACGCCTGATGCGGGAGCACCGCGAGGCTGAACAGGAGCCGACCAGCGCTCGCGCTCAGGTCATGCCTAAGACCGCTGACAACCACACCCGTGTCTGGAGCACGCACAAGCTGCACGAGCCCGTCCACGACCTGCACAAGCAGCGGGAAGAACACGATGGCTGCCAACAGCACCGGCCACGCAAGGGCCGCACCCGGCACGAGGAGCCAGCCGAGTGTCGCAAGCACTACGCAGCCTGCAGGGACGAGCGAGCGGCGCAGGTTGTCGGCGATCTTCCACCGATGGAGTGCGGTTAGCGGGTTCGGCTCGCGACGGCAATCGGCATCATCGATGCGGCTGAACAGGTACGGCAGGGTCTGCCAGTCTCCACGGATCCACCGGTGTTGACGAGAACAGGATGCGAGGTAGTTCGGCGGGTAGTCATCGAGGACCTCGACGTCGCTTGCCAGAGCCGTGCGCAGCAGCGAGCCTTCGACGAGATCGTGGGAGAGGAGCGTGTTCTCGGGGAATCGTCCATCGAGGACCTGCGCGAATACGTCCACCTCGAAGATGCCCTTGCCGGTGAACGACCCCTCGCCGAACACGTCCTGGTAGACATCGGACACCGCTTGCGCATATGGGTCGACGCCGGGAGTGCCCGAGTACATCTCGGCGAACCTGGACCGCCTGCTTCCTGGCAGCGCCATTGAGACCCGGGGCTGGACGAGCCCGTAGCCAGCGCGAACGCTCACGGCCCCCGGGTTAAGGCGAGCGCGATTCAGCGGGTGGGCGATGGTCGAGATCAGCCGCCGTGCACCGTCGCGCGGCAGCACCGTGTCGGTATCGAGCGTGATCACGAACTTGCAGGAGCGGCGGAACTCGACGTCACCGAGCTTCGTTGCGAAGGTCGTGTCTCTCTCGTCGCGCATCTCGCGCACTAGCTCGACCAACGCGCCGCGCTTGCGCTCCCAACCCATCCAGGACTTCTCGTCCTCGTTATACGTGCGCCTGCGAACAAGGAGGTGGAAGGGGCGCATCCCGTGCTCGAGCTCGTAGCGCTCATTCAGCTCGGCTATCCCGCGCACTGCTGCCTCGATGACCCGTGCATCACCTTCCTGCTCGGCCTCGGGGCCACCCTTCAGGTCGCCGAGAAGCCCGAACCCGACGTTCGCGTCACGGTTCGCGAGGTACGCGACCTCAAGGTTCTCGACGACAGCACGCACTCCGTTGACCGAGGTGAGGAGCGCGGGCACGACCACGAGCGTGCGGTGCTCGTCCTTCACTGGAGTGCGGGCGTCCAGCTTGGGCATTACTCGTGGCGGGAACAGCGCTGCGGACAAGCGGTTCGTCACCGTCAGCGCAGCCTCGGAGAGCGGTAGCAGCCCAAGCAGGCCGATAAGCACGAGCCTCCATCCGCTCGCGCCCTGCGAAAGCGCATACGCGCACAGCAGCGCCACGAACAGTGCCGTCAGGCCGGCCAGTATTCCGCCGAAGATGAGGCCGCGTGGGGCCAAGAGGCTGCGGTATACCTTCTCGCGCGTGGTCGGCGGGTACTCGAGGAGGCGTTCGAACTCATAGCGTCCAGGGCCGATCAGCCACCAGCCCACATGTCCGCGAGCCTCGTCGCTCGGGTCGGCGGCAAACGCCTCTGAGCCGAGCCGAATGGCCTCGGTGGCTACCGCGAGCTCCGAGCGACCGCTCCTGCGCGCGAGTCCCTCGATCGAGTGCCGATACCGGTCCCGGCTCAAGAAGTCCATCACCGCGTACACGCGCGCGGGGTCGCCGTGCAGCGTCCTCTCGACGACCGAGACCTGCTCGAAGAACTCCCGCCACGAGAGCGCGTCGAGGAAGCGGACGGTTGAGATGGCGTTTGCGATCGAGAACTGGTTCGCCGCCTGGAGTTGCTGGTCGAGTATGGCCGCGCGGTCGAGAGACACGCCCGCCTCCGCAAGCCGGTGCTCGAGCCAGGCTCCAATCTGCTCCGACCCGGGGTCGAGGTCGCCTAGCCGACGGGACAGCCTGAGCAGGAAGCGCTCTGCGTCCGTGCCGGGCTCTGCGTCTATCTCGGCGACGAGTTCCGTGACGCTTGCGGGGTCCTTCTCGGCGGCCATCGTGAGCCGCTCAGCCCATGCGTTCGCGCTCAGTTCGGCCAGCATCGCCTCGGTCGACTGCCGAGACAGGCGTCGGAGGTTGTCGACGATGGCGATTCTCAGCAGGATCGGAACCGCCCATACCTCGCCAATGGTGAGCGCCGAATGCTCCTGGTAAGCCTCGATGAAGCCGACGAGAGTCTCCTCGTCGATGCGCGAGTCTGTATGCGCGATTAGCGCGAGAAGCGCCTCATAGATGCGCGGAAAACCGGCAAGCGGGCCCTCGATCAGTCGTGGGAGCTCCGCGGCGTAATGCGGCGGAAGGTCGTTTCCGACGATGAGGAGCTGTTCTTCAATCAGATAGTAGTTGTCGAGAAGCCATTCGGCGGCAGGGGATGCGGCATGGCGACGCACCGCCCTAGCGAGGGCGATGTTGTCGGAGCTGAGGCCTTCTGCGGCAAGTCCCACGAGTCGGGTGAGCGGGGTCTCCCTCGGCTCCTCGCTTACCGACCACTTCTGCCGGCTCGCTATGATGCGTGCTTCCTGGGCGAGCCTGTCGGGCGCGAGCAGCTCTCCGCGAATGGGCGCATCGCCAGCCGGCGTGTGCGCGGTGAGTATCTGATGCGTGTGGTTTCGCTCAGCCACTGACTCTCGTTTCGCGCGCGGAGCGGCCTGGAGCCGCATGCGGGTGTCTGAGTAGAGTTTATGCCCGAAGCCGACGTAGAGCGGGGGCCGCGGTTGAAGACGGATACCCCCGAGGGTATACTGTGCTCTCGAACGTGCTGGGATGGGAGCGAGCTGATGGTCTCCAAGAGAGTGCTTTGGGTGGGCGCGGCCGTACTGGCCGTCCTTATCGGCCTCCTGCTCTTCAGGCCGGCGGCTCAGCCCGAACCTGGCTCCTCAGGCTCAGGAACCACGATTGCCACCTCTGGAATTCCGGTCCTGGTCGAGTTCTACACCGACACTTGACCCGCCTGCGTAGAGATGCGGCCCGTGATTGAGAAGGTCGCAAAGGATTACAAAGACAGGGTCGAGGTTCGGATGTACAACGTCGGGACCGATCGGGATGGTATCGAACTGGCGAACAGGTTCGGTGTCCAGGCGGTGCCGACGTTCATCTTCTTCGGCAGTGACGGAACCGCCGCGTCGATGAAGGTCGGCAGCCTTTCCGAGGCGGCGCTTCGGCAGGAGCTGGACGCACTCAAGTGACCCGGAGGCGCCGACTCGCCGAGGGCTCCTGATGCGGCCGGGACCCAGCTCGCGACACGCGATCAGGGTGCGAGCGCGGCTCGCATTGCGACACGGGGTTCTCGCGGCTATACTGTCGCACGCTTGGGGACGTAGCTCAGCTGGGAGAGCGCGGGCTTTGCAAGCCTGAGGTCGAGGGTTCGAGCCCCTTCGTCTCCACCAAGAACAGAGTCTGAGGCCGGAGGTGATCCTCCGGCCTCTTTGCTTCTCCGGGGATTCTTGCCGCGGGAGCTCGGCGTCGCTGAGGCCCGCGGACGACGCTATGCATCTTGGCTTGCGGCTTCAGAGATCGCGCCGGTTGGACGATCACTACTCGTGCGGACCAATAAAGCAGGAGTCAGGCACGTCAAAGCGTAAGTGTCGAGTACTCAACATATGCGCTTGAAGTGGTATTCTCGGCTAACATAGGCTAGTCTTCTGAAAGCTGGGGTCGCTGTCGGCGTTCGCGGTTGTTGCCGGAGTGAATGAGGGACATGAGACGTTACAAGAAATCCATTGCCGGAGCGCTGCTCGCGCTCGCCATCGTCGCCTTGGCGGGCTGCGCCGCGTCTGAGACGACCGGTCCGGATCAGGAAGCGTTCACGCATCCGACGGTCGCCCAGGGCCAAGCATGCTCCTCGTGCAAAGAGGTCAACCACGACCATGAGCACGAGCAGCCCTTTACGGGTGAGTGCGCGACCTGTCACAAGATTACTTCGTGGACGGACGTGTCCTACACGCACGAAGTCGATTATCTCGACACGGGTCTCCACTCCCAGCTCAGCTGCCTCTGGTGTCACACTGAGGGCGAGCCGGCTCCGTCAGCCGCATGCGAGGCATGCCACGCCGACAAGTCCCCGCACGACGCTGAGAATCCTGCGTGCGTCACGTGCCACACGCCAGATCAGCCCTGGGTCCTTCCGAGGCCGCTTCCCGAGACTCACCTGTCCCTCGAGGGGGGGCACGACGGCGTTTCGTGCTTCGAGTGCCACAACGAGCCGCGTGAAGCCGATGCCGAACCTCGCAAGTGCGTGGACTGCCACGGCGAGGCGCACGGCGGGCTGAGGAACTGCGAAAGCTGCCACCACCCGAGCCGCGGCTGGAAGCCGTCGCCCGACTTCGACCACGACGCATTCTTCGTCCTCACGGGCGCTCACAAGACCGTTTCGTGCGCGGGTTGCCACAAGAACGGCAACTTCGCCGGCACCTCGACGGACTGCGTTGACTGCCACGGCGTGAAGCACGGCGTGCGCCGCTGTGGCTCTTGCCACACGCCGGCAAGTGGCTGGAGGGCGCTGCCAGGTTTTGATCACGGAATCTTCTGTTTCAAGCTCACCGGGGCTCACGCGAGGGTCAGCTGCAACAGTTGCCACCCGAACCGCAGGTTCGCAGGCACGCCGCGCAACTGCAGCGGCTGCCACAAGGTGGTTCACGCCGGGCTTCCAAACTGCCAGAACTGCCACACGACGTCACGTTTCAAGCCGTCGACGTTTAACCATGATAAGCACTTCAGGATCACGGGCGCTCACACCAGGCTCTCGTGCGCGAAGTGCCACAAGAATGGTCGCTACAACGGCACGCCGACCGCATGCACCGGCTGCCACGGCACCGCGCACGGTGGACTCACTGCGTGCGCCCAGTGCCACAACACCAACGCGTTCAAGCCGGCGACGTTCAACCACGCCAGCGTCTTCGAGCTGACCGGCGCTCACGCGGGCAAGCCCTGCACGAGTTGCCACCCGGGCGGCAACTTCGGCACGACGATCGGCGGCGGTGGGACCCAGTGCAGCTCCTGCCACAGCGGCGTCAACCCGCACGGCCCGAACATCGGCAACTGCTCGACGTGCCACACCACGTCGGCGTGGACACCGACCAAGCCGATTACGCATCCGGGGGCGATTCAGCTCGGCAACCGCCATACGGCGTTCGGCTGCACGATGTGTCATACGTCCCTGAACTTCTCGGCGCCCACGAACCCGTGTGAGCTCTGTCACGAGGATGACGTCCCGCACGTCGGGCCAACTGACTGTGTGCGCTGCCACACTGCAACCACCTGGAGCGACGTGAGCAAGTTCACGCACCCTGGCGGTAGTGGCTTCGCGGATCTGTCGACGCATATGCCGTGCGCTGACTGCCATTCGGGTCGCAACTACACGACGTACAGCTGCGACGACTGTCACTAGACGGTAGATCCAGGATCGACACCAGCGGAGCGGTCGCGAAAGCGGCCGCTCCGTTTCTCATCTGCGTGGGAACACACTTCTCATAAAGGAATCGCTCGGCCATCGGCGCCTCGAGGAGGTGGAGTCCATGTACGACGATGACGACAAGGACTACGACAGCCTGCAAGGCCATCTCGCAAACGACAAGCTCGTGCGCGAGGGCGGCGTATTCATCGAGCCGCAGCACTCGGAGGTGGACTGTAATCAGGAGGCGCAGTCGTGTGGGCCCGACGACTACCCCGAAGACCCATACGCGATCGACAACCGGCCGGGCACTCCGGACGATCTCGGCTACACGTGGGGAGTCGAGATCCCGGGCGACGCAGGCGCCGACAAGCTCGGCCAAGACGATGCGGATGAGCTGTGGTCTCTTCAGGAGCCGCTGATTGAAGAGGATGTTGACGATGGCATCAAGATGCCCGCCGGCGTCAGCGCGGAAGATGCCCGCCGAATCCTCGATGCCATGGGCGATGAGGCCGCTGAAGTTCTGCCAGAGGCAAGCGAAGGAGTCAGCGCTACTGGCGGTGATGACGCTGGGGAGGGACACGGCGGCTTTCCTGAGCGCGACGACTAGCACCTCTGCCGCTGCAGGTATACGCTTCTGTGGGAAGTTCTCCGGCCAGCTGAGGGGCTGGGCCGTTAACGAGTACCAGAGGAGCCATGGCAAGTCCATTCAAGCGCGCCCTGCTCGGCCAGCCATTACACAATCGAGATGCAGCTCACCAGAGGCTAAGTAACCCGGTCGCCTTGGCGACGTTCTCTAGCGACGCTCTGTCGTCAGTCGCCTATGCGCCGCATGAGGTGCTGCTCGTCCTGGCGCTTGCCGGTACAGGCGCGCTCAGGCTGACACTCCCGATCACGATCGCCATCGGCGTGCTGCTGGTCATCGTCGTCTTGTCCTACAAGCAGACCATCCGTACGTATCCCGGTGGCGGCGGGTCCTACATCGTTGCCAAGGAGAACCTCGGCACGATTCCGGGAGTCGTTGCCGGGGCGTCGCTGCTCGTCGACTACATCCTGACCGTTGCAGTCTCGGTGTCGGCGGCGGTGGCCGCTATCACCTCGGCGCTTCCGCAGACGCGGCCCTATATCGTGTGGATGGCGGTAGGGTTCGTCGTGCTGCTGGCGGTTGCGAACCTCAGGGGCGTCAAAGAGGCGGGCGCGCTGTTTGCCGGTCCCACGTTCCTGTTCATCGCACTGGTGGGCCTGACGGTGATCGTGGGCGTCGCGCGCTTCGTGTTCGGGTCCGGCTTCACCGTGCCTGTGCCGGCAGACCCCGTGCATGCGACTCAGGGCCTCACGGTCTTCCTGGTGCTGCGGGCATTTGCCTCCGGATGTACGGCGATGACTGGGGTCGAGGCGATCGCGAACGGGTCGCAGGCCTTTCGCCCGCCCGAGGCGAAGAACGCGTCCAAGACTCTGTCTTGGATGGCGGTGATCCTGCTCTTCCTGTTCGTGGGCGTCTCCACGCTCACTCACCTGTCGGGTCTCCAGCCGAGCGAGGCGGAGACGGTGATCAGCCAGCTTTCTCGCGAGATCTTCGGCACGGGGCCGCTGTACTACCTCATCTCGGCAAGCGTGGCCGCGATCCTCGTGCTGGCGGCCAACACCGCCTATGCTGACTTCCCCCGGCTGTCCTCATTCATCGCAGCCGATGACTTCCTGCCGCACCAGCTGAAGGACCGGGGGCACAGGCTGGTGTACAGCAACGGCATCCTCCTGCTGACCTTCGCTGCGATTGGGCTGCTCGTCATCTTCGGTGGCGTCACGACCCGGCTAATCCCGCTGTACGCAGTTGGGGTGTTCAGCTCGTTCACGCTTTCCCAGTCGGGGATGGTCGTCCATCACCTTCGGTACCGCGAGCCCAACTGGCAACGCTCCCTCGTCATCAACGCGGTTGGCGCGATGATCACGTTCGTTGTGACGCTCGTAATCGCAGTGGCCAAGTTCACTCACGGCGCTTGGATCGTCGCCGTCCTTATCCCGTTGATCGTGTCCTACTTCCTTTGGGTTCGGCGCCAGTACGCGCGCGTGAGCTCTGAGCTGGCGATCCGGCCGGATGACCTCACAGACCTCAACTGGCAGTCATGCAACCGGATGCACAACCACGTGATCGTGCTGGTCAAGGATATTGACCGCCGACTGATCCGAGCGATCCAGTACGCTAAGTCCCTGGAGGCTGACAGTCTCGAGGCGGTCTACGTCGACATGACCGGGCAGGCGAAGGAGTTCAAGCGCAGGTGGCGTGATGCGGACTTCGGCGTGAAGCTGGTCGTGATTGACTCGCCCTACCGCGAGCTCGTGCGTCCGATCATCGAGTATGTGCGGGCCGTGCCTCGGCCCACCCGCGATCACGCGGTCACGGTCATCATGCCGGAGTACGCACCGGAGAGCATCGCCGATGAGATGCTGCACGGGCAGAAGTCGCTGCTCCTCAAGCAGCAGCTATTCAACGAACCCGGCGTGATCGTCACAGCCGTGCCGTACAAGATCGGCGAGTCGCCGAACGTCGCGTGCGCATCCGACGAGACCCCCAAAGGTCCCGACGACGTCACTGCCCGTCTTCGCTGAACGGCTCCTCGGCCATCGGGATTCCGAAGGCTTCGCGGATGAAGTCGTCTTCCTGCGTGCCCTCGACGAGCAGGAGCATCTGATCACCTGCGGATAGCCGGCTATCGCCACGCGGGGCCGTGATCTGACCGTTCGACGAGAGTATCGCGATGACCGTCACGTTCGGCGGAAGCGAGACCTCGCGGAGCAGGTGCCCGGCCTTCTCGGCGGTCTCGGGAAGAGTGATCTCTTTCAGGAACACGCCCTCGGTCTTGAGCTTGAGGAGCGTGATGAGGTCCCCGATCCCGAGGTCTTTGTCAATCAGGCCGAAAATGATCTGCGGAGCGGAGATCGGCACGTCCACTCCCCATTCCTTGTCGAACAGCCAGGAGTTGGAGGGGTGGTTCACGCGCGCGTACACGGTTTTCACGTCGTAGAGGCGCGAGAGCATCGAGACTACGAGGTTGTCTTCATCGTCACCGGTTACGGCAGCGATCAGGTCTGCTCCCTCGATCCCGGCGCGCTCGAGGACGTCCGGCTCGCAGGCATCGCCGACAACGACGTTCGCCTCGGGCACCATTCTCTGCAGTCTCGCCGCCCGGTCTCCGCGCTGCTCGATGATGGTGACGTCGTGGGTTCCCTGGAACTTCTCGGCAAGGAAAGAGCCCGTCTTACCAGCTCCGATGATGACTATTCGCATGACCGCTCCCACTCCTGGTCGAGAATTTCCTTGAGGCTGCCGAGAGCATCGCGTGTCGCTGAGATGTACAGGTGGTCTCCCTCACGGATCTCGGTGTCCGTGGTGGGAAGGAAGGCCTTGCCCGCTCTCACAAGCGAGGAGACGGTGAACTCACCCGGGCGCTCGAAGTCGGCGATGCGCCGGCCGTCCAGAGCCGGCGGTGCGTCCGACTCGATGGTGATGACCGCGCCGTCACCGTACACAGCGAAGATCTGCTGTCTTGGTTCGAGCAGCATCGCGGTCATGTTTGCCGCTGCCCAAGTTACGCTCGAGATCGTGGGAATCCCGAACCGCTCGTAGATCACGGCGCGGCGGGGGTCGAAGATGCGGGCGATGACCCGCTTGACGCCGAAGCGCTCATGGGCGACTCGGGCAGCGACGATGTTGCTGTTGTCACCGGAGGTCACCGCCGCAAACGCATCCGCCCGCTCGATGCCCGCCTTCACGAGCGTCTCTCGGTCGAAAACCTCCCCCGTGAGCTGGCGCCCCGCCACTCCGCCTCCATGCTTGGCGAAGACCCCCGAGTCGCGGTCGATCACTGCGACGCTGTGGCCCTGTGCCTCCAGCGTGTGGACGAGATGCCGTCCGACCCTACCGAACCCACCGATAACGACGTGCATATTGCGTCTCCCGACGAACGACGTTACTAGCGCATCAATCCATGCTAGTACCCTCGAGGTATTGTTGCCAGCGTGTATGGGTGGGGAATGTTCGAGAGAGGGGATTGGAACGACGAGTGTCGTCGTGTTCTCACGATGGCTTCTGCGACGCGGGTGGCGGGCGGAGACCGTCGAACGCGCTGAGGAGGCGGGATGAGTCAAGTCGTCGAGGTGGTCGGGGCGAGGAAGACCTTCGGGGACGTAGTCGCGGTGCAGGACGCCAGTTTCTCCATCGCAGAAGGCGAGCTCTTCGGGCTACTCGGGCCGAACGGAGCCGGGAAGACGACGGTCATCTCGATGATTTCATGCCTGATCTCGCCTGATGCGGGCGAGATCACGGTCGGTGGATACTCGGTACGGCGCGAGTCAATGGATGTTCGCGCGACCTTGGGAATTGTCCCCCAAGAGATTGCGCTCTACCCGACCCTGACCGCCGCCGAGAACCTCACGTTCTGGGGCAGGATGTACGGCCTGTCCGGCCAGAGGTTATCGGATGCCGTCGAGTACGGACTCGCGCTGGCAGGGCTGGAGGAGCGCGCCAAACACCGCGTGGACACATTCTCCGGCGGGATGAAGCGGCGCATCAACATCGCGGCAGGCATCCTGCACAGACCTCGTGTGTTGCTGATGGACGAGCCGACAGTCGGCATCGACCCGCAGAGCCGCAATCACATCCTCGGGCTCGTGGAGGACCTGAACTCCAAGGGGATGACAGTCCTGTACACCAGCCACTACATGGAGGAGGTCGAGCGCCTCTGTGACCGGATCGCGATCATGGACCACGGCCGAATCATTGCCCAGGGGACGCTGGAGGAGCTTCGTGAGCTCATCGGCGGGCAAGACGTCATCGATGCCTCCGTCACTGAAGTGAGCGACGAGACGCGCGACAAGGTGCGCGCGATTCCTGGAGTCACACATGCTGACGCAACCGCGAGCGGACTCACCGTGCTCACGGCGTCGAGCGGCTCCGTGTTGGGACAGCTGGTCCAAGTCCTAGAAGCCGAGGGGGCGCACGTGACCTCGGTGACAGTGACCGAGCCGGACTTGGAGAGCGTGTTCTTGCACCTTACGGGCAAGAGTCTTAGGGACTGACGGGATGCGTACGCTGCTCTCCATCGCCCGCAAGGACGCACTGGTTCTCCTCCGCGACAAGGCAAGCATGCTCATTCTCATCGCGATGCCGTTTGCGCTGATATTCATCCTTGGGTCTGCCTTTGGTGGACTTGAAAGCGGTGATATTGGCATCAAGGTGGCGATCGTCAATGAGGACACCGGGGAACTCGGGGAGCAGTTCGTCGAGGGGCTGACTGAGGCCGAGGGTCTCGATGACCTCTTCGAGATCACCGTCGCCCAAGACGCCGAGGAGATTCGCGGCAAGGTCGAGGCAGGTGACCTCGCGGCGGCCCTGATTATTCCGCCAGGGGCGACAGAGGGCGTGCACCGAGGTGACCCCGTGAAGGTCGAGGTGTTGCAGGACCCGGGGTCGGAGGTCTCCGCGGGCGTCTGGGCCGGCGTCGTACGAGCGGCGGTGAGCTACGTCTCCGCGCAGATCGTCTGGGGTCAGATGACCGCAAGTGCGATGCCCGTGCAGCCCCCATCATTCGACGGCGTGACGGTGGAGCGCATCGAAGTGCAGCCGGATGACAGCTTTTCCTACATGGCGTACTTCGCCACAGGCATGACTGCGATGTTCCTGTTGTTCGGCAGCATGTTCGGCGCATTCAGCTTCGTCACTGAGCGGCGCGAGAGGACGCTGGACAGGATGTTCGCCGCTCCTGTGTCCAAGGCGCCAATCGTGCTCGGCAAGGGACTCGGGATCATCATGATCGGCATGGGGCAGCTCCTGCTGCTCGTGACGGGTACAGCGCTACTCTTCGGAGTCGACTGGGGCGAGCACCTGGAGGCGATCTTTGCGCTAGGCGGTGCCGAGGTTTTTGCTGCGACCGGGCTCGCCATGGCTCTGGCGGCATTCGGGAAGACCGAGCGAGCAATCGGGGGACTCGGCCCGGCCGCGATCATGCTGTTCTCCGCAACGAGCGGAGCGATGTTCCCTGTCGATGGGCTGCCGGGGTGGCTCCGCCCGCTTCAGTTCGTGTCTCCCGTGTACTGGACCCTTGAAGGGTTCCGTGAGGTCATGAACGGAGCTTCGCTCCCGGATGTAGCCTGGCGAGTCGGTCTGGTGCTGCTGATCGGCGTGCTGTTGTATGCCGTCGGCGTCTGGAAGTTGAGGTACGAATGATTCCGCGGATTGCGGCGCTCGCTTGGCAGAATCTGCTCCAAGTTCTGCGGACGCCCATCGAGTTCATCATGATGCTCGTGCTGCCGTTCGTGTTCACGTTTGTTGCGGGTCAGGCATTCTCCTACGCCGATGCGCCCGTGTTCGTACCGTTCGCTGACGGTGACGGCAGTCTGTATTCGCGACAGGTGGGCGATCTTCTCGGCAGCGAGGAGTCGTTCTCTGTTGAGGCAGTATCACGCGAGCGTGCCGAGCAGCTGGTAGCCGACGGTAACGCTGTCGGAGCGGTGATCGTCGCCGACGGTTTCGCTGAGGCTGTCGAGCAAGGCGACGCGCGCATAGAAGTGCTCGTCAATCCCGCCTCCGATTCGGCTCAGGCGCTCATTGCGGTCGTCGAGGGAATCGCGGTACGTATGTCGGGGAACGCGGCCGCCGCCGAGACGTTGAGCGCGGCAAGCGGTGGCAGCGTCTCGTTCGCGGACACCTTCCGTGCGGCCGACGCGCTCTGGCGACCGGTGGCACCGGTCTCGGTAGAGGGTAAGACGGTGATCGCTTCCGAGGTCAGAGGGCAGTCCGTCCATGCCAGCGGGGTGACTCAGGGGTCCGCCGGGTTCGCGATCTACTTCACGTTGTTCGTGATCTTTGGGGGAGCGGGAGGCATCCTTGAGGAGCGCGAGCAGAAGACCCTCTCGCGGCTGCTCGTCACGCCGACGACGAAGCCGACGATCCTTCTCGGCAAGGTCGCGGGCATCGTGCTGACCGCCGTTGTCCAGGTCCTCATCCTCACACTGGGCGGTGCGCTCCTCTTCGACGTTCCTTGGGGTGAGCACCTGCTGGCCAACGCCGTACTGCTGTTCGCATTCATCCTTGCGGCTACCGGCCTCGCCGTGCTGACCTCGACGGTGGTGCGCAACCGGGATCAGTTCTCTGGCCTAACGCCGCTGCTCGCAACCGGGCTCGCGATGCTCGGCGGGTGCTTCTGGCCGCTTGATATCGTGAGCCCGGCGATGCGCGCAATCGCCAAGTTCACGCCGACCGGCTGGGCGATGACCGGCCTGTTGGACGTGCTCGCGCGCAATCACGGACCTGAAGCGGTTTGGCTACCTGCTGGCGTTCTCGTTGGGATGGGTATGTTGACGCTGGGGCTGGGAGCCGTACTTCTCAAGTGGGAGTGACCGTTCCGCGGGTTACCGAAGAGAGGGTTGCGCATGGACTATGGAGCGATTGACATGTACGGAGGGCCTGACGGTGGCGATCTGGCGTCGGCGGGTAGCGTGCTGTGTGGTGGAGCCCTCATCTACTTGGTCATCGTCGTGCTGTACCTGTGGCTGTTCTACCGGATCTTCCAGAAGACAGGCATGAGCGGCTGGCTGACCCTGCTCAATCTCATTCCTGGCATCGGATCGGTAATCGTTGTGTTCATCCTCGCGCTCGGCGACTGGCCCGCGCTGAAGGGCGGCAGCCAGCGCATGGACTACCAGCCGCCTGCCGGTGGATACACGCCACCGCCACCGGGGGAGTAGCGTCGCTACATCACCGCACCTGGTACAGCTGCTTCAGCCCCTATCATCGCCGCTCGGCCGGATTGCGAAGCCGGTGATCCCCGCCGGGGCTTCCTCGTGTGCGTGAACGGCAGTGACCACGGCGCGCTCGGGTCCCCGGTGAGCCCAAGCGACGGCTTCATCGACCTTGTCGGCGGGGCCTTCGAAGACGATCTCGACGCTCCCATCGGCCAGATTGCGCACCCAGCCGGCCAGTCCGAGGTCTTCGGCCACGCATCGAGTGGACTCGCGGAACCACACCCTTTGTACGCGTCCTTCGACGATGAGTCGGCGCCTCGTTTCGACTTGTGCCATCGCGCTGGCTCCTCTCCTCCAACGGGTATACAGTGTGAGTTCCCCCGATTGAGCAAGTATCGCCGATGAAGGCACCGCTCATCGGGTTGCATGATCGCCGATTTTGGTGATGTGCTGCCGGCTAGTGCGGGACTGCGGCTGGATCGGCGGGAATCGCAAGGGTGTCGGTGTGGGCTGGTGGAGGTGAGGCGCCTTGGGCGAGGCGGCATTTGATGAGGCGAGAATCCGGGAACGGCGTCCGTACACGCTTGGCGAGGAGATCGCCAATAGCGTGATCCACGGGATCGGCGTGGCGCTGGCAATCGCGGCGCTAGTGCTGCTCGTGACCTTCTCGGCGCTCTCGGGCGATCGCGTGAAGCTTGCGGCCTCTCTCGTCTACAGCATCTCGTTGGTACTTGAGTACGCCGCCTCAACGCTGTACCACGCGTTCCCTCAGCCGAAGGCAAAATATGTCTTCAAGATTCTCGACCACTGTGGCATCTACCTGCTGATAGCCGGAACGTACACGCCGTTCTGCCTCATCACCCTGCGCGACTCTGGTGGACTGACCCTGTTCGCGATCGTGTGGGCACTGGCCCTGGTCGGAATCGCTCTCGAAGCGTTCTGGGTCTATCGGCCACGCTGGCTTTCCGCGGTCATCTACCTTGGACTCGGGTGGATCGTGGTGACCGCGATCGGGCCGCTTTCTGCCGGGCTTGAGCCCGCCGGGCTGTGGCTGCTGATTGCGGGCGGCCTTGCGTACACGCTTGGGACGATCTTCTACGTACTCAAGAAGATCACGTACATGCACTCCATCTGGCACCTGTTCGTGCTCGCGGGCAGCGTTCTGCACTTCCTCGCGGTGTTCCTGTTCGTCATCCTCTAGGGTTGCGAGTCGGAAGGGGACTGCGTGTCTGCTGTTCACAGGGTGCCGGTCATCGAGGTGGGGGGCTGCGGTTCGGACACCGCGACCGTGAAGATCGAACGGCCCGAAGGATACGAGTATCGCGCCGGGCAATGGTTCCGGGTCACCGTCGACACCGAGGAAGGGCCGCAGACGCGCACCCTCTCGATTGCGAGCGCCCCGGCCGATGAGTGGCTTGAGTTCACGACACGACTATCCCCGAGCCCGTTCAAGCAGGCAGTCGCCCGGCTGCGTGTCGGCGATGGCCTGGAGATCGGCAACGCCGCTGGCCGGCTGCGCCTACCTGATGGCGAGTGCCTCGTGCTGCTGGTGGGCGGCATCGGCGTCACCCCGATTCGAAGTCTTCTGCGCGAAGCGATCGGCTCGGGCCGCGCGTTCGACGACGCACTGCTCGTGTATGGCAATCGCGATATCGACTCGGAGTGCTACATCGACGAGTTCATGGCGATGGAATCCTCTGGCGTGCGCGTAGTCCGTGTGCTGGAGCGTCCTCCAGCAGGATGGGGCGGAGAGAGCGGGTTCATCACCGATGCGATGGTGCGAAAGTACTGGCCTTCTGACGACGGTAGGCCCTTCGTAGTCACTGGGCCACCGGTCATGGTGGCGGCGATGGCGACTGTTCTGGAGAGCTTGGGCGTGGACAAGGCGCGGACCACTGTCGAGTCTCTGGGGTAGTTCGCGCCGAGTGCACATTCTCGCGGTTGCGCGAGGGCCTCTCAAGGGAAGAATCTGAATCAGTGGGGGACTGCTGGTGAGTCAGTACCGAGAGGGAAGGAGCACGGGATGGAGCTGTTGGCACAGACCTGCAAGACGGAGCAGATGAACGCTCAGCGTCTGGCCGCACGGATCTTCCTGTTGGCCGGTGGGATCTTCTGGGTGATCGCCGCACTTAGTGCGCAGTATGCATACAGGGGCGCCCCCTTCACCGAAGCGCTCCGGTACGCCTTGGTATACGCGGCCGCCGTGTTTGTGGTCTTCCTGATCGCGCTCTTCTACGAGAACCTGGCGGCACTCATCCTCGTGCTTGGTTTCTTGGGCGTCGTCATTCTGGGGTTTGTCGCGGGATGGGGAACCGGGTTGTGGGCAATCGTGTTCTTCTTCTTCTTGGTGCCCATGTTGCTGTCAGCGATCCTGTTCCTGTCAGCGGCCCGGATGCAGAAGATCTGCACACTCGCCGCGTACTGAGCGTCCGAGATTCGGGCGTAAACGGGACAGGCTCGATCGTCAGTCAGACGCGGGGCCGCGCGGGATACTCGCACGCGCGGCCCTTTGCCGCGTCCACTCCCCCCTTTGCCCTGCTTAGACTAAACTTATCTTGGGGCGGTAGTGTTTGAGCGCGAGTCCGCGCTTTGGCATCGTAGAGCGCGCGCCCGGCGCCGTTAGGAGCGGGACTTGTATGAGGTAGAGAGGGTCTTGGGGCCCTCTGTCACGCAGTTCGTCGAGGAGCACGTCAGGTCACTCCTGGCGTGGGACATCCTCGTCTTCTTCCACCGGCATCCGGGACTCGTTATCGACAGCGAGGAGATCGCCGCGCGTCTGGGACGGCGCACCGAAGAGGTCATCCCCGAGGTTGCCGAGTTCTGCAAAGCGAGGATCCTCGCGTGCGTTGAGGGCGGCGTGTGTTTCAAGCCGGCGCCGGAGATGGAAGATCGGGTCAATGAGTTCGTCGACTCGTGCCAGAGCCGCGGGCGCCGCCTCGCGCTCATCGCTCTCGTGCTGCAGCGGATGAGCAGGCCTGCAGACGACTGATTCGCTCGCACACGGCGTCGACCAGGCAGCCGTTTGCACGCGCCGACGCCAAGTCGCTGTCTATTCGACGCTAGGAGCCGTGAACACAGGACATGCAAGACGTAGCGTTCGAAGCAGTTCTCGTAATCGTACTCGTGATTCTTAACGGGTACTTCGCTGCCTCCGAAATCGCGCTGATCAGCGTACGGCGGGCCGTCCTGAAGCAGCGTGCCGACGAGGGCAATCGGGGTGCTCAGACCGCACTGCGGCTTACCGACGATCCCACACGGCTGCTCGCGACCATCCAGATCGCCATAACCCTTGCGGGCTACCTCGCTTCAGCCACGGCGGCGGTGTCACTCGCCCAGCCGCTGGTCGGCTGGCTCACGGAGCTGGGTGTCGGGTGGCTTACCCGCATCGCGCCGGGCCTCTCAGTGTTCCTCGTGACCATCATGATCGCCTACGTGAGCCTCGTCATCGGAGAGCTCGTGCCCAAGCGGATCGGTCTTCAGCGTGCCGAGAAGGTCGCTACAGCCGTCGCTGGTCCGATTTCGTTGATTGCCAAAGTTGCAGCTCCTGTTGTGTGGCTGCTCACGAAGTCGACCGCCGCCGTGTCTCGGCTGGTCGGTGTCGGCGATGAGAGTAGTGGCCCGGGCGTCACCGAAGAGGAGATCAAGCTGCTCGTGACCGAGCAGGGCTCGCTGCTCGACGCGGAGAAGCGGATGATCCACGAGATCTTCGAGCTCGGGGACACGGTCGCTCGCGAGATCATGGTGCCGCGCGTGGACATGGTGCTTGTCGAGGACACCGCAACGATCCGCGAAGCTGTCGACATGATGTGCGCGAGCCACCACTCACGACTGCCGGTGTTCCACGAGGATGCAGACCGGATTGTCGGGGTGACGATACTCCGCGAGCTCGTTGTCCCGCTCGCCGAGGGCGCTGGGGACCAGCCGGTCACCACGCTGATGAGAGATCCGGTGTACGTGCCGGAGACCAAGGGAATCCTGCCCCTCCTTGCCGAGATGCAGGACTCTCACAACCAGCTCGTCATCGTGGTGGACGAGTACGGCGGGACTGCCGGGCTCGTGAGTATCGAGGATATCGTCGAGGAAGTTGTCGGCGAGATAGCCGACGAGTTCGATCGCGATCGGCGATACATCACAGCGGTCGAACCCGGCCAGTGGATCCTTGACGGCCGGCTGCCCATCGAGGATGCGCTCGGGCTTGGGCTTCCCGTCGAGGAGTCGGATGAGTACGAGACGGTCGCGGGATGGCTTCTCGCGCAGACTGGCCACATCCCTCAGGCGGGTGAACGATTCGAGTACGAGGGGTACCAATTCCATGTGCTTGCGATGCGCCGGCGCAGGATAGCAAGGCTGCAGGTCATCGCACCTTCAACAGGAGGCGAAAGCGATGCGGATACCAAGACGGGACGGGACTGACCGGGTGCCAGCGAGGACGCATGAGTCCCGTCCGGTGACGGCTCCCCAGGGATCGAAGGGCGGGGAGGCAAGCGCGCCCGCCGCGCCCCCCTCACCGCCGCCGGCTCCACCGGCCACGGGATCTCAGGTCCCCCCTCCAGGTGCGCCGGGGCCACATCGTCCATCGCGCGGGCCGGGAGCGGGTTTCGGGCTTGCGCTGATCGTCATCGGATTGGTAATCCTGGCCACGCGGCTGATCCCAGGGCTTGCGTGGTGGAGCATGTGGCCGCTCATCATCGTGGGAGCTGGCCTGTTTTCGGCGTTCACGCCCGGGCGTGATGGCTGGAGCGTCCACCGGCTGTTCGACGGCTTTTCGACGGTGGCAATCGGGCTCGTCTTGCTCGCCGTCAGCACCGGCTATGTCGGCTTCGGGGTCTTCTGGGAGATCGTGCGGCTGTGGCCCGTACTCGTCATCGCACTGGGGCTCGAGTTGCTCGGCAAGGCGAATCGCTCGTCGTGGATTCGAGCTATCGGCTCCGTGGTGGTGATCGCTGCGTTGGCGTACGCGGTCGCGGTGAGCGCGACGGGTTCGCCGAGTCTGATCGTTCCGGAGCGCGGCTCCGCTGCCGAGGCATCGATCAACGAGCCGGTGGGCCGAGTACGCGAGGCGGAGCTCGGACTCGACGCAGGGGCGGCGAACGTGACACTGACCGGTGGAGGCGCCCTCGTGGAGGCGACCGGCTCCTCGCAATGGGGCGAGCCCGAGTTCGAGGTGTCGCGCTCGGGCGAGACTGCAGAAGTGTCTCTGTCCCTCGGGCTCAGTGAGGGAACCACCGTTCTCGTTCCGGGATCACCGGGCGCGTGGCTTGACGCGCGCGTGAGCCGCTCAGTTCTGTGGGACATGAAGATCGACGCAGGCGTGACCGATCTGGAGGCGAACCTGTCGGATGTTTCGGTGCGTTCGCTCGATCTCAAGCCAGGTGTCGCGAAGGTCTCGATGCGGTTGGGCCGCGTGCCACAGGGAGTCGAGGAGGCCACGTTGAGTGTGGACTCCGGAGTCTCATCCGTGTCCGTTGAGATCCCGGAAGGGGTTGAGGCGCGAGTCATGGCCGGTAGCGGGCTCACCAAACACAACATTGGGGGGCGCTTCGAGAACGTTGGCGGTGGCGCGTGGGAGACTTCGGGATTCGAGAGTGCGCGCGACGCAGGCAGGGGCGTGTGGCTGATCACCCTGAAGTCCGGCATCGGTTCCGTCAATATCGACACGTACTGACGCGCAAGGAGGTACTCCTGTGAACTCACGCGAACGCCGCGACGATTGGACAGCGATCGCCGCTATCGTGCTCATCGCTTTGGGCGTGTGGTTTCTGCTCGGCAACGTGATCCCCGGTTTCCGGTCTGAGGTCATGCGCTTCTTGCGACTGGCCTGGCCGATTGGGCTGGTTGCACTCGGCGTACTGCTCTACGTTTCGTCCACGCGCCAGCACATGGAGGGTGGCCGGCGCCTCTACCGCTCTCGCTCCGAGCGCATGCTCGCGGGCGTCATGGGCGGAGTGGGCGAGTACTTGGGAATCGATCCGACGCTGGTTCGGGTCGTATACGCGCTCTTCGGCGTTCTGAGCGGCTTCTGGCCGGCGGTGCTGGTCTACGTCGTGGCAACCGTGCTCGTACCCGAAGCGCCGGTCGGTGGGGCAGCCAGCGCGGGGGCCCCGCAGTATGGACGGCCTGCGAGCCCAGCGCCTGGGCATAGTACGCCGAAGCCTCCCTCTGCTCCGTCAGGTGGCGCATGGCCGCAAGGCGGAGGCTGGCCACACAATACTGAGACCGTCCAAACGCCGCCGGCCCCTCCGGCTCCGGAGGACGCGGGCAGCGCGCCGGGCGAGGACGGTCGATAGCGTGACCGAAAACTCAGGAGTGGGGCGGGTCACGTCGCCGGGAGATGTAATCGACGCCCACGTGCACCTGTTCACGCTCGGCTTGATCGAAGAGTACGTCGCGAACACCCCCGAGGTACCCGCTGCGTGGCGCGAGGCGATCAAGACCCGCCGTTTCGGCAGGCGCGGCCAGGAACTCCCGGATATGACGCCGGAGGAGACTGCCAAGTGGTACTCGGCGCGTTTGGATGAGGCCGGAGTCGCCAAGGCTCTCGTGGTGTCGGTCCAGGAGGACAGCGAGTGGACGCGCCAGTTCCTGGCAGCGGGAGATGGCCGCGTCCAGGCACTCTGCTACATCGACCCGCGCGATCCGTCGGCGGCAAGCAGGCTCGAGCGCGAGATCGCTGCTGGCTACCGCGGCGTGAAGCTTCTGCCGGTGAATCGCTGCTACCGGTTGTCGGACCGTGCGTGCTACCCGTTCTTCGAGAAGGCCGCGGAGCTCGGCGTCAACTTCATCATCCACTACGGCGTCTCAGTGGATGCGCATGCGGATCTGCGCTACGCCGACCCCCTGGACCTCTCCCCGGTGGCTCGGGACTTCCCGGACACGAAGTTCGTGGTCGCACACTTCGGCGCCGGATGGTTCGAGGAGGTCCTGAAGCTAGCGTACGCGCGCGGGAACGTCTGTGTCGACTCCTCGGGCACCAACAACTGGCGCGATTTCATGCCCTACGAGCTATCGCTCGAGGACGTCTTCCGCCGAGCAATCGGGGCGCTTGGAGCGGAGCGCGTGCTCTTCGGCACCGACAGCGGTACCACCGCCCAGTACCGGCACTGGATCAAGTATCAGCAGATCCGGACACTGGAGAACATCGGACTGTCAGATTACGACAGGGACCTTATCCTGCGCGCGAACGCCGTGCGCATCTTCGGTTTGGATGGAGCATGAGCGAGCAGGTCAAACCCGCGGCAGACTACGATCAGTTCGTCGACTGGGAGAAGCGACTCGGGCGCGAGGCGCCGTTCTTCCGGCGCGTCTTCGACGAGGTCGGTGCCGCCAGCGTGATCGATGTGGGGGCCGGGAGCGCCAAGCACTCCGTGATGTTCGCCGAGTGGGGCCTGAGCGTGGACGCTGTGGATCCGGACGAGTCCATGCTCGCGCAGGCCGCGGCCAACGCCGCCGAGGCCGCCGACCGCATCGCTGAAGCCGGCGGAGAGCTCCGGCTCGTCAAGGGAGGGTTCGGCGATCTCGCCAGCCTCGGTCTCGGGCCGGCCGACGCCTTGGTGTGCACCGGCAACGCCCTGCCGCATGTCGGCGGCACAGACGAGCTTCGGGCAGCTTTCGCCGACTTCGCGGCGGCCGTCCGGCCGGGCGGGGCGATCGTGCTTCACCTGCTGAACCACGCAAGGCTGCTGGCGAGACGGCCGCGCGTGGTGCCTCCTGTCGTTCGCGATACCCCCGAGGGCACGAAGGTCTATCTGCGCGTCATCGACTACGTCGGCGATGAGTTCCTCGACTTCGACTTTGTCACGCTCGTGCGTGACGCCGAGGGCGACTGGTCGGTGAGCAATCGCCGGTCGCAGCACATGGTCCTGCCTGTCGAGCTGCTGACGGCGGAACTCGTCGAGGCCGGATTCGAGCGCGTCGAGGTTTTCGGTGGGCACGACGGCCATCCGCTGGCCGACGAGGATGAGAGCGTGATTGTTCTCTCCCGCAAAGCGCCGTAGTCACCAGGGTCACCGCGAGGCAACGGCTGGGGACTCCCCGCGTCAGCCGTGTGTCACGCACGGCCCAAGAAGGCAGCTGCGACCGAGCGCGCTGTTGCACGGGCCGACCGGCTCGACCAGCGAGGCCGCGATCTCCGGGACGCGCGCCTTCAGGAATGCGTAGAGGTGGCACAGGGGGAGCCCGGCCACGTTCTGGTAGCACGCGTGCTCATCAACTCCGGCGATCTGGCTCTCGATGTTGTAGGCGCCCGCGCACCCCGCGTACTCGCCCAGAGCCATCCACTCGGCGATGCGGGCCTCGTCGAGCTCCTCCATGCGGACGTTCGTCGTGACCGCGAAGGTCTCGGGCGTCTCGATGCCAGGGAGCAGCACCGCGGTCCCCGTCACGACCTGGTGCGTTCGACCCGACAGGTCGGAAAGCATGCGGACGGCATCGGCCTCGTCACGCGGCTTGCCGAGGATACGCCCATCCAGCACGACGACGGTGTCGAAGGTCAAGACCAGCGTATAGGAGTCGAGCCCCTCCGCGTGCGCGGCAATGGCCTTCTCCGCGGCCAGATGTGCAGCGAGTGCGGCTGCATCGGAGGCGAGCGGCGAGCTGAGGTCCTCCGGCGTGTCGACAGCGTGTACGTCGAAGTCCACTCCGAGCAGCGCGAGTAGCCTGCGCCTGCGTGGTGACAGCGAGGCGAGCAGGATGCGCGGTTCGGGGTGCGGCGTGGTGTCGCGTGGTTCGTCCATTCGCGGATGATACCGCACCCCTTGCGCGTATAATTGCGGGGGATTGCCGTTCCTGGCAGACGATCGACAGGAGGGTCACTTGGTGACGCAGGGAGCACCTGAGGCGGACGCCGGAGTCCAGCAGTTCGGTCTCTCTCTTGTGCTGATGGCCAAGGCCGTCGTCCTGTACCCTTCCACGAACAGCATCGTCGTCAACGCCGCCCGCGACACTCTTGAGGCACTCAGCACGGTTCTCAAGTCTCGCACGGACCTCCATCTCACTCTCACAAGGGAGAACATGTGGGACAACGGGGCCCCCGTGCTTGCAGAGACGGCCTCGAACAAGAACCTGCTCCACGAGCTCTACCGGCGCCGGCTCGCCGACATCCGGTTCAAGACCGATGTCAGCGCATCGGACCTGCTGGCGCTGCTTTCGGTGCTCAGGGATGCGCCGGAGGACCTCGAGAAGTCCGGCGGGATCGAGGGGCGGCTGCGCGAGCACCACGTGACCGCCATCGTCGTCAAAGAGCCCGCGCTGACCATCTTCGGCGACCCCTCCGCGACCGACAGCGTGTCGAGGGAGGCCATCGACGAGATGCTCACCTCGGCAGCCGAAGGGAGCCAGGGCTCTCGCCGAGCAGTCGTGCTCGGCCTGCTGCAGCCGGGGGCCCTGGTGGGCTACTTCGCCGAGACGGCCGCCGCTCACGGTGCCCGCGGCGTGGCCGAGGTCGGCGACCGCTTCGTGCGCGTCGCCCGGGTCGCTCAGGCGTCCGAGGACCACGATCGTGACGCGCTCATCGCCGCGGAGTGGGAAGCCGTGATGTCGATGGCAGCGGGCGCACGCGCTGAGCTGCTTGCCGACGAGCTCTTGCCCGCCGCCCGCAGCGACGAAGCCGTGGTGGCCGCCGTTCGCTCAACGGATCCACGCGGGTTGTACCGGATCCTGGCCGAGGGCGCGGCAGCAAGCCAGGTCTCCCGAGAAGGGCTCGCCCGAGCCCTGCGTGCAATCGCACAGATCTCGCATCTGGACCCCGTGGAGCTCGAGAAGCTGGTCCGCGAGGAGATGGAGCTGGCCGGCGTCGACCCGCAGTACGCTGCCGAGACGCTGGCGCTTGCGATGCCGGGCAATCCGGTGTTCGTGCAGGGCGCCATGAGCTTGCACGGCGACGCTCCGGCGACGGCGATCCTCGCCCTGATGGACCTCGCGCCCAAAGCCCACGAGCTGCCAGAGGACGACAACCCCGAGTTACGGGTGCTCGCCGAGGAGGCCCGTGTCGGCATCACCGACGGTGACGTGGTCCTCGCACTGGTCTCACTGCTCTGCCTCGACCGTCGCCCAGGCGCGTTCGATTCGACGATAGCCGTGCTGGAGGACTCGTTCGACGTGCTGCTCGAGCGCGGAGAGATAGACGTCGCCGTTGAGGCCGCCGAAGCGCTCGGCGCTCTTGCGGATGACTGCGGTCTCTCAGCCGAGCAGAAGCAGCGGCTCAATGCCGCCGTGGGACGCTTGGCCAAACCCTCGGGCATCCGGGAGTTGGCCCAAGCGCTACGATTCCACGAACAGGGCTCTGCCGAGCGCGATTCTGCCGAGCGGCTCATCGACTCGCTAGGGCGCTCAGCGCTCGGTCCCATGCTCGAGCACCTTGCCAACGAGTCCGACATGGCAGTCCGAAAGGCGCTCGTCGAGTCTCTCTCGCGTGTTGCCACGAGCCAGATCGAGGTCGTCGGCTCGTACGTGCAGGACCCCCGCTGGTATATGGTCCGCAACGTGGTAAGCATTCTGGGCTCGACGCGGTCTGCGGCCGCGCTGCCGTACCTCGCACGCGCCCAGCGGCACCCCGACGCCCGGGTTCGCCGAGAGGCGATCCGCGCTCTTGCCGGGATCCCGGCGGCGGTCGCCCAGGAGTCGCTGGCACTCGCGCTCTCTGACTCGGAAGCGCAGAATGTCCAGATCGCCGCCCGGTATCTCGGTGCTTCTGGTGGACGAGCCGCCATCAGGGCGCTGTCGGCTGTGGCTATGGGCGAAGGAGCGGGGAACCGCGACATGGCGCCGCGCAAGGAGGCAATCGAGGCGCTCGGCAAGATAGGCGGCCCTGAGGCGCTCAAGGCACTGCGGCAGGTCTCCTCTTTGCGCTCGCTGCTCGCGGGCGGGAAGGTGCGGGAACTTCGGGCGGTCGCTGATGCGGCGATCGCCCGAATCGAGAGGCAGGGGGGAGGGGCATGATGCAGGACCGAGGCTTGAACGAGGAGCCCGTCGAGCATGACGCCGAGGCGCCGATCGACGCCCTGACGCAGGAGGCCTCGGCCGATTCGTCGCGCTACACACCGGAGCAGGTGCGCCGCGCCAGGGAGCTGCTCACGCGCATCTACGGGGCGCGCCGAGCCATCCGCTTCTATCCCGAGACGCACCCTGCCACGAAGGAAGCGCTGGAGCGGCTCGCCGAGGTCGTGGCGGCCTACCACTCAGAAGATCGGCCCGTGGCGCTCTCGCTGCACGGTGGCGAGGTGTTTCTCGGCGAACAGCTCCTGCCCGAGGAGACGAAGGCGTTCAGTCAGCTGATTGGTGACCTCGAGGCAATCGGCGTGGGCAGCATCGTGATAGACGAGGGCGTGACGCTCGACGGGCTGAGGTCGCTGATCTCGGTGCTCGCATCCGATTCGACCGAGATTGCCGAGGCCGGTGGCCCCGACAAGCTACTTGAGAAGCTCGGCGGTACGCGAATTCGGATCACGACGCTGGTGGCTGCCGAGCGGGTTGCGGTGCGGCGTGGCGAGTCTGCCGAGGCCGCGTGGGAAGCCTACTCGGGAGCGATTGAGCTCCTCAGAGAGGTGGACAGGCTCGGCAAGGGAGCGAACGCGACCCCTGCGGCAGGGCAGATCCGCGGCTCGGTGCGATCGCTGGTGGACAGTATTCTCACGAACCGGATGGCGATGCTGCGCCTTGCCGGCCTGAAGGACTACGACGAGTACACCTACTACCACTCGGCGAACGTCGCGGTCCTGTCGCTGGCCCTTGGGTCCATGATCACGACCGAGCACCGCTTCCTGGCAGCACTCGGCATGGGCGCGCTGCTGCACGACCTGGGCAAGCTCACCATCGATCTCGAGATCCTCAACAAAGAGAGCGAGCTTACCAGCGAAGAGTGGGCGAAGATGGAGGAGCACCCGCAGATTGGTGCGAGTATGGTAGCTGCGATGTCGGGCATCGACTCCACCGCGGTCGTCACGATCCTCGAGCACCACATGCAAGTTGATGGTCAGGGGTACCCGACAACTACCTCCGGGCGCGGTCAACACCTCGCGAGCCGCATCGTCGCGGTCGCCGACGCGTTTGACGCCATGACCTCCAAGCGCAGCTACTCCCCGGCGCTGCTGCAGGACGAGGCGATGCGCGTGCTGCTCGAGAGCCGAGGGACGAAGCTCGACCCGACCCTCGTCGACCTTTTCGTGCGCGCGCTCGGTGTGTTCCCGCCGCGCTCGCTCGTGCTCCTGGTCGACGGTCGGATGGCGGTCGTGCTCGAGCCCGGTGCCGAGGACCCCATGCGGCCGGTGGTCCGCATCATCGCTGAGGCGGACGGGACGCTCACTGACCCGGTTGACGTCGACCTTGCGGCCGAGCCATCAATCACCGTTGATCGCTGCATTGACCCAGAGCTTGTGGCAGTTGAGATAGCCGACTTTCTGTAGCAGATAACCTTCGGGTAACGCATTCTGGTACAATACTTGTTTGTGTGTGAACTTCGACGCGACACCGCGCGTTCGGCCGGAAGACGATCGGGACGGCCGAGGGACCTGCGTAGCGGATGTCGGTAGTGCAATCCGATCGGATCGGCCAGACCGAATCCCGCCTGATGGCGGAAGAAGTTCGACCGAGCTTACCCGGCTCAGGTCCGTCGCCAAGAGCATAGCGCTTCTTCGGCACGAAACGACGGCTGCGACATAGCCGACCGTGCTGAATGCGAGGCAGCTAGCCTATCCAAGTTTTCCCCTGCTGTCTGGATACCTTTGTGTCCTCCTGCGCATTCGAGCCGTCGTTTGCCCTGTTCCCGTACGTGGAGGATTCTTTTGATTTCTGGCAGTAAAGCAAGAAAAATGCTGGTCAAGGCCGTGGCACCGGTGGCCGCGACTTTGCTCCTGGGCACCGCGGTCGCCCTGGCCGCCGGATGGTCGCCGACGCTGGCGACCGCAGCTCCCGACTACGGTCACTCTGTCGAGTTGGGCGTGAGTGACGAAACCGTCCGTTTGCTCCCGCCGGTTGTCGGCGATGAGAAGTTCGTGAGTTCACTCGCGGTTGAGGGTGATACGGAAGCCGGAGTGTTCTCAGAGAAGCAGCTGCGTGTGGCGGCCGTGCCGAAGGTGAAGGCTGTCTCGCAGAAGGCCAGCGCACCCAAGTCGAAGATTGCGCCCAAGGTGGCTGCCAGCAAGGCGAAGTCCAAGGCGAAGGCTTTGACGGTCAAGACAACCTCCAGCAGTGGCTGGAAGTCGGCCAAAGTGTCCTGGTACGGGCCGGGCCTGTACGGCAACACGATGGCCGGCGGCGGGCAGCTTACCCCCAGCTCCATGGTCGTGGCTCACCGCTCGATGAAGTTCGGTACGCGCATCGAGTTCTCGTATCAGGGGCGCACCGTGATCGCGGTCGTTCAGGACCGAGGCCCCTACACCGGCGGCCGGGTCTTCGATCTCGGTCCGGGTACTGCCAAGGCTCTCGGCTTCAGTGGAGTGGGTACGGTCAAGTACCGCATCGTGAAGTAGCCCTACTATATTCGCACGGCTCGCGGCGCTGCTCCCGGAGACGGGGGTGGCGCCGTTTTTCGTCGGCGGGGTACGGCGCGCGAGCGCTTGGGGTACCTTTATACGCGTAGGGCCCGGCTCCATGGAGCCTTCTTGAGAGGGAGAGTCAGATGGCGCAGGCCGGCGAGATACCCGTCGGTGAAGGCGCGGACGAGCCCAGAGAGGCGCCCGCCCCCAATCTGATCGATAGCGCGACTGACCTGATCGGGACCGTTGTCGACTACGCTCGGCAGGAGACCGGCGACCTCGTGCGCGACAAGGTCGTCATGCCGGCGCAGCGCGCTGGCGTGACCGTCGGGCTCGCGATCGCCATTGGCGTGTTGGTCGCGACAGGCGTGCTCTTCATCGCGGTCGGCGCACTTCTGGTTCTGGCCGGCTGGCTGGGCTGGCCCGGGGCGCTGTTCGCCGTGGGAGCCGTGTTGATCGTGGCCGCCGCGATAGCTGCCGCCGTGCGTTCAAGGAGTGTGGAACGATGACCGAGCACGCGACGGGCACCCCTGTCGAGCGTGTGACACTCGACGACATCCGGCACAAGGCCGAAGCCGTCAAGCACCAAGCTGTCGAGGAGGCGAAGGGAGCCGCCGAGGCGGTCGTGCATTCCCGCGACGGCCAAACGCTCGCGATCGTCGCCGGCATCGTGGTCGTTGCGGTGTCGCTCGCGTTCTTCCTCGGCAGCCGGTCGGCGCGATCCGCCGTGGCGAGGCAGATGCTCCAAGAGTGAGCGCGCTTCGCCTGCAGTCTATCGACGTCACGGACGAGCACATCGAGGTTGTGGTGCGTGTCGCCGAGGAGTCGATGCGCACGTCCGTCATTCCCGACCTTGCCGAGAACGCCGTGACGCTGATGCCCGGTCTCGCTCGGCACCGGTGCGACAACGACGTCGGAGCGCGGTTCGTTGACGAGCTCCGTGACACGGAGACTCCGCATCTTCTGGAGCACATCACTATCGAGCTCATGGCGCTCGGCGGGTCGCCGCGCACGCTCGCGGCGAGGACGACCTGGGACTTCGCGCGGGACGGTCGCGGGGTGTTCCGGGTGCGCATCGCCTACGACGACGACCTTGTCGCACTCGGGGCCTTGAGCGAGGCGACGCACGTCGTCGAGTGGCTTCTCGGCGAGCGGGACGATCATCCGGATCTCGACGCGATCGCCGGCCGCCTCAAGAAGCTGCGCAGCCAGCCCTGCGCGGAAGAACCGGCGTAACACCTCGGCCTGCAGGTTGACGCGCCCGAGGCAGGGGGTGTAGAGTTGCCGCCACATTCGGCAGCCTACCCGGGTGTCGATATGAACAGAGCACAAAGGACGTGAGGGAAGAGGACGAACCGTCCAGCCACCCCTCCGATGTCCTCCGCCAGGGACCCGGTTCGCCGAGAGTCCGGAAGCGGATCGGTCCCGGACCGGTATCCCGGGCATGAGGCTCGGACGCCACACCCAGTGGCGAACGAGTGAAGATAGGTGGTACCGCGATGCCCCCTCGCCCTATCAGGCCGAGGGGGCTTTCTGTTTTCCGGGCGCGCTTGCGCGTTCCGGGGTGGGCGGACCGCCGAAGGCGGGCGTCCATCGGGAGGTGATTGTGGTGGGTACCGCCGGTATCGTCGGCGATCGCTGGAGCGATCGCTACGCGCACCGCATGGGTGATGTGCGCGCGAGTTCTGTTCGTGACCTGTTCTCGGCAGCGTCGCGACCCGACGTGATCTCGCTCTCGGGCGGCATGCCCGAGGTGCGTGGGGTTCCGGGGACCGCGCTCGCAGACGCGGCGCGCGTCGCCGTCGAGCAGGAGGGTGCCGACGCGCTCCAGTACGGGTCGAGCGAGGGCCGTCCGCAGATGCGCACGCTCATCGCCGAGCTGATGGCCGAGATTGGCGTGCGTACCTCGGCGTCGAGCGTGATCGTGACGGCAGGCGCGCAGCAGGCGCTCGATCTGCTCGGCAGAGCGTTCCTCGATCCTGGGGACGTGATCATCACCGAGGGGCCGACGTATGTGGGTGCGTTACAGGCGTTCTCGGCGTACGGGCCGGACATCCGGTGCATTCCGATGGACGACGAGGGCATGCGCATCGATTTGCTCGAGGCCGAGCTGGCGCGTGTCGGACGCCGCGGAGCAAAGTTCATCTACACCATCCCAAACTTCCAGAACCCCGCCGGCGTCACCTTGTCCGCGTCGAGGCGCAGGCGGCTCATCGAACTCGGGCGCGAGTACGACGTGCCGATCATCGAAGATGATCCGTACGGGCGGCTGCGCTTCGAGGGAGGACACCTCAAACCGCTGCGCGCTTTGGACGACGACGTTATCTACCTGGGCACGCTCTCGAAGATCTTCGCGCCGGGCCTGCGCCTCGGGTGGGTCGTCGCTCCTCCGCAGTTACTGAGCAGGCTGCTGCTCGTCAAGCAGGCGGCCGACCTCTGCGGCAGCAACTTCGTCCAGGCGACCGCCGAACGCTATTTTCAGGACACTCGCTGGCGCCGGGTGCTCCAGGACCTCACGCGCACCTACGCCGAGCGCCGCGACTCGATGCTCGGAGCGCTTGAGGCCCACTTCCCATCCGAGGCGAGCTGGACCTGTCCCGAGGGCGGGTTCTTCGTCTGGGTCGAGCTCCCGCCCAGGTTCGACTGTGCCGAGATGCTGCCGGACGCCGTCGAGCGCGGTGTCACCTTCGTGCCGGGAAACGGCTTCTACCCCGATGGGCGCGGCAAGAACTGTATGCGTATCGCGTTCTGTTATGCGGAGCCTGACGCTATCGCCGAGGGTGTGCGCCGTCTTGCTGTCACCGTCGCCGAAAGGATGGGCGATGCCGAATCGACCGCGTAGAGCCCTAAGATGTAGTATCTAGACGGTTGTCTGCGCGCTCGGCTGCCAGGAAACGGGTACATAGCGAGCGTGGGAACCCAACCCTGACGAACAGCGTCCGCATCATCAACGGAGGTGCTCTTATGTACGAGTATCGGCGCGGAGGCTCCGTGTTCGGAGCGTTTCTGCTGGGTGGTCTGGTCGGCGCGACCCTCGGCCTCCTGTTCGCTCCCAAGTCCGGCCGTGAGACCCGCGAGGATATCGCGGCCAAGGCCGAGGAGTTCTGGGGCGAGGGAATCGAGATCTACCAGACCGGCAGGGAGAAGGTGAGCGAGAGCGGCGATCAGCTTCGCGCCAAGATCGACGACGCGCGCGAGCGCCTCACCGAGCAGGTCGCGAAGTCGAGCGAGACCGCCAAAGCCAAGATCGCCGATGTCGTCCCTGTCGCCCAGTCTGCCGTCGAGAAGGCCGCCGAGAAGACCAAGGGTGGCCTTGAGAGTGTAGGCGCCAAGGCGCAGGAGACTCTGGACGTAGCAGCGAAGAAAGCTCGAGCGGGCTCCGTTCCCGGGGACATGGAAGGCGACATCATCCCCGAGATCTGACGCACTAGTCATCGTTCTACCTGCAAGGAGCCATCAGGGCCGGTCCCCATCGGGGCACCGGCCCTTGCACGGGAGGAAGCAGACGGGTGTCAGCGTCATTGCGTGGCGTGTACCGCACGCCAGTCTTCTCGGCCAAGGGCAAGCGCTACGGGAGAGTGCGCGAGGCGCTCTTCCATCCCGAGAGGCCAATTGTTGTCGGCTACATCGTTGAGAGGCCACGCCTGCTGTACCTGCTCGACCGGGCCGATCGGCATCTTGCGCTTGATGCGACGGACCTGCGCGGCGACGAGCTGCATATCACAACACCGAAGGGCGCATTCGACAAGCCGGCTGCCGCGCGTCTCGGGATCGACTGGGACCTCTCGGTAGTCTGGGCCGAGATGCCCGTGCGCACCGAAAGCGGCAAGGTCATCGGCAGGGTACACGACGGGCGGTTCGATCCCGGCAGCGGTCGACTTCTCTCGGTCGAGATCGGCGGCTCGGCCGCGGACAACGTAGCCATCGGTACGCGCACGCTGGACGGCTCGAGTGCTCGGGGTTACCGCGACGGGTTCGTGGTGGTGGCCGACACGGTGCTGCAGACGCAGCGCAGTGGAGGCGCGGCCGATGCTGCCGGGCGTGGAGCTGCGATCGCCAAGGACCGCGTGAGCAAGGCGGCCAAGACCGCCACGATCTACGGCATGGCGGCCGCGAAAGTCGCTCGTGACAGCGAAACGGGCAAGAAGGTCGGCGGGTGGCTCAGGTCGCTCAAGGACACCGTGGTCGACGCGATGGGCGACCCCGACGAAGAGTGATGCGGGTTTCTCGGCATATACTGAGCCGAGACCTGAGGGAAGTAGAGCTGACTCGATGTCACGAAAGCTGCGACCACTGACGAGCGAGGACTACGCGCGCCTGCCCGCAGGCTGCGTGGGCTGCATTTTCTGGGAGAGCGAGCAGCACGCCGAACGCACGTGCGGGTCCGTGTGCGATATCGAGGCGCAGCTCGCCTGGCATCATCTGGTGGTGCAGGAGTGGGGCGACTGCGGCCGGGTCGCTCTTGATGACGGCGAGATCATCGGCTTCGTGAAGTACGCGCCGAGCGGGTATTTCCCGCAGGCGAGGACGTTCCCCTCGGCACCTTTGGATCCCGCAGTGTCGCTCATCGCCTGCTTGCACGTCGAGCCGCATGCGCGTCAGCGCGGGGTTGGAACCGTGTTGCTGCGAGCCGTCCTGCGCGATCTGGTTTCGCGAGGCGAACGAAGGGTGGAGTGCTTCGCGCTCGCGAATCGCCCCGAGTCCTTCGAGAGCTCGCCGATGCCCGGTATCGAGTTCCTGCTGCGCAACGGGTTCACGGTCTCGCGTCCCGACCCAGTCTATCCGCTGCTTCAGATGGAGCTTCGCTCGCTCGCGGTCTGGACCGAGAACCTCGAGAGCGTGCTCGAGTCCCTGAAGCTCCCGCTGCGAATACCGGACCGAGCTCCCGTTCCTTGGTGACGTTGCTCGGCGCTGGTTCGTTCAAACCCTTGGCGCTGAAACAGACCCCTGGCACCGAAATGGAGAAGACGTTGGCTGAGACACCCAGGAAGACCGGTTCCCGCGAGCGCGTGCGTGCCTTCCTCGAAGAGCACGGACTGGAGGGTGGGCTCTTCGAGTTCGAACAGTCCACGAAGACCGCCTCGATGGCTGCCGAGGCGATGGGGTGTGAGCTTGGCCAGATCGTCAAGTCGCTTGTGGTGGTCGTCGAGGGGGCCGGGCCGGTCCTGGCGCTGGTCGCGGGCGACCGCCGAGGGGATCTTGACGCGATAGCCGCCGAGACGGGCGGGGCCTCGGCGAAGATGGCCGATGCCGATACCGTCCGCGAGGTCACCGGCTATGCGATCGGCGGCGTCTCGCCGTTCGCTTTGCCGCCTGAGCTGCCGGTGCTCATTGATGCCTCGCTCTCTCGCTTCGAGACCGTGTTCCCGGCTGCGGGCACGCCCACCTCGATGGTGCGCATGAGCGCCGAGAAGCTCGTTGAGGTCACCTGCGGACGGGTCGCACGAATCTCACACTAGCGGACTAGCGCACGCGTCGGCGTGACGACCACGTCGACATGGGCGTCGTGCTCGGCGGAAGGAATCTCGTCGAGGACCTGCTCGTCGTAGGCGTAGCCGATGAGCACGCAGTCAGCGCGCAGTGCAGGCACCAGCCGGTCGTAGTAGCCGCCGCCGTATCCGAGCCTGCGACCGGCCGAGTCGAACGCAACCCCAGGCACGATTGCGGCGTCGATCGCGGCCGGCTCCACGAGCGGCGCGTCCGCGCGCGGCTCCAGGATGCCGAGCGACCCGGCCACGAGCTCGTCGCCCTCGGCGACGGCGTGCAGCGTCAGTGTCGTCGCGTCATGCACCCGCGGCAGTACGATCGTCTTGCCGTGCGCCCGCAGCGACTCGACAGCCGGTGCCGGGTCGAGCTCCTCGGTGGTGGCCGAGTACGCGAGCACCATCTCGGCAGCGGCGATCTGCGGTAGGGCCAGCAGCCGTTCGGCCGCGTCTACGGCGGCAGTGCGGCAGGTCTCGGCGTCGAGCGCACAGCGGGCGGCGCGAGCAAGGCGGCGAAGAGCGACCTTCTCGGCGGGGATGTACTCGGAGGCGGTCACAGGAGCCCCACCGACTGGCCGATCTGCATGCCGAAGAGCATGACGGTCAGCACAATCACGGTCACAATCGTCCCCCAGGCGAGCACGTTCTGCCAGCGCTTGTTCACGTGGCGGCCCATGATTCGGCGGTCGTTGATGAGAAGCACCATGAAGACGAGCATGAAGGGCAGCAGGATGCCGCCGATGGTCTGCGACAGCACCATGAGCTGGATGAGCGGGGCGTTCGGGAGCAGCACGAAGGCGGCGCCGACGAAGATGACGAAGGTGTAGACGGCGTTGAACGCGGGAGCCTCGGTCCAGCTGCGGTCGATGCCGCGTTCCCAGCCGAACGCCTCGGTGATGGCGTAGGCGGCGGTGAGCGGGAGCACGCTCGCGGCGAGCAGGGAGGCGCCGAAGAGGCCGATCGCGAACAGCGTCGAGGCGTACGCGCCCGCAACCGGCGCGAGCGACGCGGCCGCTTGCTCGGCAGAGGTGATCTCGATGCCCTGGGGGTAGAGCACAGTGCCGGTCGTGATGATGATGAACCATGCGACGAGGCTGGCGGCGATGACTCCGGCGATGGCGTCGATGCGCTGGTTGCGAAGGTCGGAGATGCCGAGCCCCTTGTCCACCACGTTGCTCTGCGCAAAGAACTGCATCCACGGTGCGATGGTCGTGCCGATGGCAGCGATGACGAGCGCGACGAACGGGATTGACGGCTCGAACTGCGGCACCACCGATGCGGCGAGGACGCGACCCCAGTCGGGCTTGGCCATGAACGCGGACACGACGTAAAGGCCGAACACGGCCGATAGCGCTAGGAGCACCTTCTCGACCTTGCGGAAGGAGCCCTGCACGACGAGCAGCCAAACCCCGAGCGCCGCGATGGGTACCGAGACGTACTTGGGGATTGCGAAGAGCTCGAGCGCGGCGGCAATGCCGGCGAACTCGGCGACCGAGGTTGCGGTGTTGGAGATGAGAAGCGCGAACATCGCGAACGTGGTCGCGCGCACTCCGAAGCGCTCGCGGATGAGCGAGGCGAGCCCCTTGCCAGTCACGCATCCCATCCGGACCGACATCTCCTGGACTACTCCGAGGGCAAGGGTCATCACGAAGATCATCCAGAGGGTGCGGTACCCGAAGCTGGCGCCCGCGACCGAGTAGGTGGTCACGCCGCCCGCGTCATTCCCGGCCATAGCCGTAATGACTCCCGGGCCGATGATTGCCAGCCAACCAGCGAGGCGGAGCTTCCGGCCGTTTTCGGTCGTCGCCGCTGCCACGCTAGAACCCTGCGACCAGGCCGATTGTCGCGGCCGCCAGTTCAGCCGCTGCGGCGTACAGGTAGCCCGCGCCCGCAGCGAGTCCGAGGTTTACGATCGCCGAGACCACCATGGCGATGAAGGCAAGCCAGGTCGCCGAGACGGGCTTATCGGCGGCCTCGCTTCGGCGCAGAGCGACGTGCGTGAGCAGGCCGCCGATCACGACGGTCGCGGCGACCGAGAGGCCGATTACCCCGCCGATGACCTCGGGAAGCGGGACCGGGACGCCGAGCGCGAGCGTGAAGCCGAACGCAAGCAGCCCGAACGCGAGTCCCAGAGCGAGCCCGATGGCTGCCTCGGCAGCCAGACGCTGGCCGAGCGGGCGCGGCTGCTCGCCGTCGCCATCTAGAATCTCGGCGACAGCTCGCGACGAGGACTCCTCGGCGGTACGCAGCACGATCGGCAGCAGGAGCGCCGAGTAGAGGAGCACCGCGTCCACCCCGGTGCTGTCCCACGACGATGACGCGATCGCGCCGGTGAACTGCAGCACGATTGCGAGCGCTACGCCCCAGATTGCGACCCACGCGCTCTTGCGCCAGATGCGGCTCCACAGGCTTGCCATCGGCCCGCGGTCACGCGCCGAACCGGTGGCGATCGCGAGGTCCTCCTCGGCCTCCTCCTCGAGGACGTCGAGTGCGTCGTCGACGGTCACGATGCCGAGCAACCGCCCGGCCTCGTCGATGACGGGCAGCGCGAGCAGATCGTACTTGCTCATGTCGTCGGCGACGTCTTCCTGGTCGTCGTCGGGGCCGGCGGTGAAGAGGTCGCGCTCGGCTATGTCGGCGACAAGGGTCTCAGGCTGGGCGAGCAGGAGGTCGCGCAGGGATACCACGCCCGTGAGGCGCCGGTCCTCCTCGACGACGTAGATGTAGTAGATGGACTCCTGCTCTTCGCTTACCGCGCGCAGGTGCTCGATGACCTCCTGGACCGTCATGTCGTCGGTCACGGTGGTGACCTGCGGCGTCATGATGCCGCCTGCTGTCTTCTCCTTGTAGCCGAGCAGCCCGCGGATCGCGCTGGCGTCCTCGAGCCCCATCAGGCGCAGCAGCCGCTCCGCCTTCTCGTAGGGCAGGTCGCCGATGATGTCGGCCGCGTCGTCCGGGTCCATCTCGGCGAGCAGGTCAGATGCGCGCCGCTCTGAGAGGTCGTCGATGACGTCGGCCTGGAACTCGTCTTCGAGCTCGGTGATTGTCTCGGCGGCCTGCGTGTTGTCGAGGTGCTCGAAGACGCGCGCACGCTGTGAGGCGGAGAGCTGCTCCATGATGTCGGCGACGTCGGCCGGGTGCAGCTCGTGGAGGCGCTTGTGGGTGACGGATAGCTTGACCTGCGACAGGTCGCGGTCTAGCAGCTCCATGTAGTTCCACGCGATGAGCTTTTCGGGAAGGCTGCGACCGAAGACGTCGGAGAGCTTGGCGGCTGCGCGTTCAAGTGCGGGGGAGATGCCGCGCAGAATGCCACGCGCGCCGACTTCAGCGCCGAGCAGCCGCAGCTGGTTCCGCGACTCGGAGAGCTTGAGGTCGTTGACGCGCACGACTTTCATGCCCTGCGTGTCGACAATCTGCTTGTTGAGCAGGTCGCGAGAGAGCAGCACCTCATCGGGCTGCAGGTAGCTGAAGCGGATCTGCGGAGCCGGGACGTTGAGCAGAACGCGTTCGCCGTCGAACTCGGCGACGTACTTGCGCCACGAGAGCATGAAGGGCGTCTTGTCCGGCCCTCGGAACGCGAGCGACGTGACTCGCGGGAAGACCTCGCCGGTGGCGATGGCGATGTCGTTGATGGTGCCTATCTCGTCGCCGGTCGAGTCAACGACCGGGCGGCCGAGCATCTGGGACAGGTAGATCACGCGTTCCTCCCTTCAACAGACGCTACCCAGCGCGATGCGGAGGGCAGACCTGTCGTGTCAGGCGGTCGGGGTCCCCGACCGGTCCGACGCAAGGGCGGAGTACGGCCGGGGGACTAGGGACTGTGAGGTTTCACAGAGGCTCGTTTCCCTCGGGTACAGGTCCTGACGCATAGAAAAGCCCCTGCGTCCGGTATTCGGACCAGGGGCGGGCGACGACATTCACCGCGCATCTTCGCAGGCGCCGATGGCATGGACCACCGAGCAACCGTCGCGAGATCGCGTGGCCGTCCCCGTCCCTCGTCTGCGGTTTTGGCACTGCCCGACGTAGGACGCGCGGCGCGTGGTGTCGCCGACGCAGCGGGGTGCTCCCGCCTGCGGTACTCGGCGCGTGGCGCGCCTACCGCGAGTCCAGCCACCTTAGCCTTCGCCTTAAGCCGGCGAGGGCTGCTCTACCCATTGGCGTCTCTCGACATTTCCGGGCAGTGGCCTGTGTTCGAACAGGAGCCGCACCGTAACGGACGGAGCAGACTTCCCTAAGCTGTCAACGCTCGAGCGCACGAAAGACGCCGAGCAGACGAATCGTACACCTGCGGCAGGTGAAGGTAAAGTCAGCGGGCATGGTAGCCGAAGCCATGGGGACCGCTTCGAGCAGCCGAGAGAGCCTCGGCGGGGTAGAATGCTGTAGTCTCTGTGAACCGACATGACCACGGCGTCTCCGGGGGTGGACAGTGCAAGACTGCGTCCTGATCCAGGTCGAGATCGAGTGCGGCCGTCATTCAGAACTGCTGGACTGGGCCGAGCGCCTCAAGACCACTCCCGAGGAACTCGTGAAGCGCGCGATCTCCGAGTGGCTTGGCGAGATGGCCGAGAACCCCGCGCCACCGCGGCAGGGCGAGGAGTAGCCCGCCGCTAGCGGGCGTCGCTAGCCCGCTCGGGCGCCCAGCCAGATTCGCGCGAACTCACTCCACCCCTCGCAGCGCTGCCCGGCGGTGCGCCAGATGTTGTCACGCGGCCGCTCGGCGAGCTCGCCTAGCACGCCCGAGCTCTCGAACGCGTTCGCCACGAGTGTCATGGCCGCGACCGAGTTCGCCATCTGGATGTCGGTCGCTGAGTCGCCGATCGCGGCGGCCTGAAAACGATCGAGACCCCGGGCCGCCAAGTCGAGTGCGATCGCTTGCGCCTTACTCACGCCGCGCGGGACGAGGTGGTACGCGTGCGGCCGGGCTCCATCAGTGCACTTCAGGGTGCCCGCGTTGCGCACCATACCGTTGTCGATCAGGTCCACCGGCGGATCGATGTGGTCGATTACTGCTTGGGCCTCGGCGACGTCCAGGCAGCCGCGAAGCAGGTGTGTCGCCTCACGCCTGCGATCCCACGGCGTGTGGTACTCGACGAGACCGGGGAAGGCCTGCTGGAGCGCATCGACCACGCCTGAGCGCTCGATGACATCGTAGGGAGTGTCGCCGGGTGCGAGCGTCGAGGCGCTCCACGCGCCGTAGTTGTACGCGATCGTGGCTCCGGCGCCCGCTCCGCGCACGATGACGGCGCCGGCCTCGGCGATGAAGTCGCGCCAGCCCACCAGTCGCGTAAGCTCAGTGAGCTGTACGCGGTTGCGACCGGATATCGGGACGATCGTGACTCCCGCATGCGCGAGCTCGACGATCGTCTCGGCAAGCGCGGTCGAGGGTGAGCCGCTCGAGTCGGCGAGCAATGACCCGCCAGGCGCGAGCAGCGTCCCGTCGAGGTCGGTGTAGAGGATCTCGACTCGGCCGAGCGCGGCCAAAGCTCTCGCATCGGCGGTGATGAGCGGTGTGTCCATGCCGCGATGATACACCGCTGGTCACATGCCGCCCACGAGTCCGTGGGCACCGTTCGCCGAACCGGCGGTGCCTGTATACCCTCGCCGCGGCGGGTGCGAAACGGTATAACTAACACGGACGGGCGCGTGCCCGACGAAACGACAGGAGCAGGGCGTATGTCCGCTGATTTCGACCTTCCGTTCCCACATTACCGCTGTCCGGAATGCGGCAAGGACCTGCCGCTCGGCGAGGCGCGGGTAGCGATCACGTGCGGTGCGCACTCCACGCGCGATGGCGGGGGGTTCACGGTCCGCCGAGCGGGCGCAGAGGATCGCTCGGCGATCGAGACGATCTGCGACCGGGCGATCGGCGAGACGATCGTCGACACCTTCGGCCAGACCTTCGACGTGCTCGCTGGCATCAACTTCATCGCCGAGGAGGACGGCCAGCTCGCGGGCCTGCTCTCGCTGGCCGTCCAGGCGGGCGAGGCCACTCACATCTTTCTGTCGGTCTATCCCGAGTTCCAGTCGATGGGAGTGGGTACGATGCTGCTGGCCGAGGCCGAGGCGTTCGCGTCCGCCCGCGGGCTCGCCTTCTCGCGCGCTTCGGTGACCAACGACGATATGCCGCTGCTCTACTTCTACCAGCGCCACGGGTTCGCGATCTATGAGGTTGCAGTGGGGGAGGCTGCCGACCGGTTCGGCTCGGCGACCCCGGGCTTCTCCTCGATCCCCGTGCGCGACGAGATTCGGCTGCGCAGGGCGGTATGCGACCGCTGAGCGAACCGAGCGAGTCCGGCTCGCGACCTGTCGCGCCTGCGCCGGGTCCGGGTGGGTCGCGCCCACCGGCGCTCGAGTTCGTTGATGTCGAGGTCGTCTACCGAGGACTCGACCGACGGGTGGAGGCCCTCGGCGGGCTGACGCTCACGGTCGGCTGCGGCGAGCCGATCGCCATCATCGGTCCGAGCGGGTGCGGCAAGTCCACCTCGCTGCTGCTGGCGGCCGGGCTGCTCGCGCCGACGAGCGGGCGGGTGCTCGTTGCAGGCGCCGAGATTGTTTGCCCGAGCCGCCGCACAGCGCTCATCTTGCAAGAACACGGGCTGCTGCCATGGAAGACCGTCGAGGACAACGCGGGGCTCGGGCTCGTGGTGCGCGGCGAGAGCAGGGCTCGCGCTCGCCAGCTCACCCGCGACGCGCTCGAGCGGGTGGGGCTCGGCGAGTTCGCACGCTCCTACCCCGGCGAACTTTCGGGCGGCATGCGCCAGCGCGTGGGGCTCGCGCGAGCGGTCGCGCTCGACGCCGACCTGCTGCTGATGGACGAGCCGCTCTCGGCGTTGGACGCACTTACGCGCGAAGATCTGCAGAACGTGCTGCTCGAACTCTGGAAGCGCCGTGCCCACGCGCAGGTGCTCGTGACGCACTCCATCGAGGAGGCGGCGTTCTTGGGCCGTCGCATCGTCGTGATGTCGCCGAGGCCCGGGCGGGTGCGCTCGATCGTCGACAACCCCGGGATGGGCGAGGCGGGGTACCGGCAATCCTCGGCGTTCTTCGACGTGTGCGCACGGCTGAGGTCTCTTCTGGTCGCCGAAGGGGCCGTGCTTGCCGAGGAGAGCGTGATGCCTCAGTGAGCGGCGTTGCGCGCAAGATAGCGGGCTACGCAATCGGGGTGCTCGCGCTCGTGGTCGTATGGGCGCTCGTGGCTGCCGCACTGGACTCGCCCGCGCTGCCGGGGCCTACGGCCGCGATAGCGGCGTTCGTGGGTCTGATGCCCGACCTGTGGCCGCACGGCTGGCTCTCGTTCCTGCGGGTGTTCGCCGCGATGGCGATCGGGACCGTGATCGCGGTGCCGCTTGGGCTCGCGCTCGGGCGCTCGCCGCGCGCCGATGCGGTCTTCGCGCCGATCATCTTCATCACCTATCCGATTCCCAAAGTGGTCTTCCTGCCGATCCTGCTCGTGCTCCTGGGCCTGGGGAACGCGCCCAAAGTCGTGCTGATCGCGCTCATCATCTTCTTCCAGGTGCTTGTGACGGCGCGTGACGCCGCGCGCGCGGTGCCCGAGGGCGCCGTGCTCTCGGTGCGCTCGCTCGGCGCCGACCGGTTCGATATCGCGCGTCACGTCGTCCTGCCCGCAGCGCTGCCCGAGATCTTCACGGCCTTGCGCATCGGGTCCGGCACGGCGGTCGCCGTTCTCTTCTTCGCCGAGTCGATCGCCGGCACCAACGGGCTCGGCTGGTTCATCGTCGACGCGTGGGGTCGCATCGACTACCCGGCGATGTTCGCCGGCATCATCGCGATGGCGCTCATGGGGGTCGTGATCTACGAGGCGCTCGACGCGCTCGAGGCCTACGTCACGAGGTGGCGGCGCGCCGGGCGGTGAGTGGCTAAGCTGTCGCAGGACAGTGCATCTTTTGGTGGGGGAGATTCCTCGCTGGCAGATGCCACCGGATGCGATTCTTGGACTTGCGCGGGCGGCTTTGCGCTGGCAAACTTTACCAGTCGATTGCGCCCAACTGGCCCGCGCTGAAAAAGCGTGAGTGGGTTTTGTCGCCATATGCATACAAGAATGCAGTGAACGAAAGCGACAAGGAGGCGAGACCCAGACATGCCGAGCCCCAACACCAAGTACTCTGCTGAAATCAGGGAGCAGACCGCCGAGTTCATCCTCTCGTCCGGCAAGTCCGCCACAAGCGTGGCAGAAGAGATGGGCATCGACACCAACACCGTGTGCAAGTGGGTGCGCGAGTACCGCAAGAGCCACGACATGCCCACCTACGCAGAAGAGAAGGGTTTTCGGACGAGAAACCCCGGGTCGACGCCGGAGTTCAGGCAAAAAGCCAAGGATCTCGAGCGCGAGCTCAAACGGACGGAGAAGCTCCTTAAAGAGGAGCGCGAGAAGGTCGAGATCTTGAAAAAATCCCTGCACATCTTCATGCAACCACAAAGATGAAGTACGAAGCGATCCTTCGTCACAGCCCCGTCTTCACCGTGGAGAAGATGTGCAGAGCACTCGGGCTGAAGTCGTCCGCCTACCACCAGTGGAACAGGAGGCGACAGGAGCGGGAGGCGCGTGCGCGGGAGTATCGCGAGCTCACCGCCTGTGTGCGCCAGGTCTTTGAGGACAGCCGACGCGTCTACGGCTACCGCAAGATGTGGCGTGAGCTTGCCAAAAAAGGCGTCCATCTCTCCGAGTACAAGGTGCGAAAGATCATGCGCGAGGCCGGTCTCTACCCCATCACGACCAGGCGTTTTCGGCCAGGGCGATCGGGCAAGGCCGACGGCCGCTTCTTCGACGACGCCTTGGGCCAGCAGTTTCGCGCCGCTCGTCCCGACGAGGTCTGGGTCGGTGACATTACCTACATCAAGACCAAGCTCGGGTGGGCGTACCTGGCGGTCGTGATCGACCTGTTCAACCGAGAGGTCATCGGACACGCGCTCTCCAAGTCCATCGACGTCGAGCTTGTGAAGCGCGCCCTCTCTTCAGCGATAGCCAAGCGCGGCGTGACCGACACGCCGACCGTCTTCCATTCGGATCGCGGCATCCAGTACGCGTCGAAGAGCTTCATGCGCATGCTTGCCGACAACGGGATCGCTGGCTCGATGTCTAGAAGCGGCTGCCCTTTCGACAACGCCGTGGCCGAGAGCTTCTTCTCTTCTGCCAAGCGCGAGTGCATCCATCACCGGGACTACCGGGATTTCGAGGAGGTGAAGCAAGACGTCTTCTCCTACATCGAGCTGTTCTACAATCGGAAGCGCATGCACTCCACGCTCGGCTACAAGACGCCGGTCGAGTACCGGCTGGCGTTCACAGGGCGCCGGGCATCCTGAAAACTGAATAGCACGATGCGACGAAAGACACTCACGAAAGTCGCCGCAGGCCAGAGGCAAGATTACCACCAATGTCTATGATGACGCGCTCGGACGCCTCACCAAGACTACCGATCCTGACAACCTGAAGCTTATATACGAATACGACGCATTCGGACGCGTGACGGCAGAGAGTCACCTCAATGTCTCAAACGCGCTTATAAAGAAGCTCGTGACCAACTTTGACTCTCTTGGGCGTCCAACAGGCGAGACCCATACGCCCTCCGGGCGTGAAGTGGGCTTCACGTACCCGCAGAACACGCCTGGCCAGACCGTCCGCACGGATACTTATGGCGGGATTGCAACTACCACCACCTTAGGCTCGAACGGGCTTGAGACGACACGGCTGTCCACGGGGGCCGGAATCAGTCCCATCACACGTAGTGTGTCCACGCGCGATACCGGAGATCGCGAAACCGTGGTGGTCCTGAACTCATCTGCGGGTTTGGCCCGCGCTGAAAAAGCGTGAGTGGGTTTTGTCGCCATATGCATACAAGAATGCAGTGAACGAAAGCGACAAGGAGGCGAGACCCAGACATGCCGAGCCCCAACACCAAGTACTCTGCTGAAATCAGGGAGCAGACCGCCGAGTTCATCCTCTCGTCCGGCAAGTCCGCCACAAGCGTGGCAGAAGAGATGGGCATCGACACCAACACCGTGTGCAAGTGGGTGCGCGAGTACCGCAAGAGCCACGACATGCCCACCTACGCAGAAGAGAAGGGTTTTCGGACGAGAAACCCCGGGTCGACGCCGGAGTTCAGGCAAAAAGCCAAGGATCTCGAGCGCGAGCTCAAACGGACGGAGAAGCTCCTTAAAGAGGAGCGCGAGAAGGTCGAGATCTTGAAAAAATCCCTGCACATCTTCATGCAACCACAAAGATGAAGTACGAAGCGATCCTTCGTCACAGCCCCGTCTTCACCGTGGAGAAGATGTGCAGAGCACTCGGGCTGAAGTCGTCCGCCTACCACCAGTGGAACAGGAGGCGACAGGAGCGGGAGGCGCGTGCGCGGGAGTATCGCGAGCTCACCGCCTGTGTGCGCCAGGTCTTTGAGGACAGCCGACGCGTCTACGGCTACCGCAAGATGTGGCGTGAGCTTGCCAAAAAAGGCGTCCATCTCTCCGAGTACAAGGTGCGAAAGATCATGCGCGAGGCCGGTCTCTACCCCATCACGACCAGGCGTTTTCGGCCAGGGCGATCGGGCAAGGCCGACGGCCGCTTCTTCGACGACGCCTTGGGCCAGCAGTTTCGCGCCGCTCGTCCCGACGAGGTCTGGGTCGGTGACATTACCTACATCAAGACCAAGCTCGGGTGGGCGTACCTGGCGGTCGTGATCGACCTGTTCAACCGAGAGGTCATCGGACACGCGCTCTCCAAGTCCATCGACGTCGAGCTTGTGAAGCGCGCCCTCTCTTCAGCGATAGCCAAGCGCGGCGTGACCGACACGCCGACCGTCTTCCATTCGGATCGCGGCATCCAGTACGCGTCGAAGAGCTTCATGCGCATGCTTGCCGACAACGGGATCGCTGGCTCGATGTCTAGAAGCGGCTGCCCTTTCGACAACGCCGTGGCCGAGAGCTTCTTCTCTTCTGCCAAGCGCGAGTGCATCCATCACCGGGACTACCGGGATTTCGAGGAGGTGAAGCAAGACGTCTTCTCCTACATCGAGCTGTTCTACAATCGGAAGCGCATGCACTCCACGCTCGGCTACAAGACGCCGGTCGAGTACCGGCTGGCGTTCACAGGGCGCCGGGCATCCTGAAAACTGAATAGCACGATGCGACGAAAGACACTCACGAAAGTCGCCGCAGGCCAGTTCTCCCACGCTCGGCTACGAGTATGACGCCTCGGGACGCCTTGCCTACCAGTGGGGGGCGGGCATGGGGGCATCCAAGCCCGGAAGCCCGAGCTATTCTTATGACGCCGATGGCAGGAAGATCTCCGAATCCCTATTGCTCTCTTATGGAAACTCTGTAGCGAACAGCTATGCCTATACTCTCGAGGAGCGGCTTGCGAGCGCTAAGATCGGCAGCTCTACCACAACGTATTCATACGATGAAGCCGGAAATCTTACGACTGCAACCGACTCGGCGGGCACAGCCACGTTTGTTTATAACGAGGCCAACAATAATCGCCTGAAGACGATCACGCGCCCCGGGCAGAGCACGGTTTCCGTCAACTTCAACGCGCTTGGCCAGCGCACAAGTCAGGGTACGACGACGTTTACCTACACCGGAACGGGGCGTCTTGCCACCTTCAACACCCCTGCCGGGGTGGACGGTACTTATACCTACGACGCAGCGGGACAGCGCAGGCGAAGTGAGATTAAAGACTCCGCAAACAAGACCACGGTCATCATCTGGAATTACGATGGGCTGTCCCTGCTCTCGCTTTCGGCGACAAAAACCGGTGGAGAGGCATGGGACATCACCTACCTCTACGACGGAGCGGGCCGTCCCTACGCAGGTGTCTACAACGAGTCCGGTGTGAAGACTCCCTTCCTGATCGTCACGAGTGACCGCGGAGACGTGGTCGCACTCCTGACGACTG
>CAZBLH010000004.1:0-101103 GCA_964492775.1 uncultured Eubacteriales bacterium | reverse complement strand
GCCCACCATTCGTTACTTGCGAGGCCCTGGAGACTCCTAGCCGAGGAGCTCCGGGGCCTCTTTCCTTCTGCCGTAATTCGACGCGCATCCACCACGCGCTGCAGCGTGCTAGAGTTGAGTTACCGGCCAGCTGTCGTGCTGGCATGCACGTATCAGAGCAATGCGGAGACAAGGCGTGGCACTCGACAAAGAAACGGCGCTCAGGCAGGTTCTTGTTCACTGCGACATGCTGCTGTACAACATGCGCTTCGAGTACAACCCGGAACTGGTTGCTCTCGGCCTCGAGGATCCGATCCCGCTACTCCTCAACCAGTTCACTTTCATGCATCTGTTCACGACCATGTTCGTCGTGGACAACCGGCGCAAACGGCTCGGCGGTGCGTGCTACGAGCTGCTTGAGCCGCTCGGTCTGGCATCGTTGCTCGACGAGATCGAGGCAATACTTGAGTGCCCTGTCGGACAGACGACGTTCGGCAGGTATGTGAAGACGTACCGCAACAAGCTGGCGGTCCATGGCGACCTGGGTTTCGAGAACCTTCCGCCCTCGATCCAGGCGGTGCTGTCCGACGAGAATGCGCTGGCTCAGTACCACGAGGCGAGCCACGAGTTCCATGTGGCGCTCGTGAAGCTGCGGTACGCGGTCGACATGGAGCTTCGCGCGCTCACCGGCGCCGAGGAGGACACCCCGCCGATCATCGACGCGGAGTCTACCCCGCCGCAAAGTTGATGCTCTCGCCGAACGACGGGTGCACGCCAATGGTGTGCGACAGCTCCTCGAGTGTGACTCCGGCCCGTATCGCCACCGCACCCGTGTAAATGAGGTCGCTCGCATCAGGCGCGGCGACCTGCATGCCCAGCACGCGTCCGTCATCGGCCGATGCAACCAGCTTCACGAAGCAGTCGCGTACGTCCGCGACGACCCCGGCGCCGATTGCGCTGAACGGCAGGCGTCGCACGTCGACCTCGATCCCGCCCCGCTCGGCGGATTCTTCTGTGAGCCCGACGGTTGCGAGCTCGGGGTCGGTGAAGCAGGTGATGGGCACCGGGCCACACTCGGCGAGCGGATCGCACTCGCCGGCGATGGCCTGCGCGATCCTGCGGCCCTCGAAATTGGCTACCGGCGTGTGCATCGGCGCGCCGCTCACGTCGCCAGCTGCGTAGACCTTTGGGTTCGTAGTGCGCCCGGTGGAGTCCAGGACGAGGCGCCCGTCATCGATTGCGATGCCGGCGGAATCGAGGTCCAAGTCTCCCAGGCGAGGCCTGCGTCCGATGGCTGCGAGGACGCGAGCCGCTTGCAGCTCGCTCTCGGACCGGTCCGCTCGGCGCAGCGCGGCAGTCACGCGCTCGTCTTCGGCGCGATGGAGCCCCTCGACGGTACTCTCGGGCAGCAAGCGAACTCCTGCCGCATCCAGCCGGTGCGCAGCTACCGACGCGAGATCCGGATCCAGATCGCCGAGCAGCCGCGGCCCCCGGAACGCCACGCTCACCTCGACGCCGAGCGAGGCGAAGATCGCGGCGAACTCGGCGGCAATGAAGCCTCCACCCACGATGAGCAGCGACGGCGGGAGGTCGCGGTAGCGCAGCGCATCATCGGATGTGTCACTGAGGTCAGCGCCACTCACGGGCAGGGGCACGGGCTCCGACCCAGTGGCGATCACCGCGTGGTCGAACCGCACGCTCTCGCCTGCAATCTCGACGGTGTCCTCGCCGGTGAACCGGGCAGCGCCTTCGGCGACACGGATGCCGGCCTGCTCGAGCAGCGCTCGCTGATCACCGGCCCATGTCTCCTGCGCGTGCCACTTCCACGCTAGGATGCTCGGCCAGTCGATGTTGATCCGGCCTGGGCAGACGCCGAACTGCTCCGACACCCGCATCTCACGAGCCGCGCGGGCGCTGGTGTAGAGCGCCTTCTTGGGGATGCACCCGTACCAGAGACAGGTGCCGCCGAGCCGGTCCTTCTCGGCGAGCGCGACGTCGAAACCCTTGCGTACGAGGGTGCGCGCACACGCGCTTCCGGCCGCTCCTGAACCGATCACCACGACCGTGCCGTTCCCACTCATCACGCACTCCCTTCGTAGCGCCGCCCCTCTTAGGAACATCCCCGCAGCGGTGATAAAGTGAAACGTTGTGATTCTCTCCGTCGAAAACGTCACGAAGTCATTCGGCGCCCGTGTGCTCTTCTCGGGCGCCTCGTTACGCGTGGGGGCACGTGACCGCGTCGCGCTAATCGGGCCGAACGGGGCCGGTAAGACGACCCTGCTCGAGATCATCTCGGGTCGGCAGGACGCCGACGAGGGGTCGGTAGTCTTCGCTCGCGATGCGGTTGTCGGGTATCTCGAGCAGGAAGCGATCGAGATGTCGGGGCGCACGGTGCTTACCGAGGCGCTGACCTCCGCCGAGCATGTCACCTCGCTCGAGCACCGGCTGCGACTGCTCGAGGAAGAGGTCGCCGGTGCGGAGCCCGACAGCGAGGAACAGCAACGGTTGCTCGCCGAGTACGGTCGGTTGCAGGAGCGCTTCGAGCACCTCGGCGGGTATACGCTTGAGGCCGAGGCGCGCGCGGTGCTCGGCGGCCTCGGATTCGCCGAGAAGGACCTCGTGCGCGACACAAGCGAGTTCTCGGGTGGATGGCTGATGCGTCTCGCGCTCGCGAAGCTACTGCTCACGCGCCCGGACGTGTTGCTGCTCGACGAGCCGACGAACCATCTGGACCTCGAGAGCGTGACCTGGCTCGAGGGCTTCCTGCGCGGCTACGACGGCGCGATCCTGATGATCAGTCACGACCGGGCCTTCATCAACGGTCTCGTGAATCGCGTCGCCGAGATAGAGAACCGACAGGTCACCATCTACGCGGGCGACTACGACTCCTACGAGCGCCAGCGTGAGCTCGCGCTGGAGCAGCGCAGGAAGCAGCGCGAGGCGCAGCTCAAAGAGATCGCTCACATGCAGGTCTTCGTGGATCGCTTCCGCTACAAGAACACCAAGGCGGTCGCTGCTCAGGACCGCATCAGGCGCATCGAAAAGATCAAGGCCGAGCTTGTCGAGGTGCCTGAGGAGCGCAAGACGGTGCGCTTCAGGTTCCCGCAGCCCGAGCGCACCGGCGATGTGGTGATCTCACTCGAGGGTGTGAGCAAGTCCTACGGGGACCTCGTGGTGTACGACGGTCTTGACCTGACGCTCTACCGCGGCGACAAGGTCGCATTGGTTGGGCCGAACGGCGCAGGCAAGTCCACACTCCTGCGGATGCTTGCCGGGGTACTAGAGCCCGACTCCGGTTCTCGGCGGCTGGGCTCCAAGGTCGAGAGCGCGTACTTCGCACAGCACCAGCTGCACTCGCTGGATTTGGGCGGGACGGTGTTCGCCGAGATCGACCGAGCTGCGCCCGGCTGGACGCAGGGCGAGGTGCGCGGTCTGCTCGGCGCGTTCCTGTTCGAGGGTGACGACGTCGACAAGAGGGTAAGCGTACTTTCGGGAGGGGAGAAGGGACGACTGGCCCTCGCCAAGATGCTCGTGAAGCCCGCGCCGCTCCTGTGTCTGGATGAGCCGACGAACCATCTCGATATCGCCTCCGCAGACGTGCTCGAGCAGGCGCTCTCGCGCTTCGAGGGTACGATCGCGCTGATCACGCACGACCGTCACCTGATCCGCGCGATTGCGAACAAGATCATCGAGGTCGGCGACGGGCGCGTGACCGTGTACGACGGGGATTACGACTACTGGCTCTGGAAGAAGGCGGAGGCCGAGCGCCAAGCTGAGCTCCGGGCCGCAGGCGGGAAGCCCTCGCAGCCTCGGCAGGGGAGTGCGAAAGCGGCTGCTGCAGGAACGTTGGCTCCGGCGCCGGCGGCTGGAAGCGGCAGGACGCCGCGCCGAGCGACGGCTGCGCGCGTTGCTGCGGCTTCGGGTTCGCCCGCCGCTCAGGCTTCTGCCGCCGCGGCAGCCGCAGTCAGCGGCCCCAAGACCCGAGAGCAGAAGCGCGCCGAGGCTGAGGCTCGCAACAACGCCTACCGGGCGACGAAGGAGCGCCGGACTCGCCTGCGGCAGGTGGAGTCCGAGCTCGACGCCGCACAGAAGCGCTACGACGAACTCGTCGGCATGATGGCTGAGCCCGAGTTCTACCTGGACAAGGAGGGCTTCGACGCGGCGCTCGCCGAGTACACGTCGCTGAAACGCTCGATCCCGCTTCTCGAGGAGGAGTGGATGGCGCTTTCCGAGGAGATCGAGCGCCTGTGCGAGGCCGGGGAGTAGCACCCGCTCGCGTCCTTGTCGGCACTGCGTGCGCGGAAGATTTTTCGCGCGCCGCTCGGCCGGCACCGGTAGACAACCACTTTGAGCAGCTAAAACACACTTTGTGCAAGACATTGTAACAATCTTTACAAAGTCGCCTTCGCCCCATAGACTGTCGCATACTGATGGATGGGTGCAGCGGGCGGGCGAGTTGCCACCCCTGCCGTCCGGCTAACCACGAGGAGTCCGGATGCAGGTGTACCAGACCGAGAGCGTTCTGTTCGTTCTCGGGTTCACCTTTGCCGCAGTCTCCTTCATCGGTATCGTCTTCGGCCTCAATGTGCTGCTTTCGCCGCGCAATCCCACGCCCGAGAAGGACGCTCCCTACGAGTGCGGGTTGGAGCAGGCGGGTGCGCCGCTCTCCGCGCAGCGCGTGCGGTTTTCGACCATCGCGATGCTGTCCGTCCTGTTCGGCGCTGATGCAATCCTTCTCTTCGCCGTCGCGGGCCAGTTGCGCGGCAGCTTTATCGCCTTTGCAGAGATATTCACCTTCGTGGCTCTGCTCGCTCTGGGCCTCGGATATGCCTGGCGCAAAGGGGGTCTCGAGTGGCGATAGTAGACCGCATCGGCGAAGCGCTCGACCGCACCCCCGGTGGCGTGATCCTCACGTCCGTCGACGCGCTGCTCGGCTGGTCTCGCGGGCAGTCGCTCTGGGCGTTTGCGATGGGCACTGCGTGTTGTGCCATGGAGCTCATCGCGGCCTCCTTCTCCAAGTACGACTTCGACCGGCTTGGCGTCTTCCCGCGCTCTGACCCTCGCCACACCGATGTGATGATCGTGGCGGGGACGATCACCGAGAAGATGAAGCCGGTGGTGCAGCGCCTGTACGACCAGATGCCTGAACCCAAGTGGGTCGTCGCGATGGGCAACTGCACCGTCTCGGGCGGCATCTTCTACTACGATACCTACTCGGTTGTGCGCGGCATCGATGAGTTCCTGCCCGTTGATGTCTACATCGCCGGCTGCCCTCCGCGCCCCGAGGCACTGCAGGACGGGATCATGCAGCTGCGCAAGCTGGTAGCCGCCGAGTCGATCGCTCCCGGTGTACGCAACGAGCGGCCGACCGAGATCCCGCTGCTCGACACCACGCCCGCCAAGGTGCGGAAGAGCGAGGTCGCGAGCGACCCGGCCGGCTCCGAGCCGCTCGTTGCCGAGGACGAGGGGGCCGAGTGACGCTCGAGCCGCTGACCCAACACGTTACCTCGGCATTCCCCGACGCTCGTGCGATCGCTGGTGGGCGCGTTGCGGACGCTGGGATCGAGGTCACGCGCGCCGACCTTCTCGGCGTGATGCGCGAGCTGGAGGTGGGCGGCTTCGATCGGCTCGAGATGGTGACCGCGGTCGATCGCGAGGACCGGCTCGAGCTCGTGTATCGGCTCACCTCCCGGCGCCACAGCGCCTCGATGGTGGTGCGCTGCAGCCTTGATCGCGACCAGTTGCGAGCGCCGAGCGTGATCGGCGTGTGGGAGGCGGCGGACTGGCAGGAGCGGGAGGTCTACGACCTCTTCGGCGTTGAGTTCGAAGGCCATCCGAACCTCAAGCGGATATTGCTGCCGGACGACTTCGTCGGCCACCCGCTGCGCAAGGACTACGACAGCGACCGGATCATCAGGCGGCCGGACTACATCTGACAGGCGACGGCGGGGCGAGTCGCCGGATCGGCCGAACCGCACCCAGTGAGACGACGGAAGGGAGGTGCACCAATGAGTATCCAGGTCGAGTCACGGAAGCCGACCACCACAGAGGGCGGCGATGTCGTCGAGGAGCTGGTAGTCAACATCGGCCCGTCGCATCCGTCGACGCACGGTGTCGGCCGAGTGCTGGTGCACCTCGATGGTGACGTCGTCGTCAAGGCCGAGACGATCGTGGGTTACCTGCACCGCGGTATCGAGAAGATGTCCGAGAACCGCACCTACCTGCAGGTCGTTCCGCTCACAGATCGTCTCGACTACGTCGGCTCGATGTACGCGAACTGGGCCTACTGCCGTGCTGTGGAGTCGCTGGCCGACATCCCGGTTCCCGAACGCGCCGAGTACCTGCGCGTCATCGTCTGCGAGCTGCAGCGCATCGCAAGTCACATGATGTCGGTCGGCTCGTCGGCTGCGGACACGGGCGCTACCTCGATGTTCGTGTACGCTTTCGATCTGCGTGAGCGCGTCATCGAGCTGTTCGAGGAGCTTTGCGGCGCTCGGCTGACCTACAACTACGTGCGGCCGGGCGGCGTCGCGTTCGACGCGCCCGAGGGCTGGACCGAATCCGTTGCCGCGCTGATGCGCCGCCTGCCTGCGGGCCTCGACGATCTTGACCGACTCTTCTTCGGCAATGCGATTGCGCGCGGGCGCCTCAAAGGCATCGGTGTGATGACTGCCGAGCAGGCCGTGGCGTGGGGCGCCACCGGCCCGGCGGCCCGGGGTTCCGGCGTGCTGTTCGATACACGCAAGCAGGAGCCGTACTCGGTGTACCCGCGCATGGACTTCGACGTGGTGGTCGGCGACAACGGGGACGCCTACGACCGCAACCGCTGCCGGCTGCTGGAGTGCTTCGAGTCGGTTCGCATCATCGAGCAGGCGTTGTCGCAGATGCATGGCGGGCTGGTTCTCACAGAAGGGCTGCCACGCCTTATTGCCCCGCGGGCCGGTGACGCGTACGAGCACATCGAGAGCGCGCGCGGCACGCTCGGCGTATACCTCGTCTCGGACGGTTCCCCTCGGCCGTACCGCATGCACGTGCGCTCGCCAGCCTTCTGCAACCTCGCGCTCGTCTCGAAGCTGGCCGTCGGCCATACGCTCTCCGACATCGTCGTGGTGCTCGGCTCGCTCGACCCTGTGTTCGGGGAGGTGGACCGATGAGGTCGTTGGCTTTCGGTGCGCTTACCGGGCTTGGGGCGGGCATAGGTATCGCGCTCGCGGCGCTTCTCGGAGTGTGGTGGGAGCGCAAGGTGGCCGGCCGCATCCAGATGCGCTTCGGTCCGCAGGAGGCCGGTCCCGCCGGACTCCTCCAGACGCTCTCAGACACGCTGAAGCTGGTGCTGAAAGAGGACATCTCGCCGGCCAAGGCCGATCTTCCGGTCTTCCGGTGGATGCCGCTGCTCGTCTTCGTGCCATGCGCGGCCGCGTTCGCCGTCATCCCGCTCGCTCCCGGCTGGGCTCCGTTCGATATTGACGCCGGAGCACTCTTCTTTCTCGCGGTTCCAGGGCTAAGCGTGCTGGGCATCCTGCTTGCCGGCTGGTCGTCGAGCAACACCTTCGCGAGCCTCGGCAGCGTGCGGGCCGCCGCACAGATGGTCTCCTACGAACTCCCCAGGACGCTCTCGGTTCTCTCGCTCGTCGTGCTGGCGGGCAGTGCGTCCACAGTGACGATCCGCGCCGAGTGGCGCTGGTGGTGGCTGATCGTTCTTGCTCTCGGCTTCGTCGTCTACTTCATTTCCTCGATCGCCGAGGTGAACCGCGGCCCCTTCGACCTGCCGGAAGCCGAGTCCGAGCTGGTGGCCGGGTACTTCGTCGACTACTCGGGCATCCGCTGGGCGATCTTCATGATGGTCGAGTACGGCGGCGTCACCGCAGCCTCGCTCTTCGCCGCGGCAACCTTCTTCGGCGCAGGCTTCGGCATCGGCGGTCCGCTCGGCGTGCTCCTGTTCGTCGCGGTGACGTTCGCACTCGCCACGCTGATGATCTGGGTGAAGTGGACGTTCCCGCGCATGAGGCCTGACCAGCTGATGGGCTTCGCCTGGAAGGTGCTCACCCCGCTCGCACTCGCCCAGCTGCTGCTCACTGGGGTGGTGAGCGCGCTATGACGCCTCGTTCCGCGCATCGCCAGGCTGGACCTCCGGACCGCACTCCGCTGGAAGTTCCGTTGGCGATCCACGCCACGAATGAGTATTCACTGGGGCTGAAGGGCGTCGTCGAGCGGTGGGCGAGCCTCGCAACCGGCCTAGCGATCACCGGCCGCAGGATGAAGGACAGACCGGCGACTGTGCGCTATCCGTTCGAGAAGATCGAGATGTCGCCGCGTTGGCGCGGTGCACTCCGGCTGACAGGGATTCTCGGCGTTGATGAGATCTCAACGATTCCAACTGAGCCACTCGCCTACAACGCGCAGATCGACAGGATGAGCCGCGAGGGCGAGCTCCCGCCCTGCGTGGGCAGCTGCCCCGCCAACGTCGACGCGCGCGGCCAGTCGTACTTCATTGCCGAGGACAAGCCCGCCGAGGCCTACGAACTCGTGCGCGCACGCAACGTGCTGCCTGGCGTGCTTGGGCGCATCTGTCACCACCCGTGCGAGAGCGCCTGCAAGCGAAATCACTACGATGAGCCCATCGCCATCCGGCCATTGCACCGGGTGGCGTACGAGGGCTTCCAGGCCGTGCGTGAAGAGCGCGTGCAACCGTTGCCCATCACGCGCGACGAGCGCGTCGCCATCATCGGCAGCGGGCCCTCAGGGCTCTCCGCAGCGTTCGACCTCATGCGGCTCGGGTACGAGGTGCACTGCTTCGAGAAGGAGTCGAAGCCGGGCGGCGCTCTGTACTCCGGGGTCCCCTCGTACCGCCTCCCGCGCGAGGTTCTGCACGGCGAGATTGATGACCTGCAGAAGATGGGTCTCAAGATCATCACCGGCGTCGAGATTGGCGTCGACGTGCCCATCGAGCACCTAGTCGGCGAGTACGAGGCGGTACTCATCGCCGCTGGCCTGCAACGCTCGAGGATGCTGCCGATCCCCGGGGCGGACGCCGACGGCGTGGTGGGAGCCCTTGAGTTCCTCAAGGCCGGCAACTGGAAGGGCGATGCCGGCGTCAAGGGCAAGCGAGTCCTCGTGGTCGGAGGCGGCAACGTGGCCGTCGACTGCGCGCGCGTGGCTCTGCGGGTCGGCGCGACCGAGGTCAGGCTTACCTCGCTGGAGTCCATGGACGAGCTGCCTGCGCACCCGTGGGAGATCGAGGAGGCGCTCGACGAAGGCGTCATTGCGAACTGCTCTTGGGGTCCGCACAGCGTGATGGCCGAAGATGGCAAGGTCACCGGCATGCGAATGCAGTCGTGCATCTCCGTGTTCGACGCTCAGGGCCGCTTCGCCCCGCAGTTTGCCGACGAATACACCGAGATTGAGGCTGATGTCGTCATCTTCGCGATCGGACAGTACTCCGATCTGCACGCGATGATCGGTGGGTCGGACCTGATGCTCACTGAGCGCGGGCTGTTGCCGGTGGACGGTGCGCTCATGACAACGCAGGTCGCCGGCGTCTTCGCGTGTGGAGAGGTCGTGACGGGGCCCGGCTCAGCGATCGCGTCGATCGCGAGCGGGCATGAGGCTGCGATCTCGATCCACCGCTACCTGTGCGGCGAAGACCTTGCCGAGGACCGGGTCTATCGGCCGGTGCCTCCGTATCCCAAGTACCAGGAGGCGCGTCTCGAGGGTGTCGAGCACACGCGTCGCAGGATCGGCATGCCGATGGCAAAGCCGGAGGACCGGGCGACTGACTTCCGGCAGGTCGAGCTCGGCATCACGGGAGTCGAAGGGCTTGTGGAGGCGCAACGCTGCTTGCGGTGCGAGTCGGGCGTCTGCGTGGGCTGCACGTTCTGCGCGCGGACCTGCCCCGACTACGCGATCCAGGTCGAGCGCATCGATGACCCCGGCAACCGCCATGTGACGCGGTATGACCTCGACCTCACCAAGTGTTGCTTCTGCGGGTTGTGCGCCGAGCAGTGCCCGACGGGTGCGCTCTGCCACACCGGCCAGTACGAGTTCTCGTTCTACTCGCGCGACCTCATGACCTTCGATAAGCGCGAGATGCTGCGCCCGGGCACCGGGACGCGCGCAACGGGCGCGGATAACCGACCCGCCGAGGAGGTGCGCCGGTGACTGGCGAGATCGTATTCTGGGCACTCACCGCGCTCGCCGCGGTCGGCGCATCAACCGTGATTCTGACCCGCGACGTCACACGCCTCGGGCTGGGGCTGGGTGGCTTCCTTCTTGCGGTCGCCGGCTACTTTGCGTTGTTCGGATTCGGCTTCCTGGCGCTTGCGCAGATCTTCGTGTACGTCGACGGAGTCCTGGTGCTGCTTCTGTTCGCGATCATGCTCGTGCACCGGTCTGAGCCTGGAAAGCCGTCGCTGTCCGTCAACCACGACCCGCTCGCTGCGATTGCGTGCGTAGGCGTGGCTGCGCTCGCTGTCATGGCACTGCGGCCGGTAACCGATGCGATGGCTGTGGCCGGGGGCGTGAGTGGCGGAACCGGGTCGCTAGAGGCTCTCGGCTCCCTGTTGCTCGGCGATATGCTCCCGCAGTTCGAACTCGCTGGGGGACTGCTGCTGATCGCTCTGCTGGCGGTCGTCGCGATATCGGGTGGTGATGACTCGTGAGCATTACCGTGGTCGCTGCAGGGCTATTCGCGATCGGGTTGTACGGCGTGCTCACGCGCCGGGACATCGTCGCGCTCCTCGCCTCGATTGAGGTGATGCTCGGCGGGGCGCTCGTTCTGCTGGTCGGCCTTGGGGCGCGGCTTGGCGGGGGCGCTCGCATCGAGGGAGTTGCGCTGATCATGCTGGTTGTCGCAGCCGCCGAGGCTGCAGTCGGGCTTGCGCTGATCGTGGCGGTCGCGCGGTCCGTGCGCAGGACGCGGATGGACGAGCTAACGGAGGTACGCGGATGAGCGCGCTGCTCGATGCACCCCTCGTCTGGCTCGTCGCCGTGCCTGCGGCCCTCGCGCTGCTTGCCGCCATGGTGCCGACGCGCCCCCGGCTCCTTGCGCCGGTGCTTGCCGGCGCGAGCGCGCTGCTCACAGGAGCGGCCGCTCTTGCAGCCCTGCCGAGTGCCTCTGGCACCACGCCGGTCTCGGCAGGGGAGATCCCGTGGTTCGTCTCCGGCGAGCGGTCTCTGTCTCTTGCCTGGTCCATCGATTCACTGACCCTGGTCATGCTCGCGGTGGTCGGGTTCGTGGCGACCTGCGTCGTTATCTTCTCGGTTGGCTACATGCACGATGAGCCCGGCTGGTCGCGGTACTTCGCGCTGATCTCGCTATTCGTCGGCTCGATGAACCTGCTCGTGATCGCCACGTCACTCACTACGCTGTTCATGGGGTGGGAGCTCGTCGGCGCGTGCTCGTACCTGCTGATCGGCTTCTGGTACCAGAAGCCCTCGGCCGCCCGGGCGGCGATCAAGGCGTTCGTGACCACGCGCGTCGGTGACGTTGGGCTGCTCGCGGGCATCGCGTTGCTGTGGGCGCAAACAGGCACCGACTCGTATACGGAGGTCTTCTCATCGCTCGGCGGGATATCGGGTGTGGCCGTCGCTGGAGCGGCGATCTGTATCGCGATTGGCGCCATGGGCAAGTCGGCGCAGTTCCCGCTGCACGCATGGCTACCGGATGCGATGGAGGGCCCTACGCCGGTGTCAGCGCTGATCCACGCGGCCACGATGGTCGCGGCCGGTGTCTTTGCCATCGCTCGGCTGTGGCCGCTGTTTGAGGCTGCTCCTGCCGCGCAGACGCTGCTTCTGGTCGTGGGCGCGATCTCAGCGCTCGGGGCTGCGCTTGCCGCCACGGCTCAAAGCGACATCAAGAAGGTGCTCGCGTACTCGACCATCAGCCAGCTCGGCTTCATGTTCGCCGCGCTCGGGGCAGGTGCGTGGGCGGCCGCGATCTTCCATCTCGCGACGCACGCCGCGTTCAAGGCGCTTCTCTTCTTGGGCTCGGGCAGCGTGATCCACGGTTCGGGAACCCAGGACCTGCGCGAGATGGGCGGGCTCCGCCGAACGATGCCGGCCACGTTCGTGACCTGGATGGTTGGCGTCACGGCCCTTGCCGGCGTCTTCCCGCTCTCGGGATTCTTCAGCAAGGACGCCGTTCTCGAGTCCGTGCTGCATGCCTCTGCGCCGGCTGGCGTAGCGCTCTTCGCAGCGAGCGCGCTGACTGCGTTCTATGCGGCCCGCGCGACGCGGCTGGCCTTCTTCGGCGAGCCCGCCGAGAAGGGCGCTCACGAGTCGCCGCTTCCCATGCTCGCTCCGCTCGTCGCGCTGGCTGTCCCGGCAGCGGCCGCGGGAGTGGCGCAGTCGTGGGTCGTCGAGTCGCTGGGTGCTCACGCCGAGCCGCTGTCGTTGGGTGTCAGCGCCGTTGCGCTCGGGCTCGCTATCGCCGGCGCTGTCGCGGGATGGCTAGCGGCGCCGGCCACTCCGGCCCCCGGCCTGCAGGCATCCGTCCATGGACTCTTGGCGAGGGGCTGGGGCTTCGATGCACTCGTTGACACGATCGTCGTGCGCCCGGTGATTGGACTGGCGCGGGGAGTGTGGGCTGTCGGCGACCGGCTGCTAGCCGACGGCATCCCCGAAGGAGCTGCTGCTCTGTCACGTCGCGCGGGCAGAGGGCTGTCTCGGCTGCAGACCGGCGACGGACAAGCGTACGCAGCAGCTATCGCAGTGATGTTCGTTGTGCTGCTGATAGCTTCGGTCTGGATAGGGAGGTGGTAAGCGGGTGATCGCGCTCGATCTCGTCGTCATCGCGCCCATCATCTTCGCTGCCGTCTGCTTGCTCGTCGGGACCCGCGTGCCAAGCGCACCGCGTGTCATCGCCCTTGCCGCTCCAGTGGTTCAAGGCGTTCTTCTCGGCATTTTGGCGCCGGAGGCGCTCGGGGGCGCGGCCCACGGCGTCCTGGACCCGACCACCTCGGGCATGTGGCACCTGCGGCTGGACGGGCTGTCCTTCACGATGCTCGCGCTCGCGGTCGTCACCGGGCTGCTCGCGGTGTCGGCCTCCTGGAAGATGGAGCGCGACCCAGGTGCGCACTTCGCCCTGCTCGCCTTCATGCAGGCGGCACTCACTCTCGTGTTCGCCGCCGACTCGCTCGTGCTCTTCTACATCGCGTGGGAGTCGGTGCTGATCCCGATGTTCGTGATGATTCTGAAGTGGGGCTCGGCGGATGCTCGCCGAGCAGCTATGAAGTTCCTCGTCTACACGTTCGCGGGAGGCGCACTGCTGCTCGTGGCAGTCATCGTCGCGCTCATCGCCGGAGGCTTCGACTCGATCTCAGTGCTCGCGCAGACCGGTGCCGCCGCCGGCGGAGGCAGATTGCTGTTCTGGCTGTTCACGCTGGCGTTCCTCGTCAAGGTCCCAGCGGTTCCGCTTCATACGTGGCTCCCTGACGCCCACACCGAAGCGCCGACCGCGGGTTCGATCGTGCTCGCGGGCGTGCTGCTCAAGATGGGTGGCTACGGCCTCATCCGGATCGCTCTGCCGATCGTGCCCGAGGCAGCTGCCGAGGCGCGGCCGCTGCTGGTCGCCTTGGGGCTTATCGGCATCGTGTGGGGCGGGGCGACTGCGCTCGTCCAGTCCGATCTCAAGAAGCTCGTCGCGTACTCCTCGGTCGCGCATATGGGCTTCGTGCTGGTGGGCGTGGGTGTGGGCACGACTGCGTCGCTCGCGGCGGCCACAATGACGATGGTCAGTCACGGCCTCGTAGCCGGGCTGCTCTTCTACCTCGTCGGGGCCTTGTACGAGCGCGCACATACGCGCGAGCTCGCGCACTTCGGTGGCCTCGGTGCGATCACGCCCGCATGGTCGGTCGGGTTCGTCTTTGCGTCACTTGCCTCCGCCGGTCTCCCTGCGCTGTCAGGTTTCCCCGGCGAGTTCATGGCCATCTTGGAGGCGTTCGCGGTCTACCGCTGGTGGGTGCTTGTCGCAGGTGTGGGCCTGCTGCTTGCCGCGGCCTACAACCTCCGTGCGGTGCGCGAGACCGTCCAGGGACCGCTGCCTTCGCAGCCTGTGGGCGGCGCTCTGGCCGTGGCGGAAATGCCCGACCTCGACGGCCGGGAGTTGCTCACGGCCGCCCTCACGGCGACGCTGATCGTATTCTTGGGCTTGGCGCCATGGATCATCACGTTGTTCGTGTCGCCGGTGTTTGATGCCGCGGTAGCCGTTGTCGGAAGGGGGGCGTGAGTTGAGCGCGCTCCTCGTGTTCTGGCTGGTATTCGGTCCGGCGATTGCATCGGCTGCGATCTCGCTTACTGCTGACGCGCTCATCGCCGATCGCGGTGTCCGCAGCCGCGCTGTCTTGCTGAGTGCGCTCGTGCTTGCGCTTGGTGGGGCAGCCGGGATCTGGACGGGCTGGACGCTTGCGCCGGAGGCGGCACTGGCGTCCTTCATGGCCGGTGGAGCCTACTCGGTGATTCCGGGTGTGGCGTTCCTGCTGGCTGCTGCTGCGGTCGCAGTGGGTTCCAGCGGTCCGCGCGGTGCGCAGAACGCAGGGCTGATCGCGTTTGCTGTCGCATCAGGAGCGCTGGCGGCGGCAAGTGGTGATCTCGTTTCGCTTATCATCTGCGTCGAGGGTGCGGCGATCTGCTCGTACGCGCTCGTTCATTCGGCTCGCACCCCGCGCTCGGCCGAGGTCAGCATGAAGTACTTCGTGCAGGGCTCTGTGGCGACGGGCATCTTCGTGCTGGGGATGGCGGTTCAGGTTGCAGTGTTCTCGCGTAACGGGACGCTTACCGGGCTGATGGCGGGTATCGGCGCTCGGCCTGACCTTAGCTTGTCGGCAGCGTTCGGTGCCCTTGCGATCGTGTGCGCGCTGGCCTTCAAGGTGGGGGCGGCGCCGATGCATTCGTGGGCGCCTGACGCCTACGAGACGGCGCCGTCGCCTGCAGCTGCCGCCCTTGCGGGTCCGGGCAAGTTCGCGATGGTTGGCGCGCTCGCGGTCGTTGTCGCAAACTTCGCTGCGGCAGGCCTGTCCTCGACTGACCTGGGCGTCATCACGCGCGAGGTGCTCGTGGGTGTGGGGATCCTTGCGCTCGCTTCGATCGTCGTTGGAAGCACGGTCGCGCTTACGACCCGGTCGGTTCGGCGCATGCTCGGGTACGCGGGCGTGGCCCAGGCTGGCTATGCGCTCACGGCGCTTGTAGCCGTGAGCCCTTCGGCCGCACTCTTCTTCACCGCGACGTACGCGGTCGCCACGACCGCCGCGTTCCTGGCTGTCGCAGCCGTCGAGCTCAGTGAGCCGGAGTGGGACGGGTCGGTCGATGGCCTCTCGGGGCTTGTCGGTCGCATGCCCGGGGCAGCGTTCGCCCTGTGCGTCGCGCTCATCTCGCTCGCCGGTATTCCGCCTCTCCTGGGATTCTGGGGCAAGTTCCAGGCGTTCGGCGCGGCAATCAACGGCGCGCTGCTGTTCCTGGCCAGGGGAGAGCGTGAGATCGGGATCGCGCTGGCGTTCCTCGCCGCAGTCGGCATCGTCGGCTCAGTGATCTCGCTCGGCTACTACGGGCGTGTTGTTCGAGGCGTTCTCGGCGGTGACAAGGCCGACAATGCGTCGGACGCCGCGCCCGAGGAAAGCGCCGAAGTGGATGTGCATTCCGATGACGGTGGCGATGCCGTCGTCGCGGATGCCCCGGCCGGTAGACGCGCGGCGCTCGTGTGCATGGCGCTCTCGGTGCTGATACTGGTGGCGGGACTGCTGCCTGTGGTCATGGGTCCGTCGACGCTGACACGCGGGTTCGGCTTCTGATAGCGCGGGCAAGCATTTTTCGGAAAAGTGGTTGCACCTGCGAGATGGGGTTGGTATCATCAGCGTGCGGTTGCATTCATATGCAACCCCTTACCCCTGAGCCTCATGGTGCCGGCCATGGGGCTCCCCTGTTTCCCGGGTCCAATCACGCGCGCCACTTCGCAGCGCATCACCTCGGCGAATGAGTTCCTTAGCGCGAGAGGCGTGACTCCTGGAACTCGGCTGGAGGTGTGTGACCCGGGTCACACACCACTGGGCAATACTACTCGCGTCCTACGAAGGGCGCGGCGTAGGCGGCCGATAGTCTAGACATGATGATCACTTACGAACAAGCACACCTCGCGGTATCCGACATCATCGACAACACCCGCGCCCACGTCGTGACCCAGGCCTCCTGCAGAGTCCCGAGCCACGTCATCACAGCAGCGATCCAAGCCGCCGAATCCGCGCCAGATGTGCGCAACGACAGAATCGCCGAGGCTCGGTCGAGGCTCTCCGCCGGCTTGCTCGACGCCGACGACATCGCCGAGATGATCCTCAACCGCATCGCGGCCGACAGCATGCGCTGAGGCCTGCACTCGGCAAGTCAGAACCCGGTCTACACGGGTGGCGCAAGGCGCGCCGAGCGACGATAATCCTCCTGTAGGACTATCAATCCGCCGGGAGCCGGCCTTGCCCGTCAACTTACGTCGCGCGGTTCTGACCGCAGCAATGAACACGCTTGTTGTGGTGGCGTTCACGCTCACCGCGCGGCTCGTTGTCGCGTTCTTCGGCGGTCTCTCGGCAAGCGCACCGGGCACGTTCGTCCTGAGGGCAACTGATTTCATTACGATCCCGTTCGGCATATTGCCGATAAATACACCGTATGGCGGCGTTCTCGACGGCGACGGTGCGTTGAGCATACTCGTCGTGATGGGCGTCGAGTGGCTACTGACTCGCGTACGGGCAAGAATGAGTGTGGACGCGTGATACACGTGAAGAGGCGTCAACAAGGGGGAGATTGTGTCCTACAGCCGGGCCTATCTTGGGGAGATGCTTGTCAATGCGGGGATGATCACGGAGGAGCAGCTACTCGCAGCACTCGAGTCACAGCGCACAGACGGTGGGAAGCTGGGAGAGGTACTCGTTCGTGAGCTCGTTCTGACCGAGGACCAGATCGCCGAGGCCCTGGCGAACCAGAAGGGCTACGAGCACATCAACCTCGCGGGTACCCGCATCGACCCGGCCGCGGCGATGCTGCTCCCACTCGGCATGGCGCGGCGAAGGGGAGTCATCCCCATCGAGATATCGGGGGACACCGTCACGCTGGCCATGGCGGACCCGCTCGACGTCGAGGCGATCGACGAGACTGAGATTCGTACCGGGCTCAAAGTCCGACCCGTCGTGGCCGCGGCCGGCCAGGTGACCCTCGCCATCGAGAAGTACATCGCCGGTGGTGATGCGCTCATGGAGCTCGGCATGAGCGGCTCGGACGACAGCGATGAGGATGTTGACAGCGAGGGACTCGATCTCGAGGTACCGGTCGTCCGCGTCGTCAACCAGTTGATTCAGCAGGCCGTGAACGAACGGGCGAGCGACATCCACTTCGAGCCGATGGGCGACGGAATCGTAGTCCGCTTCAGGGTTGACGGCGTTCTGAGAGAGGCTGCACGGCTGCCCAAGCAGTCACAGGCCGAGCTGCTGTCGCGCATCAAGGTCATGGCCGACTTGGACATCACGGAGCGGCGCCGTCCACAGGACGGGCGTATCGGCCTGAGGAGCAACGGGAGGGCGCTGGACCTGCGCGTGGCCACGCTGCCGACGCCACTCGGCGAGTCGATCGTGCTTCGCGTCCTCGATGCCGAGGTGGCGTTCCACAGCCTCGACGACATCGGCCTTGTGAAGGACGACTACGAGCGGCTCATGGAGATCTTGCGCAAGCCGTACGGGGCGCTGTTCGTGTCGGGCCCTACGGGTTCAGGAAAGTCGACGACGCTCTACGCCATCCTTTCCGAGATCGTCTCGCCGGAGCGCAAGGTGATCACGGTTGAGGACCCGATCGAGTACCAGATGCCCGGTATCACCCAGGTTGCTGTCAACACGCGAGTCGGCCTCACGTTTGCGGCCGGCCTGCGCACGATTCTGCGTGCGGACCCCGATATCGTCATGGTCGGCGAGGTCCGCGACCCGGAGACCGGCGAGATCGCCGTGCGCGCGGCGCTCACGGGCCACCTCGTGCTCTCGTCCATCCACACCAACGACGCCCCCTCGGCGCTCACTCGCCTGAACGACATGGGCATCCCGCCCTACATCACCTCCTCGGCGCTGCTCGGTGCGCTGGCTCAGCGGCTCGTGCGCAAGCTATGCCCGTACTGCAAGCAGCCGGTCGAGATGACGCCTGAGCGCCTGGCGGCCGCAGGTTTCAGACCTGCCGAGGTCGAGACGGTCGTCCCGTACGGACCCGTCGGGTGTCCGGAGTGCGATGGCACCGGGTACCGCGGCCGTGTCGGTGTCTTCGAGATTATGGCCTTCGACGAGCAGCTTGCGTCGCTGTTCGTGAGCCAAGCGACCGCCGAGAAGCTCCGGCATGTCGCCATCGGCCGGGGTATGAAGCCGATGAGGCGCGACGCCCTGGACAAGGTTGCCGCCGGAATAACGTCCCTCGACGAAGTGGATCGGGTGGTGGTCTAGAGATGTCACGTGTTCCACGCGCAATCGTGCTCGTACTCGACAGTGTCGGCGCCGGTGAGCTGCCGGACGCGGCCGAGTACGGCGACTCCGGCTCGAACACGCTCTCCAACACGGCGAAGGCCGTCGGCGGCCTGAAGATGCCGAACCTGGGCCAGATGGGCCTCGGCAACGTCACCGCGATCGAGGGAGTACCGCCGGTCGAGTCGCCGAGCGCTTCGTGGGGGCGCAATGCCGAGCGATCCCCCGGCAAGGACACGACGACCGGGCACTGGGAGATGATGGGGCTTGTGCTGGAGCGCCCGTTCCCCACGTATCCGGACGGGTTCCCGCCTGAGGTCATGGATGCGTTCACGCAGGCTACCGGTTATGGGTGGCTCGGCAATTACGCGGCGAGCGGGACCGTCATCATCCAGGAACTCGGCGACGAGCACGTGGCGAGCGGCAAGCCGATCGTGTACACGAGCGCCGACTCGGTCTTCCAGATCGCCGCACACGAGGACGTCATCCCGATAGACGAGCTCTATCGCATCTGCGAGATTGCCCGCCGAGAGGTGATGGTGGGGAAGCATGCCGTCGGGCGCATCATCGCTCGGCCGTTCATCGGGCCCGATGAGTCTGGGGCGTACACGCGGACGCATCGTCGCAGGGACTTCGCGGTCGAGCCCTTCGAGCCGACCGTCCTCGATCGCCTTGAGGAGGCGGGCATCAAGAGCTATGGCATCGGCAAGATCGGCGAGATCTTCGCCTGGCGCGGCATCTGCGAGTCGCCGCACTCCGAGAACAACATGCACGGGTTCGGCAACCTCGTGGCTCGCGTGGCTGATGGCACGGATGCAGGCTTCGTTTTCGGGAACCTCGTGGACTTCGACATGGTATGGGGACACCGCAACGATGTTGAGGGGTATGCGCGAGGTCTCGAAGCTGTCGATGCGCGAATCCCTGAGCTGCTGGACGCGATGATCGACGGCGATCTGCTGATCGTCACGGCAGACCATGGCTGCGACCCGACCACCGACTCGACGGACCACTCGCGCGAGTACACCCCGTTGATCGCCAAGATCAAAGGCATCGACCGAGGTTCCGACCTCGGCATCCGGGCAACCTTCGCCGATATCGGCGAGACGGTGCTTGATTTCTACGGTCACGCCGGCGAATGCGGGCGGGGGACGAGCTTCCTGGGGCAGGTGCGGGGAGAATGAGCACACTCACCTTCGAGGAGCTCATCGAGCGGAAGCGCGACGGATACGAGCACTCATCGCAGGAGATCGAGCGCATCGTCAGCGCGTACACCTCGGGCGAGATGCCCGATTACCAGATGGCCGCGTGGCTCATGGCGGCCTATCTCAATGGCCTGTCGGCGGATGAGACGGTCGCCCTGACGAACGCGATGGTCGGGTCCGGGAGGGTGATCGACCTGTCCAGCATTCCGGGGCCTAAGGTGGACAAGCACTCCACCGGAGGCGTTGCCGACACCACGACGCTGGTGTTGGCTCCGCTGGTGGCGGCGTGTGGCGCGTCCGTGGCGAAGATGAGCGGCCGAGGGCTCGGGCACACCGGTGGCACCCTCGACAAGCTCGAGTCGATACCCGGTTTTCGTATCGAGCTGTCGGCAGAGGAGTTCCTCGCGCAGGTGCGGGAGGTCGGGGTCGCTGTGATTGCGCAGTCACCCGACATCGTCCCTGCCGACAAGCTGATGTACGCACTGCGCGATGTGACCGCGACCGTGCCTTCCGTGCCGTTGATCGTCGGCTCGATCATCAGCAAGAAGGTTGCGGGTGGCGCCGACGCCATCGTGCTCGATGTGAAGACCGGCTCGGGCGCATTCATGAAGACAGACGAGCAGGCCCGCGAGTTGGCCTCTGAGCTCGTGCGTGTCGGCGAGGCGCTCGGCAAGCGCGTGATCGCGGTCGTGAGCGACATGGACCAGCCCCTTGGCATGGCGGTGGGCAACGCGCTCGAGGTGGCCGAGGCCATTCATACGCTGCGAGGCCAGGGTTCCACGGCGTTGACCGAGCTGTGCCTCGTATTTGCCGCGAAGATGCTTCTCGCCGCGGGCCTCGTCGCCGACGAGGCTTCAGGACGCGCACGCGCGCTTCAGTCGCTCGAGGATGGCTCGGCGCTCGCCAAGTTCGCGCAGTGGGTTGAGGTCCAAGGAGGGGACCCGCGGGTCGCGGAGGATCCTACGCTGTTGCCGCAGGCGCCGTTCAACCGAGTGGTCCGTGCTGAGGAATCGGGCTTTGTGAGCTCGTTTGATGCCGAGGGGATCGGTCGCGCCGCGATGCTTCTGGGCGCGGGTCGGGCGACGAAGGAAGCGGCGATCGACCCGAGTGCCGGCCTCGTTCTGGCCGTACGAGTGGGCGACCACGTGGAGCAGGGAGATGAGCTGGCGACACTGTACGCCGCTGATGAGGCGCTGTTCCCGGCCGCGGAGGAGCGCGTGACGAACGCGGTGCGAATCGGACCGGATCCAATCAGCCCGCTGCCGCTCTTCCACAAACTCTAGGCAGCGCAGCGATGCGAGTCGTTGTCGGACACGCGAACCCGGATTTCGACGCATACGCGGCGACCATCGCGGCAACGAAGCTCTTCCCGGGTGCGAAGGGTGTGTTTCTCGGCAGCCAGAACGCGAATGTGCGCGCGTTCCATCACCTACACGAGGAGTTTTTGGACTTCGTCGACCTGAAGGGTCTCGACCTCGACGTGATAGACAGCGTCGTGATGGTCGATACGCGCGACCCGAGCCGAATTGGAGAGATCGGCGAGGTGGTGGGTCGTCCGGGCGTCGAGGTGATCATCTACGACCACCACCCGCCGCAGGAAGGCGACTTCACGGGCGGCGATGACCGGTCCCGTGACGCCGGCTCTGCCACCGCGATCCTGGTACACGAGATCCGCGCGCAGGCGCTCGACTTGGCGCCGCTTGAGGCCAGCGCGATGCTGCTGGGTATCCACGAGGACACCGGGTCGCTGACGTACCCCGGCTCCACGCCGTTCGATGCCGAGGCCGTGGCCTACCTCATGTCGATCGGTGCCGATATCGGCGTGCTGAACCAGTTCCTCGGGCGTACGCTCGATGATTCGCAGCGCGCACTGCTCGACCAGCTGCTCGCCGACCTCGAGGTCTGGGAGGTCTGCGGCCAGCAGGTCGCCGTGGGCACCGCCGAGACCCAGGAGTACGTGGACTCGGCAAGCGTCCTGACGCACTACGTCGTCGAGGACCTCGGCTACCGAGTCGCCATCGCGATCGTGAAGATGCCCGAACGGCTGCAGATCGTCGCGCGGTCGCGCCTTGCCGAGGTAGATGTCGGCGCGGTGATGGAGCGGCTCGGCGGGGGAGGCCACCCGCAGGCCGCTTCGGCGGGGTTTCGCGCGCTGTCCCTTGCGGAGGCGCGTGCTCGCGTCCGAGAGGCGCTTGCGGCCGAGGTACATCCGCCACTGCGCGCCGTCGACATCATGTCGCGACCGGTGCGCACGCTGCCCCCGACAGCCACGATGCAGGCGGCGGGCGAGCTCATGGCGCTCTGGGGCCATGGTGGGGTCCCGATCGTCGCGGATGGCGAGGTTCTCGGCATCATCACGCGCAAGGACGTGGATCGCGCCTCCCGGCACGGGCTGGGGCATGCGCCAGTGACCGGGTTCATGGGCCGAGAGGTCTTGAGCGTGCCACCCGACATGCGCCTGCCCGACCTCGAGCGGGTGCTCGCCACGCGAAGCATCGGGCGCGTACCCGTTCTCGACGGCGGCGAGCTGGTCGGCATCGTGTCCCGCAAGGACGTCCTTCGTGCCGGCCATGGTGACGCATACCTTGACCGCGGACTCGCGGAGTCGCATCCGGAGGCCACGCGCCGCTTCCTGGCAAGCGTGGATGCCTTGCTGCCCGGAGAGGTCGCAGGCACCATACGTCGTCTCGGTGAGATCGCGGCGGAGTCCGGGCTTCGGGCGCATCTCGTCGGCGGCTTCGTGCGCGACATGGTGCTCGGCCGCCCGAACCTCGATATCGACATCGTCGTCGAGGGCGACGCTATCGCGTTCGCCGAGGACTGCGCCGCTGAGCTTGGCGCGCGGGTCAAGGTGCACCGGAGGTTCGGCACCGCGGTGATGATCATCTCCCGGGACTTGCACGTCGACGTGGCATCGAGCCGGGCCGAGTTCTACTCCCGACCTGGCGCGCTTCCCACTGTCGAGCGCTCCACGCTGCGCCAAGACCTGCTGCGCCGCGACTTCACCATAAACGCCATGGCCGCCTGCATCGACCCGGTGTGCTTCGGGCGCATTGCCGACCCGTTCGGAGGGCTGACCGATATCGACCGCGGCCTGATTCGCGTGCTGCACTCGCTGTCGTTCGTGGACGACCCGACTCGCGTGCTGCGCGCTGCACGCTTCGAGAAGCGGTACGGATTCACAATGAGTGCCTCGACGGAGGAGCTGGCGAGCGAGGCGGTACGGCTGGGGATGCTCGGCGAGGTGTCGGGCGCCCGGGTGAGGGAGGAGCTTCTCGACATCCTCGACGAGCCCGATCCCGCTGCGGTGTTTGCGCGCCTCGAGGAGCTCGGCGCGCTCGGCGATATTGCCCCGCGCAGCCCGGCGGCCTCGGGGCTTGTCGGCAGGATCGAGTCTGCGCTCGCGGCGTTCGATGAGATTGGGACGGCTTTCGAGCCGAAAGCCTCGCGCCGAGAGACGCTCGTGACCGCAATTCTGGCGGGTGCCGAGCGGGCGGAGGTCGATCGCTGGCTCAGGCACTACCGGTTCGGGCGCTCCTACGCTCGGCCGGCACTGGACATCGCACTCAAGGGTGCATCGGCGCTGCGCGTGCTTCAGGACAAGCGCGGCGTGCGCGACACGCGTCTGTACAGAGCGCTCTCGGCTCTCGCGCCCGAGTCCGTGGTGCTGCTGTGGACCCGCACCAACGCGCTCGGCAGGGAGCGTATCGGGCGCTACATCGACGTCTTGGCGCGAATCAAGCCGAGCGTGAACGGTAAGGACTTGATCGAGATGGGCTATGAGCCGAGCGACGCGTTCACCGCTATACTGGCTCGAGCGCTCGACGACCGGATTGATGGCCGTGCGGTCGGGCGCGAGGCCGAACTCGCGAACCTCAGGCGCATCGCACAGCGCGCTTTAGGTGATCCACCGAAGAAAGCAGCAACGTGAACTCACTGATCTACTACGCTCTCCGCTTCCTGTTCGTATTGCCCGCGATCATCCTGCACGAAGTGGCCCATGGCTACTCGGCGTACCTTCTCGGCGACCCGACCGCCAAGCGTGCAGGGCGCCTATCGCTGAACCCGCTCAAGCACATCGATCCGGTCGGAACGGTAATCGTACCGGCCGTGCTCATCCTGACCGTCGGGTTCGGCTTCGGATGGGCCAAACCGGTCCCGGTGAACCCGAGCTACTTCAAGAATTATCGCGTCGGGTTCTTCCTGACCTCGATCGCCGGGCCGGCGACCAACATCGTTCTCGCGGCCATCTCGGGGTTCGCGGTGCGCCTGCTCGGCGAAACCTCGTTCTGGGGCGACATCCTCTTCCAGTTCTCGCTCATCAACCTGGTGCTGGTCTTCTTCAACCTGATCCCGATCCCGCCGCTCGATGGCTCGCGGGTAATCCCGCTGTTTCTCTCGGACAAAGCCATGCAGAGCTATCACAAGGTAGAGCAGTACGGCTTCGGCATCGTGATGCTGCTCGTGTGGGTCCTGCCGTCCTTCACCGGCCTCGATCCGGTCGGTGCCTACATCAGCTCGACGGTCTACCCGCTCGTGTACTGGTTCTCCGGGATGATGCCCTGATCGCGGAGCATGGTGCGCTATCATGGGCGGCGTTGCGAACCCGCGTACTCGAGGAGCCTCCCTGTGACAAAGAAGCGCATTCTGACTGGTTACCGTCCGACAGGAAAACTGCACCTCGGGCACTGGTTCGGCAACCTGCAGAACATGCTTTCGCTCCAGCACGAGTACGACGCGTACTACTTCATCGCCGACTGGCACGCGCTCACCAGTGACTGGTCCGACCCGAGCAGCATCGCCAAGTTCACCGAAGAGATGGTGCTCGACTGGTGTGCGGCCGGGCTGGACCCGGAGGTCAGCACGATCTACCGCCAGAGCGACGTCCCGGAGGTCGCCGAACTCGCGCTGTACTTCGCGATGGTGACGCCGCTGAGCTGGCTCGAGCGCGTCCCGAGCTACAAGGAGCAGAAGGACCAGATCACCGACAAGGACCTGGGCAACCTCGGTTTCTTCATGTACCCGTTGCTTCAGGCGGCCGACATCGACATCGTACTGGCCGACTACGTGCCGGTAGGCGAGGACCAGCTGCCTCACCTCGAGCTCACGCGCGAGATCACTCGGCGGTTCAACAACGCGTACGGCGACTTCCTCGTTGAGCCGCAGGCGATCATTGCCAAGGCGGGTGCACGCGTGCCTGGCCTCGACGGCCGCAAGATGTCCAAGAGCTACGGCAACGCGATCTTCATCAGCGACGCACCCGACGAGATCCGCCGCAAGGTCATGAGCTTCATGACCGACCCCGCCCGCAAGCTCAAGACCGATCCGGGCGACCCCGACATCTGCCCGTTGCACCAGGTGCACAAGCTCATCGCACCGGAGGAAGAGATCGCCGAGTGGGACCGCTGCTGCCGCGTCGCCGAGTGCGGCTGCGTCGCACACAAGCGAAAGCTCGCCGAGGACCTCGTCACGTACCTGGAGCCGTTCCAAGCTCGCCGCGCCGAGCTCGAGGCGATCCCCGGGTTCGCGGTCGAGGTGCTGGCAGCTGGTGCCGCCAAGGCCCGCCCGGTCGCGAGCGGGGTCGTGGCGACCTGCCGCGAGCTGATGGGCATCGAGCCGCGCACGGAGCTCTCGGCACACGTGCGGCCGCGCGATCCGAACGCCGAGCTTGCGGACTCGAAGCCGTCGTTCGTGGAGGACGAGTCGCCCGCCGCGTGCGCCGAGGCCGCGGCCGCTCCCGAAGCGGGATAGGCGTCCGTGGGCTACACCGTCAGGACAGACGTCTTTGAGGGGCCGTTCGACCTCCTGTTGCATCTGGTGAGCCGCCAGAAGCTCGATGTGAGTGCGATCTCGGTCGCCGACGTCACCGACCAGTATCTCGAGCATCTCGACCGCATGGTCGAGTTGGACCTGGACGTCGCGAGTGAGTTCCTGCTGCTTGCCTCCACGCTGCTCGAGATCAAGGCCGCGTCCCTGCTGCCGCAGGAGAGTGGCTACATCGGTGACGAGCTCGACGATCTGTCGCCCGAGGAGGCCCGCAGCATCCTCGTTGCGCGTCTGCTCGCGTACAAGCAGTTCAAGAACGTCGCCGCCGAACTCGGCGCCAGAATGGAGGCTGAGGCGCGCATGCATCCGCGCCAGGGCGCGCTCGAGGACGACTTCTTGACTCTGATGCCCGACTACTTGGAAGGCGTGACGCTTCACAGCCTTGCGGTGATCTGCGCGGATCTTGAGCACAAGCGCGAGGTCTTCCTGCTCGAGGCCGAGCACGTCGCTTCCATGCCGATCCCGCTCGAGCTGCACACCGAGTCCGTGCGTCGCCATCTGGCGCGTGCGGGCCGATCATCCTTCGCCGAACTTGTCGGAGAAGGCGCCTCCAACGAGCTGGTGGTCGTGACCTTCCTCGCGATCCTGGAGCTCTACAAGCGTGGTCTGGTCGGCATCGCGCAGGACGAGTACTTCGGCGAGATCATCATCACGCAGCTAACGCCTGAGGAGGCGGCCGAGCGAGCCGTCCGAGAGGAGACCGAGGATGGGTGAGTCACGAGACAGCCTTCGCGGGGCAGTCGAAGCCCTCCTGTTCGTGAGCGACGAGCCGGTCAGCGCCGCTCGGCTTTCCCGGGTGCTCGATGCGGGCCCTGGCGAGATAGAGAGCACGCTCGCCGAACTTGCCGAGGAGTACCGCGAGTCCGAGCGAGGATTCCAGCTGCGCGAGGTTTCGGGCGGTTGGCGGCTGTACACGCATCCCGCGCACCATGACGTCATCGAGCGCTACGTGCTCTCGTGGGACACGCAGCGCCTGTCGCAGGCTGCGCTCGAGGCCTTGGCGGTCATCGCGTACCACCAGCCCGTCACGCGAGCAGGAGTCAACGCCGTGCGTGGCGTGAACTCCGAGGGCGTCATCGCATCGCTCGCCGAGAAGGGCCTGATCCGGGAGACCGGTCGCGACAAGAACCAAGGCAACGCGATCCTGTATGGCACGACGCGCGTGTTCCTCGAGCGCTTCGGACTCAAGGACATCAGCGAGCTGCCGCCGCTTGAGGAGTTCCTGCCTGACGCCGCGACCGAGCGCGCAATCCGCGAGCACTTCTCGGCAGATGGGGTTGAGGAGAGCGACGTGGCCGAAGGCGACGGCGTCGAGGACGACGACCTCGAGGTGATCGACTGAGTCATGGGTGCCGATGAGGAGAGTCCCCGTGTGGTGCCGATGCGATTGCAGAAGTTCCTTGCGCGCGCCGGCGTGGCCTCGAGGCGGGGCAGTGAGGACCTGATCACCGCCGGCAGGGTCGCTGTGAACGGCTGCGTGAGGACCGAGCTGGGGACCAAGGTGGATCCACTGACCGATGTCGTCGAGGTTGATGGGCGGATTGCCCGGCTGGGGGAGGAGTGCGTGTACCTCGCGCTCAATAAGCCCGCAGGTACCGTGACGACCATGAGCGACCCACAGAAGCGCCCGACGGTTGCCTCGCTGGTGCCCACTGCAGAGTATCCGGGGATCTTCCCGGTAGGCAGGCTGGACGCCGACACCACCGGACTGCTGATGTTCACGACCGACGGCGAGCTGTCGCATCGGGTGCTTCATCCGCGGTGGAAGGTTCCGAAGACCTACGTGGCCTGCGTGGACGGCGTGCCGACGCCGGCTGAGTTGCAGCGGCTGAGAGAGGGCATAGAACTAGACGACGGCTTGACCGCGCCCGCCGAGGTCGTCGAGGAGCACTGGGACGGAACCGCGACCCAGGTGCGCATCACGATCACCGAGGGCAGGAAGCGCCAGGTAAGGCGGATGTTCTCGGCGGTAGGGCACCCGGTGTTGGCGTTGGAGCGTGTGAGTTTCGGCCCGGTGGAGTTGGGTGCGCTCGCGTCGGGTGAGTGGCGGATGTTGGATAGTGTCGAGGTGGCGGCGCTCAGAGCGCTGGCCGGGATGGAGGAGTGACGATGTCACTGGTCGTCTTCACCGGAGGCGCCCGATCGGGCAAGTCATCAGCGGCGCAACGGCTCGCCCTGGCGCGTGCCGGGGCTGTCGAGAGCGTCACGGTTGCGGTGTTCGGCAGGCCGAGCGATCCCGAGATGGCCGAGCGTATCGCGGCGCACCGTGCCGAGCGGCCAGCGGAGTTCGTGACTCTTGAGGTCGCTTCGACTCAGGGCTGGCTTGATGACGTCGACGAGCGGTCGCTGCTCGTGGTCGAGTGCATGGGCACACTGATCGGTCGGATCATGGAAGAGGAGTGGGAGCCTGCGGCGGGCGGAGAGGGCGTCGGCGACGGCGAGGAGCCGGCCGGCTGGGCCAAGTCGGTGACCGCTCGAGTGGATGCACAGGTCCGGGCGCTGGCACTGCGAGCCGGCGACACCATCGTGGTAACGAACGAGGTGGGCAGCGGCGTGGTGCCGACCCACGCGAGCGGTCGTCTCTTCCGAGACCTGCTCGGCAGGACCAACCGCGGGCTCGTGGCCGAGGCGCAGGCGGCGTTCTTCTGCGTCGCGGGTCGAGTGTTGAATCTGAAAGAGCTGCCAGTCAGCGTGGACTGGCCGGAGGACTGAGCGAATGAGCGGAGAGATAATGGACTACGAAGAGCAGCTACGGGCCGAGATTGCGTCGGTCTCGGCCGTTGATGGGGCCTATGCCGAAGTTGCGCGCGCTCGGCTCGACAATCTCACCAAGCCGCCGGGTTCGCTCGGCAAGCTCGAAGAGATCGCCACGCGCGTTGCGGTGGTGCAGCGGACCGAGCGTCCGAGCGCCGTACGCAAGGTCGTGCTGCTCATGGCTGGGGATCACGGAGTGGTTGCCGAGAAGGTCTCGCCGTATCCGCCTGAGGTGACCGCGCAGATGGTCGCCAACTTCTGCGTAGGCGGCGCGGCGATCAACCAGCTCGCCGCCACCGTCGGGGCCGAGGTGCGCATCTACGACGTCGGCGTGATGAGCGACGTAGCGTACTGTAGCGGGCTCACTGACCGGCGGGTAATGGATGGCACCGCGAACATGGCGGTTGGTCCGGCGATGACGCGTGAGCAGTGCGCTCAGGCGACACTCGTGGGTATCGAGGCCGCTCGAGAGGCCGCACAGCAGGGGTTCGAGCTGATCGGCACCGGCGACATGGGCATCGGCAACACGACGGCCGCTGCCGCGCTCACCGTCGCCTTCACTGGCGTGGACGTCGAGGCCGCTGTGGGACGCGGTACCGGGCTCGATGACGACGGCCTGTCGCGCAAGGTCGAGGTCGTGCGCCGGGCGCTTGAGGTCAACCGAGTTGCCGAGCTTGACGCGTTCGGCGTGCTTGCTGCAGTGGGCGGGCTCGAGCTCGCGGCGCTCGCTGGCGTGGTTATCGGCGCTGCCGAGGAGGGTGTGGCCGTCGTGGTCGACGGGTTCATCTCGGGTGCAGCTGCGCTTGCCGCTGTGGCGATGTGCCCCGCGGCACTCGGGTACATCCTGCCGAGCCACCTATCTGTCGAGCCGGGTCACGCTGCCGTTCTCACAGCTCTTGGTCTGGAGCCGATCCTGGCGCTCGACATGCGTCTGGGGGAGGGTACGGGAGCTGCGCTGGCGATGGCCGTCATAGAAGCCTCCTGCCGGATGATGTCGGGGATGGCGACGTTTGCTGAGGCCGGCGTGAGCGGCCCGGACTCCGAGTGAGCAGTTCTGCGAACAAGGGGATCGGGCGTGATATCGCGCTTGCGGTGACCCTGCTGACGGTGCTGCCGATCAAGGTGAAGGGTCCGGCTTCTGGGGAGCGCTCAGGCGTGGCAGGCTGGTTTCCGCTCGTGGGGCTGGCGATCGGGATGCTGATGTTCGGCGTTCTCGCTGTGTCCATCCGAGTCTTCTACGACGTCTCAGGTGCGCTCGCCGCTGTGGTGCTCATCGGCATCGCGGCTCTCACGCGCGGCATGCACTGGGACGCGCTCGCCGACGTCGCCGATGCGTGGTTTGTGGCACCCGAGCGCAGGCATGAGGTCATGTCTGACTCGCGAATCGGTGCGTTCGGCGCGACCGCGATCGCGCTCTTTGCGGTGGCTCAGGCGAGTCTGCTCACCGAGGTAGGCACGTCGCTGGCGACGGCCTCGGTGGTGGTCGTAGCGGCCGTTTGTGGCCGGCTGGCGGCGACCTTCTCGGCATGGTTGGGCAAGCCGGCCAAGCGAGAGGGGCTCGGGCTCTCGGTGATGGGCGCTCCGACCGCCTTGGGCGCTGTCACCGCGCTCGCTGCACTCGCTGCTTGTGCATGGATGGCGTTCGCATCCGGGCTGGGACTGGTGGCCGTGCTCGCGGTCGTGTCACTCGGCGTCGTGTTCGCACTCGGCGTGCCGCACGTGATCGCGGAGCACTTCGGCGGCGTGAGCGGGGACACGATGGGCGCGAGCGTAATGGTCGTGGAGACCGCGGTGATGGCCTCGTCGCTCTTGGTCGTCGCCGTGCTGCGTCTCGCCGGGGTCATCGCGTGACAACCGATCTCATGCAGACCGACGTGCTGCTGGTTCGCCATCCTGAGACTGAGGCTAACGTCGAGGGCCGGTTCGTGGGACGCTCGCCGTCTCCGTTCTCCGCCGAGGGGAAGCGTCAGCTGCGCCGCCTGCCCGCGAAGATTGCGGCGTTTGACCCGGACGAGATCTGGACGAGTCCGCTTGAGCGAGCAGCGAGGCTTGCCTCGGTTGCGGGCAGGGCGGCAGGCCTCGAGCCTCGAGTCGACAACCGCCTCGTCGAGATCGCGTTCGGCGCGGTCGAGGGGATGACGTTCGCCGAGATCGAAGCGGCCGGAATGGCGTTCGACTACCGCAACCTGGACGCACCCGTCGCTCCAGGTGGTGAGTCTCGGCGTCAGGTCGAGGACCGAGCGCGGGAGTTCGCCGAGCAGCTCATCGCGCGTCCCGGTCGGTTCGCGGTCATTACCCACGGCGGCGTGTTCCGGGCCGCGCTCGCGTACCTGCTCGGGCTCGACCCCGATGACATCTGGGCCTTCCACATCCGGAACGCGTCGATGGCCCACGTTCGCATCACCGACGGTCACGGGATGCTCGAGTACTTCGTGCAGGGCTGACGCCCGCGTCGCCTGTACGCGCTTCCTGCAGCATCCGGCGGCCTCTCGGCGAGAGAGTGTGCGACAATCGTGCGCACACAAATGGCAACCCCGAGGGGTGGAAACGTGGACTGGGACGCACTCATCCGTGACGAGGTCAAACCGATGGTGCCGTATGCGCCGGGCCTTCGCGCGAGTGACGTGCGCGAAGTCGCAGGGATCGCGACGGTCACGAAGCTCTCCAGCAACGAGAACCCCTACGGGCCCGTACCGTCGGCAATCGCCGCGATGACCGCGGTGCTGCCGTACCTGAACCGCTATCCGGACGGCGCTGCGCGCGCGTTGCGTGGCAAGCTCTCAGAGCATCTGGGCGTTGCCGAGGAGCGGGTGGTCGTCAGCAACGGGAGCAACGAGCTGTTGCGCGTGATCGGTGAGGCAGTGCTCTCGGCAGGCGACGAGACCGTGTTCGCGTGGCCAAGCTTCGTCGTCTACCCGATGGTGACGCAGCTCACCGGCGCGACAGCCGTTCGAGTCGCGCTCGACGCGAGCGAGACCCATGACCTGGAGGCCATGGCAGCCGCCATCAGTCCACGGACCAAGATCGTCTTCGTCTGCAACCCCAACAACCCAACGGGCACCATCGTCACGCGCGAGGCGTTCGAGCGATTTCTCTCGGCGGTGCCGGAGAACGTGTTGATCGTGCTCGATGAGGCGTACTTCGAGTACGCCACCGATTCCGGACACGTGAACGCGCTGGAGTACATCGATGACCCGCGCGTGGTCGTGTTGCGCACGTTCTCGAAGATGTACTCGCTCGCCGGGGCGCGCTGCGGCTACGGCGTGCTGCCGGAAGCGCTCGTGAAGGCGGTCCACAAGGTCCGCGACCCCTTCAATGTCAACATGGTCGCCCAGATTGGCGCGTACCATGCGCTAGACGACCAGGCTGAGGTCGCCCGGCGCCGCGCCGAGAACGCCAGCGAGCGCTCACGCGTATGTGCCGAGTTGAGCGCGCTCGGCTTTGAGTGGGCGCCCTCGCAGGCCAACTTCGTCTGGATGCACGCGGCTGACGCCGCAGGACTCCATCAGGGTCTGATCGAGCGGGGAGTGATCGTGCGCTACTTCGGCGGTGACTCGATCCGACTGGGGATCGGCACGCCTGCCGAGAACGACCACATGATCGCCGCGCTGCGTGATCTCGTGCGGCAGGACGCGTAGGGGTACCGATGGCTGCCGATACCTTGAGAAACATCTGCGTGGTCGGAGTAGGGCTGATGGGCGGCTCGTTTGCCGCAGCCTGCCGAGCCCTTGACCCGCAGCCTGCCGTGTACGGCATTGACACCGATCCCAACGCGATCGCTCAGGCACTTGAACTCGGCGTTATCGAGTTGGGAGCGGTGGCGGATTCAGCCGAAGCTGACGCATGGCTCGCCGGCGACCGGCTCGATCTAGTCGTGCTCGCAACGCCGGCTCATAATGTGGAGACGTGGCTCGCTCGGCTCGGCGAGCTGGGATACTCGGGTCTGGTGACCGACCTGGCCTCGACTAAGTCCGGCGTGATGCGCGCGGCCCGGAAGCACCTGGGGTCCGCCGCGAGCTTCATCGGCGGTCACCCGATGGTCGGCAGCGAGCGAAGCGGCGTCGCTGCCGCTCGGGCGGATCTCTTCGATGGCACGTTCTGGCTGCTGACGCCCGGCGCGGAGACCGATCCTGATGCGTACGGCCAACTGCATGCGCTCATCACGAGCGTTGGCGCGCGCGTGATCACGGTGGAGCCCAAGGCGCACGACGAGGCGGTGGCCATCATCAGCCACGTGCCCCACGTGGCAGCCGCGGCTCTCTGTGATGTCGCCTGGGCGCACTCGGGCAAGAGCGGTGAGCTGCTGCGCCTGGCTGCGGGCGGCTTCAAGGATACGACGCGGATCGCGGCGGGCAGCCCTGAGCTCTGGACCGGCATCCTGCTCGACAACGCCGAGGCGGTCTCGGCGGGCCTGCGTGAGCTTCGGCTCTCGCTCGGCGAGTTCGAAGCGATGGTGCGTGCGGGTGACAGCGACGCGGTGACCCGATGGCTCGGGATGGCAGCAAGCGTCAGGCGCTCACTGCCTTCCCAGTGGGTTCCTGCGACGGCGCGCCTCACCGAGCTTGTGGTGCCCATGCCCGACCGGCCCGGCATGGTCGCCGAGGTGACCGGTGCCGTGTCGCGTGCTGGCTGCAACATCGAGGGCATTGAGATCGATCACGAGACCGAGAGCCGCGCGCTCCTGGTCATGGTTCTGACGGATGAAGGCGATATCGATGCCCTTCGCGAGGACCTGCTCGACCGCGGCTATGAGCCGCGCTTCGAGGCGCTCGCCGAGGCAGACGACGAGGAGGCGACTCGGTGATGGAACGTACATTCTCGCGACCTGAAGGCCCGCTCCGCGGTACGATCGTGGTGCCCGGTGACAAATCGATCTCGCATCGCGCCGTGCTGTTCTCGGCGATGGCGAAAGGCACCTCGCAGCTGACCGGCGTGCTTGACTCGGCAGACGTGCGCTCCACCATCGAGGCAGTGCGCGCGCTCGGAGCCAAGACCGACTTTCGTCCGGGTCCCGGAGGCTCGCTCCAGGGCACGGTCACCGGTTGGGGCGTGGCAGGGCCGCAGGCCCCAATGTCGCCGATTGAGTGCGGGAACTCAGGAACAACCGCGCGTCTCCTCCTTGGCGCTGTCGCGGGGTGGCCTCTGGTGCTGGAGATCATCGGCGACACATCGCTCTCGCGCCGGCCGATGCTGCGCGTGACCGAGCCGCTTGCCGAGAAGGGCGCGCGCTTCGCGACCACCGAATCCGGCACGCTCCCCGTCACTCTGCGCGGCTCTGGTTCGCTATCCGCGAGCGCACACACTCTCGGGGTAGCATCGGCCCAGGTCAAAACGGCGATACTCCTCGCGGGAACGCGCGCGAAGGGCCGCACGCTCGTCACTGAACCCGCCCCTAGCCGCGATCACACCGAGCGCATGCTGCCGGCCTTCGGTGTCGAAGTCGGCCGCGATTTGGCTACAAACACCGTCTGGGTCGACGGACCCGTCATCCCTCGGGCCACGAGCTTCTCGGTTCCCGGGGATCCGTCCTCTGCTGCGTTCATCGTCGCTGCGGCGCTTCTGGTTCCCGCGAGCTCGGTGCGCGTCGAGAACGTCTCGTTCAACCCGACCCGGCTCGGCTTCATGGACGTGCTCATGCGCATGGGCGCGAGCCTCACGCCGGAGCCGAACGACCTCGAATCGCCGGAGCCCTCGTTCCACCTGCATGCCGAGTGGACGCCCGGCCTTCGCGCGACGACCGTCACCGCGGACGAGGTGCCTTCGCTCGTCGATGAGATACCGGTGCTCGCACTCGTGGCCTCCCAGGCCGACGGCACGACACGCTTCGAGGGCGTGGGCGAGCTGCGAGTGAAGGAGTCCGACCGGCTCGAGGCGGTCGCGCTGGGCCTGCGTGCGCTCGGCGTGCAGGTGCGCAGTGGTGAGGATTGGCTCGAGGTTGACGGCCCGGCGCCGCTCGTTGGCGCCAAGCTTTCAGCACAAGCCGATCATCGCCTCGCCATGTGCTGGGCGCTTGCCGGGCTTGCTGCCGAGGGACCCGTCACCGTCGAAGGGTTCGAGTCGGTCGAGGTCAGCTATCCACGCTTCGCCGAAGACCTGGCCGAACTGGGCGCGTAGTACAATCTGCGCTGTTCCATCCATCATTTCTGGGAGAAAACAGCCCATGATCATTGCGATCGACGGCCCGGCAGGGTCGGGAAAATCCACCGTCGCCAAAGCAGTCGCCCAACGTCTGGGGATGCGCTATCTCGACACCGGTGCAATGTACCGAGCGATCGCCATCGCGGCGCTCTCGGGCGGGATTCCGACTGATGACGAGGATGCCCTTGCGGCCATCGCGCTCGACGAGCGGATCAGGTTCGAGCAGGAACCGGGTGACGCGTTGCCGCGGCGAGTTCTTCTCGGCGATGAGGACGTGACCGAGGCGATCCGCACGCCCGAGGCGGACGCCGCGGTCTCGGCGGTGTCCCGACTTCCGCGCGTGCGCGAGGCGATGGTGGCGCAGCAGCGCGCGTTCGCTGCAGGTCACGACGTCGTCGCCGAAGGTCGCGACATCGGCACCGTCGTGTTTCCTGAGGCGGAGCTCAAGATCTTCCTTACCGCGTCGCCGGAGGAGCGTGCGCAGCGTCGGACCGCGCAGCATTCGGCGGGTGGGCACGACGTCGCTCACGCTGAGACACTCGATGCGATCCGTGCCCGTGACCACGCTGACTCCACGCGCTCGGTGTCGCCTCTGACGCCAGCCAAGGACGCGGTCGAAATCGACACGACCGGGCTGGGCATTGAAGAGGTCGTGGACCGTGTCGCTGAGCTCGCCGCGGAGGCTCGCTGATCGTGAAAGCTGCCGAGAAACGCGGTTTCCCCGCGGAGGGTCCCGCCTCGCCGGGATGGGCCCTGGCGCGATTCGTACGGCTTGTGGTCGGGCGCCTCCTGCTCGCGCTGTTCAGGGTCCGGCTGTTGAGCGTCGAACGGATCCCGGCAACCGGGGGGGCGGTTCTTGCGGGGAATCACGTGAGCTATCTGGATCCCGCGCTGCTGTGGTGCGCGTCACCTCGGCCGACTCACTTCATGGCGAAGAAGGAGCTGTGGCAGATACGGTGGCTCGGCTGGGCTCTCGACAACTTCTGGGCTTTCCCGGTCGATAGAGGCGGTGCCGACCGCGAGGCGATCTCGACGGCGACTAAACTGCTCCAGGCGGCAGAGCTGGTCGGCGTGTTTCCTGAGGGCAGACGAGTGCGCGATGCAGGTGGAGAACTCGGCGAGGCACAAGGTGGCGCTGCCTTCCTTGCACTCAGGGCCGACGTTCCGGTAATTCCCGTGGGAATCGCGGGTACGGACAAGGCGTGGCCTGCGGGCAAGAAGCTGCCGAGGTTCGCTCGCGTTACCATGAGTGTCGGTGAGCCGGTTCACCCTGGCTCGTTCGACGGATCGCGCAAGGAGCGCATTGCGGCGATGACAGCCGAGATCATGAGGCGCATCGAGGACGAGCGTCGAGTAGCCAGCGCGTGAGGAAGGACTGGAGCGTGCGAGTCGAGGTCGCGAGACACGCGGGAGTCTGTTACGGCGTCGAACGGGCGCTCAAGCTAGCGGAACACGCCGCCGAGCAAGGTGGTTGCGTGCACACGCTCGGCCCGCTCATCCACAACCCCCAGGCGGTGAACGAGCTCCGCGAGCGCGGAGTTGAAGTTGCAAACACGCTCGATGACGTCTCGGAGGGGTCGTTGGTCATCCGAAGCCACGGCGTGGCGCCCGATGTCATCGCGGCCGCGCGCGACAAGGGCCTCGAGGTCATCGACGCCACCTGCCCACACGTCTCCAAGGCCCACGAGGCGGCCAGCTCCCTGCGTGCTCAGGGATACTCGATCGTCGTCGTGGGGGAGGCGGATCACCCCGAGGTTGAGGGTATCCTCGCTCACGCGGGGGGCGATGCGCTCGTCGTGCAGTCCGCCGATGAGCTGCCGGCACGTTTGCCCTCGCGACGCGTTGGCATCGTCGTGCAGACCACTCAGTCGTCCAAGCGCCTTACCGAGGTCGTTGACGCGCTCCTCCCACGCGTGAGCGACCTGCGCGTCATGAACACGATCTGCGCAGCCACCGAGAAGCGTCAGCAGTCGGCCGATGAGCTCGCGCGCTCGGTAGACGTGATCGTCGTGGTCGGCGGCCGCAACTCGGGCAACACGGCGCGCCTCGTCGAGATCTCGCGGGCGGTCAACGACCGTGTGTATCACGTCGAAACCGCTGACGAGCTGGATACCGCCTGGTTCGCCGGCGCCCAGTCCGTGGGCGTGACCGCGGGAGCCTCCACGCCCGACAACCAGATCCGCGGTGTCGTGGCCGCGATCGAAGCGATGGAGTGACGGCACCATGCGTGCGGACTATGCCCCATCGCGCACGAAGCCCGCTGCCGAGAAGGGCGGGCTCATTGCCTCCGTTGACCCGTTTTCACCCGCTGAGCGCGCCGGCCTCCGTCCCGGAGACATGGTGGTCTCGGCGGAGGGCATGACGCTGCGCGATGTCCTCGAATGGCGATGGATCGCCGACGGCCCGCGCGTGCAGATCGAGGTCGCGAATGAGTCTGGGACGGTTCGTCCCGTTGTTCTTGAGCGGGATGCTGGCGAGGTCTGGGGGTTCGAGTTCGCCGACGCGATCTTCGACTCGGTGCGCACGTGTCGCAACGACTGCGCCTTCTGCTTCATGACGCAGTTGCCTCGAGGTATGCGTCGCTCGCTGTACCTGCGAGACGACGATTACCGGCTCTCGTTCCTGCAGGGCAACTTCATCACGCTCACGAACCTGACTGATGCCGACGTCGACCGGATCGTCGAGCAGCACCTCTCGCCGCTGTATGTGTCCCTGCACGCCGTTGACCCCGAGGTTCGCAGTCGCCTCGTGTGCGCTCGGGAGGACAGAGCGACGAATCGTTTCGACGAGTTGCTTTCCGAGGGTATCGAGATCCACGTGCAGATCGTGCTCGTGCCGGGGGTCAACGACGGCCCCGAGCTACAGAGCACGCTCACATGGCTCGCCGAGCGCGAGGGAGTCGCCAGCGTTGGTGTGGTGCCGCTCGGCTATACGCGGCACCAGACGACCTTCTCGGCGGGGTATACCGATTCCGAGGCGGCGCTGGCCATCATCGAGCAGGTGCGGCCGTGGCAGTTTGCCATGCGGGAGCGCGACGGCATCACCTGGGTGCATCTCGCCGACGAGTTCTACCTCAACGCGCGGGAGCGGTTCCCAACCGCCGAGCACTACGACGGCTTCCCTCAGTACGAGAATGGCATCGGCATCGTGCGCACCTTCGTGGACGAGGCGACCGCTGCCCGTGAGGAGATCGCATCGGCGATAGCCGAGCTGCCAGCCGAGGCCGAGTCTGTGACGGTCGTCACAGGCGTGATGGCTGCGACGTCTATCGCGGGTGCGCTCGAAGCCTGTGCGGCGGTGGGCCGGATGCGGCTGCTCGTGGTGCCGAACCGGTTCTTCGGCGGCAATGTGAGCGTCGCGGGATTGCTGACGGGGGAGGACCTCTCAAGCGCGATCACCGCCGATCTCGAGCGGCTGGGCGCTGCCGAGGATGATTCGGGAAGAATCTACCTGATACCTGATGTCGTCATGAACGCCGATGGGATCACGCTCGACGATCTGACTCTCGGTGATATCCGGGAGCGGAGCGGCGCTGACGTGCGTCTGGTATCCTCGGACGCCGCGGGCCTGCTCGACGGCATCAGGAACGCGGCACAAGAACTCGGCTGATCTCGCCGTATCAAGAGACGAGGCTTTGATGGCGCTTCCCATCGTCGCGGTCGTGGGTCGCCCGAATGTGGGCAAGTCCACGTTCGTGAACCGCATAACCCAGGTCACCGACGCTATCGTTCACGAGGCGCGCGGCGTCACGCGCGATCGCAGCTACCACCGGGCCGACTGGAACGGTGTGGACTTCATGCTGATAGATACCGGTGGCATCGAGTCCGGCAACATCGACCAGTTCCAGTCCTCTATCCGCTCGCAGGCGCTCATGGCCGCCGAGGAGGCGGACGTGATCGTCTTCCTGGTGGACGGCAAGAGCGGTGCCGTCGCCGATGACGAAGAGGTCGCCCGCATCCTCAAGCGGCAGAAGAAGCCGGTGTTCCTCGCGGTGAACAAGGTCGACACGCCCGGTTCCGAGACTGAGATCCACGAGTTCTGGGGGCTTGGTCTCGGCACGCCGTGGCCCGTCTCGGCAACTCACGGTCACGGGACCGGCGACCTGCTGGACGAGATCGTCGCGGCCCTGCCCGAGCTTGAGCCACACACGGAGGAAGACGCGATTGACGTCGCGATCATCGGCAGGCCGAACGCCGGCAAGTCATCGCTTCTGAACAAGCTTGCTGGGCGCGAGCGTTCGATCGTCTCGGATGTCGCAGGTACGACCCGCGACGCCATTGACACCGTCATCGAGCGGGAGGGCACGCGTTACCGGCTTGTGGACACCGCCGGTATCCGCCGAAAGGCGCTCATTGACGAGGACGTCGAGTACTACGGGTTCGTCCGTGCGATGCGGGCAATCGACCGAGCCGATGTCTCGCTGCTCGTGATCGACTCACAGATCGGGCTGACCGACCAGGACCAGCGCGTCGCCCGGTTCGCACAGGAGCGCGGGTGCGCGCTCATCGTGCTGCTCAACAAGTGGGACGCGCTTGAAACCGACGAGGAGAAGGAAGATCTGGTCGAGCGTATCTCCGACCGCCTCGGCTACGTCGGCTACGCACCGGTGATTCGGATCAGCGCACTCACCGGGAAGAACACCCACCGGATCTGGGATGCGATAGACAAAGTCTACGGCAACTACACGCGCGAGATCCCCACGAGCCAGCTCAACAAGTTCCTTTCCGAGCTGCGCGAGTTCGGCCATACCGTCTCCAAGGGGTCGGCGACGCTGCGGATGCATTACGTGACCCAGACCCGCACCAAGCCGCCCGGATTCACGTTCTTCGCGAACCATCCCACACTTGTGGACGACAACTTCCGCCGCTACATCGAGAACCGGCTGCGCGAGAAGTTCGACCTCGTGGGGACGCCGGTCCAGCTCAAGTTCCGGAAGAAGGACTGAGGAGTCCCGTGACAGATACCAGCATGCCGCTGTGGTTGCTCGTTGCCGCGGTCGTCACGCTCGGATACGTGCTCGGCGGGATTCCCTGGGCGCTGATCATCGGGAAGCGCTGGTTCGACATCGACCCGCGTGAGCATGGCTCCGGCAACTTGGGTACGACGAACGTCTTGAGGCTGCTCGGGTGGAAGGCGGCTGTGGTCACACTCGTTCTCGACGCCGGCAAGGGCGCGCTTGCGGCTGCGATTGCGCGGTTCGTTGTGCCTGCGGAGGTCTGCGGCCAAGCGGTCTCCGACTGGACGGCGGTGGCCGCCGGCTCGGCAGCGGTACTCGGCCATTCGTACTCGCCCTACATACGGTTCAGGGGTGGCAAAGGCGTGGCGACCTCGGCCGGCATGCTTTCCGTCCTGACGCCGGCTGCCGTTCTGATCGAACTCGCGATCTTCGTTGGAGTCGTCGCGGCTTCACGGATGGTCTCGCTCGCCTCGGTCATGTGCGCGATTGCCTACCCACCGCTCGTGTTCTGGCTGTACCCGGGCTCCTTGCCCCTCAAGGTGACAGCGGTCGTGCTCGCGGGACTCGTGATCTGGCGCCACCGGTCCAACATCGGTCGCATTGCCCGGGGTCAGGAAGCTAGAATCGAACGCAAGCGAACCCGTGACGCTGCTCCGTCCAAGGAAGGGTGAGTTACCGTGCAGATTTCGGTGATCGGCGCAGGATCGTGGGGGACGGCTGTCTGTTGGCTTCTCGGCGGCAAGGGTCTCGATGTGCGGCTGTGGTCGCGTGAGGCCGAGATTGCCGAGGGCATCAACGCGGAGCACCGCAACCCTCTCTACCTTCCCGAGGTCGAGCTTGCCGAGCAGGTCTTGGCGACGCCCGACATCGAGCAGGCGCTGGCGGGTTCGGACGCGGTTGTGATAGTCACGCCGAGCGTGGGGGTGCGCGCGACGGCCGAGGCCATGAAGCCATTCCTAGGCTCGACTACGCCCGTCGTTGTGCTGAGCAAGGGTGTCGAGGCCGGCACGCTGATGCTCATGACCGAGGTCCTCGAGGACGTCATCGGCGGGCGTGAGCGCATTGCCGGGCTGTCGGGCCCCAACCATGCGGAGGAGGTCAGCCGGGGGATTCCTTCGGCGACGGTGGTGGCCGCCCACGATGAGGCGGTCGGTCGCCTGTTCCAGGACGCGTTCATGACGCCGTTCTTCCGCGTCTACACCAACACCGATGTCACCGGCGTCGAGCTCGCCGGCGCATCCAAGAACGTCATCGCGGTGGCCGCGGGCATGTCCGACGGGCTCGGCTACGGAGACAACACGAAGGCCACGCTGATGACGCGTGGCCTTGCCGAGATGAGCCGCCTGGGACTAGCCCGCGGCGCGAACACCCTCACGTACATGGGGCTTGCCGGCATGGGAGACCTGATCGCCACCTGCACTTCGCGCCACTCGCGCAACCGCGCGCTCGGCGAGCTCGTTGCCCAAGGCGGCACGATGGACGACTTCTACGCCAAGACGCACATGGTCGCCGAAGGCGCCGTGAGCTGCGTGACCGTGAGCGAGCTCGGCGAGCGTGAGGGCATCGAGCTGCCAATCACGAACCAGGTGCGCTCGATCCTCTATGAAGGCGCCAGCGTGCACGATGCGGGCGCGTTGCTTATGGGCCGAGAGGCCCGCGATGAGCTGCACGGCATGGGACTGGTTGCAGAGTAGACGACGGAATCGGGGGTACGCAGGTGGCTGAGGACCGGATACTCATCGCGCCGTCGATCCTCTCGGCGGACTTCACGAGGCTTGCCGAAGCGGTCGAGATCGCCGAGGCGGGAGGGGCCGACTACATCCACGTGGACGTCATGGACGGCCACTTCGTGCCCAACCTCACCATCGGTCCGCCGGTGATTCGGGCACTCAAGCGGGTCGCGACCAAGCCGCTGGACGTGCACGTCATGATCGACAACGCTGACTCAACCATCGACTGGTACCTCGATGCCGGGGCCGACTCGGTGAGCGTACACATCGAGGCCGCCCCCCACATCCACCGCACACTGCGCCGTGTCCGCGAGAGTGGCGCCTCGCCCGCGGTCACCCTGAACCCCGGCACACCCGTGATGGCGATTCGCGACGTCTTGGGCGAGGTCGACATGGTGCTCGTGATGAGCGTAAACCCCGGCTTTGGCGGCCAGAGCTTCATCGAGCGCTCAGTCGAGCGCATCGCCGAGCTTGCCGAGCTGTGCGACGCCGAGGGCGTGTCGCCGATCATCCAGGTAGACGGTGGCATCAACCCAGAGACGGCCGCTCGGGTCGCGGCGGTAGGCGCTCGGTGCCTCGTCGCCGGCAACGCGGTGTTCTGCCAGCCCGACCCCACGCAGGCAATCGCCGACATCCGCGCAGCCGCAGAGGCCGCGATAGGGTAGAGCCCCAGGGCAGCGCCGAGTCTGGCTTGAGCGCTGGCACCCTGCTACGATAATTGGAAGCTTTCTTCAGGGCGGGGTGAAACTCCCCACCGGCGGTTACAGCCCGCGAACCCCGCGAGGGGCCGATCCAGTGTGATTCCGGAGCCGACGGTCAGAGTCCGGACGGGAGAAGGAAGGGCTTCTTCGTGCAAGCGCTTGCGAGCGTAGCTTCACGGGTCGCAGACCCGTATTTCCGCCGTGCTGTCGAACTGGCAGAGCGTGCTGGCGCCGCTACGGCTCCCAACCCTCCAGTCGGTTGCGTCGTGGTGCGTGACGGGCTTGTGGTCGGCGAGGGCTTCCACCCGCGCGCGGGCGAGCCTCACGCCGAGGTGTTCGCCCTGGCCGCGGCCGGAGAGGCTGCCCGCGGCGCTGACGTCTACGTGACGCTCGAGCCGTGTCGCCATCACGGTCGGACACCCCCGTGCACGGAGGCGCTTGTCTCCGCAGGCGTCGAGCGTGTCCACATCGGACTCTCAGATCCTAGTGCCGATGCGGGCGGCGGAGCCGAACAGCTTCGCGCTGCGGGAATCGAGGTCACCTTCGCCGAGCAGACTGCGCCCTTTGCGACGCTCGTCGAGGGCTGGCAGCAGCGTGTGCGACACAGCCGTCCGTTCGTTACCGTGAAGTCGGGTATCTCGCTGGACGCCCGTGTCGCTCTCGCGCCGGACGCGCGCAGCAACATCACCGGAACCGCCGGCGCGCGCGTCACGCGGGAGCTACGCTCCCGCGCAGACGCCGTCGTCGTCGGCGCGCACACCGTGGCGATCGACGACCCCGGGCTTACCGTGCGCGACGACGACGGCGTCCACGCGCAGCGGCAACCGCTGCGCGTGGTGCTCGCGCGCCACAGCGTGCCGCCGGCGCACTCGGCCGTGTTCACCGATGGGCTCGCGCCGACGCTGCTGCTTCTCGCCGACGACGCACCTGCGACCGCAGAGCAGGCGGCCGCGGCCGTAGGGCCGCAGGTGCTCGTGGAGCGCTACGACGCCGCCCGCGGAATCGTCGGCGCGCTGGAGTCGCTTGGCGCACGGGGTGTGAACGACGCGCTTGTAGAGGCGGGTTTCCGGCTCATGGACGCGTTGTGGGAGGCCGGGACGATCGACCAGCTTGTCACGGTTACCGCCGGCGGCATGGGCGGGACGAGTGCGACGCCGATGTACGCTGGAGCCGTAAGTGCGCAAGGCGGCGACGCGCTCGAGCACCGGCTTGCGCCGGTCGAGACAGGGATTGTAGGAGACGTCTGCGTGGTAGCCTGGCGACCGGTGAGCACGCTCGATGGATCGACTAAGTAAGGAGAGGGCTGCATGTTCACGGGACTTATCGAGACGCAGGGCGTGATCACGCGCGTGGATCGCGTCGGCGGCGGGGCGCAGCTGGAGGTCTACGCGCCGGACTTCGGGCGCGACATGGCGCTCGGAGACTCCATCGCGGTTGACGGCGCGTGTCTGACGGTCGCCAAGTTCATCCGCGGCGCATTCGTTGCCGACGTCAGCGAGGAGACGCTTGCCAAGACCACGCTCGGCGGTCTTCAGGTCGGCACGAAGGTCAACCTGGAGCGTGCACTCAGGCTCTCCGACCGTCTCGGCGGGCACCTCGTCTCCGGCCACATCGACGGAGTCGGGCGCCTGCTGCTGCGACACCCGGTGGGCAACTCGGTCGTGTACCAGTTCCAGGTGCCGGGGCAGTTCATGCAGTACGTGATCCCGAAGGGTTCCATCGCCGTCGACGGCATCTCGCTTACCGTCTCCAAATTGCGTGGGGACAGCTTCGCGGCGGCGGTCGTGCCGCATACCGAGGCGACCACCACGCTCAAGGACAAGCCGATCGGAGCCCCGGTCAACATCGAGATCGACATGATGGCCAAGTATGTGCGGCGGTTCGTCGAGGTCTACGGCGATCCGGATGCTGACACCGAGCTCGCCCCCGAGACCCGCAGGCGCGGTCTGGGAGACATGCTCAGAGAGTTCACGGAGGGCTAGAACCGGCATGACCGACACAACACATCCGTTCGTCACCATCGAGGAAGGCATCGCCGAGATCGCCGCCGGGCGCATGCTCGTGGTCGTTGACGACGAGGACCGGGAGAACGAAGGCGATCTGGTGATGGCCGCCGAGAAGGCCACCCCTGAGTCCATCAACTTCATGATCACGCACGGCCGTGGGCTTGTGTGCTTGCCGCTCACGAAGGAGCGCCTCGACGCGCTTGGCATACCGCCGATGACCGAGACCAACACCTCCGAGCAGGGCACCGCCTTTCATGTCTCGATCGGCGCAAAAGGGAGGATCACCACGGGAATCTCGCCTGCGGACCGGTGTGAGACGGTGCTCGCCGCGATCGACCCCGCTACGAAGCCCGAGGACATCTCCATGCCGGGGCACGTGTTCCCGCTGCAGGCGCGTCCGGGTGGCGTCCTGGAACGTGCGGGTCACACCGAAGCGGCTGTCGATCTGGCTCGACTGGCCGGGCTGACGCCGGCAGGTGTGATCTGCGAGATCATCAATACCGACGGCACGATGGCGCGCCGGCCTGAGCTCGAGGCCTTCTCGGCGAGGCACGGGCTCAAGATGATTACCGTCGCGGACCTGATCCGCTACCGGAGGCGAAATGAGCGGCTTGTTCGGCGCACCTCGACGGTAACCCTGCCTACTCGGCTCGGCGAGTTCACAGCGTACGGCTACGAGTCGGCGACGGACGGGCGCACCCATGTCGCGCTCGTAGCAGGGGATGTGGCCGGTAAGGAGGGAGTGCTCGTGCGCGTGCACTCCGAGTGCTTGACCGGCGATGTGTTCCACTCGCTGCGTTGCGACTGCGGAGCCCAGCTCGACGAGGCGATGAGACGGGTGCAGGCCGAAGGCGCGGGCGTGGTGCTCTACATCGTGGGTCACGAAGGCCGAGGCATCGGCCTGGGGAACAAGCTGCGCGCCTACGAGCTGCAGGAGTCGGGGTACGACACCGTCGAGGCCAACGAGACGCTCGGCTTTCCCGCGGACCTGCGCGACTACGGCATCGGCGCCCAGATACTTGCTGATCTGGGACTGAGGTCAATCCGGCTCATGACGAACAACCCGCGAAAGATCGTCGGACTCGAAGGCTATGGGCTCGACGTGATCGAACAGGTGCCGCTTGAGATCGAGGCGTGTCCCACGAACTACGAGTACCTGCGTACGAAGAAGGACAAGCTCGACCACACGCTGACGCTCGGGGATCCGAGCCGTGATGGCGAGCAGGCCGAGGCAGAGAGGACTGCATGATGTCGACATTCGAGGGTCATCTGGTAGGGACCGGGCTGAAGGTAGCCTGCGTCGTGAGCCGATTCAACGAGCTTCTGTCCACACGCCTGCTCTCGGGCGCGCAGGACGGTTTCGTACGCCACGGGATCGAGGAGGGCGATATCGATGTCGCCTGGGTCCCGGGTGCCTTCGAGATTCCGCTCGTTGCGAGCAAGTTGGCGGCAACGGGACGCTACGACGCGATCGTAGCCCTCGGCGTGGTCATCCGCGGCGGTACGCCGCACTTCGAGTACGTGTCTGCCGAGGTCAGCAAGGGCGTGGCCAAGGTCACCCTCGACAGCGGGGTTCCGGTCATCTTCGGTGTAATCACCGCCGACACCATCGAGCAGGCGGTCGAGCGGGCCGGGACCAAGGCGGGCAACAAGGGTTGGGAAGCGGCTCTCGCCGCGATCGAGATGGCGAACCTCTCCCGCTCGCTCGGATAGCCGCGCGCAAGATTCCACGATCCCAGAATAAGCGGAGCCCCGGTCGCCGTCTGTCGGCAGCCGGGGCTCTACGCTATATGCGGGCAGATCCAGCGGGGCTTCGCCACCCTGTGGCTATTGGCCATGGATCTTTCCTCACATTGCCTGCCCCTGAGGGCGGGTGCCCATAGTAGCCCTGCCCTCGAGTCCGTCACAAGCGGACAACCGTTCGATTTGCCAAGCGGCACCTAGGAATGGCAAACGGCATCTAGAGAAGTACAGACGGTCGCGCTCCAACGATGAGCGCAGATGCCCGGGTCGGCGCAGTTTCGGGAGTGCCAGCGATTTCTGACAAATGTGGTCAAGAAAGCATTGACCCAGCGTAGGTTCGGGGCAGATAATCACTACCATCCAAGTCGGGATTGACGGTGGAGTGGTTCTTCATGCGGCTTACTGCGAAGAGCGAATACGGGCTTCTTGCGATGATCGAACTCGCATGTCGCTACGGTGAGGGACCCGTGAGCGCTCGCGAGATTGCCGAGCGCCGCGCCATACCCGCCCGATTCCTCGAGCAGCTGTTCGTCGCGTTGCGCCGAGCCGAGCTGGTCACGGCCGTGCGTGGCGCGCGCGGTGGTTTCGTCCTCTCGGCTGATCCGAAAGAAATCACGACCCTCCAGGTCGTCGAGGCGCTCGAGGGACCGCTGACCGCCAGTGTGTGTGACAGCGAACGTGGGAATGAATGCGGCAACATCGGTGCGTGCGCAGCCGCACCTGTGTGGGCGCGTGCAACCGATGCGCTCCGTGAGGTATTCGCCTCTACCACCCTCGCCGAGCTCGGCGGGGTTCAGGACAGACTCGACAACCGTAAGACAGCAGCAGAGTAGGAGCATCGAATGGAGAACGTGTACTTCGACTACGCAGCGACCACTCCAGTCGACCCCAGGGTCGTCGAGGCCATGCTGCCCTACTTCACCGAACGCTTCGGAAACGCGAACTCGCTTTACTCAATCGGACGCGACGCATACAGCGCGCTGGAGGAGCATCGCGAGCGCTTCGCTGCCGCGATCGGTGCCGAGAAGCCCAACGAGGTCCTGTTCACCGGTGGAGGCACCGAGTCCGACAACGCTGTGCTTCTCGGCGTGCTCAGCCGGATTGCACCTGAAGGTGGCGCGCACCTTATCGTGTCCGCATACGAGCACCACGCGATCCTCGAACCCGCTCACTGGCTGGAGAAGCGCGGGTACCAAGTCACGTACCTGAAGCCGCGCCCCGACGGCCACATTCACGCCGAGGACCTCAAGGCGGCGCTCAAGGCCAACACCAAGCTCGTCTCAATCATGCACGGGAACAACGAGATCGGCGCGCTGAACGACATCAAGGCACTCGCCGAGGTCGCGCACCAGGCGGGCGCGCTCTTCCACACCGATGCCGCGCAGACGCTCGGCAAGGTTCCCTTCAACGTAGTGGAGCTCGGCGTAGATGCGGCGTCCTTCTCGGCGCACAAGATCTACGGCCCCAAGGGCGTGGGTGGGTTGTACCTGAAGGCCGGCACGCGCTTCGATCCGCTGCTCAAGGGTGGCGGCCAGGAGTTCAAGAAGCGCAGCGGCACTCAGAACGTCGCCGGCGTCGTCGGCTTCACCGCCGCGCTTGAGATCATGCTTGCCGAGCAGCCTGCGGAGCACGCCCGCCTGTCGGGGTTGCGCGACAAGCTCATCGAAGGAATTACGTCGAGGCTGGAGAACACCGAGGCAACCGCGCAGGGCGGCGAGCGGCTGCCGAACATCGCACCGCTGCTGATCAAAGGCGTGGAGGGCGAAGCGATGCTGCTGCAGCTCGACAACAAGGGTGTCGCCGTGTCCACCGGATCGGCGTGCAGCTCTGGCTCGCTTGAGCCGAGTCACGTGCTGCTGGCCTGCGGCGTGCCTCAAGAGATCGCCCACGGATCGCTGCGTCTCTCGCTCGGCCGGTGGTCGACGCAGGAGGAGATCGACTACTTCCTCGAGATCTTCCCGCCGATCGTCGAGCGGCTCCGCTCGATGTCGCCGGTGTACGCGCGCATGTTCGGGAACGGCTAGGAAGCAATAGGGTCGGTGAGCTGACCAGAACCAGGATTCGCCAGGACGAAGGGACTCGACTCAAGTGCTTTACACAGAGAAGGTCATGGACCACTTCAACAACCCGCGCAACGTCGGGGTGATTGAGGATGCCGACGGTGTGGGCGAGGTGGGCAACCCCGTCTGCGGCGACATCATGAAGATCACGATCAAGGTGGACGACACCGACCACATCAACGACATCCGGTTCCAGACGCTCGGCTGCGGTGCCGCTATCGCCACCTCCTCGATCGTGACAGAGATGGCCAAGGGCATGACGCTCGAGGAGGCGGCCGCGATCACCAAGAAGCAGGTCGCCGATGAGCTCGGCGGGCTGCCTGCCGCCAAGATGCACTGTTCGGTGCTCGCGACCGACGGGCTGAAGGTGGCCGTTGACGACTACCTCAAGAAGCACGGGCGCGAGCCCATCTCCGGCGAGATCAAGAGTGCGGACCCGAACTATGATCCGCATGCCGATGAGGACCACGACCACGAAGAGGCCTGCGAGCTGTGACAGTCGCCGCCCTCACACTGGGGCGGTGAACGCGGTATGGCGCGCGTCTTTGTGGCAATGAGCGGCGGCGTTGACTCCAGCGTCGCCGCTGCGCTGCTTCTTGAGGCTGGACACGACGTCACCGGCGTCACGATGCAGCTGTGGCCGTCCACTGATGAGCAGGGTGGCTGCTGCTCCGTCTCGGCGGTACGCGATGCCCGCAGGGTGTGCGACCTGCTCGGCATCCCGCACTACTCGCTCAACTACCGCGAAGCATTCGAGCGCGAGGTCGTGACCCCCTTCGCGCGCGAGTATGCCGCCGGTCGCACGCCGAATCCCTGCATCGCCTGCAACGATCGCGTGAAATTCGCTGACCTGCTCTCGAAGGTGGCACTTCAGGGTGCCGAGTATCTCGCCACCGGCCACTACGCGCGGCTCATCGCTGCCGACGACGGCTCCGGCGAGGTGCGCCTGGCTCGGGCGGTGGACGCCACCAAGGACCAAAGCTACTTCCTCTACCGTCTGACCGCTTCTCAGGCGCAGCACACGCTGTTTCCTGTGGGAGAGCTGCGCAAGACCGAGGTGCGCGCGTTCGCCGAGCGGTTCGGCCTGCCGGTCGCCCGCAAGGCCGAGAGCCAGGAAGCATGCTTCGCCGAGAACGGCGACTACGCGCCGGTGGTAATCGAGCGCGAGCCGGGCGCGGGAGTCGCCGGCGAGATCGTCGATGTGGACGGCCGCGTGCTCGGACGCCACGACGGACTGGCGCACTACACCGTCGGCCAGCGAAAAGGGCTGGGCATCGGTGGGCTTGCCGAGCCGCTCTACGTTGTCGCTCTCGACGCGGCGGGCAACCGGGTCGTCGTGGGCCAGCGGTCCTCCCTTGAGATTGCTGAGGTCCGCGCGAACTCGGTGGTGTGGCACGCCGAGAAGGGCGTGCCCGTGCCGATCAAGGCCGCTGTGCGATACCGTATGGAGCCGGTGACCGCCACGGCGCGCGTAGAGGATGCCGAGGACGAGGAGAGGCTTGTGGTCTCTTTCGACGCGCCAGTGTCGGGCGCTTCGCCCGGGCAGGCCGTGGTCTGCTACCGTGATGAGGTCGTCGTGGGCGGGGGGGTGATCGAATGCGCGAGCTGATCGACTGCCACGTGCATACGGAGTTCAACGGGCACGCCACCGGTTCCGTCGCCGAGATAGTTGCAGCCACCCGCAACGCCGGGCTTGTCGGTATCGTCTTCGCCGAGCACCTCCCGCTGCCCTTCGATCTCGATCCCGAGGGCTACCTGGCTCCGTCACCTGAGGAGTTCGCCCGCTACGCGACAGGCGTGCACGAGGCGCGTGAAGCGGTCGCTGCTGAACCTGGTCCGGGTCTTGAGATCGTACTCGGAGCCGAGGCCGACTGGCTGTCCTGGTGCCTCGATAAGACGCACTCGCAGCTCGCGATCGCCCGCGAGGCGGGCGTGACGGTGCTGCTCGGCAGCGTCCACTTCATTGGCGGATGGGCATTCGACGACCCCAACGACATGACAGAGTGGGAGCGCAGAGAGGTAGACACGGTGTGGGAGGAGTACTTCTCACACTGGTGCGACGCCGCCCGCAGCGGGTTGTTCGACGTCATGGCCCACCCGGACTTGCCGAAGAAGTTCGGGCACCGACCCTCGTTCGACACGCGTGAGCTGTACGCGGAGGCCGCGAGTGCCGCCGCGGAAGGTGGTGTCTTCGTTGAGGTGTCGACAGCCGGGCTGCGCAAGCCTGTCGCCGAGCTCTATCCCGGTCCTGAGCTTCTCGCCGCGTTTGCCGAGCGGCGCGTTGACGTGACCGTTGGCTCCGACGCTCACCAGCCAGGCGAGGTCGGGTTCGAGATCGCTGCGACGTATGAGACGCTTCGCGCCGCGGGCTACCAGCGAGTGGCCCTGCCGCGCGGGCGTGGAGAAGCGAGGTGGATCGAGCTATGAGTCTACGGGTCCGCGACATCGACACAGCCATCGCCGAGCGGTTCCCTCACGAGCGGGCTGAAGCATGGGACCGCGTCGGCATGCTCGTCGGCGACCCCGATGCCGAGGTGCGCGGCGTCGTGTGCGCGCTCGATCCCACCGTCTCGACGATAGCGGAGGCTGCGGCCACAGGCGCTAACGTGCTCTTGACGCATCATCCCGTCTTCCTGGAGCCGCCTGTGGCCATCAGGTCTGATGCGTCCGGAGGCGGCGCGGCGGTGTTTGCCGCCCTGAGCGCCGGTGTTGCACTCATCAACGCGCATACGAACCTCGACCGGGACGAAGTGGCGCAGCGACTGATTCCTGAGCGGCTCGACCTCGAACCCATGCGACCGCTCGAGACGGCACCCATGCCGGTCAGTGTGGTGACCGTCTACGTGCCCCCTGAGAACGCCGAGGAGGTGCGCACAGCAATGATCGCTGCGGGTGCCGGACGCATCGGTGATTATCGGGGATGCAGCTTCTCAGCGCCCGGAGAGGGAGCTTTCACGCCCAGCGAGGACTCGCGGCCTGCGATTGGCGCGCCTGGCGAGCCGTCTGGAGCAGCCGAGGTGAGGCTAGAGATGGTATGCCCGCCACCCTTGGCGCGCGCGGTCGCCGCCGCGGCGGTCGCGGCGCACCCGTACGAAGAGCCGCTCGTGACCGTGTCGGAGGTGCGCCGCTCCCGGAACGCCGCAGCGCTCGGCATGCTCGCGAGGCCGGGCGGAGCGGGGGAGGCTGTGACCCTTGGCGACCTGGCGCGCCGTGCCGCCGAGCGCTGCGGCGTTGCCCCGCGCGTCTGGGGCGAGCCGGCCACGCTGATTGACCTGGTCGCGACCGCCACGGGCTCAGCCGGCTCGCTGATCCCAGACGCGCTTGCCGCCGGCGCCCGCGCGCTCATCGGCGGGGAAGTGCGCTATCATGACGCGCTGGACGCCGTGGAGCGCGGGCTGTGTGTGATCGAGCTCGGGCACGACGTGACCGAGTGGCCGCTCGTCGGCTTGCTGGAGCGCACGGTCCGCGGGATTCCGGGCATCGAAGATGCCGACTGTCCCGTGGAAGTGCTCGCGGATCGTCCTCGTTGGTGGACCGCTCATAGCTCATAGATGAATAGGGACGCGATGTCTGAGCCTGCTGCGCTTCTGAAGCTTCAATCGATCGATCTCGACATCATTCGTGCCCGCAAGCGGCTCGATGAGCTGCCGGAGAAGCGCAGCATTCTCGCTGCCCGAGCCAAGCTGCGTGAGGTGGTGGGGGTCCGCGAGAAGGCCGGGGTGCTACTGAGGAAGCTCGAGGCGGAGCTCAAGGCACGCCAGGACGAGATCGCCACTATCGCCGAGAAGATCGCACATGAGCAGGAGCGCCTGATGGGGACATCGGACCACCGCCAGGTACAGGCGATCACTCGAGAGATGGACGGCCTCAAGCGCAGGACCGACAAGCTCGAGATGGAGTCGCTGCAGTACATGGAGCGCATCGAGAAGGCGAACGCCCAGATAGAGACTGTCGAGGGTGCGCTCGCCAAGCTCAAGGAGACCGAGGCCTCACTCGTCGAGCGGTTCAAGCAGGTCGGCGGGGAGGTTCAGCAAGAGATCGCTGACCTCGAGGCTCAGCGCGACAGAGTCGCCGGCAGCATCTCGGCGGTCTTGCTCGGCCGCTACGAGAGCGCCCGCGAGGCGAAGGGGGGCATCGGAGTGGGCACTCTGCAGGGAGTCACCTGCACCGCGTGCCATATGTCGCTTCCAGCCGAACGCATTCGCGACCTGCAGCAGGGCGAGGACGTCGGCGTGTGCCCGCAGTGCCGGAGGCTCATCGTGGTTCGCGCGTGCGAGGAGGGCTCGTGAGCCGCGTCACCCTTAGAAGCGACGGCGGAGCCCGAGGCAACCCAGGTCCTGCCGGCGCCGGGTTCGTCGTGGAGTCCGACGGCGAGGTCATCTGCCAGGGCGGGCGCTTTCTCGGCACCTGCACCAACAACGTCGCCGAGTATGAGGCGCTTATCTGGGGACTCGAGAACGTTCTTGCTCTAGGCCACGCCGAGGTGCTGGTGCTCGCCGATAGCGAGCTCTTGGTCAAGCAGCTCAACGGCGCCTACCGAGTCAAGAACGAGGGGCTCAAGCCTCTGTTCCTGCGCGCTCTCTCACTGCTTAGGAAGTTCAGCGCCTTCGAGGTGCGCCACATTCCCCGCGCCGAGAACAAGCTGGCCGATGCGCTCGCGAACGAAGCAATGGATGCGCGGGCATCAGTCGGCGATTATGTATGCGAACCAGGCTCTGAGAGCGGGCCGGGCGCGCTCTTCTGAACGCCAGTAGCTGGGAGGTATCTGTCGCGTGGGGACTTATGAGCTGTCAGTAAAGGGGCACTTCGATGCCGCGCATCACCTGTACGGCTATCCCGGCGAGTGTCGCAACCTTCACGGTCACACATGGGACGTCGAGGTCACCGTGGTGGCGCCGGAACTTGACGAGATCGGCATCGTTTACGACTTCAAGTCGCTGAAGGCCGACCTCGCGGCGGTGCTCGACGAGTACGATCACGTCCTCATCAATGAGGTATCGCCCTTCGATGAGATCAGCCCGACCGCCGAGAACCTCGCGCGGGTGATCTGCGAGCGCCTGAGTGCGGCCGTGGACCCACGCGTGGCCGTCAAAGAGGTCGCGGTCTGGGAGTCGCCGATCGCCAAGCTCGTGTACCGGCCGTGAGGACCGCCTGAGCGGCTGCGAGCGTCAAGGGTGCTTGAGTCTAAGGAGCTGCGCGCGGAATCCAAGGGAGTGGCGGGGGCGGCGCGCGAAAGTGCTGAGAACATGAGTGTCCCCAGAAACCTCGCCCGCGGGTCTTCGTACTCGAACCGGCTTCCCAACGATTCTTACCTCTGAGGCTCCGACTTCCCGCAGCCACCTCACAGCCGCTGCTTTCCTTCGGATCCCTCTCGGGCAGCTACCGGTACACCGTCTTTCCGAAACCGCTGCGTCCGACTTCTGGGGACAAACTGAATGTACCCCTGGCTCATATGCGCGTCAACGGGTCTGACGGCAATTTGCACAAGAAGAAGCCAAACGGTACGGCAACAACGATGTAAGGCAGTCTGTGTCCGACGAACGGTAACCTATACCCGGACCGGTATCGGCAGCCAACTGCTCGGGCGCTGTGACGGTGGCGATGCCGCCGCGGGTGGCCTACGATGGTGTCCAGCGAAGTCGCGAGATGGCGGGAAGATGCCTTCACCAACACTGGAAGAGTACCTCGAGACCATCTACAAGCTGTCTCGGGACGGAGTCGTGAAGCCCTCCCAGATCGCCGAGGATATCGGCGTCTCGGGTCCCACTGTCACGGCCACCCTCAAACGCCTGCAGTCCCACGGCCTGGTTGACCGAGAGGGTACAGACGTGGTTCTGACCGAGCAGGGCACGATCCAAGCGCTCGGCATCGTGCGCCGGCACCGGGTGGCCGAGCGCTTCCTGGTCGACGTTCTCGGGCTTGACTGGGAGGCCGCTCACGAGGACGCCTGCCTGCTCGAGCATGCGATGTCAGCGCGCGTACTCGCCGCGCTCGAGAGCTACCTGGACAACCCGGTCTCGTGTCCGCATGGCCATCCGATCCCTTCGGCGGACGGAACCGTTCCCGTTGCCGCCACCGGACGCTCGCTCGCCGACTTGGACGTAGGCGAGGCCGGCGTCGTGATTCGCGTGGCCGAGGTCGAGGACGTGTTGGGATACCTCGGCGGAAAGGGGCTCAAGCCGGGAGCGAGTGTCGAGGTCATCGACCGCGACGAGATCGGCGGCGTGCTCATGCTGAAGGTGGATGGGACTCCGACGGCGCTCACCTTCGAGATCGCGAGGTCTGTGACACTCAGCTGAGGCTCCGGGTGAACCACCCGCGCTATGCCTAGTCCTCGTCGTGACCGGTTTCGGTCGCCTTGCGCATGTGGTCGCCGTGCAACAGATCGCGGCCGAAGCGGACCGAGTCATCGCCGAAGCGCTCTCGGACGGCGTCGATGCCCCGCACGAGGTCGCCTCGCCGTCTTGCGTGCGCGGGCTTCTCGGCAGTGGGCTCGGCCGCCGGCTCCATGAGCGTGAGCTGCTCGGCGCGCTCGTCAAAGCCGGAGATGCCAACGCCGAGGAGGCGCACGCCCACACCCGGCGTCCAGATGCTGCGGACCAGCTCGCGCGCGACGGGCGCGAAGGCGAGTTCGTCATCGGTGGGCACGTTGAGGCTTCGCCGGACGGTGCGCGTGGTGAAGTCGCTGAAGCGCAGCTTGACCGTGACGGTTCGCCCGGCCATCCCTTTTCGGCGTAGTCGCTGGCCGACCTTGGCGGAAAGCATGCCGACCACAGCCTCGAGTTCGTCGGCGTCGCGCACGTCCGTAACGAACGTGCGCTCGTTCGACACGGACTTGACCGGGTCGTTGTCGTGGACCGGCCGTGGGTCTGTGCCGCGCGCTCGTGCAATGAGTTCCGGTCCGTGTGCGCCAAGCACCTGCCGAGCAGTCTCGTCGTCGAGCTCGGCGAGTCCTCCAAGGGTGCTGATGCCGAGCGCGGAAAGCCTCGCGGCGGTCTTGGGTCCGATGCCGCTCATCTCTCGCACCGACCTTGGTGCCAGGAACGCGCCCTCCTCGCCTTGGCACACGACCGTCAGACCGTTGGGTTTGTTCACCTCCGAGGCGATCTTCGCGAGTGTCTTTGACGTCGCGACTCCCACAGATCCCGTGATGCCGAGCTCCGAGATCCTCTCCTTGATTCGCCGAGCGATGGTCACGGGGTGTTCTCGGGAGTACTCGCCGGGGGTGACGTCGATGAACGCCTCGTCTATCGAGACGGGCTGGACGCGCGGGGACTCGGCGCGGAAGATCTCGAACACGCGCTCGGACATCTCGCGGTAGCGCCCGTAGTTGCCGGAGACCCAGATGGCATCCGGGCAAAGCTGCGCAGCCCTCGCTGAGGGCATCGCGGAGCGCACGCCGAACTTGCGTGCCTCGTAGCTCGCGGTCGATACCACACCTCGCCTGTTCGGATCCCCGCCGACGATGAGCGGCTTGCCCCGCCACTCCGGGTGGTCGAGTTGCTCGACTGCGGCGAAGAATGCGTCGAGATCGACGTGGAGCACTGCTCGGCCTTTCCAAGGCTCGCTTTCGCAGGGATGTGGGGCACTTTGGTCCATGTCGAGAGTGTAGCGCGGTCCTTCTCGGCGGTAGAATGGACGGACTTGCCGAGAAGTGCTCGGCCCCATCCATACACGACGCGCAAGGAGAGTAGATGCTGGTCGGAGCACATGTGTCTGTTGCCGGGGGCTATGAGAAGGCACTGGATTACGCAATCTCGGTGGGTGCCGAGTGCCTGCAGTTCTTCGCCAAGAGCCCGCGACAGTGGCGTGGCAAAGCGGTAGACCCGCAGGCGGCTGCCGATTTCGTGGCCCTGCGCGCCGAGCGGGAGTTCGGGCCGGTGTACACCCACACCGCATACCTGCTCAACCTATCCAGCGCCGATGATGTCCTGCGCGCGAGGAGCACGGATGCGCTCGCCGACGAACTTGTGCGAGCTGGGCTGCTCGGCGCTGTGGGCGTCGTCACACACGTCGGCAATGATGCCGCAGGAGACGCTGCGGCGGCCGCTGCCCGCACCGCCGACACGATTCTTCGCGCGTACGAGCTTGCTGGGGATGCGGCCGCAGGGACCCGCTTGCTGCTCGAGAACACCGCCGGTGGTGGCTCGAGCTTCGGGAGTACGTTTACCGAGCTTGCCGCCGCTATCGAGGCGACCGGGTTGGACCCCGAGAAGCTGGGCGTATGCTTCGACACGTGCCACGCCTTCGCATACGGCATGCCGCTGGACACTGCGGAAGGCTGGAGAGAGACCGTCGACGAAATCGCGGCCACCATCGGGCTCCAGCGGCTCGGACTGATCCACGCGAACGACGCTATGTTCGCGCGCGGCTCCCACCGTGATAGACACGCATGGATCGGTGACGGGCTGATCGGCTGCGAGGGCTTCTCGGCGATGGTCTGTGCGCCGGAGCTCGAGCACGTGTCGGTAATCACGGAGATGCCGGGCGAGCCTCCTCTCAAGGACTCCGAGAACCTCAACCGCCTGAAGAGGCTTCGTGAAGGGTGTGGCGATGGGTGAGTGCGCAAACAGGCTCTAAGGTGGCGCACCGGAATCCCCGATACCGTATCTAGGATGTGTGTACAGGCCGCTAGGTCTGGTTGAGTACGGTAACGACGAGCGAGGATGAGCGATGCCATTCTTCCTGCTAGGCAAGGGACGGGACGGGGAGCTGCGGCTGGTGTCCGCGGAGACCGTCGGAAGTCGCCCCGAGGCGCTTGAGATGCTGTCGGGTCTCGCGGCCTCTCCGGAGTTCGCCGAGATTGTCGAGTTCTTCGTGGTCGACCTCGATCAGGCCGCGCCGGTGCTGTTCATGCCGACCCCGGCCGGCGAACCCACAGCAGAAGTGGAGCCGCAGCTCGAGGTCGAGGGTGAAGGAGAAGCCGCACACTCGGAGGAATCCGAGCATGTGTCGGCCGACGTCCCGGTCGAGGAGCCAGCGGCCGAGGTCGAGCCCGAGCCCGAGCCGGAGGCTGAATCGCTTCCCGCGGAGCCCGAGGCTCAAATGGAGTCGACGTCCGATGAGCCGGAGCCTGAGGTTGAGCCAGAGACCTCCCTCGAAGAGTCTGAGTCTGCGGCCGAGGATGATGAGGTGCCGAGCCGCGCAATCGTGGAACCTGGAGTCTCGGCCTTCCTGCAAGGCTCAGATGCGACTTCGATCGCGGTGGCACCCTCTGAGGAGGCCGTAGCCGAGGACGCGGATGTCGAACTGGGCGAATCGGACGAGGTGCCGCAGTCGGAGGGGGAGGAAGCCGAGTTCCAAGGGGAGTCTTCCGAGCCGGGAGAGGTGGCACAGGAGAACGCAGAGCCTGAAGCGCCATGCGCAGAGCTACCTGAGACCGAGCCTGAACCCGCACAGGATGACATCATTGAGTTGGACCCGGATGCGGTTCCTGAGCCTAAGGGCTGGCCATGGACGCGTGTTCCGGTGACGGTGAAGGGCCTGTTCAGCCGAGGATCCGATTCTGGCGAGCCGAGTGAAGATCCGGTTGCGGTGCCGCATCCTGACACGCCGGAATCTCCAATCGAAGCCAGCGAGGCCAAAGCGGCAATCGAGTCACCCGAAGAGACCAGCTCGGAGCCTGAGCAGCCTGCGCTTGAGCCGGAGGCCGATTCTGCCGAGACGGCTGCTGAGGCCGAAGAGTCTGCCGACGCCGCGCCTGAGGAAAGTCCGGTCGGGGTGATCTCTGTCTTCGACCTTCTAGCTAAAGCGGCACCGCAACCTGAATCTGAGAATGAGCCTGATGTCGCAAATGAGCTTGAGGCGGAGGCTGAGGTCGAGTCTGAAGTTGCAGACGAGCCAGAGTCCGAACCCGAGCTTGAGCCGGAGTTGGATGCCGAGCTAGCACTGGAACCGGAGTCTGCCACCGAGCCAGAGGCAGCGTCGGAGCTGGTAGAGCATGAGCTTGAGCCCGAGACGGAGATCGAGACCGAACCCGAAGCTGCTCTGGAGCCGACGCCAGAACCTGCGCCCGAGTACGAACCGTACAAGATCGTTGTCGCCGAGGAGTCGGTGCTGGTATCGGAGCAGGAGGGCGACGTTGTTGTAGCTCAGACCGCACTCGGGATTGAAGCCCATGAGGCCGATCCAGTGGAGCCGGAGACGGAGGAGGCGTGGCTGCCGCCCGTTCCGGTGATGGAACCGGAGCTCGAGACCGAGGTTGAGCCGCAGCCCGAGCCTGAACCCGAACCCGAGGCTGAACCCGAATTCGTGATCGTGCCGCAGCCTGAGGCTGAAACAGAGACCGTGACCGTGCCGCAGCTGGAGGCCGAGAGAGAGGCGCAGCCGAGCGCGGTAGTCGACTCCGCGCCGCAACCCGAGCCGCAGCCTGCTGCCGAGCCCGAGGCGGAGCCCGAGCCGCTCGGCTATCAGCCGTCGCCGATCAATCTCGCCGAGATGACCTGCGCGGACTGCGTCTACTTCGAGACATGCACCTACAAGGATGAGCGGACGCCAGCCACCTGCAGCACGTTCCAGTGGTAGCGCGCGCCCGGCAATGAGCCGAGCGGCGGGTGGAGTGGGCCGATAAGCGGGGTTCTGTCTTGGACGACCATTTATCTGGGACCGCCGTCGCCGACGGCCTCGTGCGGGCGTACCCGAGCGTCGACCGGGCCAGTCTTAGCCGCTCCTATTCGCCCTTGCTCCGGGTGGGGTTTGCCAAGCCGCCACGTTGCCGTGACGCTGGTGCGCTCTTACCGCACCGTTTCAGCTTTTCTCCCGCCGCCTCGCGGCAGAGGGGGAGTCTTCTTTTCTGTGGCACTTTCCGTCGCGTCGCCGCGCCCTGCCGTTAGCAGGCACCCTGCCCTGCGGAGCCCCGACTTTCCTCACGTACCCTGAGGCACGCGCGGCCGTCTGGCCCACTCCACCACTGATGATAACAGCGAATACCGCTCCACGCTGTGCGATCAGCGCGAACCGTGCTGCAAGACCCGGACGCTACTGGTGCTTGCCCTGCGCCTGCAGCTTCGCCCACGTGTCCTTAAGTGTTAGCGTGCGGTTGAAAACCGGCCTGCCGGGTGCAGAGTCGGGATCCGCGCAGAAGTAGCCGAGACGCTCGAACTGCACGGTCCGGCCGACTACCGGCTCGGCAAGTGCGGGTTCAACGAAGCAGCCTGAGAGAATCTGCTCGGATTCCGTATTGATGGTCTCGAAGAGGTCGCGTCCGTCTGAGCCCGGATATGCGTCGGTGAAGAGATGGTCGTAGAGCCTCACCTCGGTAGGGACTGCGTGAGCAACGCTCAGCCAGTGGAGGGTCGCCTTCACCTTGCGCCCGTCGGGCGCAGACCCGCCGCGCGTCTCAGGATCGTAGGTGCAGCGCAGCTCCACGATTTCGCCGGACTCGTCCTTCACGACATCGGTGCAGGTCACGAAGTATGCCGAGCGCAGCCGGACTTCTCGACCGGGGGCCATTCGGAAGAACTTCTTGGGCGGGTCCTCCATGAAGTCATCGCGCTCAATCCAGAGCTCACGCGAGAAGGGCACCAGCCGGGAGCCAGCCTCCGGATCCTCGGGATTGTTGGGAACCTCGACCTCTTCGGACGCGCCCTCGGGGTAGTTCTCGATGACGATCTTGAGCGGGTTCAATACACCGAATCGCCGAAGCGAGACCCGGTTCAGGACGTTGCGCACCGCGTGCTCCAGCAACTCGATCTCGACGGTACCGTCGGAACGTGCGACGCCGATCATCTCGGCGAAGTTGCGCAGGCCCTCGGCGGGGAAGCCTCGGCGACGCAGAGCAGAAAGCGTGGGCATCCGTGGATCGTCCCACCCGCGCACATGACCCTCGTTGACCAGCCGCAGGAGGACGCGCTTGGAGAGCACGGTATGGGTGAGGTTCAGGCGCGCGAACTCGTACTGGTGCGGGACTGCGGGCACCGGCAGATTCTCGATGAACCAGTTGTAGAGCGGTCGGTGGTCCTGGAACTCGAGCGTGCAGATCGAGTGCGTCACGCCCTCAATGGCGTCTGACTGCCCATGTGCGAAGTCGTAGCTCGGGTAGATGCACCACTTGTCGCCGGTCATGGGGTGCGGCTCATGCAGAATGCGGTACATGACCGGGTCGCGGAGGTTGATGTTGGGGGAGGCCATGTCGATCTTTGCGCGCAGCACGCGTGAGCCATTCTCGAACTCGCCGGCGCGCATGCGAGCGAGCAGGTCGAGGTTCTCCTCTACCGAGCGGTTGCGGTACGGGCTCTCCTTGCCCGGCTCGGTCAGGGTTCCCCGGTAGGTGCGGATCTCTTCGGCCGAGAGGTCGTCAACGTACGCCTTTCCGGCCTCGACCAGGTAGACCGCCCACTCGTAGAGCTGCTCGAAGTAGTCGGAGGCGTGGTAGAGGTGCTCACCCCAGTCAAAGCCGAGCCACCGCACGTCTTCTTTGATCGAGTCGATGTACTCCTGCTCTTCCTTCGCGGGGTTCGTGTCATCGAAGCGTAGGTGACAGCGACCGCCGAACTCATCAGCTACGCCAAAGTTCAGGCATATCGACTTCGCGTGGCCAATGTGCAGGTAGCCGTTCGGCTCCGGCGGAAAGCGCGTGACAATCGCCTGATGCCGACCATCGCGCAGGTCGGCGGCGATGATGTCACGGATGAAGTCACTGCGTGCTGGGGTGAGATTCTCAGAGGTATCCATAACGCAAGAGGATATCACGCGGGGGCGGCGGAGACGGGAGGTCAGGGATGGGTCCTGAGTCGGGACCCACATGTGCCCAAGATGGGACACGAGCGCCCCCGGTAGCCGTCAGGAAAGAAACAGGCCAGAAGCTCTGTGGCCTCTGACCTGCGAGAAATCTTGGTAGCCCGTACGGGATTCGAACCCGTGATCTCCGCCTTGAGAGGGCGGTGTCCTAGTCCACTAGACGAACGGGCCACGCCTGGCAGGGGTACTAGGGCTCGAACCTAGACTCTTCGGAACCAGAATCCGACGTGTTGCCAGTTACACCATACCCCTGTACCTCTGGCGCCTCGGGAGGCGCGAAAACGTATCCTAGCGGCGGTTTCATGCTATGTCAACCTGCAATGCGAGGAAGCGTAGTCGCCACGTTTGCTGCTCGGCGAGCGACGTTCTCACGCGACCCTCGCGACGCGGTTGCGCCTACGCCGCATACGCCTTTGCGCACTCGATTCGCTTGAGCGAACGTTCCCTGCCGAGCAGCTCCAGCGACTCGAAGAGCGGGGGCGAGACGGTCGAGCCTGTGATTGCCACGCGGAGCGCCTGGAATGCGACTCTCGGCTTCAGACCGGTGGTCTCGGGCACGGTGCGCAGCGCTTCCTCGATAGCAGCGGCGTTCCAGTCGCACTCGGCCAGTACCGATGCCGCTGCGTTGAGTGCAGTCCGCGCACCCTCTTTGGCGAGCACTTTCTCGCGCGCGGACTCATCGACCTCGGGATCGGCGAAGAGGAAGGCGACCTTCTCGGCGACCTCGTCCATGCGCTTGAGCCGCTCGGAGACGAGCGGTGCGAGTCGCTCGAACCACTCGCGACGCTCGCTGAAGTCCGCGGCGTCCGTCAGCCCGGCCCGCTCCAGCCAAGGCAGCATGCGCGCGGCGAGTTCGGCAGGTGTCATATCGCGGATGTAGGCGCCGTTCATCCACTCGAGCTTCTCGGCGTCGAAGATCGCGGGGTTCTTGCTGATCCTGTCGAGCGAGAAGTTTGCCTTGAGGGTCTCGGCCGAGACGATCGTGGTCTCCCCGTCGAGCGACCAGCCGAGAAGCGCGAGGTAGTTCAGGAGAGCCTCCGGCAGGTAGCCCATCTCGTCGTAGGCCTCTACCGAGGTCGCGCCGTGGCGCTTGGAAAGCTTCTTGCCGTCGGGTCCCCAGATCATCGAGAGGTGCGCGAACCGAGGGACAGTGTAGCCGAGCGCCTCGAAGACGAGTGTCTGGCGCGGAGTGTTGGTGAGGTGGTCGTCACCGCGGATGACGTGCGTGATCTCCATGTCGGCGTCATCGACGACGGTAGCGAAATTGTACGTGGGACTGCCGTCCGAGCGCACGAGCACGAAGTCGTCCATCGCCTCGATCGGGAACTCGGTCAAGCCACGCACGGAGTCGTCCACGACGACAGGGCCGCGGTCGAGCGGCACCTTCAGGCGCCAGACGTGCGGCTGTCCGGCGGCGATGCGTGCCTGCGCTTCGGTCGGGTCGATCGTTCGGCAAGTCCGGTCATAGCCTGCGGACCCGCCTCCGGACGTGCGCGCAGCCTCTCGCTTGGCTGCAAGATCCTCGGCCGAGCAGAAGCAGGGGTACGCGGAGCCGTTCGCGCGCATCACCTCGAGTGCAGCCGAGTACTTGTCGGCGCGCTGGGTCTGGAAGTACGGGCCATGATCGCCATCTGCCTCCGGACCCTCGTCCCAGTCGAGCCCAAGCCACCGGAGCGACCTCAGGATCTGCGCGGTGTTCTCGGCGGTTGAGCGTTCCGGGTCGGTGTCGTCGATGCGGAGGATGAAGACGCCGCCGTTGCGCCGAGCGAACGCCCAGTTGTAGATGGCGGTGCGGGCGCCGCCAACGTGCAGGGTTCCGGTCGGCGAGGGGGCGAAGCGGACGCGAGGTGTCACGGGCACAGCGTAGGCTCCTTGTGAGTAGTGGGTGGTGTGGGACGGAGAGCGCCGGGGGCTTCCGATGTCAGTCGTGTTGCTCCTCGTCGCCGACCAGCGAGATGCCTCGTCTGAGTAGGTACCAGGTCACGCCGACCGCGAGCAGGGTGCCACCAACGGCGGCCGCCGCGAGAGGCTCATTCGCGCCGGCCTCGATCACGACGATTTCCCTGGCGGCGACCACCAACGCGGTCTCAAGAACGGTATGGATGACTTCGTGGTGTCGCACGTACGCGATCGTGATCCGGAAGAGCTCAATGATGATGAAGGTGTCGAGCACAGTCTTGATGAGGGCGCTCACCTGCTCTCGAGCACCAGCGCCAAACAGATCACGAATGAGCTCGATGGTGGCACCGATGACGAGGACCACGGTGCAGACAATCACGATGGCAAGCACAAGCGCGACCACGGTCTCAGCCCAGCCGACCGCTACCTCAAGCAGTGTAGCGGCGTGGTCGATACGCCTCTCGCGCTTGGCCTCAATCGTCTCGCGAAGCGATTCGTTCTTCTCGGCAGGTTCGGACGGCAAGGAGCCGCTCCTTTCTGTAGTGGTCACAGTGAGAATTGTACCCGACACGGGCTGCTTGGTTGGCGCGAAGTCTGTTCAGGTGATATCGTGTGCGTGCTCATCTAGAGGTGGTCTGTCTTCCCGGCGGACTGCAGCGGGTCGAGGGACCGAGCCCTATGACGCCCCGGCAACCGACGCTGAAAGAAGCGCACGGTGCCACATCTCGGCAGGCATTTCGCCTGGAAGATGAGGGAAGAAGTCGCGGTGTGCGTCATGCCTGCGAAGTGAAGCCCTCTCTGCCAGGAGAGGGTTTTGTGTTTTCGGGACAAGTCGGCAGCGGTGCCGAATCGCGGCCGTGACGAAGATAGGAGAAGACGTGAGCGAGCGAGATTACCTGTTCACCTCAGAGTCGGTGACCGAAGGCCACCCCGACAAGATGTGCGATGCCATCTCCGACGCGGTGCTTGACGCGATCATCGCGCGTGAGGCCGAGCTTGCCGAGTCGGGCTTCCCGGGTGCGTCGCCGGAATACGTGCGCTGCGCCTGTGAGTGCTTCACTACGACCGGCCTGATTGTCGTCGGCGGTGAGATCCGCACTCACGCCTACGTCGACATCCCTTCGATTGTGCGCAAGGTTGTCGCCGAGATCGGCTACACGCGCGCCAAGTACGGGTTCGACGCCTCGACCTGCGGCGTTGTCCTCGGCGTGCACGAGCAGAGCCCGGATATCGCGCAGGGAGTGGACGAGTCCTTCGAGGTCCAGCACGGCAAGGGCGTCGACCCGCTTGACCTTATCGGCGCGGGTGACCAGGGAATGATGTTCGGGTACGCGTGCAACGAGACCTCGACGCTCATGCCGATGCCGATCTACCTCGCTCACCGACTTGCCGAGCGGCTGACGGCAGTCCGAAAGGGCGACGTGCTCGACTACCTGCGCCCCGACGGCAAGACGCAGGTCTCCGTGCGCTATGTTGACGGGAAGCCCGTGTCCGTCGAGAAGATCCTCATCTCCACCCAGCATGCCGAGGGCGTTGAGATCGAGGACCTGCTGCGGCCCGACCTCATCGAGCACGTGATCAAGCCCGTCTTCGAACTCGAGGGCCTCGTGTACGAGAACGCCGAGATCTTCGTGAACCCGACCGGCCGCTTCGTCATCGGCGGCCCGATGGGTGACACCGGACTCACCGGACGAAAGATCATCGTCGACACTTACGGCGGAATGGGTCGCCACGGCGGCGGTGCCTTCTCCGGCAAGGACCCCACCAAGGTCGACCGCTCGGCAGCCTACGCTGCTCGCTGGGTCGCCAAGAACGTCGTTGCCGCCGGTCTCGCGGACCGCTGCGAGATCCAGCTCGCCTACGCCATCGGCGTGGCGCGCCCGCTGTCGGTGCTGGTGGAGACGTTCGGTACCGAGAAGGTGCCTGTCGCCGATATCGAGCGCGCGGTGGATCAGGTCTTCGACCTGCGTCCGGGCGCGATCATCCGCGACCTCGACCTGCGTCGGCCGATCTACCGCAAGACCTCGGCGTACGGGCACTTCGGGCGCGACGACCGTGACTTCACGTGGGAGCGCACTGACCGCACCGAGGCGCTGATCGAGGCCGCCAGGGCCTAGGACGTGGGGAGTCGTGGCCGGAGGGCATCGCTTGCTTCCGCTCACGACGGCTTGAAACCGTGTGCTGACGAAGACCGTCGACGCGTTCGTGTCGGCGGTCTTCGCTATGCTGGCAATCATGCAACCCACTAAAGCCCCGCCAATCGCGCAGATCATCGTCGACGTCCCTACGCGGGCGCTCGACACGCACTTCGACTATCGCGTCCCCGACGGTTTGGGGGACGTGGAGGTCGGCTCGTGCGTACTCGTCGAGTTCGGCGGGCGGCCGGTCGTGGGCTATGTCGTCGGCTTCGCCGAAACGAGCGCTCGTCCTGCGCTCAAGGACGTGCGAGCGGTGCTCGGCGGTCCCTACTTCCGTGCGGATAGCGTCGACCTCGCGCGCTGGATCGCGAGCCAGTACCTCTGTCCGCTTTCTGAGGCGCTGCGCCTATTCTTGCCGCCTGGCGGCACACCCAAGGCCGTGCGCGCAGCCGGTGAGGACGGCGAGCAGGGGTGGACGCTACGTCGAGCGGACGTCGGCCCCGTCGACGACCGCTGGGTGGCACTCACGCCGGAGGCAGCCTCGTTCAAGCCCCGAGCGAACGCGACCCAGCAGCGCGCTGTGATCGACGCGCTCGCAGCCGGTCCGGTGCGCGCTGCCGAGCTCGCCGCTGATCTCGGATCGGTGGAGTCGAGCCTGCGGGGGCTAGAGCGCGCGGGTGTGGTCGCGATCGAGCGGCGCAGACGCATCCGCGACATCGGAGTTGCCGAGAAGCCCGCGCCACGCCACAAGCACCTCACTGACGGCCAGAGGCGTGCCCTGGCTGCGATCCGCGAAGCGGGCGCCGCTGGCGGCGGGGTCGTGGCGCTCGACGGCGTGACCGGATCGGGCAAGACCGAGGTCTACCTGCGCGCTATCGAGGAGGCGATTGAAGGGGGTGGCACCGCGTGCGTGCTTGTACCCGAGATCGCGCTCACACCGCAGACCGTCGGGCGCTTCAGGTCGCGCTTTGGCGACGACGTCGCGGTGCTGCATTCGCGGCTCTCAGCAGGGGAGAGGTTCGATCAGTGGGACCTGGTGCGCCGCGGCGAGGCGCGCATCGTCGTCGGTGCGCGCTCGGCGTTGTTTGCGCCGCTCGATAACCTCGCCCTCATCGTCATCGACGAGGAGCATGAGTCGAGCTACAAGCAGGGCTCGGCGCCGCGCTACCACGCCCGTGACGTCGCTGTTCGGATGGCCGAGGGGGTCGGTGCCACCCTTGTGTTGGGAAGCGCGAGCCTTTCGATGGAGACGCGCGCGCGGTGCTCGGCCGGCGAGTGGACACTCGTCGAGCTGCCGGAGCGCGTGGCAGGTGGCACGATGCCGACGGTCGAGGTCGTCGATATGGCTGCCGAGTTCGCCGCGGGACACCGATCGATGTTTTCGCGTCCGCTTATCGCCGCGCTTGAGGAGGTTGCGAGTGCCGGCGACAAGGCGGTGCTCTTCCTCAACCGCCGAGGGTTCGCCTCCTTCGTGCTCTGCCGCGAGTGCGGGCATGTGCCGGCGTGCGACTCGTGCACCACGTCGATGACGTATCACGAAGTCGGCTCGCGCCTGATGTGCCACCACTGCGGAGCGACACGTCCGGTGCCGCCGAAATGCCCAGAGTGCGGGAGTCCGTACCTGCGCAGGTTTGGTTCGGGGACTCAGCGGGTCGAGACCGAGCTCGCGGCATTGCTGCCGGAGCTGCCGATCGTGCGCATGGATGCCGACACCACACGCGGCAAAGGCGCGCACGAGCGTCTGCTCGCCGAGTTCGCGCAGCTTGAGAGCGGGGTGTTGCTCGGCACGCAGATGATCGCCAAGGGTCTCGATTTCCCGGCGGTCACACTCGTGGGCGTGATCTCGGCTGACATCACGCTCAACGTGCCCGATTTCCGAGCGGGCGAGCGCACCTACCAGCTGCTCGAGCAGGTCGCTGGCCGAGCGGGTCGCGGCGTCAAGCCAGGCCGCGTGGTGATTCAGACGTACTGGCCCGACCACCCGTCGGTGCGCGCGGTCGAGGCGCATGATGCGGTGACGTTCTACGAGCAGGAGGCCGAGACCCGGCGCGAACTGCGGTATCCGCCGTTTGGGAGACTCGCGAACGTGCTCGTGTGGGGGAGGGACGGTTCGACTGTGCGCGAGCACGCCGGGGCTCTCACGGAAGCGGTGCGCGCGCGGGTGGGCGAGGGTTTCGAGGTGCTCGGGCCGAGCCCCGCACCGCTCTCGCGCCTCAAGGGCGCCTGGCGTTGGCACGCGCTTGTGAAGGCGCCTGCGGGGGCGGACGTCGCGGGGCCGCTGGGCGAGGCGGTCGCGAGCACGCCGGCCCCGAGCGGCGTGAGCGTGGCGGTCGACGTGGACCCGATGGATCTGCTGTAGCGGGGACGCTCTCAACTTCCTGTGGGTTGGAGGTGAACCCGCGTGCACAGCTACAGTCGAGATCGGAGGCGAGAGGTGCAATGGGTTAGGAGTCACATGACGTGGCTATGTGACGATAGGGGTGAGGTATCATGCGAGACATCGTTTGGCGGTTGGGTTTGTGTTTGTGCACCCTTGTGCTTGCGCTCACGGGCTGCAGCGACAAGCCACTCCTCATTTCTTCCGTTCCTACATCTGGAGTGCCTTTGGTTGGGGTCAAGTCTGGCGACAAGCCGCTGGTGGTCGTAGGCGAACGCATCTGGCAGGGCACTGCCGAAGGGCTAAGACCTTACGCAGCGGTTGCACAATCCTATTCAATCAGGGCCGATCGACCGCTCGTCTTCGGCATGTATACGCAAGGTGTTGTTCATGCAAGAAATGAGATGCTGATGCGGCGCTCCGGCTCCGATTACGGACCACCGGGAACAGGTGAAGGTCGAATGTCGTATACGGAAGTTGTCGCCATGTCCTTTGACGACGATGGAGTGTCCGGCCAGCCGCTTCTGTTGACATACGGCACAGTGGCCTCACTGCATGCTACGGAGCAGCAGAGAGTCCTAGTGGAAGTCGATGAGCATGACCTCACCGATGGAGGACAGAGGGTCGACTGCTTTGAGCGGCGCGCGAGCGGCTGGAGGCGTGTTTGGACCTACCCGGATGACGCGTCAGAAGATGGGGCCGTTGTCGCCAGTATGCCTGGCGGCCCGGGCAAGGTTCTTCTGCTTGTAGCGCGCGGCGAACGTGTGGAGGCGCTCGTTCTGGACGAGGCTACGGGCGAGATGACGACCTCCCTGTCTCTGGATGCAAAAGGCGACTGGCGTGTGCTCTCGACGGGTGACAAGCAGGTGCCGTGGCTCCTTTGGAGACGGCATACCGAGAGCATTGAGGCTCATCTCGTTTCCCCAGCTGGCTCAGCAGAAGTATTTAGTCTAAAAGGGGCCAACGATGTACTTGCGTGCTCCGATTTATGCGCAGCTCCCGGCGTTGAAATTGTCGTGCGTTCAGGCTCCAGTAGAGTGGCGGTCTGGACCTCAACTGCAGAGCCGGAGATTCTTGGGGAGGTGCGAGCGAATGCGAGTTATGCTATTTCGGTGGACGGCAGTTCCGGCGAGTCGCTGCTGCTCATTGAACCCGCTGACGCCAAAGCGGGAGACATGGGTTTTCCGGCATCATTTGCCTTGGTCAGAGTGGACCGAGAAGGTCGGATGAAGATTTCTAAAGAGTGGATCGAGAAAGCGGCAACAGTCTCTGTTGTCGCTGCCGATCTTGATTCTGATGGTGTAGATGAAGTGCTCGTAGGGGTCGCTGATGAAAATGGCCCTGCACTGCGGACAGTGCAATTGGACGCTGATTCCTAGCCCTGATCGCACCCGAAAGAAAACGCGGGGAATCTGATGCAACGATACCGCTGTTGCGCGCTCCTGAACACGGATCCGTTCGAGCAGTCTCAGCTTCTTCGAGCTTGAGGCATTGACCACCAGTTGCATGTCGGTTTGTGAGCTAGCAGGCTGGTATCATATTCGCGACAATCCGCATGGAGTGACCGGGCTTGAGCGCGTGTGGGGTCTCCGGCCCGTCAAGACACAACTGGAAGAGAATCATGGATATCCTTTCGCATCCCAATCCTACGCTCGGTGTGACCTCGAGCGAGATCGACCCGGCGACCGACAAGACGCTCGGCCCGCTTGCCGCGAAGATGGCTAAGGTCATGTACGAGGCACCCGGCGTCGGGCTGGCGGCGCCGCAGATCGGCGTGATGAAGCGCATCATCGTATTCGACCTGACCGAGGACAAGACGGGGCTGTCGGCGGTCTGCAACCCGGTGATCCTCGAGTCGAGCGGTGAGTGCGAGACCGAAGACGAGGGCTGCCTCTCGCTTCCGGGCATCACCGTGCCGGTCGAGCGTGCGTGCAAAGTGACCGTCGAAGGCATGACGCTCGACGGAAAGGCGCTGCGAATCGAGGCCGAGGGGCTCACCGCACGCATGTTCCAGCACGAGATCGACCATCTCGATGGACTACTGATCATCGACCGCGCCACGCGGGAGGATCGCCGAGAGGCGTTGAAGCGCTATCGGGATGCCTTGGCACGCGGCGCGATGCCCGGCGAGACGGAGTAAGGATTCGTGTTAGATCGCAGTCAGACCTCGATGGTAAGGTCGCGGGGAGGTGACCCCAGATGACGATCGATGAACTTAAATCCGAACTCATGAAGCTGGAGCCGTCGGTTCGGGCCGAGATCGCGCGCGACCTGCTCGGAAGCCTTGACTCGCTCTCGGAGGACGAGAACGTGCAACTGTGGATCGAGGAATCCGACCGGCGCTACGAGCAGATACAGCGCGGGCTGGCCGAGACGGTATCCTTGGAGGAGGCGCTCGCCAAAGCGTACGCGGAATCCCGGTGACTCACCCCTTTCGGGTCCACATTGCCGCGCAGGAGGAACTTCGGGAGGCCGTTGCATACTACGACTCCATCGGTCGACACTTGGCGGTAGCCTTCGAGGCGGACCTGCGTCGCGCTCTCCAGGTCATCGCCGTGTATCCCTTGTCCTCGCCGGTGGTAGGCAAACACTCACGCATGCGACCATTGACGAGGTTTCCGTATGGAGTCACATACACCGTCGAAGATGACGAGGTTCTGGTCCTTGCGCTTGCACACTTCAGAAGAAAGCCGTTCTACTGGGAAGACAGAGGGTGACGCCATCGATTCGGACGGAGCGCGCATGAGGGCCGTCTTCATGGGGACACCGGAGTTCGCGGTGCCCTCGCTGCGCGCACTCGCCGAGCACCACGACGTCGTCGCCGCCTACACCCGCCCGGACGCCGCTTCTGGGCGCGGCCGCACCCTGCGGTCATCGCCTGTCAAGCAGCTCGCAGCCGAGCTCGGCATCGAGGTGCGTCAGCCGCCGACCTTGCGCGAGCCGGCGGCCGTCGCCGAACTCGCCGCACTCGCGCCTGACGTCATCGTCGTAGCGGCCTACGGCCTCATCCTGCCGCCCGAGGTGCTCGCGGTCCCGCCGCTCGGCGCGATCAACGTGCACGGCTCGCTGCTCCCACGCTGGCGCGGCGCCGCGCCGGTGCAGCGCGCGATTCTCGCGGGCGATATCGAGACCGGTGTGGTGATCATGCAGATCGAAGAGGGCCTGGATACCGGTCCGTTCACCGAGCCGGTGACGGTCGAGATTGCCGGGAAGTCCGCAGCCGAGCTCACCGCCGAGCTTGCCGAGAAGGGCGCTGGTGCGCTCATCCGCGCCTTGGCAGCAATCGAGGCAGGAACGGTGGTCTGGACTCCGCAAGACGAATCACAGGCGACGTACGCGGCCAAGATCGAGAAGCCGGATGTCGCCCTCACCCCGGATATCTCGGTCGCCGACGCGCTTCGGCGAGTCCGGGCATCCACGCCACAGGCGCCGGCGCGCCTCGCCATCTGCGGGCGTTCGGCAACCGTGACCGAAGCCTTCGAGGCCGAGGAGGATGTTGTGCCTGGTGGATTGGCATGCCGGAAGCACGCGCTCGTGATCGGCTTCACCGACGGAAGCGTGCTCGTCGAGCGCGTCAAGCCGGACGGGAAGGCCGAGATGCCCGGCTGCGACTGGGCTCGCGGCGCTCGGTTCGATGACTCAGGGTCCTGGTGTGAACTGTGACGGACAAGCCATCGGCCGCGAGGGTCGTAGCACTTGAGGTTCTGACGCGCGTACGGGAGCGCGACGCTTACGCGCATGAGACGCTCGACGCGGTCCTGAGTGGCGCGAGGCTCGAGCCCCGCGATGCCGCGATGGCCACGCGGCTCGCTTACGGAGCCATTGCCGTCCGAGGAACGCTGGACGAAGCCGTGCTGCGAGTGGTCGACCCGGGCACCAACATCCACCCGCAGTCCTCGGATGTACTCGCACTCGGGGCGTACGAGATCTTGTTCGAGCAGACGTCGCCCTGGGTCGCCGTCAACGAAACCGTCAAGCTGGCGAAGGCGTCCCACCCGCGGTCGGCTGGGCTTGTGAACGCGGTCATGCGCCGAGTGGCTCGCGAAGCCGAGACTTTCCCCTGGGGAGATCCGGACGCCGACACCGCAGCCCTTGCTCGGCTGTACGGGCATCCGCGCTGGCTCGCCGAGCTCTGGGTCGCCGAGCTCGGCCGAGAGACCGCAGCGCGCGTCATGGCGGCCAACAACGTGCCCGCGCCTTTCACGTTCGCTGCTCTTGGCGCCGCACCCGACGCCGCCGAGCGCCTTTCGGCGGGGTTGGAGGCCCTTGGCGCCGAGCCCGCGCTCGGCAGTCTACCCGGCGCTGTCGTCGCGGGGAGGCCGGCTGTCGCGCGCCGTGCAGAGGCATTGCGAGAGCAGCGAGCGCTCGTGATGGATGCCGGTGCGCAGCTGGCAGTGCATGCAATGAAGCCCCGGCCTGGGATGACTCTTGTGGATATCGGCGCCGGTCGTGGTGGCAAGTCATTGCTGATTGCTGCGCTGGCACGGCGCGCGGGCGGACCACTTGAGCGCCTCGTGGCGCTCGATCTGCACGATTTCAAGCTCGGCCGACTCGCCGGAGCAGCGAAATCGCTCGGCTATGGCGAGATCGTGACCGTGGCTGCTGACGCCACCGCCCCACTGACTCCAGCCGATGTCGGCGTGCGCGAAGCCGGTGCCGATGGCGTGCTCGTCGATGCGCCCTGCTCGGGGCTCGGGACCCTGCGCCGCCATCCCGACAGGCGCTGGCGTGCGAAACCGGAAGAGATCGAAGCGCTTGCGGCGCTCGGCGGGATGATGCTCGAACGGGCGTCTCGGCTTGTGAAGCCCGGCGGCTTCGTGGTGTACTCGACATGCACCATCGCGCGTCGGGAAAACGCAGAGGTCGTCGAGGGGTTCTTGCGTTCGGAGGCCGGGAGGGAGTTCTCGGCAGTGCCCGTGGGCGACCTCATGCCGAGCGCATGGACGGGGTTTGTTGGCCCCGAGGGCTGGTATCAGTCTCTGCCCGAGCCAGGCGGCGCAGACGGGCACTTCGTCGCACGTCTGGAGCGGGCAGGATAACGAGGGAGGGGTCTAGTGCTCAACACACGGATCGTCGAGATGATCGGGGTCACCGAGGCAGCCGCGCTGTCGGCAGGACGCTGGATGGGCAAGGGCGACAAGCATGCGGCGGACAACGCGGCAGTCGAAGCCATGCGCGAGGCATTCAACGAGGTGGACATCTCCGGCCGCATCGTCATCGGTGAGGGCGAGCGCGACGAGGCGCCCATGCTCTATATCGGCGAGGAGGTCGGATCAGGCGGCGAGGAGATCGACATCGCTGTCGACCCGCTCGAGGGCACGAACCTGACAGCGTACGGCCAGCCAAACTCGCTCGCTGTTCTCGCCTTCGGGCCCAAGGGCACGCTCCTGCATGCGCCAGACACCTACATGAACAAGATCGCTGTCGGGCCAGAGGCTGCCGACGCAGTCCACATCGACGCGTCTCCGACCGAGAACATCCAGAACGTCGCCAAGGCGCTCAAGCGCGACGTGGAAGACCTAGTCGTATGCATCCTGGACCGTGACCGCCACACCGATCTCATCCGCGAGGTGCGTGAAGCTGGCGCGCGCATCCGCCTGATCAGCGACGGCGACGTGTTCGGATGCGTCGCAACCTCTATCGAAGGCACGGGCATCCACCTGTACCTCGGCATCGGAGCGGCCCCTGAAGGCGTTCTGGCCTGTGCGGCTATGAAGTGCATCGGTGGCTGCTTCATGGGTCGCTTCGCTTGGCGAAGCGAGGAAGAGAAGGCCCGCGCTGTCGACATGGGAACCTGCAACATCGACGATGTGCTCACCATGGACTGCCTGGTCAACACCGATCAGGCCGCCTTCATCGCCACGGGTGTCACCGATGGCGAGCTGCTTCGCGGCGTGAAGTACTTCGGTCAAGGCGCACGTACCCACTCGATCGCGATGGACAACGCGACCGGCACCGTTCGATTCATCGAGACGGTGCATCGTACTGGTGCCGAGAAGTTCTGGGTGCGGATGGACTGAGTCCGCCCAGCGCGCCACCGAGTGAGAAACCCGCGGTCCTGCCCCGCCTGCGTCAGACCGCCGAAGAAATGCGAAGGCCCCGCGATCTGCGGGGCCTTCGGGTTACTCGGTGCTTGCCGCTGCCGGACAGGTGCCGCCAGATGAAGCGGCCGCCGGACATGTCGGGCATGACTCGGCCGGCGCAGGGGGCGCTCCCGTGCGCTGCTTGGAGTCTCTGTAGTCGGTGTTGTGGAACCCGGAGCCTTTGAAGGCGATGCCTACCGGAGTGAACACTCGCACGGCCGGCGCTTCACAGCCGGGACAGAGGACGTCGGCGGTCGAGTTCATCGGCCTGACCACCTCGAACGTCGTGTCGCACTCAGTGCAGCGAAAGTCGTACGTCGGCACAGCTACCGCTCCTCTCGATCCGTCTGTTGGTCTGCCATGAATGAAGCAGAATACCTGCCAGTGCGCATTCGGCGCAAGAATTGCGTTCAGGCTAAACTGATACGCTATGGATGAAGAGAACACATACACTGAAGAGCCGCGCGAGCACCCGGACGAGCCGGAAGCGGTTCCCGGCGATGCCGCATCGGATGCTGCTCCTGGGGACTCCGCCGAGCGTGCCCCCGAGCAGCTCGATTTCGCGTCGATGGAGACCCCCGAAGAGCTGCTGCCGCGCACCGAGCCTGCCATAACAGTTGGCGACGACGCCGAGGATTCCGCCTCCGGCGCTGACGCCGGTGGTGAAGCGGACGCCGAGGGCGAGACCGCTCCCGCTGATGAGATCGAATCACAACTGGTTCCTGCTCTGGATCGTGAGCGTCCCGCGCGCGAGCCGCTCGTCTCCCGCGTCTGGTGGGTCCTTGGTGCGTTGCTGCTCGCCGCTCTGGTGGTAGGTGGCATCGCGCTGTACATGGTCAATGCCGAGTCGCGTACCGTGGTTCCAAATGTTGTGGGCCGTTCGGTGGGCGAGGCCCAGGCCACCATCGCCCACGCCGGACTCACGTCAAGAGTCGTCGAGAACCGGTTCAGTACCGAGCCGATCGGACGCGTGCTTGAGCAACTTCCCGGCGCGGGCGTAGAGACGTCCCGCGGCGAGGTCGTTGAGCTTGTTGTGTCAGCAGGCACGGAAGAGATGGTCATGCCCGACGTTATCGGCGATGGGCTATCGCTCGCACGGGGAATCCTTGAAGCCCGCGGCCTTGTGATCGAAGTCGAGTACATCGCGTCCGAGGACGCCAGCGACACGGTGCTGGCGACCATCCCGTCGCCGGGCTCGATCGTGCGCACGGGCGACGTTATCCACGTCCAGGTAGCAGCTCCCATCTCCGGATCTGCGACCCTTCGCCCGTTCAACTTGCAGGGGCTGACGTTCGTCATCGACCCGGCGCTGTCGCCCGCCGGTGCGACGTCTGATACGTCCATGGAGGTGTCCAGGCGTCTGCGCTCGTTGCTTGAGGCGTCCGGCGCGACCGTCCACGTGTTGAGATCGGGGCTTGTCACGAGTACTCCAGATGCCGAGCGTGCGCAGAATGCACGCGCTATCAACGCAGTGGCGGGCATCGGCTTGTCGGTTGCCGCGACGGGTCAGGAAGGCCGGACCGTCAGTCTGGTCGCGAACACCGGTGCGCCTCGGCCGAGCCTGTCATCGGTTGTCGCGAACCAACTGTCTTCCTCGGTGCCTCCGTCAATCGAGTCGAGCAGCGTCACTGACCCCGTCCTGTCGGGGACGACATACCCCTCCGTCCGTATCGGCTTGGGCGTCCTGACGTCTCAGAGCGATGTCGCCGCGTTCGGTGATCCCCGCTGGGCAGACCGTGTTGCGCAAGCGATATATACTGCGCTGGGGGAGGCGTTCGGGGAGAGGCAGCAGCCATGAGGCAGGCCATCTCGCGCATCGCGATCGCAGCTCTAGTGCTGTGTATTGCGTTTCCGGCAAGTGCCGGTGCAGCGACCGTGGCGGAGCTCAAGAAGGAGCTTGAAGCCGTCAAGAAGAAGACCCAGCGCGCCGGAGCGGCATACGAGAAGGCGTACTGGGAGCTCGACGAGACCGAGGTCGCACTCGAGCGTACCGAGAAGGACATCGCCGAGACTGAGACCAAGCTCGTTGAGGCCCAGAACCGACTGGGCGGCCGGGTCAGTGGCATCTACCGCCGGCAGAACCTCGACGTGATCAGCTTCCTCGTAGGCTCGGGCTCGTTTGAAGAGCTTGTGACTCGTGCGGACTATCTCGCGCGCATCGGTGACGCTGATGCGGAGGTCGTCGCCGAAGTGAAGTCCTTGCGTCGCGATCTTCTTGAGGACCAGAAGCGGTTGAGCGCCGAGCAGAAGAAGCGCGCACAGAGGACGAAGGAGTTGCGGGCACAGCGCGACAAGCTCCAGAAGGAGCTGAAAGGCGTCCAAGCCGAGTTCGATCAGGTCAAGAGTCGGCTCGCTGCCGCCAGGGCGAAGGAGCGCGGAGTCTCGTCCACTAGCTATCGGGCAGTCGCGGGCTCCAACGGACTCGTCTTTCCGGTCCGAGGTTCCTACTACTACTCCAACACTTGGGGAGCGTCGCGCTCCGGTGGTCGGCGTCGTCACCAAGGCACGGACATCATGTCACCTCACGGCACGCCCTGCGTGGCTGTGACGAGCGGGACAGTGAGTTCGAAGACGGGTGGCCTCGGCGGTAGAGTCATCTGGTTACGGGGCGACAACGGAGTGAGCTACTACTATGCGCACCTCAGCTCGTGGGCTGTGCGAAGCGGTCGAGTGAGCGCCGGGCAGGTCATCGGCTACGTCGGCTCGACCGGCAACGCGTCAGCCAATGCGCCGCACCTGCACTTCGAGATCCATCCAGGCGGAGGCGGTGCTGTGAACCCGTACCCCCATCTGCGCGCGATGGAGTAGCGGTTGCGCGGTCGCCTGTACCGTGCGACTCTGATTGCCAGCAAGACCGTGTCGGGAGCCGCGAAGGTGGCTGAGAGGCGACGGAGTGACGTCGCGACCGAGGGACGGTCCCGGTAATGCGGGGCCAGCACTACGGCTGATTACCACGCAGTCCCTTCCCGCACGCCAACGAACAGGGAATGGGGGACGCATGCGAAACGAACGAATCCAAGTCATCGTCGAGATTGCGCTTGCGGTCGCGTTGGCGGCAGTACTGAACTACATCGGCGTACGCCTGCCTTGGAACATCGCGGGTGGGCGAATCGCACTCGACATGTTGCCGATCTTCATCATCGCGCTTCGCCGTGGTCTGGTTCCCGGATTTGTCACTGGTGCGCTGTGGGGCTTCGGCGATCTACTGTTCGACCCCTACATCGTGCACCCCGCCCAACTGCTCTTCGATTACCCGCTCGCGTTTGCGCTGTGCGGAATTACAGGACTCGGCCGACCGCTGGTCGCCTCAGCGCTTAGTCGGGGCGAGCAGGGGCGCGCGGCGGCGCTCTCGGCTGTCTGGTCTGTTGTCGGAGGCGCAGGACGCTTCGCGAGTCACCTGATCTCGGGCGTGATCTTCTTCGCGGATGCTGCTCCAGCGGGGCAGCCTGTCTGGCTGTACTCGGCGATCTATAACATAAGCTACCTGGGGCCGTCGGCTGTGGCGTGCGCGGCGGCAGCGGCTGTCCTGGTGCCGGCGCTGGAGCGGGCGGTCCCTGTTGGCATTGAGGGGCGTCGCGGATGAGAGGGCGAGCGCTCCTGATCGGCGCCGCGCCGGTGCCAGGCGTCGCCCAGCTGGTTGCCTCGCTCGGGCCCGAGCACGAGTACGTGATCGCGATCGATGGGGGCGTTCGCGCTTGCATCGAGGCCGCCATCGCGCCCGACGTGGTCATCGGCGACTTCGATTCGGCGACCGAGGCGGATCTCAGGACGGTCGAGGCCGCGGGCGCCCGGCTCGTCGGATTCCCCGCCGACAAGGACGTGACCGACCTCGACCTGGCGCTCGATGAGGCTGCGCGTCTCGGCGTCGGAGAAGTGACGCTCACCGGCGTTGTGGGATCGCGCGCGGACCACACCATCGTCGCGATGGGCAGCCTCTCGCGGGCGGCTGCTGAGTTCGCCGTCTCACTGCGCGAGCCAGGTCTCGCGGGTTGGGTAGTGTTCAGCGGCGAGAGCCTCGAGCTCACGGGTGCCGGATCGACGGTATCACTGCTCGCGCTGCCGGCTCAGGCCATCGTGAGCGTCTCTGGTGTCAGGTGGCCGCTAGTTCGGCATGAGCTGCAGCCGATGTCTTCGCTGGGAACGAGCAACATCATCACCGCCTCGCAGGCACGAGTAGAAGTACACGAGGGTACGGTGCTTGTACTCTCGCCCGCGGTGGGGGAGTATAATCCTGCTGGATACATACGTAGAACCACCGAGAAGGATCGGTAGCAGCAGCAGGTATCGAGCACGTTCCTCGTCGACGATTCGGCGTTCGCGTTTCGCGGATGACAGGAGTGTTCGAGTGCAACTGATAGCGCTGACGTCATCCCTTGCTGCTGTTGGCCTTGCGGCCAACAGCTCCGACAACCGGCTGGCACTTGTCATCGGTGCTGGAGCTGTGGCAGGCGCGCTTGCCGGTGTGGTAGTCGCGCTCGTCCGCCGCGCAATCGCCGACAAGCGTGAAGCGTCTCGGTCGGCCCGTCCGAGTATGTCACCGCCGATAGCGGCGCCATCAAGCAGCAAGTCAACCGAGCCCACCCCAAGTTCGTCAGCCACCAAGCATGGCGATGGCGAAGTACGCTCCACCGAACTCGGCACTCAGGCGGTGCTTGAGGCCTTCGCCGAGGCGGCGCGCTCCGTCGCCCCGGTTCTATCGGCACATCTCTGGCTGCTGGATGAGGCTACTGACACCCTGCGGCCCGTGTCCTCGGTGGGAGACAACGCCACTACACTGCACCCGGTCGCCTCGGCATCCGGCGCGCTGGGTCAGGCCGTCGAGTCTGGCGCTCCGGTGATGGGGGCTTATGACGAGATTCCCGGAGGGAAGCTCGGCTCCTCTCGGTACGCGGTGCCGGTAAGTGCCGGCGACACTCTCGGCGCGGTCGCCGTTGACCTAGGCACCGAAAACCCCGACCGTTTGGCTCTCGATGAGATTGCCGCTCGGCTCGAGGCGTCGATATCTGCAGCTCTTGCAGTTGACGTGCTGGAGAGCGAGTATGCCGCGGCCGAGGCGATGCTTAGGGCAGCCGCTGAGATCGTCCACCTGTGCGACCCTCAGACGATACTCTATGCCGCGCTGGACAAGGCGATGGAGGTGTCGCGCGCTCAAACGGGCAGCGTGATGCTGGTTGCGCCTGATGGCGCGATGCGCATCCGTGCCGCAAGGGGGCTCCCGGAGGCTGTCGTCCGCGACACCGTCGTCCGGCAGGGCGAGGGTATCGCTGGCGTCGTGCAGGCGACCGGCCGGTCGCTCGTGATCGAGGACCTCAATGGCCGGGGTCCGCAGGCCCGTCGTCATGGCGTGATTTCCGCGATTACGGTACCGGTCTCCGATGATGCCGGTGTAGTCGGCGTGCTCAACGTGGGCAGCCGCGAGTTCACGGCGCGGCGTTCGGCACGCGTTATCGAGGCGCTCGAAGTCCTCGGCAAGGTGACCGCGGCGGCCCTGCGCAATGCGCGTGATATCTCGGAGTCCGGCGATCGCTACTTGGAGACGGTGCGTGCGCTCGCAGTCGCAATCGAGGCGAAGGACCCGTACTCGCTCGGCTCGGTCGACCGCGCTCACGAGCTCGTCGGCCAGCTTGCCGAGCGGCTTGGCCTTCCTGACGAGGAGCGACAGGCGGTCACGATGGCTGCGCTGCTTCACGACATCGGGATGCCAGCGGCCGGCGTGTTGTCGGCGGCGGGTACGCATCCTCTGACGACTGTTGAGCAAGGCCTCGTGAAGATGCACCCGCGGATCGCCGCCGACGCGCTCGCGCAGGTGCCGGCGCTGGTTGCCGCGGTTCCGATCATCTTCCACCACCACGAGCGCTGGGACGGGAGTGGGTATGTGCTGGGGCTTGCGGGAGACGAGATCCCGCTCGGCTCGCGTATCCTCGCTGTGGTTGACTCCTACGTCGCGATGACCTCGCCACGCGCGTACCGGACGGCGATGTCGCCGCGCGAGGCGCTCGAGGAGATCGCGCGTGAGGCAGGCGCACAGTTCGACCCGCGGGTTGCGCGCGCCTTCATCGAGATGGCCGAGGCCGCGGAGGCAGTGGCCGTCTAGGGCGGAGCGCGCCGGGTTTCTCGGCAGTCTTCTCGGCAAATGAGAACGGCCGCCGTATCGGCGACCGTTTCGGTGACTCAGCTATCGGCTCAGCCGGTTACGCGCGCGTGATCTTGCCTTCCTTCTTCATGCACTTGGTGCAGACGTTCGCGCGCTTCACGTGGCCGTCCAGAACGATGGTGACCTTCTGGATGTTGGGACGGAAAGTACGGGGGGTCACGCGATGCGAGTGGCTCACGTTACGACCCGCCGCAGGCTTCTTCCCGCAGATTGCGCAGACCTTCGACATATCTCTCGCGTCTCCTCAGACTAGCAGCGGCCTCATCACTGGAACCGCCTGACGTTTCAAGCACAAAGCGCGTGAAATCCTAACACACTACGTGCGCCCGCTACAAGCGGCGCGTTCGACGTCACAAACCCTGCATTGGTTATACTCTATCGGATGCCACAGACAATGCTTCGCGCGTGGGCGCCGGGCAGGGAGCGCGAGCTCGCCGGCGGATTATGCACGAGGCGCGTGCATCAGAGGCGCCGATACTTGGAGGATCCCGTGCAGGTCACGCCCGACATGCTCATCAGTGACGTCCTGACCAAGTGTCCGGGTGCTGCCGAGGTGTTCGAACGCTACGATCTCGGTTGTGGCGTGTGTTTTGCGGCATCCATGGAGTCGCTCTCGGCGGTAGCCGGAGCGCATGGCGTTGCGCTCGATGAGTTGATCGCAGATCTGAACCGTGAGGCTGAAACCGCAGCCACAGCGGAGAAGGAGTCGTAGAGCTTATGCCTCAGCATCCGCAAGGAGCCATACACATCGCGAACGACGTGCTTGCCGATCTGGCGGGCTACGCGGCGCTCGAGAGCTACGGGGTCGTTGGCATGGCCTCGCCGACCCTGCGAGAGGGCGTCGCTCAGCTGCTGCCCGCGCAGAAGCTCCGCAAGGGCGTGAAGGTCTCCAGTGGCGACGAGGGTGTCAGCGTCGACCTGTACGTGATCATCGAACACGGCACGCAGCTGGCCCAGGTGTCCCACAACCTGGCCGAGCGGGTGCGGTACGTGCTCACGGACGTGGCTGACGTCCCTGTGGCCTCTGTGGAGGTCCATGTCATGGGAGTGAAGGTGCGTAGCGCCAAGTGACGACTAGATACGACTCCACACGACTCGCCCGCGATCTCGTCGCCTCGGCAGCTGCAGCGCTCAAGGCGCGTATCGACGAAGTAAACCGCCTCAACGTCTTCCCGGTTCCCGACGGTGACACCGGCATCAACATGTCGCTCACCATGGATACTGTCGTGCGAGAGGTGTCCGCACTCGGCGCCGACGCCTCCATCGCCGACTTATGCCGGGCGGTGAGCCATGGATCGCTCATGGGCGCGCGCGGCAACTCCGGCGTCATCCTCTCCCAGATCCTGCGTGGTCTGTGTGAGGCGGTCGCTGATGCAGATACGTTCGACGTAGATCTGCTCGCAACGTCGCTTGAACGCGCAGTGACCGTCTCGTACCAGGCAGTCCGTAAGCCGGTCGAGGGCACGATGCTGACCGTCATCCGCCAGACGGCGGAGGCGGCGACTGCGGCCCGCGACGCCAGCATGCCGCTCCCTGAGGCACTCGAGAGCGTTTCCGAGGCAGCCTTCGATTCCGTCCGGCACACGCCTGAGCTGCTGTCCGTACTCCGGGAGAACGGCGTCGTGGACGCGGGAGGCCTCGGCCTGGCGATCCTGGTCGAGGGCTTCGTCTCGGCGGCGCTCGGCCGGTCTGTGCATGTTGCTGAGATCAAGGCTGCAGAGGCTCCGCTCATGAGCGTCGAGCCGGTAGACGACTGGGACGACGATGAGTACCTGTACTGCACCGAGTTCCTGCTCTTCGGTGCCGATGTGGACCGTGCCGCTATCGAGGCGTACGTCTCTGAGGCCGGCGGGTCGGAGCTGGTGGTGGGTGCCGAAGGCGAGTACAAGGTCCACGTCCATACCAACGACCCCGGCGCCGTGTTGTCGTATGTGACACAGTTCGGCGAAGTCGCCGAGGTGCATGTGAACAACATGCGCCGTCAGTCGCACGATCGTGATGAGATGCTGCGAGCCGAGGAGTCGGCGGCAGGATCTGGATACGGATCTGCCGCGAAGTCGCAGCCCCCCAAGCCCATCGGGTTCGTTGCGGTGGCCGCAGGCGAGGGTCTTGCCGAGATACTGAAGTCGCTCGGCGTCGATGTGGTGGTTAGCGGCGGGCAGACGATGAACCCCTCGACTGAGGACCTCATCAAGGCCATCGGCAAGGCGAACGCCGATTCGGTGATCGTGCTTCCGAACAACAAGAACATCATCATGGCTGCCAACGCCGCTGCCAGTAACGCCTCGAAGCCGGCGGCGGTTGTCCCGACGAGATCGGTACCGGCGGCCTTCTCGGCACTGCTTGCCGTGGACGGCACGAGCGACATCGAGGAACTCGCCGAGAAGATGACGCTGGCTGCTGCCGAAGTGCACACCGGCGAGGTCACGACGGCCATCAAGGACGCTCACTCGGCAGCCGGGCCGATCCTGACCGGACAGGTGATCGGCATCGTCGACGACAACGAGATCGAGGTTGTTGGCGACGAGGTTGACGATGTCGCAGTGAGGCTGGCGACGATCCTGGCTGAGGACGCCGAGACCGTCACGCTGTTCGCCGGCGCCGAGTACTCCGACGAGCAGCTCGAGGCGCTGGCCGAGAAGATCGGGGAGAAGCTTCCCGAGGTAGAACTCGAGACCTATCGGGGAGGGCAGCCGCTCTACCCGGTGATCATGTCCGCAGAATAGCCCGCACAACCGGAGGAGAACGCAATGCCCAAGATAGGCCTGGTTACTGATAGCACGTGCGACCTCCTGCCATCCGAGCTCTCGGCTATGGATGTCAGGATGGTGCCACTGAAGGTGCTCTTTGGTGACGAGACCTATCTGGACTGGGTCGAGCTCGCTCCTGAGGAGTTCTACGCGAAGCTGGAGGCAGCATCGACGCTGCCCAAGACGTCGCAGCCTTCGCCCGCCGAGTTCCTGGATGCCTACACGGCACTTGCCGAGGAGGGCTGTGAGGGAATCGTCTCGATCCACCTGTCGGCCGCGCTTTCAGGCACGTACGAATCGGCCATGCTGGCCTGTGCGGACTCGCCGATTCCCGTCCATGTGATCGACTCCAAGACGGTCTGTCAGGCACTTGCGCTGGTGGTTCGCCGCGCGGTCGAGGCGCGCGATGCGGGGCTCTCGCTGGACGACGTAGCCTCCAAGGCTCAAGAAGTAGCCGACTCGATGCGAATCTACTTCGTCTTGGACACGCTCGACTACCTGGTCAAAGGCGGGCGCGCCGGCAAGGCGCAGGGGCTTGCTGCGGCACTCCTCAACATCAAACCGGTTCTCACCATCAATGATGAGGGCATCGTCGAGCCCTTCAAGAAGGTGAAAGGTCGCAACAAGGCTATCAGCGAGATCGTTGCCCACGTGGTCGAGGACGCGCGTGCGAACGGGCCTATGGTCGCTACCGTCTTGCATGGGTGTTCCCCTGAGATCGCGGAGACGATCAAGGCAGATCTGCTCGCAGCGGACGCGGGGATCGAGGTCGAGTCGATCGGGCTTGTCGGCTCCGTGATTGGGACGTACACGGGGCAAGGGGCCATCGGGGTCGCCTACTATCCCAAGTCCTGACGAGCGGCCGAGCTTCGCGACCATGCCCGAGCCGCTCAAACCTGCCGATCGGGTACTCCGGCTCGCTGCACACGATCTGCCCGTCACCTCAGCGCGGTTCATAGACGCTGCCCGAGCCGAAGCGCTGGGCCGGCTTGGCATCATCACCGTCGGCGAGCTTGTTCGGCATGTGCCCTTCCGCTACCTCGATCTCACGGCGACGGCGAACCTGCGTGACGCCGCCATCGGGTCCGAGGTCACGGTGGTCGGCCGGGTCCACCAGATCCGGGTCAAGAAGCCCAAGCCGCGGCTCACGATCACCGAGGTCGCGATCGTTGACGGAACAGGCGCGCTGCTCGGCGTTTGGTTCAATCAACCCTGGGTGCAGAGCCGGCAAAATTGAGTTCGACTACGGGATGAAGCAGATACGCGCGCCGTTCTTCGAGAAGCTGTCTGGCGACTCGGACGAGCGGACAACCGGTGGGCACGTGCTGCCGGTGCACCGTACGACCGAGGGGCTGACGACCGCTTGGCTGCGCAGGCTCATTGCCGCCGCGGTCGACGACTTCGCCGATGTGGTCGATCATCTGCCAGCAGCGCTGCGCATCAAGCGTGATCTCATGCCTCTCGGCGCGGCATTGAGGCAAGTGCACTTCCCGCAGCGTCTCGCGGACGCCGAGGCGGGGCGCAGGAGACTCGCCTACGACGAGCTGCTGCTACTGCAGCTGTACATGGCGATGCGCCGCCACGCGCTCACGCGCGAGCGAGCGGGCGTGGCTCACAGGACCGATGGGCCGGCTCTGACCTCCCTGCGCTCGAATCCGCCGTTTCCGCTCACGGCCGATCAAGAGCGGTCGGTGACCGAGGTGCTTGCGGACATGGCGCAGCCCCAGCCGATGAACCGCATGCTCCTCGGCGATGTCGGCACTGGAAAGACGCTGGTGGCGGCACATGCGCTAGCTGCGGCAGCGGACTCCGGTTCGCAGGCGGCGATGATGGCGCCCACCGAGGTGCTCGCGATTCAGTACGCCGAGAAGGTCGGGCCGCTGCTTGATTCGCTCGGCATACGGTGGGCGCTGCTCACAGGCTCGACGTCTGCCGGCGCGCGCCGAGAGGTGCTCGCTGGTGTGGCAGACGGGTCGGTCGGCGTGATCTTCGGCACTCACGCGCTACTGGAGGAGTCCGTCGCGTTCAAGCACCTCACGCTTGCGATCGTAGACGAGCAGCACCGCTTCGGGGTCGGTCAGCGCCTGGGGCTGCGCGGGAAAGGTCCCGCCGCCGACTTGCTTGTGATGACGGCCACGCCGATACCACGATCCCTCGCTTTGACGCTCTACGGCGACCTTGCGACCTCGTACCTGCGTGAGCGGCCGCACAGTAGCGCCGGAGTCACCACGCGGCTCACCACCATAGCCGGGTCGGGCAAGGCGCATCAGGCGGTGCGTCGCGCGGTGAAAGCCGGTCACCAGGCGTACGTCGTGTGCGCGCTCGTGGATGAGTCGGAAACCGCCGAGGCGAAGGCGGCGACCCGCGAGGCGGAGCGCCTCAGCTGCGAGGAGTACCCGGGCCTCACGGTCGGACTCCTGACCGGCAGGATGCGCCCCGCCGAGAAGGCGGAGACGATGCGGCGTTTCCGCGATGGTGAGATTGACGTGCTCGTCTCCACGACCGTCATCGAGGTCGGCGTCGACGTGCCGAACGCGACCGTGATGATCGTCGAGAACGCCGAGCGCTTCGGGCTGGCGCAGCTCTACCAGCTGCGCGGGCGGGTCGGGCGTGCCGAGCATCCCGGAGAGGTCTGGCTCGTGTCAGACGCCCGCTCTCCGGAGGCTCGTGAGCGACTGCGTGTGCTGGAGTCGACCTCCGACGGCTTCGTGCTTGCCGAGCAGGACCTCAAGATTCGGGGCGAGGGTCAGGTCCTGGGTGATCGGCAGCACGGGCTGCCAGATCTGCGTGTTGCATCACTCACCGGCGACCTTGAGCTGGTGGAGCAGGCGCGCGTGGATGCATTCGAGATCATTGACGCCGACCCCGGGCTCGCCGGCCCAGAGCACGGGCCGCTCCTCCGCGAGGTTCGGCGCACGTTCACTGAGGCATGGAAGTGGGTGAGCGCAGGGTGAGGATCGTCGGAGGAGAGTGGAGAGGCCGGCGTATCGATGCGCCACAGGGTGAACTCACGCGCCCGACCACCGACCGGGTGCGCGAGGCGATATTCTCAGCGCTCAGTGCCCGTACGGGCGCGGACCTCGGCGGTGCGCAAGTACTGGACGCGTTTGCAGGCAGCGGCGCTCTGGGGCTTGAGGCGCTGTCGCGCGGTGCCGTCCACGCAACGTTTATGGAGCGGGACCGCAAGGCCCTCTCGGCTCTGAACGCCAACATCGCCAAGCTGGGAGCCACGGTTCGGGCAACAGTCCGGACTGGCGACGTGTTCTCGCTGGCAGGAGGCCGAATCGGTGGACCGTTCTCGTTGATTCTGCTTGACCCGCCGTATAAACTCGACGGTGGCCACGTCGCCGCAATGCTCGAGCGTCTGGAGGCGAGTGAGTCTGTAGAGGACGGGGCCTGTGCGGTGTGGGAGCATGCCGAGGGCGCAACAGTGCCGTGGCCAAGAGGGTGGCAGGTGGTCACAGCCAAGCGCTACGGGTCGACCGAGGTCGACATCGCGGTATTCGCAAAGGGGTGACGGTGAAGCGGGCGATTGTCCCGGGAACGTTCGACCCGGTCACGACCGGGCATCTCGACGTCATCGAACGCGCATCGTCTCTCTTCGACGAAGTAGTGGTCGGTGTCGCTCACTCGCCGGACAAAGGAGGGGGACCGCTCTTCTCGGCGGATGAGCGCGTGAAGCTCATCGAGGTGGTCACATCGCACCTCGATAACGTCTCGGTGCGACCTTTTGATACGCTATTGGTCAGGTTCGCCGAGCAGATAGGCGCCTCAGTGATCGTTAAAGGGCTGCGCGCGATGACGGATTTCGAGCGCGAGTTCCAGATGGCGGCGTTGAACTGGCGGTTGGACTCGGAGATAGAGACACTGTTCATCATGGCCGCACCTGAGCACATGTATCTGAGCTCGTCGGCGGTCAAGGAGATCGCGTCACACGGCGGGTCGGTGCGTGGTCTGGTGCCTGATGTGGTACAAGACGCTATCGACCAGAAGCTGGGTATGGTCCGCTAGAGAGGATCCGCAATGGACATCATGGCCCTTATCGACCGAATCGAAGAGATCGTGGATGGCGCCAAAGGCGTCCCGTTCACGAACCAGAAGATGGTCGATCCGGACGCCGTCTACGATATCATCGACGAGATCCGCGCTCAGTTCCCCGATGAGTTGAAGCAGGCTCGGTGGATCGTGAAGGAGCGTCAGGAGATGCTCGAGGAGGCCGAGAAAGAAGCCAACCGGATCCTCGAGGAGGCGCGAGACCGCGCTGCGGCGCTCGCCAACGAGCAGGAGGTCGTGAGGCTCGCCGAGTCGCAGGCCGCCGCTATTCTCGACAACGCTCGGCAGCAGGAGCGGGAAGTGCGCCTCGGCGCCGAGGACTACGCCGACGAGATCTTCGCCAACCTTGAGGTGAACCTCGGCAAGCTTCTCACCGCCGTGCAGCGCGGCCGTGACCGCCTGCAGGGCAAGACCCAGCGCCAGTAGCGCAGGGGAGACTTGGGCCCAAGACATGGCTGAGTACCTGCTCGACGTCCGAAGCATCCTCGATGAGGTGGGTGCTTCCATCAGCGTCTCCGATCATCTGCAGCTGGAGGAACTCGTTGTAGGTGACGAGCGGTTCGTCATGCGCGAGGCGCCATCGTTCGACGTCGTCATCAGTAACACCGGCGATGAACTTGTCGTCGTTGGCAACATCACGGCCCGGGCGACGGCGAGTTGCGTGCGCTGCCTCTGTGAGTTCGAGACTGAGATCACCGGAGAGGTCGAGGGCATGTGGCCACGCCCGGGTGCCGAACTTGTCGAGGGCGAGGAGTACACCGGCGAGGTGGACTCGAACGGTTCGATCGATATGGAGCCCGCACTGGCTGCGGCGCTCGTCGTCGAGGCCCCGTTTGCGCCCGTGCACGACCAGGAGTGCAAAGGCCTGTGCTCCGAGTGCGGGGCCGATCTCAATACCGGACAATGCCAGTGCCATGACGAGGTGGACGAGGAGCATCCGTTCGCCGCGCTGAAGGACCTTCTCGGCGAGGAGGAGTCCTCGGAGGCGTGAGCCTTCAATCCGGGTGCTGTTCAGGTGTTCGGCGGCGTGTTATCATCTCCGTTCGTGTGTGGACGCCCTGTTGGGCGCACCAGTGTTGACGAAGCGTCGCTTCGGCGCGAGGACGTTTGAGGAAGAGAGTAAGAAGACCATGGCTGTCCCGAAGAGGAAAACCGGCCGCGCGAAGACGAACTCGCGCCGCTCATCGCACAAGCTGACCGCGGCTGGCGTGTCGGTGTGCCCGCAGTGCAATCAGCCCAAGCTCCCGCATCGCGTCTGCGGTGAGTGCGGCTACTACAACGGCAAAGAGATCATCGATACCGAGTGACCCCTTCTCGAAACGCGACTCCACTCGCGGAAGCGACAACAGGAGGTCACGTGAGAACTGATTCGCAGGTAGTAATCGCCGTCGACGCTGTCGGCGGCGATTTCGCACCCAAAGAGATTCTGGATGGCGTGCGCTTGGCGCTTGACTCCGATCCAGCGCTGCGGATCGCGCTGTGTGGTCCTGCCGAAGTAGTGGAGCGGTTCGCGGCGTCAGTGCCTGACGGGCGCGTGGAGCCGGTTGCGACCACGGAGATCATCGGTATGGACGAGCATCCGGCCGCCGCTGTCCGCTCGAAGAAGGACTCTTCGATCGTTGTCGGCTGCAGACTGGTCCGCGAGAAGCGGGCCGACGCGTTCTTCTCGGCGGGCTCGACGGGTGCCGCTATGACAGCGGCGACTCTGGTCATGGGCCGAACGAAAGGCGTGTCCCGGCCAGCGATCGCAACCGTGCTCCCCAGCGCTGGCGCCCCGGTGGTCCTGCTCGACGTGGGAGCCAATGCCGACTGTAAGCCGGAGCACCTGGTGCAGTTCGCTCATATGGGCGGGGCGTATGCTCGCGCGGTGCTCGGTGTCGACTCGCCGAGGATCGGCCTGCTCAACATCGGCGAGGAGCCCACGAAGGGCTCGCAGCTCGCCATTGAGGCACACGCTCTGATGGCCAGCCGAATCGATGGATTCGTTGGCAACATCGAAGGCCGGGAGCTCATCGCTGGCGCTGCCGATGTAGTTGTCACCGACGGCTTCACCGGAAACGTTGCACTCAAGCTCCTTGAAGGAACCAGCAAGACACTGTTCGGGCAGCTCAAGGATGCCATGACCGCTACGCTGCCGAGGAAGCTCGCGGCCGCCGTACTGAAGCCGGCGTTCGCTGGTGTGAAGAAGAGGCTCGACCCTGACGTCTACGGCGGTGCGCCGCTGCTCGGCGTCGACGGAGTCGCGATCATCGCGCACGGCACCTCCCGTGCGCGTGCCGTCTCCAACGGGCTGCTCGTGGCGGCCCGTGCCTGCCGAGAAGACCTGCCTGCACGCATCGCTGAAGCGATTCCGACAGAGCCCGAGACCCGGTAGACCTTTTCAGGACGCTCAGCGTATGCGATTGTTCCGCATACGCCGTCTACGCAGGATCAGAAGGGGCCCGGCAACAGAAGGACGACCGCAAGCATGTCACGATTCGCCCAGATCATCGGTGTTGGGTCTTATCTTCCCGAGCGAGTGCTCTCGAACTCCGATCTCGAATCCATGGTGGATACCACGGACGACTGGATCGTCTCGCGTACGGGCATTTCCGAGCGGCACATCATCGCCGAGGACGAGGCAACGAGCGACCTGGCGGCGCGCGCGGCTGCGCGCGCTATGGACTCTGCCTGCATCACCGCCGATGAGGTTGACCTGCTCGTCGTCGCTACCACCAACCCCGACTACCTGTTCCCGTCGGCGGCCTGCGTCACGCAGGCCAAGCTGGGGCTCACCTGTCCCGCCTACGACGTGTCTGCAGCCTGTTCCGGGTTCGTGTTCGCGCTCCACTCGGGCGTGTGCGCGATCGAGTCAGGGCGTGCCGAGACGGTCATCGTGGTCGGCGCCGAGGCATTTAGCCGGTTCGTAGACTTCACCGACCGAACGACGTGCGTCCTCTTCGGCGACGGGGCAGGCGCAGTTGTGCTGCGTGCAGGTGACGAGCCGGGTGTGGAAGCCATCGTGCTCGGCTCTGATGGCACGGGCGAGGATATGCTCAAGATTCCCGCGGGCGGGTCGGCTCGCCCGGTGGACGCCGAAGCCCTCGACGAGCGGCTGAACTTCGTGACGATGCGCGGCAGCGATGTATTCAAGTTCGCTGTCCGAGTGATCCCGCAGGCAACTATCGAGGCGCTCACTGCATCCGGGCACGAGTTGGATGAAGTGCGTTGGTTTGTCCCGCATCAGGCCAACAAGCGGATCATCGACACGGTCGGGGAGCGTTTGGGCGTCGAGGAGTCGCGCATCTACAACCGAATCGGGTCAGTCGGGAACACATCATCGGCGTCGATACCTCTGGCGCTGGACGACCTGTATACTAGCGGGCGACTTTCTCCCGGCGACCTGCTCGTGCTGACCGGCTTCGGCGCGGGACTGACGTGGGGTTCGGCGACAGTACGCTGGACCATGAAGCAAACGGAGCAAGGGGCTGAGGCAACCGCATGACACTCGCAACACCACTCACAAAGCTGCTCGGCATCGAACACCCCATCATCCAGGGCGGCATGGCCTGGACTGCGACTGCCGAGCTGGCCGCTGCGGTCAGCAACGCCGGCGGACTCGGGATCATCGGCGCGGGACACATGCCCACCGAACTCTTGCGAGAGCAGGTGCGCAACGCGAAGGCTGCGACCGACAAGCCCTTTGGCGTGAACCTCATGCTGCTTACACCCCACATCGACGAGCTCGTGCAGCTCGTGCTCGATGAGGGGGTACCGGTAGTCACTACCGGCGCTGGCAATCCCGGAAAGTATATGGAAGCCCTCAAGGCCAAGGGCATCAAGGTGCTGCCGATCGCGCCATCCGTTGCACTCGCGAAACGACTTGAAAGCATCGGGGCCGATGCGATCATCGGCGAGGGCATGGAGGCCGGCGGGCACATCGGCGAGCTCACGACGATGGTTCTGACCCCGCAGCTTGTAGATGCCGTCTCCGTGCCGGTAGTAGCCGCAGGTGGCATTGCTGACGGCCGAGGGATTGCCGCGGCGCTTGCGCTGGGCGCCGCCGGCGTGCAGGTTGGGACGCGGTTCATGTGCGCAGAGGAGTGCACGATCCACCCGGCCGTCAAGGCACAGGTCGTCAAGGCGAAGGACCGCGATACCGTCGTCACCGGACGTTCGACCGGTCACCCGGTCCGCGTGCTCAAGAACAAGCTCGCCAAAGAGATCATCGAGCTTGATCGCGAGAACCGACCGGAAGACATCGAGGCGCTTGGCGCGGGCAAGCTCGCGGCCGCGATGCGTCAGGGCGACATCGAGATGGGGTCGCTCATGGCTGGGCAGGCGGCTGCTATGGTGTGCAAGATCGAGCCTGCTTCCGCAATCGTTTCGGAGATGATATCCGAGGCCGAAGACGTGATGCAGCGCTTGAGCTCGCTCGCTGGCGGAGTGTAGCCGATGGGAAACCGGACCGCGCTGCTCTTCCCCGGCCAGGGTTCCCAGAGGATCGGCATGCTGGACGGGCTTGCGGGGACACCGGGACTGGAGCGTCTGCTCGATGCGGCCGAGGCTCTCTCAGGATTGGACCTGGCCAGCGTCGCTGCCGCGGGCCCTGCCGACAAGCTCGCCGCGACGCGCTATGCCCAGCCGCTTCTGTATCTCGCGGACTGGGCTTGGGGCCGGGCGCTCCTCCACAAGGGTGTGGTCCCGGCAGCGGTGGCGGGTCACTCTCTCGGCGAGTATGCGGCTCTTGCGATCGCCGGCGTGTTCAGCGTAGAGGCTGGACTGGAGCTGGTCATCGAGCGCAGCCGCTGCATGGCGGAACATGTAGCTGGTGAAGCCGGAACGATGGCCGCCGTGCTCGGTTTGGACGCAAGTGTGATCACGCGCATCGTGTCGAGCGTTTCGGGAGTGTGGGTTGCGAATGACAACTCTGAGAGCCAGGTGGTGATCTCTGGGCTGGGTTCTTCGGTAGCTGCGGTCATTCCTAAACTGACTGAGGCGGGTGCGCGCAGGGTGATTCCGCTTGCAGTCACTGGCGCGTTTCATACGCCCGCGATGGCTGGGGCCGAGGACTGTTTCGCAGAGACGCTCCTCGGCGCAGAGTTCAGTGACGCGAAGATACCCGTGTACCAGAACACGGATCCCACTCCGGCCGTGGATGCCATGACCATCCGTTCCCGTCTCCTGGGCCAGATGACCAGCCCGGTCAGATGGGCCGAGACGATGCGCGCTCTTGCAGCGGACGGCGTGGACACGGTGATTGAAGCCGGACCCGGCAACGTACTCACCGGGCTGGCAAAACGAGTGGACGGCGTGCGTGCGTTGGCGGTCGAGGCTGCTGGCATCGACGCAGTCGCACAGGAGGTGTCGTGATGCTTGACTTCACCGGCAAGGTGGCGCTGGTCACTGGTGCGTCGCGTGGAATCGGCGCGGCGATAGCGAGGACTTTGGCGGCCCGAGGTGCGGCCGTCGCTGTGAATTATGCCGGCTCGAAGGCCGCCGCCGAAGGGGTGGTCTCCGAGATCGAAGCCGCTGGCGGTCGGGCGGTCGCGATACAGGCGGACGTGAGCGACATCGCTCAGGCCACTGCCCTGGTGAACTCGGCGGTCGAGGCGTTCGGGAGACTCGACGTCGTCGTGAACAACGCGGGGATTACCCGTGATGGGCTTGTGGTGCGCATGAGCGACGAGGATTGGGACACTGTCATCGCCACGAACCTAACCGCTATGTTCGCGGTCACCCGCGCGGCGGGCAAGGTGATGATGAAGCAGCGGTCCGGGTCTATCGTGAACGTCAGCTCGGTCAGCGGGCTTGTCGGCAATGCAGGGCAGGCCAACTACGCAGCCGCCAAGGCAGGAGCGCTGGGGCTCACAAAATCGATCGCGCGTGAGCTTGCGCCCCGCGGCGTCCGCGTCAACGCAGTTGCGCCCGGGTTCATCACGACAGGTATGACGGCCGAGCTGCCTGAGAAGGTCTGCGACGCCATTCTCGGGCAGATCGCGCTCGGCGCATTCGGATCGGCTCACGACGTCGCAAATGCGGTAGCGTTCCTAGCCAGCGATGAGGCAGCTTACATAACCGGGCAGGTGCTTGCTGTCGACGGTGGTATGACGTTCGTTTAGCGTGTCATCCTGCGGGCTTGGCGCCCGCTTGGAGCGATGGTCCCGCAAGGGGGAAGGGAGGTGTGAGCATGGAACACGATGAGATCTTGGACAAAGTCCGGGGCGTGATCGTCGATCAGCTTGGAGTTGACGAGGATGTCGTCACCGAGGACGCCTCATTCATCGATGACCTCGGCGCAGATTCGCTTGATATCGTCGAGCTGGTCATGGCCCTCGAAGAGGAGTTCGGTATCTCCATTCCCGATGAGGAAGCCGAGTCGATCAAGACCGTTGGCGATGCCGTCTCCTACATCGTCAAGGCCTGACACACCATGAAGTGATGCGCGGCCCGGGGGCGGACGCTTCCGGGCCGCTGTACCATCGAGCGCATTGACCCGCGACGAAAGGCTCCCTGTTGTGGACATGCCTACGCTGACAATCGGTGACAAGACCGCGCGCCTTCCAATCATGCAAGGCGGGATGGCAGTTCGCCTCTCGATGGCACCGCTCGCGGCTGCTGTTGCCGAGGCCGGCGGGATCGGACTCATTGCCGGAAGCGGTCTGACCGCCGAGGAACTCGTCGCCGAGATCCGGCACGCCCGATCGCTCACCGACGGCCTTATCGGCGTGAACATCATGGTCGCCGTCCGGCAGTTCGCCGAGCTTATGCAGGCCGCGATGGCCGAGGGCATCGATATCGCCGTGGCGGGCGCCGGCTTCTCGCGTGACATCTTCGCGTGGGGCAAGGAGTACAGTGTGCCGGTCGTCCCGATTGTCGGCTCGGCTCGCGTTGCCAAGCTTGCCGAGAAGTTCGGGGCTGCCGCAGTCGTTCTTGAGGGCTTTGAGGCTGGCGGACACCTCGGTGCCGACCGCCCGATGCTCGATATCCTCCCGGAGATTCTGGAGGCCGTGTCCATCCCCGTCATCGCCGCCGGCGGAATCGTCGACGGGTCCGACATCGCTCGCGCGCTCGATGCGGGCGCCGCAGGAGTGCAGATGGGCACGCGTTTCGCCGCAACCGTGGAGTCGTCGGCGCCTGATGCGTTCAAGCAGATGTATGTGAATGCCACCCCAGAAGACGTCGTGCTCATCAAGAGCCCGGTGGGGCTGCCAGGGCGCGCGCTTCGAAACCCCTTCTGGCAGCGCACGCAGAACGAGGACTACCCGCCGATACCGCGTTGCGTGGCGTGCCTCAAGGAGTGTCACAAGGAATACTGCATCATGAACGAACTGCTGATGGCTCAGCAGGGAGACGTGGAGCAAGGCCTGGTCTTCGCGGGCTCGGCTGTCGCCAGGGTCCATGACGTACCGCGCGTGTCCGACCTGATGACGCGCCTGGTCGAAGAGTGGCAGGTCGCGAAAGGGGTAGCGAGATGAGACGGGTAGTCGTCACCGGCATGGGCACCGTTACCTGCACCGGCGTAGGCACCGCCGCGATGTGGGAGTCGCTCGTCGCCGGTCGGAGCGGGATCACGCCGATCGAGCACTTCGACGCATCCGAGTACCCCACGCGCTTCGCCGGGTATGTGCGCGACTTCGACCCGTATGGAGTGATCGATCGCAAAGAAGCGCGTCGGATGTCGCGTTTCCAGCAGTTCGCAATGGTCGCTGCTGCCGAGGCGCTCGTGGAGGCCGGGCTCGACCCTGTCCCTGCCGAGATCGCCGAGCGGGCTGGTTGCGTCATCGGCTCAGGCATCGGTGGGCTGGGCACCATGGAGGAGCAGCTCGCCATCATGCACGAGCGCGGTCCTTCGCGTGTGACCCCGTTCCTGGTTCCCATGATGATCGTGGACCTCGCCGCCGGTCACGTCTCGATCCGTTGGGGCCTGAAGGGCATCAACTACGCGCCCGTCTCGGCGTGTGCCACCGGCAACCACGCGCTCGGCGAGTCCTTCGAGGCGATCCGCCGAGGCGACGCGGACGTCATCGTAGCAGGCGGGTTCGACGCCGGTGTGACGCCGCTTGGGATGGCCGGCTTCTGCTCGGCGCGCGCACTCTCGACCCGCAACGATGAGCCCGAGGCCGCGTCGCGCCCGTGGTCTGCATCGCGCGACGGCTTCGTCATCGCCGAGGGAGGCGCGCTGCTGGTGCTCGAGGAGTACGAGCACGCCAAGGCCCGTGGCGCCAACATCCGTGCAGAGCTGCTTGGCTACGGTGCCTCCGCCGACGCGTACCACGTCACCGCGCCTGCACCCGACGGCAACGGTGCCCGCCGCGCCATGGAGATGGCGCTAGCGAAGGCCGATTTGGCTCCGGCCGACATCGGCTACATCGCCGCGCACGGCACTTCGACGCCCGTAGGCGACCTTGCCGAGACGAACGCTATCAAATGCGTATTCGGCGCCGACGCACCGCTGGTTTCGTCCACCAAGTCGATGATGGGCCACATGCTCGGAGGTGCAGGAGCGGCTGAGGCCGCCGTGTGCGTCCTCGCGCTCGAGACCGGGATCGTGCCGCCCACCATCAACCTCACCGACCCCGACCCTGAGTGCGATCTCGACTACGTCCCGCTCACGGCGCGCAGCGTGGCGCTCGACGCGGTGATGTCGAACTCGTTCGGCTTTGGCGGACACAACGCGACGCTGGTCTTCGGGCGAGTGTAGGCTGTCGTCATGGCTTCCGTTGACGCACGCCTGATCGCCGAGAAGGTCGAGATCGCCGAGAAGGTGCTCGGCCACACGTTCAGTGACCGGTCGCTCATCGCGTGCGCGATCACGCACCCGTCTGCGGTGGAGAACGCGCCGCAGGAGTCCTTCGAGCGCTTGGAGTTTCTCGGCGACTCGGTCCTGGGACTTCTCATTGCCGAGGAGCTGTACCGGCGCTTTCCCGCGATGGACGAAGGCGGGATGACGCGCATCAAGATATCTCTCGTAGCAGGCTCGGTCTTGAGGGAAGTCGCGCAGGCAACGGGTCTTGGAGGCGCGATTCTGTACGGGGAGAGCGAGATCAAGACCGGAGGCAGGGGCACCGCCTCGGCGCTCGAGGACGTGTTCGAGTCGGTCGTTGCCGCGCTCTACCTCGACGCAGGCATGGATGCTGCACGGGAGTGGGTAGCGCGGACGCTCATGCCGCTTATCTCGGAAGACGCAGCGCTAGCGCCAGGCAACCCAAAAGGCCAGCTCCAGGAGATCGTCCAAGCGGACGGGACCACACCTGTGTACCGCGTCACCGGGCATGACGGTCCGCCGCATGACCGCGTATTCGTGGCGGTCGTGGAGATCGGTGGCATCGTGGCCGGGCAGGGGAGCGGTCGGTCGAAGCGCGAGGCCGAGGCGGCTGCGGCCCAGGCTGCCCTGGACGCGATTGAGGGGCACCCCAGCGAGTGAGTCAGGGCATGTGCCTGTGCTAAACTGACCGCGCTCTCGGGGTAGCAGAATCCCTACTTATCAGTACGTCTTCAAGGGGATGCGTGTATCTTAAGTCACTCACACTAAAGGGCTTCAAGTCGTTCGCCGACCGAAGCACCTTGTCGTTGGAGCCCGGTGTCACGATCGTTGTCGGACCGAACGGTTCGGGCAAGTCCAACATCTCGGATGCCGTACTGTGGGTCCTGGGCGAGCAGAGCGCGAAATCGCTGCGCGGCCAAGCGATGGAGGACGTCATTTTCGCTGGTTCGTCGGCGAGGCAGGCCGTCGGCGTCGCCGAGGTGGACCTCGTGCTCGACAACTCGGCAGGCGAGCTGCCCATCGAGTTCTCCGAGGTCACAATCTCGCGCCGGATGTACCGCTCGGGTGAGAGTGAGTACCTGATCAACAAGACGCCGTCGCGCCTGATGGACGTACAGGATCTTCTGCATGACACGGGCCTCGGGCGCGACACTCACTCCGTAATCAGCCAGGGGCGTCTCGACGAGGTGCTGACGTCGCGTCCCGAGGACCGCCGGAGTCTCATCGAAGAGGCGGCTGGCGTTCTCAAACACAAGAAGCGCAAAGAACGCGCGATGCGCAAGCTCTCGGGCCTCGATGCCCACCTAGGCCGCGCGCGCGACATCACCGGCGAGATTGAGCGGCAGCTGCGTCCGCTGCAGCGCCAGGCCGACCGCGCGACCACCCACGCCGAACTGGTCGCGAAGCTGCGCGAGATCGAGCTGTCGCTGGCCGTGGACGACCTGCGCCGCCTGCAGGCCGTCTGGGAAGGGGCCGGCAAACGCGAGAAAGAAGCCAACGCCGAGATCGAGCTGTCGCGCTACACGCTCGCCGAGAAGGAGCGGGAGCTTGAGAAGTTTCAGACGCTTCTCGAGGAGAAGGGCCTGTTCGTCGGCGACCTCTCCGAGCAGCGCCGGCGCATGCAGTCCATCCTCGAACGTCTCGACGCTGGCTTGCTGCTTCTTGAGGAGAAGGGCAAGAACCTCGTAACCCGCCTCTCTGAGCTGCGTGGCAAGCTCCACCAGGCAGAGACGCGGGCGGCGCAGCGCAGTGGCGAGCTCGAACGCTTGACCGCCGAGCGTGCCGAGACTGACGGCCGGCTGAAGGCGCTCTACAGCCAGCTCTCAGAGATCCGAAAAGACTCCGAGTCCACCCGCAAGGCACGGTTGGCCGCGGACGAGGAGTTGGCTCGGATCACCGCGGAGGCCCGTGGCACCCGGAAGATGCTCGAGGACCGCCGAGCAGCCCTGGCGAAGGCCGAGCAGTCGCTTTCGCAGGTCTCGCTCGAGCGCGAGCTGCTGAACACCCACGCCGAGCAGGTGCGCGAGCAGCTCACGGGCGCTCGTTCGACGCTCTCGGCACGCCGCAGCCGCCTCACGCAGCTGGAGTCGAACCTCGCCCGGCTCAAGCGCGAGCTGGCTCTCGCTGAGTCCGATGTCGACAAACGAGTAAGGGTGCTCGATTCCCGCCGCCGTGAGCTTGAGGAGCGACGCGAGGAACTCAGCGCTAGCCGCGCGGAGATGCGCGGCCTCGAAGAGATTGGTCGGGCATTCGCGGCAGCGGCCCCAGCGCTTGCGTACGCGATCAGCCGCGAAGATCAGCTGCCCGGGTTCATCGGGCCGGTCGCCGATGCGGTGAAGGCACCTGCTCGCTTGGAGGCGCTCACTGAGAAGCTTCTCGGCGCGGATCTGTTCGGCCTGCTCGTGCGCGATCGAGCGTCGCTTGCCGACACCGCTCGCTCGCTCGCCGGAGAGGTCGAAGGCGAGGTCTCGCTCGTCCCCGTCTCCGGCATGCGCCAGCGCTGCGACCGTGGGCGTCCCGCAGTCGGCGTGCGCCTGCTCAACGAGCTCTCGTTCGACGATTCGGCCGCTGAGGCGATGGAGGCCCTTCTCGGCGACGTATACCTCGTGGACTCGGTGGAGCAGGCCATCGAGGCCTCAGCTTCCGACGAGTCCGGCGCACGCTTCGTAACGCCCGACGGCGTTGTGGCGTGGCCCAACGGCAAGCTCACACTCGGCACTCAGGTAGCCGACACCGAGGGCGTTCTCGCGCGCAAGCGGCGGATGAACGAGCTCAGCGACGTGATCGGCGCGCTGTCGGCCCAGCTCGGCGAGGCGGAGGCGTCCACCGCGGCCGCCGAAGAGGCTCTGGCTCTGGCGCAGCAGGACGCGTTGGAGCTCTCGCAGAAGGCGGCAACCGTCACAGGCGAGCACGATGCCGTGCTCGAGGACGTAGGTCGCGTCGAGCAGCAGGTCGCGACCCTTGAGGCCGAGACCGTGCTCGTCGAGCGACGTCTGGCCGATATCGCCGAGCGGATCGACCGGCACTCACCGGACCTCGACTCCCATGCGGCATCGATCACCGAGCTCGAGGCCACCCTCGAGTCGCTTGAGGAGTCGCACGCGGTTGCCCAGGAGCACCGCGACGCCCGGTTCAGGGAGGAGACCGCGGTTGCCGAGCGGCTCTCGGCGGTCCAGATCGAGATCGCGACCGTCTCCGAGCGCGAGATCCACCTCAAGCGTCAGGTAGCTTCCATCACCGCCGAGATCGGCGATCTGGCCGAGACGGTTGAGCGTTCCCGCGAGACCGAGCAGGCGCTCGAGCTGCTCCGTGAGCGGATCCATCCCATCCATGAGTTGTACCTCGCGTTGCAGGAGCGCGCCGAGCATTGGGCGGTCAAGTTGCGCGATCGCGCCAGGTTCGAGCAGGCTGATTCTGAGTCGCTGCGCTCCACGGTGCATGAAGCCCAGGAGGCCGTGCGCAAGGCCCAGGCAGTGATCGACGCACAGGTCGAGGCCATCAGCGGCCTGCGCGTGGAGAAGGGCCAGCTCGAGGTCCAGGTCTCAGCGGCGGTGCGGCGCATCGTCGAAGAGCTGGGAGTGCCTCTGGAGATGGCGATGGAGTGTCAGGAGTGCGAGGACCGTGCGGCGGCCGAGGAGGCCGCCCACCAGATCCGCAAGCGCATCAGCGGATTGGGTCCGGTCAACCCCGTAGCCGCCGAGGAGTTCGAGGCGCTACGCGCTCGCCGCGACTTCATGATCGCCCAGGTGGAAGACCTCGAGACGTCGCGCAAGGCGCTTACCAAGATCGTCGCTGCCATCGATCGCAAGATGCGCGACCGGTTCCTCGAGACCTTCGAGGATGTCGACAAGCACTTCCAGGAGATCTTCTCGGCACTCTTCCCGGGCGGTACGGCACAGCTGCAGCTCACCGACCCGGACGACCCCGAGACGACGGGTGTCGAGGTTGTAGCCCAGCCTCGGGGTAAGAAGCTCGCGAAGATGACTCTGATGTCCGGTGGAGAGAAGTCTCTCACCGCGCTGGCACTGCTGTTCGCGGTGTACCGTACCCGCCCGTGCCCGTTCTACATCCTCGACGAGGTGGAGGCGGCGCTCGACGACACGAACCTGCGACGTTTCGTCTCGTTTGTGAGCAGTATGCGCAAGGAGACGCAGTTCATCGTCGTCAGCCACCAGCGGCGCACGATGGAGATGGCAGACGTCTTGTACGGCGTGTCCATGCAGGCCGACGGCGTCTCCAAGGTCGTCAGCCAGAAGCTCGAACGAGCGTTGGAGGAGGCGGAGGCCGCAGATGAGCACTCCGTGGTTTAGGCGGCTGTCCGAAGGGCTCACCAAGAGCCGGGACCGGCTCGGCGAGCAGCTGAACGTGCTGTTGCGCCGCGGGCCCAACCTGGACGAGGAGTTCTGGTCGGACCTGGAGGACGCGCTCTTGGGCGCCGACATTGGCTTTACGGCCACCGACGAGATCGTCTCGTCACTGCGCGAATACGCAGCGCGCAAGGCGCTTCCCGACGCCGAGGCGGTACTCGACAGCCTCACCGAGCGCATCGCCGCTGAGTTCGAGGAGGCGGCATCAGCTCCTGGAGCCACGGTCTTCGATGAGTCACCGGTTACGATTCTGCTCGTCGGCGTGAACGGGACGGGTAAGACCACCTCTGTGGGCAAGCTCGCAAAGCATGCCGTGGACTCCGGCAGGAGCGTCATGCTCGGAAGTGCCGACACCTTCCGGGCTGCCGCTGCCGAGCAGCTCGATGTCTGGGCCAAGCGAGCCGGTGTGCCGGTGATAGGGCGCGAGCGGGGAGCAGACCCCGCGGCCGCCGCCTTCGACGCGGTCGTGGCTGCCGAGGAAGCGGGAGCGGACCTGACGCTCATTGACACCGCGGGGCGCCTGCACACCTCGGCGGACCTCATGCGCGAGCTGCAGAAGGTCCAGCGGGTGACGCAGAACCGGAGCAAGCCGCCGGTGCGCACCGTGCTCGTGATGGACGCGACAACCGGGCAGAACGGGTTGGCGCAGGCACGAGAGTTCAATACCGCGCTCGGTCTCGATGCGCTCGTGCTGACGAAGCTCGACGGTACGGCCAAGGGCGGAATCGCCGTCGCCATCGTCCGTGAGCTCGGGCTGCCGATCGCCTACATCGGAGTCGGCGAGTCACTCGATGACCTGCGGCCGTTCGACGCCACTGCCTTCGCCCGCGCGCTGGTGCGTGGCGAGTAGGTCAGTGGCCGACGACCTCTACATCGGACCGACAGCTCTCGCGCCGGGCCCATCGAGGCGCCCCGACACGATTGCCCGCTTCATCCTGCTGCCGCTACTGGTTGCCTTGCTCGGCATCATCGGCGTTCTGTACGTATTCTTCTCGCCGGTGCTGGTAGTCGGCGACTCTATGGAGCCAACGCTGCAGCACGGCGACCGGCTGCTCGTAACCAAGACGTATGACGAGCCTGAGCGAGGCGACATCGTCTCGATTACCCTGCGTACCCGTGGCGGCACCGAGGATGCAATCAAGCGCATTGTGGCGTTGGGCGGCGACACCATCGTTATCCGCGAGGGCGTCATGTACGTGAACGGCCAGCCGGAACCGACCGAGAGCCGCAACTTGGAGCTGAATGGTCGCGGTGAAGGGGTCGAGATGGTTGTGCCGCCAGGATCTGTCTTCGTTCTCGGCGACAACCGGCCAACGTCGCTGGACAGCCGGTTTGTCGGCCCCATATCTCTCGACGACGTCGATGGCGAGTTCGTGTTCCGTATCCTGCCGCTTGGCAAAGCGGGCGCCATCTACTAGCGCCTGCCGGGCGTTGACCAGTCCTGCCGCGCACCTTAGGGTGTGACGAGCCCACAAGAGTGTAAGGAGCTTCGACCGCGATGTTCGAGAACCTCTCGCAACGTCTCCAAGACGTCTTCAAGAACCTCACCGGCAAGGGTCGGCTGACCGAGGCCGACGTAGACGCTGCCATGCGTGAGATCCGGATGGCGCTTCTTGAGGCGGACGTGAACTTCAAGGTCGTCAAGGAGTTCGTGTCGCGAGTCCGCGAACGTGCGGTCGGCAGCGACGTGCTGAACTCGCTCACGCCTGGGCAGCAGGTCATCAAGATCGTGCTCGATGAGCTGACTCACCTGCTGGGTGACACCAACAGTCGTCTCGTGCTCTCCGGGCGCATCCCGAACGTCATTATGCTGGTCGGTCTCCAGGGCTCTGGTAAGACCACCGCATCCGCGAAGCTCGCGTACATGCTGCGCAAGCAGGGGAGAAGCCCGCTGCTGGTTGCGTGCGACGTCTACCGTCCGGCCGCAATCGACCAGCTGGAGGCGCTCGGCCGCGAGCTCGACATCCCTGTCTACCGCGGAGAAACCAACGACCCGGAGGCCATTGCCAAAGCCGGAGTGCGCCACGCGATCGACACGCTTCGCGACGTCGTCATCGTCGACACCGCAGGTCGCCTGCATGTGGACGAGGAGATGATGGACGAGGCGGTCCGGATCCGTTCGGCGGTCAAGCCGGACCAGATCCTGATGGTCGTCGATGCCATGACCGGCCAGGACGCCGTCAACGTCGCGTCCGCCTCCGAGGAGCGAGTCGACTTCGACGGCGTGATAAT
>CAZBLH010000003.1:0-105709 GCA_964492775.1 uncultured Eubacteriales bacterium | reverse complement strand
GCAAGATTACGCGCGCGGCCGCTCGCATCAAGCTTGGGCTCGATGACCGGCTCTACCTCGGCAATCTGAATGCCGAGCGGGACTGGGGTTTCGCCGGCGACTACGTCGAGGCGATGTGGCGCATGCTCCAGCAGCCGACGCCCGACGACTACGTCATCGCCACCGGCGTCACTACGTCGGTGCGCGAGTTCGTGCGGCGCGCGTTCGAGTGCGTGGGCGTCACACTGCGCTTCGAGGGCGAGGGGGTTGCCGAGAAGGGCATCGACGCCGACACCGGCCGGGTGCTCGTGGAAGTCGACCCGCGCTACTTCCGCCCGACAGAGGTCGACCAGCTGCTCGGAGACGCCTCGAAGGCACGCGAGAAGCTCGGTTGGGAGCCGCGCGTTACGCTCCCGCAGCTCATCGAGATGATGGTCGAGGCGGATCTCGCCGAGGCCGAGCGTGAGCTGCACCTGCTCAAGGGCGGCTTCGAGATCCGCGGCGACGACACGTGAGATTCCGGCGACGTGGGCTGATCGAGAAAGCGGCATGACGGTGGATATCGCGACCAAGCGCATCATGGTGACCGGCGGGTCGGGGTTTCTCGGCGGCTTCGTGCTCGAGAAGCTTGGCGAGCGCGGCTGCCGTGACGTCTTCGTGCCCCGGAGTGCCGAGTACGACCTTACGACGGAGGACGGCGTTCGGCGTGCCTTGGCAGCTGCCGAGCCCGAGGTCGTGATCCATCTCGCGGCGGTTGTCGGTGGCATCGGCGCCAACGCCGAGGAGCCGGGGCGCTTCTTCTACGACAACGCGAAGATGGGCGTCGAGCTTATCGAGCAGTCGCGGCGTGCGGGCGTGGAGAAGTTCGTGTGTCTCGGAACGGTGTGCGGGTACCCCAAGGACACGCCGGTGCCGTTCGTTGAAGACGCGCTCTGGGACGGGTACCCCGAGCCGACGAACGCGCCGTACGGGATAGCGAAGAAAGCGCTTCTGGTGCAGCTGCAGGCGTACCGCGCGCAGTACGGGATGAACGGCATCTTTCTGCTGCCGGTGAACCTCTACGGCCCGCGTGACAACTTCGACCTGCACACGAGCCACGTGATCCCGGCGCTGATCCGCAAGTGCATCGAGGCGCGCGAGTCGGGAGCCGCGACGGTCACGCTGTGGGGGAGCGGCAGCGCAAGCCGCGAGTTCCTATACGCCGAGGACGCCGCGGAGGGCATCGTGCTCGCCACCGAGCGCTACGGCGGCGCCGATCCAGTGAACCTCGGTGCCGGATTCGAGATCACCATCCGAGACCTCGCCGAGAAGATTGCGCGTCTCACCCGCTTCGAGGGCACTATCGTCTGGGACACCTCGAAACCCGACGGCCAGCCGCGGCGCCGGCTCGATACCTCGCGTGCCGAGAAGCTCTTCGGCTTCCGCGCGGCGACCGGTTTCGATGAGGGGCTCGCGAGAACGATCGAGTGGTACGAGGCTTCCCGACTGCGCTGACACGTGTCCTTGCAGGTTGCATCGCGCACGCACGCATATGCACGCATTGCGGCCTACCCGAGGTATCCCTATACTCGCTGGTTACAGTCGAATAGTTCGACAGGCTTCGACGGGGAAGAGTAAGGGCCAATCCTCGCTATCAGAGAGCCGGGACTGCTGGAAACCCGGTGCAGGACGCCTCGAAAGCCACCCCCGAGCCACCCGGGCAAACGCTCGTCGTGTTCGCGCGCGAATGACCTTCGCGGAACCGGCGGGCCAGTAGGTCGGGTCGGTGGCATCCGTTACATGCCGCACCAAGTGAGCGTTCCGCCTCGCTTCGCCGCACCCGTCGCCTCCATAGTCGACCAGGTGTCTCGACCGACCCGGAACGCCGTGAGGGGCAGTACCGCGGGAGGGATCCTGAGAGCCTTGCAGGCTCGGGACCAGTTGCCACCCGCGGTATCGGCGCATTCTCAGCGCAGCACACCTCGGCAACGCTCGTACGCTTCGTGCGGCCTGTGTGGCGATGTCACCGTCCCTGGACGGAAGGCGCGCAGACAGATGACGCAGAGCGATCGCATGAAGACTGGCCCCACGCGGGCTCCCCATCGCAGCCTGCTCAAGGCTGACGGCCTCACCGACGAGGAGATATCGAGGCCTTTGGTCGCGGTCGTAAGCTCCGCGAACGAGATCATCCCCGGCCACGTGATGCTCGACCGCATCGCCGAGGCGGTGAAGCGCGGCGTCCTTATCGGCGGAGGGACTCCCCTCGAAGTCTCTACCATCGGCGTATGCGACGGCATCGCGATGAACCACGAGGGTATGCGCTACTCGCTCGTGAGCCGCGAGGTCATCGCCGACTCGGTCGAGATCGCGGTCTCAGCGCATGCGTTCGACGCGGTCGTGATGATCCCGAACTGCGACAAGGTCATCCCGGGCATGCTCATGGCCGCGGCGCGCCTCGATCTTCCCACCGTGGTCATCTCGGGCGGCCCCATGCTCGCCGGCCGAGGTCCCGCTGGCGAGGCGGTCGACCTGGACACGGTGTTCACCGCAGTCGGCAAGGTCGCAGCAGGCGCCATGAGCGAAGACGAGCTCTCGGCGCTCGAGGAGAATGCCTGCCCGACCTGCGGGAGCTGCGCGGGGCTGTTCACGGCCAACTCGATGAACTGCCTGGTCGAGGCGATCGGGATCGGGCTTCCCGGCAACGGGACGATCCCCGCCGTCTACTCCGAGCGCATCCGGCTTGCCAAGCACGCTGGGATGCGCGTGATGGAGCTGCTGCGCGAAGGCATGACGGCTCGGCAGATCATGAACGCCGCCTCGATCCACAACGCCATGACGCTCGATATGGCCTTCGGCGGCTCCTCGAACACGGTGCTGCACCTGACGGCGATCGCGCACGAAGCCTCGGCCGACATCACGCTCGACGACTGGGCGAAGGTCTCGGCACGCACGCCGAACCTCGTGCGCATCAGCCCCGCGAGCGACCTGCACATGGAGGATCTGTACGCGGCCGGCGGCATTCCCGCGATCATGCGTGAGCTCAGCCGAGAAGGGCTGATCGACCGCGACGCGCCGACCGTCGCCGGCAAGACGATGGGCGAGATCGCCGACGGCGCGCCGCCCGCCGACGGGCGGGTCATCCGCCGGATCGAGGCGCCCTACTACGCCGAAGGTGGCCTGCGCGTGCTACGCGGCAACCTCGCGCCGAACGGGGCGGTCGTGAAGCAGTCGGCGGTACAGGCCGAGATGAGGCAGCACACCGGTCCCGCCCGCGTCTTCGACGACGAGGCCGACGCGGTCGAGGCGATCCTGAGCGGCCGCATCCACGCCGGCGACGTCGTCGTGATCCGCTACGAGGGCCCGCGCGGAGGCCCGGGGATGCGCGAGATGCTCACGCCGACCTCGGCAATCAGCGGCATGGGGCTCTCGTCGAGCTGCGCGCTCATCACCGACGGCCGCTTCTCGGGTGCCACGAAGGGCCCGGCCGTGGGTCACGTCTCACCGGAGGCCGCAGCAGGCGGCCCCATCGCACTCGTACACGAGGGCGACCCGATCACGGTCGACATCGACGCTGGCACACTCACGCTCGTCGTCGACGATTCCGAGCTCGCCGCACGCCGGGCAGCCTGGGCGCCTCGCGCGCCGAAGATCTCGGTCGGGGTGCTCGGCCGTTACGCACGTCAGGTCACGTCCGCGGATGAAGGGGCGGTGCTGAGATGACCGACCGTATCACTGGCGCCGAAGCGCTCGTGCGATGCCTGGAGGCCGAGGGGGTCGAGGTCGTGTTCGGCTACCCCGGCGGTGTGGCGTTGCCGATCTTTGATGCGCTCTACGATTCCGAGAAGGTCCGGACGGTCCTGCCGAGGCACGAGCAGGGCGCGGTCCACATGGCCGACGGGTACGCGAGGGCAGCGGGGAAGCCCGGCGTCGCGCTCGTCACGAGTGGTCCGGGTGCGGCCAACACCATCACCGGCATCGCGAACGCCTACATGGACTCGATCCCGATCGTGGTGGTGACCGCGCAGGTCGCAACCGCCGTCATCGGGACCGACGCGTTCCAGGAGATCGACACGACCGGCATCACCGTTCCGATCACCAAGCACAACTACCTGGTCAAGGACGTCTCAGAGCTGCCTGAGGTCATGAAAGAGGCGTTCCACATCGCCACGACGGGCCGCCCTGGCCCCGTCCTCATCGACGTCCCGGTCGACGTGAGCAAGGGCGAGATCGACTTCGAGTATCCCGACACGGTGAACCTGCCCGGATACAAGCCGACGTTCAAGGGCCACAGCAAGCAGGTGAAGCAGGCGGTCTCGATGATCAAGGCCGCCCGCAAGCCACTGCTCTACGTCGGCGGCGGGATCCTCGCGAGTGGCGCGACGAAGGAGCTCAAGGATCTCGCCGAGCTCATGCAGATTCCCGTGACCACGACGATGATGGGCAAGGGGTCATTCCCCGAGGACCATCACCTCTGGATCGGGATGCCGGGCATGCACGGCGCGAAGTACACCAACTTCGCGATCACCGAGACGGACCTGCTCATCGCCGTGGGCGTGCGCTTCGACGACCGCGTGACCGGCAAGCTTGCGACGTTCGCCTCCAAGGCGAAGATCATCCACATCGACGTGGACCCGGCCGAGATCGGCAAGAACAAGATCGCGGATTGCCCGATCGTCGGCGACGCGCGCAACGTGCTCGCCTCCGTCGTCGCCGAGCTGCGCAAGACCGACTCCGAGTCGGTCACCTCGCCTTGGGTAGCGACGGTGGACGGGTGGCGCAAGCAGTTCCCGCTCCACTACGGGGGCGGGGATGGCGATGTCCTCTACCCGCAGTACGTGGTGCAAAGAGTCTCCGAGCTCACCAAGAACCGCGACACCATCGTGGCGACCGAGGTGGGGCAGAACCAGATGTGGGCGTGCCAGTTCTACACGCTGCACAAGCCGCGCACGTGGGTGTCCTCCGGTGGGCTCGGCACGATGGGGTTCGGCTTCCCGGCAGCCATCGGCGCGCAGGCCGCTCGGCCGGATGCGCTCGTGGTCGACATCGCGGGCGACGGCTCGATCCAGATGAACATCCAGGAGCTCGCGACCGCCAAGCTCAATGGCTTCCCAGTCAAGATCATCGTGCTCAACAACGGCTATCTCGGCATGGTGCGGCAGTGGCAGGAGCTCTTCTACGGCCGCCGGTATGCCTCATCCGTGATCTCTCAGGAGGTGCCCGACCTCGTGAAGCTTGCCGAGGCGTACGGTTGCTTCGGCGTGCGGGTGACGGCGCCGGGCGAGGTGGATGCCGCGCTCAGGGCGGCCTTCGACTACGACGGTCCGGCGATCGTGGACTGCCGAGTCGCGGCCGAGGAGTGCGTCTACCCGATGGTCGCGCCCGGCTCGTCCATCGACGAGATGCTCGGCGGCGTGCCGGGCTGCCCGGTGTCCGAGATGCTCGATGACGAGCTGCTCGAGGAGGTGTGGGAGTAGATGGTGCACACATTGTCGGTCGTGGTGGAGAACAAGCCTGGCGTGCTCACGCGCGTGACGTCGCTGTTTGCTCGGCGTGGCTTCAACATCGACTCGCTCGCGGTCGGGACCACGGAGGACCCGACACTCTCGAGGATCACGATTGTCTGCTCGGCAGAGGACGTGCCGCTCGAGCAGATCACTAAGCAGGTCTACAAGCTCATCAACGTGATCAAGGTCCAGGACCTCGACCCCGCCGACTCGGTGGAGCGCGAACTCGTGCTCTTCAAGGTCAACGCGGCGCCCGAGAAGCGGCACGAGATCATCGAGATCGCGAACGTGTTCAGAGCCAAGATCGTGGATGTCGGGAGGAATTCGGTGACCATCGAGGCGACGGGTGCCTCGGACAAAGTGGGGGCGATGGAGGACCTGTTTCGCGCCTACGGCATCAAGGAGATGGCCCGTACCGGGAGAATCGCGCTGACGCGCGGTCGTGAGGGATAGGAGAGAAGATTGGCTACCGTCTACTACGAAAGTGACTGCAATCCCGAACTGATCAAGAGCCGCAAGGTCGCGATCATCGGGTATGGCAGCCAGGGCCATGCCCACGCGCTTAACCTTCACGACTCCGGCGTCGACGTGCGCGTTGGGCTGCGTCACGGCTCGAAGAGCTGGGAGAAGGCGCGCGAGGCGGGACTCAAGGTCGCCACGGTCCGCGATGCAGCCGCCGAGGCGGACCTGGTCATGATCCTGACGCCCGACGAGACTCAGGCACACACCTACTACGCCGAGATCCACGAGTCGATGACCGAGGGTAAGGCGCTCGCCTTTGCGCACGGCTTCAGCATCCGGTTCGATCAGATCGAGGCCCCTGAGGGCGTGGATGTCATCATGATCGCGCCCAAGGGACCCGGCCACATGGTGCGCCGCGTCTACACGGAAGGCTCCGGCGTGCCCAATCTGATCGCCGTGCACCAGGACGCCACCGGCCAGGCCCGCGAGCTCGCGCTCTCGTATGCGTGGGGCATCGGCGGCGCACGCGCCGGGATCATCGAGACCACCTTCGCCGAGGAGACCGAGACCGACCTGTTCGGGGAGCAGGTCGTGTTGTGCGGCGGCCTCACGCACCTGATCCAGGCAGGCTTCGACACGCTCGTGGAGGCCGGCTACCAGCCCGAGATCGCGTACTTCGAGTGCATGCACGAGGTCAAGCTCATCGTTGACCTGATGTATGAGGGCGGCATGGCCAAGATGCGCGACTCGATCAGCAACACCGCCGAGTACGGCGACTACTACACCGGTCCCAAGATCGTCACGGATGAGACTCGCGAGGCGATGGCCCAGGCCCTCTACAACATCCAGAACGGCGGTTTCGCGCGTGACTGGATCCTTGAGAACAAAGCCGGGCAGCCGTGGTTCAAGTCGATGCGCCGCGAGCATGCCCAATCCTACATCGAGGAGGTCGGGGGAGAGCTGCGCTCGATGTTCAGCTGGATCAAGAAGGACTAGGGGGAGAAGGATGCAGAAGAAGTACCTCATGACGCCCGGGCCGACACCTGTGCCGGCCGAGGTGTTGCTCGCGATGGCGGCTCCGATAATCCACCACCGGACCCCGGACTTCTCGGCAGCCTTCGCCGAGTCGATAGCCGGGCTCAAGTACCTGTTCCAGACCGAGGGCGACGTGCTCCTGTTCGCCTCGTCGGGGACGGGTGTGATGGAGGCTGCGATCGTCAACTGCTTCTCGGCGGGGGACAAGGTCATCGTCTGCCGCAACGGCAAGTTCGGCGACCGGCAGAAGCAGATCTGCGAGGCGTACGGCCTCGAGGTCATCGACCTCGCCTACGAGTGGACCCAGGTGGTCGATCCGGCTGATGTCGCCCGGGCGCTTGCAGCGGAGCCCGATGTGCGCGGCGTCATCGTCACGCAGTCGGAAACGTCGAGCGGTGTGCTCAATGACGTGCGGGCCATCGGCGAACTCTGCCGCGACCTGCCCGACACGGTGCTGATCGTAGACTCGATCACCGGCATCGGGGCAGTCGAGTGCCGCACCGATGAGTGGGGACTCGACGTGGTGATGACGGGCTCGCAGAAAGGCTTGATGCTGCCACCGGGACTCGCCGCGACCACCGTGTCGGAGAAGGCCTGGCGCGCATACGAGCGCTCCACGCTGCCGAAGTTCTACTTCGACTGGAGGCGCTACAAGAAGAGCGTCGAGAAGGACACAACCCCGTTCACGCCTGCGGTCACGCTCGTGCTCGGCCTGAATGTCGCGCTCAAGATGATCCGCGACGAGGGGCTCGAGAACACGATCGCGCGCCACACGAGGCTTGCCGAGGCGACTCGGGCCGGCTGCGAGGCGCTTGGGTTGCGCCTGTTCGCACCGCCGGAAGGCCGCGGCAGCGCGGTCACGCCGGTCTGGGTGCCCGAGGGTGTCGACGGCAAGGCGGTCGTCAAGGTGCTCAAGGAGAAGCACGGAGTCACCATCGCCGGCGGCCAGGACGACTACACCGGCCGGATCCTGCGTATCGGGCACCTGGGGTACTTCGGGGGTTACGACATCATCACCACTCTGGCGGCGCTCGAGATGACGCTCGCCGAGCTCGGCCACAGCTTCGAGCCCGGCAGCGGCATCCGGGCGGCAGAGGCCGTCTTCATGGAAGGACAGCAGCAGTGAAGGTACTCGTAGCCGAGAGCATCTCCGCGAAGGGGATCGAGGCTCTCAAGGAGAAGTTCGACGTCGAGGTCAAGACCGACCTCACCCCCGAGCAGCTGGTAGCCGAGATTCCGGCCTACGACGCGCTCATCGTCCGCTCGGCAACGCATGCGACGCGTGAGGTCATCCAGGCCGGCGTGAATCTCAAGATCATCGGGCGTGCCGGAGTCGGCATCGACAACGTGGACGTGGACGCTGCCACCGAGCGCGGCATCATCGTCTGCAACGCGCCGACATCGAACGTGGTGTCCGCCGCCGAGCAGACCATGGCGCTGATGCTCGCCATGGCGCGCAAGACGCCGCAGGCCAACGCGTCGATGAAAGAGTGCAAGTGGGAGCGCTCCAAGTTCACCGGCGCCGAGTTGTACGAGAAGACCCTCGCCATCTTTGGCCTGGGGCGCATCGGCTCGCTCGTTGCCGAGCGTGCGCGGGCGTTCGGCATGCGCATCATCGGCTACGACCCCTATGTGTCGGAGTCGCGCGCTGCCGAGATGGGCGTGACGCTGTATGAGAGCGTCGACGACCTGCTGCCGCTCGCGGACTACATCACCGTGCACCTCCCCAAGACCAAGGACACGATCGGGATGTTCGGGCCCGAGCGGTTCGCGAAGATGAAGGACGGCGTGCGGCTCGTCAACGCCGCCCGCGGCGGGATCTACCAGGTAGACGCTCTCGCGGATGCGATCAGGAGCGGCAAAGTCGCCGGTGCGGCGATCGACGTCTACGAGGTGGAGCCCTGCACCGACTCGCCGCTGATCGAGTTCGACGAGGTCATCCTGACCCCACACTTGGGTGCATCCACCGCCGAGGCGCAGGACCGCGCTGGCGAGCAGATCGCCGAGTACGTGATCCTCGGCCTTGAGGGCCGCATGGTTCCGACGGCCGTCAACGTCGCGCCGGTCTCGCCTGAGGTCATGGAGCGCGTCGGCCCGTACATCGACATCACGCAGGACATGGGTTCGATGCTCGCGCAGCTCGCGCACGGCGGCATCGACAGCGTGGACGTCATGACCGTCGGCCAGCTTGCCGAGACCGACACGCGCATCCTGCGGACCGCCGCGATCAAGGGGATGCTCTCGCGCGCAACCGACGAGGCGGTCAACTTCGTCAACGCCGACTTCCTCGCGGAGCAGCGCGGCATCACGGTCACCGAGACCAGCCGCGCGGAGATGCGGGACTACGTGTCGCTCGTGGTGCTGCGCGGGGAAACTCCGCACGGCCCGGTCGAGATCGCGGCCGCTCTCGTCGGCAAGCGCGATGAGCCGCGTATCGTGGCGCTCATGGGCTACGACATGGACTTCCCGCCCTCGAAGAACATGGCGTTCTTCCGGTACCCCGACCGCCCCGGCATGATCGGAAAGGTCGGAACGATACTGGGTGCGAAGGGCATCAACATCGGATTCATGCAGGTCGGCCGTACCGAAGCAGGCGGCGAGGCGCTCATGGCGCTCACCGTTGACGCTCCGCTTCAGGCCGAGTGGCTCGAGACGATCAAGTCTGAGGCCGAGATGAGCGACGCCTGGTACGTACAGCTCTAAGCGAGGTTGCGGACTGTCCCGAAGCCGTGATTCGCAGGCCCCACATCCGGGCCCGTCAGGATGTGGGGTCTGAGCGCACTTGCCGCGCTCCGAAGGGTCTTATGATGCGCCGACAGGTGAGGTGTCATGCGGTACAATAGACAGATGCATGCGGATGCTCACAGTCTTGCTCTAGGCACGCGACTTACGCGGCCGGCCGCTGTCGCCTGACAGCTTCTTCGTGCCGGCGTCTTCGCGTACTTTCCGCAGTCATCCAGAGGAGCATCCTGTGAGTACTTCAGTCACCCCTAACCCCGCTGTACCCGCCGACCCTTCGGCCACTGATCGCGTCTTCATCTTCGATACCACGCTGCGCGACGGCGAGCAGTCGCCGGGCGCGTCGATGAACACCGAGGAGAAGCTCGAGATCGCTCGGCAGCTCGTGAGGCTGGGCGTCGACGTCATCGAGGCGGGCTTCCCGGTCTCCAGTCCTGGCGACTTCGAGAGCGTCTCACGCGTGGGCGCCGAGGTCGGGGACGCCTGTGTGGTGTGCGGACTGACCCGCGCTGTTCTCTCCGACATCGATGTTGCTGCCAGCGCGCTCAAGACCGCGGCTCGGCCTCGCATCCACACCGGCATCGGGGTCTCCGAGTCGCACCTCCGCGACAAGCTGCGCATTTCGCGCGAGGAGGCGCTTGAGCGTGCGGTCGCTGCCGTGCGCCACGCGCGCACCTACGTCGAGGACGTGGAGTTCTACGCCGAGGACGCCGGTCGCGCTGACCCCGAGTATCTCTACCGAATGATCGAGGCGGTCGTCGCCGCGGGCGCCACCGTCGTCAATATTCCGGACACGACCGGATACACGTACCCCGAGGTCTTCGGCCAGCTCATCAGCGGCCTCATGGAGAGCGTTAACGGCATCGAGGACGTGGTGGTCTCGGTGCACTGTCACAACGACCTCGGCCTCGCGACAGCCAACGCGCTGGCCGCGGTGAAGGCCGGAGCCAGGCAGGTCGAGTGCACGATCAACGGCATCGGCGAGCGGGCGGGCAACGCGGCTATGGAAGAAGTCGTGATGGCGCTCAAGCAGCGCCCCGATGTCTTCGGTGTGACCACCGGCATCAATACCCGCGAGATCGTGCGCACTTCTCGGCTGGTGTCCTCCATCACCGGCATCCACGTGCAGCCGAATAAGGCCATCGTCGGCGCGAACGCGTTCGCGCACTCGAGCGGGATCCACCAGGACGGCGTTCTCAAGGAGCGCTCGACCTACGAGATCATCGATCCGGCCGATGTGGGCGCGGGAGGTTCGCAGATCGTGCTCACAGCTCGCAGCGGCAGGCATGCGCTGCGCCACCGCCTCGAGGACCTTGGCTACGAGATTGGCGACGAGGAGTTCGAGCGCGTCTACGCCGCGTTCCTGCAGCTTGCGGACAAGAAGAAAGAGGTCTGGGACGAGGACCTCGAGGTGCTCGTCGGCGAGAGCGAGCGGACGCTCAACGAGGTCTACCACCTCGAGCAGGTGCACGTAAGCTGCGGCGAGCCGGGAATCCCGACGGCGACCGTCGAACTCATCTCCGCCGAGAACGGCGAGCACCTCATCGACTCGAGCCACGGCAACGGGCCGGTGGATGCCGTCTACAACGCGATCAACCGCGTCGTCGGCGTGCCGAATGAGCTGACCGAGTTCGCGGTGCAGTCGGTGACGCGCGGCATCGACGCGCTCGGCGAGGTGACGATCCGCGTGCGCAGCGAGACCGGCAGGATCTTTACCGGCAGGGGGGCGCATCCCGACATCATCGTCGCGAGCGCCAAGGCGTACACGAACGCGCTCAACCGGCTGCTCGCGAGCGAGAAGGCCGTCGTCGAAGAAGCGATCTGACCGCTGCGGCTCCGGTATCATTGACACCGGTCCGCCGATCTCCCGGAAGCGAGCCCGCCCATGCCCCGACCCATGACCATCACCGAGAAGATCCTCGCTGCCCACGCCGGCCTCGACGAGGTTGAGCCCGGGCAGCTCATCAACTGCCGACTCGACATCGTGCTTGCCAACGACGTCACCGCGCCGATCGCGATCAGGGAGTTCGGCAACACCGGGGTGAAGCGGGTCTTCGATCCCGAGAAGATCGCGCTCGTTCCCGATCACTACACGCCGAACAAGGACATCAAGAGCGCCGAGCAGGCGAAGATCATGCGTGACTTCGTTCGCGATCAGGGCATCACTCACTACTACGAGATCGGCTGCATGGGCGTGGAGCACGCGCTCCTGCCCGAGCAGGGTGTCGTGGGACCCGGCGACGTGATCATCGGCGCTGACTCGCACACCTGCACGTATGGCGCGCTTGGCGCCTTCGCCACCGGCGTCGGCTCGACAGATGCCGCCGCTGGCATGGCTACCGGCGAAGCCTGGTTCAAGGTGCCCGCCTCCATCAAGTTCAACGTCACCGGCGAGCTTGGCCCGTGGGTGAGCGGCAAGGACGTTATCCTGCACATCATCGGCATGATCGGCGTTGACGGGGCGCTCTATCAGGCCATGGAGTTCACCGGCGACACGATCGCTCGGCTCGGCATGGATGACCGCTTCACGATCTGCAACATGGCGATCGAGGCTGGCGGCAAGTCCGGCATCATCGCCGTGGACGGCGTCACGCGCGCATACGTCGAGGGCCGATTCGAGCGCGAGCCGGTCGAGTACCAGAGCGACCCGGACGCCGAATACGCTGCCGTGTACGAGATCGACGCCTCGGCGATCGTGCCCACAGTCGCCTTCCCGCACCTGCCGAGCAACACTCGGGCGGTCTCTGAGGCGCGCCACATCTGGCTCGATCAGGTCGTGGTTGGCAGCTGCACCAACGGGCGCATCGAGGACCTGCGCATCACCGCGAAGGTGCTTGAGGGCCGTAAGGTGCATCCGAACGTACGCATGATCATCATCCCGGCGACCCAGGAGATCTACCGCCAGGCGATGCACGAAGGGCTGTTCGACATCTTCCTCGATGCGAATGCGGCGGTCTCGACTCCGACGTGCGGTCCGTGTCTCGGCGGGCACATGGGCATCCTCGCGGCGGGGGAGCGCGCGCTTGCGACCACGAACCGCAACTTCGTGGGTCGCATGGGCGACCCGACGAGCGAGGTGTATCTGGCCTCGCCGGCGGTGGCTGCGGCCAGCGCGGTTGCGGGGCACATCGCGCTGCCGGATGATCTGTAGGCCCAAGCCTGTCAGGGCCATCAGCGGACCGACACTCAGGAGGGCTCCGTGTTACGAGGCCTGCTACGGGAGTCCAACCAGTCGCGGCGAGCGTCGCGCTCCATGCTCGCGCTCGCTCTGGCGCTCTCGGTGTTCGCCAGCGCTGCAGGCAGCGCAGTCATCTGGAAGATCTGGACGTGGGGACTTCAGGAGAGGAGTCCGGAAGCCGTCTCCGTAGTCGATGACTCGAGTCCTCTTCGGCTGGGAATTGCGCGAACGCCCGGTGGCCCAGCCGAATGGATCACGCTGGCGAAGGTCTTTGCGCAAATGCAGCGGAATCTCGACCGGAGGATTGTTGTCAACTACGGCCTGTCCAGTGAGGACCAGATCACAATGCTGCGACGCGGCGAACTCGACGTCGCGCTCATGTCCACACTCGCCTATCTCGACATGGAGAACACCGGCGAGATCGAGGCCGTCGCCACGGCGATCATCGGAGACCAACCCCTGGACGCCGCCGTTGTTGTCGTCCCGTACGACAGCGCCGCCGAAGACATCCTGGATCTTCGAGGGGGCCGCTTCGCCGTATCTCCGGACCTTGCCGGTTCTGCGTATGCCTACTGGTTGCTTGAGCAAGCGGGTGAGGACCCGAGGGGGTTCTTCTCGGAGACGATGAGCGGAGTCCAGGACGAGAATCTCACAAGAGTAGAGAACGGCCGAGCGGATGCCACGAGCGTCAGAGCCTCGGCACTGTCTCACTGGCCCGAGCGCACGTTCAGGATCATCGAGCGGTCGCCCGACCTCGGCATGCCTCCGATCGTCGTGAGCACATCCCTGGACGATGAGACGATAGAGTTGGTGAGGCGCAGCTTGCTGGACGCTCAGGAAGACAGGATCCTTCCCGCAAACAGCGTCATCACCGGTTTTCGGTCCCCCGCCGACACTGACTACGATTTTGCGCGAGAGCTTGACGGCATCCAGCGTCACCTCGAAATCGAGGCGTTTGGGAGTGCTCATCAATGAGACAGCTGTTGAGAAAGGGCTCTGTGGGCCGGCGCGTGTTCGTTGCGATAGTCGCTGCCGAGGTGGCATTTGCCGCCGTAATGGGCGTGACGATCGGCGTCTTCGGCCTGCTGTCCGACGTGCGGCAACGACAGGAATCCATTCGGCAGATCAGCTCCTCGCTGGCCGCGGGCCTCATGCCGATGATTGCGGATCAGCAGTTGACGCACGTAGAGGCCCAGCTGGCCAGCGTTCTCGATACCGCCGAGATTCACGATGTGATCGGAGTCTGCATCAGGGACTCGGCGGGTAACGAGATCGCCTGCCAGAGCATGTTCGGGGTGGCGGTGCGCGAACAACCCGAGAACCGAGCACCGTGGTCAGTGCTGACAGAGGAGCAGGTCGTCGTGGAACCCGTTATCGTCGATGGCCTCGAGGTGGCATCGATCGCGGTGCGCTTCGCCCCACCGGGGTTCTCTCCACTCGGTGCCCCGATGCTGGCATCGCTGATCGTTCTCGCGATAATCATGGTCGTATCCATCCCGTGGGCCGCGTGGCGGCTGATGGTGGATGTCGTAGAACCCCTGGACGATCTCGGGCGCTATGCGGAACGGCTGGCATCAGACGGAGAGGTCGACATCCCGGCGCCTGCTGGCATGAGTGCGGAGATCGCCGAGTTCCACCAAGGTCTGCGTGAAATGGCGCAGCAGCTGCGAGACCGTGACGAACGACTTCGGGATTTCTACGGGGAACTTGAGGAGGCCTATCGTGAGCTTGAGAGACGGAATGCTGAGATCGAGCAGCTGTCTTCAGTGAAGTCGAACTTCGTGGCGGTCGCTGCTCACGAGATTCGCGGGCCATTGTCCACCATAAGCCTGTACGCAGAGCTCCTTGAGGCTGGCGAGCTTGGGGAGCTGGATCCTGCGGCCCAGGAAGCGCTCGGGGCGATCTCGTCTGCTGCCTGGAGGCTCAAGTCTATCGTTTCGGACTTGATGGACTCCGCCCTGCTCGAAAGAGGACTTCTGCCGATCACGTTCGGTGATGTGCAGGTGGCATCTCTCGTGGAGGGTGCGGTGCGCGATGCGCAACCTCTGGCACGACAGCACGAGGTCTCCATCGGACTGCAGGGCCCGATTCCTGATCTCTCCATCAAAGGGGACGGCGGTCGCCTGAGGCAGGTTCTGGACAACATACTGTCCAACGCGTTCAAGTATTCTCCGCCAGGGGGCAGGGTGGTGGTCTCTGTCACCGCTGACAGCGACACGGTCGCTGTTGAGGTAGCAGACTGGGGACGCGGTGTCGCCTCAGAAGACCAGGGAGTCCTGTTCACGCTCTTCGGCCGTGTTGATGTTGGTGATAGTCGCGATACGGCTGGGCTGGGACTCGGTCTTGCGATCAGCGCTCGCATCGTCGAAGCGCACGGTGGCCGCCTTACACATCGCGCCAACGAGAACGGTGTCGGAAGCGTGTTCCGCATCGAGCTTCCCTGTGGTGACGAGGCGGACCGAGAGAACACGACAATCAGGGTTTCTGGGGGTGAGACCCGACGTGAGTGAATCGAAGATCAGGAACCTGGCGGGTGCGCGACGAATTCTGATCATCGACGATGACACGAGTCTGCTGTCGGGTCTCGAGCACGCCCTCAGAAACCAGGGCTACACGGTGATGACGTGCTCTGATGGGGAGCAGGGGCTTGCTTCGCACACCGTGTTCCAACCCGATCTTGTCGTACTCGATGTCATGATGCCTGCCGTCGACGGGTGGCAAGTACTCGAACGTCTGCGGTCCCAGGATTCTGGTAGCAGCGTGCCGGTCATCATGCTCACTGCCGATGACTCGAGCACGTCGAAGATCCGGGGTTTCGAGTTGGGTGCGGACGACTACCTCACCAAGCCGTTCAGTGTCCGTGAGCTAAGATGTCGCATTGCAGCCGTGCTTCGCAGGGCGAGTTCTGAACCGTTCGAGCAGTCAGACACGGTCCCCGTTGTCCAAGGCTCGGGTATCGGACTGTTGAGGGCGCGCGACATCTTCTACGTGGAAGGGATTCGCAACTACAGCTACGTCCACACTGCCGATAGCCGTTTCCTGAGCAGACTCACACTCGGAGCACTTGAGCAGAAGGGGATCGCTGAGTTCCGCCGCGTCCATCGCTCCTACATCGTGAACATGAATCATGTCAGAGGGTGTGGCTGGGCAGGCAAGTCCTCGTACAGACTGCGACTAGCTGATGCGGCGGACACTGAGATTCCTGTCAGTCGGGCGATGATACCCGAGATTCAGAGAGAGCTGGGGCTGAAGCCCTAGCTGCACGCGCGGTCACCTTCTGAGCAAGCGCAGCCGATATCGACTGCGCTTGCTCACCATCCGCATTTCATCCTCCTGGGGCCGCAATCCGTCCCCTGTTCGATGCCTGGCGCTGGGGAATGGCAGTTCAGATGGCTTAATGAACGCTCAGCCCGGAATAAGCGGACATGATTCCCTTCGGTGGCCGAACGGGGGAGTGTGGTGGACAGGAGACTCCGGCTGCTTGCGATTCCCGTGCTCTTTCTCGCGGGATTCGGCATTGCGGCCCTCATAGGTGGCCAGGGGGATGCAGGCGTTCCCCCGCGTGAAGCGGATCCGTCGCTCGTGTCTCACCCCGTTCACTCCAGTGTTGGGGATTCGGGCACAGCTGTCCTGGACAGCTCTGACTGCTACGCACAGGGGCAACAGGCTCCAACGGGACTGACCGGGATGACTGACGACTCCGCCCATTCACCCGTTCGCGAGCTCTCCGGATCCGGCGGTGGCGATCCGGAAGCAGACACACCCGCAGGCGGATCGACGGCTGATGGTAGCGGCACCGGCGGCTCGATGGCCAAGCCACCGTGGCATCCCGCGAGTGACACGGATAGCAAGTGCCCTCGGTCCCCGGCCGATTCGGCAAACCCCTGATGCTGCTGAGGCGATTTGCTCGGCGCGCGCTTGTGCCGGGTGACCGAGGAACGGGACAGGAGCTCCAGAAGATGCAGAGGGCTGGCGCGAGGTTGATGCCTCGACTGAGAGAGGGCTCTTCGGCGAAGCGTAGCGGTCGCGCGTGGAGCCGGATGGTTTCGGTGACTCTGAGCGCAGCGCTGCTGTCGATGAGCGTCTTTGCAGTACCCGCGCGAGTCCACGCGTTGACGGTTCAGGATGCCCGGTCAGCCGGTGAGAGGGTCTCGGCGGGAGACATGCACTCCCTGGCAATAGGGCCGGACGGCGGTGTCGTGGCGTGGGGGGACGACTTCTACGGCCAATGTGACGTCCCTGTTGGACTCGATGATGTCGTGGCTGTTGCGGCCGGTTACACCCACTCGGTGGCCCTGCGCTCCGACGGGACGCTAGTGGCATGGGGCGGCGAGGGCGAGTTGTCGTATGTCCCGCCAGATACCGATGAGGCCATCGCCATAGCAGCGGGCTACGACCACACGCTGGTCCTCAACGCGGGAGGGACTGTCACTGCGGCAGGGAGCAACAACGCTGCGAAGTGCGAGGTACCGCCGGGCCTGAGTGACGTCATCGCGGTGTCGGCCGGTTTTGACCACTCGCTCGCTCTCAAGTCCGACGGCACCGTCGTCGCTTGGGGCAGCAATGCCTCGGGTCAGTGCGCCGTGCCGAGCGGACTCGAGAATGTAGTGGCGATCGCAGCGGGGGGACTGCACTCGCTCGCTCTCAAGTCCGACGGCACCGTCGTCGCTTGGGGCAGGGACGCCGAGGAGCAGTGCAGCGTTCCAGCCACGCTGGCGGACGTAATCCAGGTCGCAGCGGGGCTTCGGCACTCCTTGGCGCTCAAGTCCGACGGCAGCGTAGTCGCCTGGGGCGGCGTCCTTGAGCTCTTCACCGACCCGTCCGTTGTGGTCCCCGCTGCCTTGACTGACGCGACCGCGATCAGTGCGGGAGGACAGCACTCCCTTGCCGTGCTTCCGGACGGCTCATTCGCTGGCTGGGGCAACAATGCGACAGGTCAGACGCTCGGAATCACCTCCGTGAATCCTGCGCCTTGGTCCACGGAGATCCCTGTCAACCTCACGCTCACGATCAGCCACAGTGCACCCGTGCAGGCCGGATCGACCTACGATCAGATCACCGTCAAGGACTCCGCAGGTAAACAGGTTGCCATCGACACGTCTATAGTCGGGCCCCTGCTCGAGATCAGGTCGAGAGGCCCGCTCAGCAACAATAGGCGTTACACGGTCCTCGTTCCCGCTTCAGCGGTGAAAGACGCGTGGGGGAACGCCTCCAGAGCCGTCCAATTCGAGTTGTCCACCCCTGACACGCTTCCACCGGTCGTCGTCTCGGCGAACCCGCCGAACGACGCGCGGGGCGTGTCGGTTGATCAGGCGTTGTTCGTCACATTCGATGAAGCGCTCAAGGCGGGATCGGCCTTCGGGAGCATCGGGCTGGTCGATGGGCAGGGTGCTCAGGTCCCCTGCTCCGTTGTCATCGGCAGTTCTGGCGATCGGACCCTGCACGTGATGCCCGAGAAGCCCCTGCAGCTTCGGGACTCCTACACGCTGGCTATTCCTGCGAACGCCCTACAGGACGCGCGCGGCAACCAGTTCGCAGGGACGAGTGTCAGCTTCACGACCGGGGTCCTGGCGCGAAGGATCGCCGGCGCTGACAGGATCAAGACCGCCGTCGAGATCTCCAAAGACACATTCGCCGAAGCGAACACGGTTATTGTGGCGACCGCAATGAACTACCCTGACGCGCTGGCTGCAGCACCGCTCGCTCACGCGCTTCAGGCACCCATACTGCTCGTACCATCCGGCGGGGTCCCTGCCGCGGTCAGCGCTGAGATAACCAGGGTGGGAGCTAAGCAGGCGCTCATCATCGGAGGCCCGCCGGCTGTCTCGGTGTCGGTCGAGAATGGTCTGCGGACGATGGGGTTGTCGGTCAAGCGAGTAGCCGGCAGCGATCGTTACGGCACCGCCGTCGCCATCGCGAACGAGCTCAAGATCGTTCGAGGCGTGAGCGGATTCGAGAAGGCGTACGTGGCAACCGGCGAGGGCTTCTCGGACGCGCTGTCTGCAGCCGGAGTCGCGGCCGCAGAAGGTTCGCCGATCCTGCTTGTCAGGGGCGCCTCCCTTCCGCCCATCACCAAGAACGCGCTTTCGTCTCTATCGGTGAGCCGAACTGTCGTGCTGGGCGGGTCGTCCGCAGTGTCGGGCGTTGTGGAGAGGCAACTGCCGAGCCCGGACCGAATCGCCGGAACCGACAGGTACTCGACGGGCGTGCGTGTAGCCGAGTACGCGATACGGGAGCACATCCTCAGCGACTCGGGCGTCTACGTTTCCACGGGCATGAACTACCCCGACGCCCTGGCGGTAGGTTCAGCGACGGCCTCGTCCAGACACGTTCTGCTTCTGGTTTCTCCCAACACGATTCCGGGTCCCGTGGCGGGCTTCTTGTCCACGCGAAAGAGCTCCGTTTCCGCAATCAGGATCGTCGGCGGTACAGGTGCCGTCTCGGAACCGGTCGCGCAGGCGCTCAAGGGACTGGTCGAGTAGCGAAACGCCACATTTCTTCGATGCAAGGTTGCCCGGAAGGGCTCACGTGAGGACGGATAGGGATGGGACTGAGAGTGCCGGGAGATAGCGCAGTAGATCTGAACGATGCCGCAACCTTCTTTCAGCGTGGGCTCGACTGGATGGAGAAGGACAACCCGGAACGTGCAGTGTCGGAGTACTCCCGAGCGATCGAACTGGATTCGGAGAATGCGGAGTACTGGTACAAGCGCGGTGTCGCACATCAGGAGAGCGGTGCCTTGGGCCCGGCGGTGGATGACTACACGAAGGCCATCGAACTTGACCCTGCGAATGCCAGAGCGCTCAACAACCGCGGAGTCATAAGGCAGCACGAGGGGGATTTCGACCGAGCGATCGAGGACCACACACGCGCCGCCGAACTCGACCCTTTGGACTCGATCGCCCTTAACAACCGAGGCCTCGCTTGGCAGGAGAAGGGCGAGCTCGACAGAGCCATTGAGGACTACACCGCCGCCATCGCGCTCAATCCCGACGATCCCGTCGCCTACAACAACCGTGGATATGCTTGGCGGCTCAAGGCAGACAGGATTAAGGATCAATCCATCCAGGACTTCTCGAAAGCAATAAAGCTGCACCCAGGCTTTGCGATGGCCTACTTCAACCGGGGTCGCGCCTATCTGGAACGGGGTGCGGACATCAGCGCATCCGCGGACTTTAGGACCGCACGACAGCTTGACCCCGATTTGGGTCCACAAGGGATCGACTTCGAGAAGGAATTAACACCGCAGGAGTGATGTTCGGGATGGACCGAAACAGAGCTCAAGCAAGAACGGGGAGAGCGGAGGAGAGGGAGGTGACGACGCCTCGCGCTGTTATTAACTGAGACACAAGAAGGAGGTATGTCAATGAGCAAGTCCGAGGTTGATGAGCGAGGCCTTTCCAGAAGGCAGTGGTTGCTGGGCGTCGGCAGCATCGCGGCCGGCTACACCGTGGGGCAGCTGGCCCACGGATCCAGCGTGGTATTCGGCGCTCCCGGGGCAGATGCTGCACTTGTGCCGTCGCAGGTGGACGGTGCCTGCGAGTGGCCGACGACTGCTGGCTGGGTCGCTGCGTTCGGCTCTTTGGAGGAGGCTGCTCGCGAGGCTGCGACACGCTCCTACGAGCGGTACAAGGCCGGCGGCGGTTGAGGCTGCGGTACTTGGATGGGACCAGTTTCGGTCCTACAAGAAGCACTGCACGCCCAGGACGATACCAAGTTCTACAAGTGGGACTACATCGGTGGCGAGTACGGGCCGTTTACGCAGAATGGCGCCGATCGCAACTACGTAGCCGTGGGCGTCACGCCCGTTTCCTACGGCGCTGCGGGCATGAATTCTTGGGGTCAGACATGTGGCGTCGCGCTTGCGGTCGCTGGTGTCTGCCAGATGGTCAACAAGCGCGCCCAGATTGACGATGTCTTTTCGGCGTACGGTCAGATTCCCCACCCCATGCCCGAGGTCGGCAACTCGGAGTGGCTGCGGGAGCGCGTGGCTGCCAACATGCCGAAGCCGAATGTGGTGGTACCCCCGAGCAAACTGGGGAGCCTCCAGTGCCACAACTCGCTGGAGAAGTTCACGAAGGCCGTCAAGGACATTCCTGGTTACACCCGATCAGACGGATGCGCGCGCCTGTGCGCGGACCTCGCCTACATACTGATCAAGGTCCTCGACAAGCAGTTCAACGGCACGGAAGGCTATGCAACGCCGGCACTCTCCACAGCTAGGGCGGATTGTGCCACTGCGGGATGCCACAATGGCGGCACCGGTGCCACGACTGTGGTCGGCAAGGAGAACTGCTGGGTATGCCACAAGTAGCGATATCGGCGAATGTGAGACGGGAGTCTCACGGCTGAACACCTTCCGGCATTTGGAGGAGGTATGAAAAAGATCCTGTTCACAATGGCCATCGCCATCGCCCTCGTGCTTGCATTCAGCGGGGTGGCGTCGGCCAAATACGCGGGTTATGCGTACAACAACCCAGTGCGCGTGAGTGCCGAAACAACTCAGACGAATACTGCGCCAGGCTACTTGTCATGGCAGGGCGCCAATGCGATCTCGGCCAACTACAACGGCGGTACGAGCACGAATGGGAGCACGGCCCATGGCGGCTATGCGGTCAACACTACCAAGTGCGCCGTCTGCCACTCCGCACACCGCGCACAATCAGATCGGACCACAGCCGGTGTCGGCAGTTACTGGAAGCTCACGCCGGGCGCTCAGGCGTGCGTCGCCTGCCACACGCCGAATGGAGCCAATCCCGTTTCGACGGCTTTGGTCGAGTGGCCCTCGACTTACACGGAAGGCGGCCCGCACAGGAGCTTCAACTGTCTGGGCGCCTGCCATGCGGGTGTCCACGGCGGAGTGAGCTCCGGGTACGGGGCTGTTTCCGCGTTCAACCTGACGTCCGGCAATGACGCTGCGATCTCAGCCGCGGTTGCCGCAGGCAACGTCAGGCCCGCGATCGTCGATGCCACGACACTCGGGGGCGACTTCAGTCTGCTGACCGCGTCGCAGAAGGCCTCTAACCGAGCGATGGTCACTGGTTACACCTGCGGCGCTTCTGGGTGCCACAGCTCCTCGCAGTTCGCGGTCAATGCCGACGGCTACGGTGAGCTTCGCGCATCTGACCCCGCTCAATCCACCAGCCTGGACCAGGTCATGACTGGTCACAGTACGTCGGGCTCTTCGACTCACTGCAGCACAGGAGGGTGCCACCAGGCAATCGGTGACACCAGCGACAGCAAGTGCGCGTCATGCCACGACATGGTGGGTAAGGCAACCAACTCGAGTGCGTTTCCGCATGCCAACCGCGGCATTACCGTCTGGGAGTGGACACGCCCGGCCGGTACGCTCGTGCAGACCGAGAAAGATGTCGAGTCCGGCAACCTCTGGATGTACGGCGGTGACGTGACGTACCGTGACGCTGCTGGCAAGCCCACGCCGACCGAGATGTGGAACGGGCAGACCGGGCTCGGAATCACTCATGGGACGGCGGTTGGAGGCCTCGCGCCCAACCGCATCAACACCCGAACAGTGATCGAGGACGCCGCTGGCTTCCACGATGGTCACGCCGGCAACATCAATGACGGTGTGTGCCTCAAGTGCCACGGGTTCGGATACTGGCCGCTGTGGGACACCACCCATGACGACGACAGATCCTTTGCGAACTACTAGTCTCGATCGGACCAAGTTCGAATAGCGCATCGGAGGCCGGTTCCGTCGGGGCCGGCCTCCGACGCATTCGGTCCCTTAGAATGGGCTGTCTGGGTTGATAGTTCGGCAACGGGCGCGCGCGCGAGTAGAATCATGGTTGATGCTCGCGAAGACAGGCGACCTGCCAGGTGCTATGAGAAGCTCGACACGTGACAACGGAACTGAGCACACCGTCAAGAAGCCGCTTGTTTCGGTGGTGACCGTCTGCTTCAACTCCGATCGGTATCTGGCTGAGGCCATGGAATCGGTGCTCGGCCAGACCTATCCCGAGATCGAGTACATCATCGTCGACGGTGGCTCGACCGACGGTACGCTGGACGTCATCCGCTCCTTCGAGCCACGATTTGCCGGTCGTCTGCGTTGGATCTCCGAGCCCGACACGGGCATCTACGACGCCATGAACAAGGGCATCGCGCTGTGCTCCGGCGAGCTGATCGGGCTGCTCAACAGCGACGACCGGTACATGCCCCGAGCGATCGAGCTCATCGTCGAGGCGGCGACCACGCATCCGGACGCGGGCCTGGTCTACGGGGATGTCGAGATCATCTCGGAGGAGGGGGAGCCCCTCCGCATCGACCGAGCTGCCGAGGTGGAGCCTGGCGGCCGTCCGGACTGGTTGCCCATGTGCCACCAGTCGCTTCTTGTCCGGGCGAGCGTGTACCGTGAGCTTGGCGGCTACGACCTGCGGTACCGGATCCTCGCCGACTACGATTTCGTGCTGCGCGCTCTTTCGGCGGGTGTGCGCGCGATCCGGGTGGCGGCTGTCATAGCGCAGTTCCGGCTCGGCGGGGTGTGCAATACCGACACCGCGGCCGCGAACCGGGAGAGGGAGCGCATCAGGGTAGCGTACGGGGCGAACCCGGTTTGGGAGCGGTTACGCTATCTGCGGCATCGCCTGAACATCTGGGCTTACGGCGTCGTTCACCGCAATCGGACTTAGGCGGGCCTACGCGCCGAACCACGTGGCGAGCGAGTCCGCCAGCTCCGGGGCGCTCAGCCCCGCAGCCGGGTACCGCGGAATGAGATAGGGGTCAGTGAGGCGGTGGGTGATGCCATGATGGGTCGCCACCGCGCCGGCGAAACCGAGACGTCTCACCATCTGCACCGTCTCAGGCGTGTACGAATCAGGGTCGCCGTACGGGTACGAGAACAGATCCATCGTCCTTCCGCAGATCTCTTCGAGCAGCCGCTTGCTGTCAGCGATCTGTCCGAGCTGCTGGGAAGCGCTGAGTGTCGCCAACCTCGGGTGCGACGCGGTGTGGACACCGACAGAGGTCACGCCGGTGTCGAGTTCGCCGATCTCGCCTGCGGTGAGGTGCCGGTTCTCGGCTCGAGGGCCATCGGTCGCGCCGATCTGCTCGCGTAGGCACTCGAGCGTTCTGCTTCGCTCGGCCGGGGTTTGCTGGCTCACCCGGTCGCAGAGCTCGGCGTACAGCGCTTGTCTCGGCGTACGGGTGCTATCGCGCACCGTCCATCCTGCCGAGGCGCGCGCCGGGCTGGCGTCCCAATCTCGGCAGGATGAGCAGTCGAGCGCGTCTCCGATGGGAAGAATGAGCTTCTCGGGAAGGCTGCAAGGGGACAGAAGCAGCCGATCGAGCTCGTCCCACCACTGCTCCGCGGGATCGCTCAAGCGGTCGGTCGTCACGAAGAACGTGGCCGATGCCCCCGCAGCTTCGAGCACAGGCTTCGCGTGAATGAGGTTGTCGGCGTAGCCGTCGTCGAAGGTTATGTAGACGCACCGTCGGGGCATGCGCTGACCTCTCGCCAGCAGCCGCACCAGGTGTCCCAGAGGTACGACCGGGTACCGCTCCGTGATCGTCGCGATCTGTTCCCGAAAGACGGCGGGCGGGACGGAGAGCCCCTGTGGGTCCCGCTCAAGGGTGGCCACCCGGTGGTAGATCAGCACTACCGCAGATCCGCCGAGCAGGCCGAGCACGCGTCTGCGCGTGCGTGACAATACGCGGAGGGCGGTTGGGCTCAGCACAGTGGGGAACCCTTGGTCGCGCGGATGCACACGAGCATCTCGTAGTCGGGATCGTGGTATTCGAGCTCTCTTGCGGACAGCTCCTCGGCCGAGAGACCTTGCAACCCCGCGACGGCGCTCAGGGCGTTGCCGAAGGAGCGGACGTCGACTGTGCCTCCAGCGAAGGCATCAGAGAAGACACGATCGGCAGCCAGCGACGTCATTCGCCAGTACTCGCCCCAACGATCCATGTCGTAGCGGCTGATCTGGCTGATCGCCGAGATCGTGCAGAGGCAGGTTCCGCCCGGCTTCAGGACGCGCTCGATTTCCCGAACCGCCTGTCGGAAGTCGTAGATGAACTGGAGAGTCTGGGTGACGATCACACAGTCGTAGGTCCCGTCGCCGACGCAGGCCAGGTCGGTCAGGTCTCCCACGACCGTGGCCTGCTCAGAATGAGCGTCGTCGAAGCCTTCCGCGTACAGGACATCGCTCTGAGTGACGGAGTCGCCACCGTACTCGATCGTGTATGCGCGGTCTGCGACTTCGAGACATCGGCCCCGGACAGCGTCCTTGTTGGACTCGATGAACACGGCGATGTAGTGGCGGTCGATGGGTGTGCCTCGGTCCATGCCGAACAGCCGGCTCACCGGCTCCAGCGAGCGCAGGTCACCGAAGTCGACCTCACCGGAGCGTGGATTGAGCAGCCTGCGCCTGAGGGCCCGAAGCAGTCCCCGCGGGCCGAGGCCCATCAGTATCCCGAAGCGACCCTGCCTCAAGACCGCCCTGTCCTCCTTCGCGTCCGCGCGGCAGACACGTGCCGATATGCGCGCAGCGGAGTCACGCGCCGATTATCTGGCCGTACCAGTCCAGATACGCTTCTGCCTGCTGTTCGAGAGTGTAGCAGCGGGCGGCGTCATCACGAGCCTTCTCGGCAAGATCGTCGAGCCGGTGATCCGCCTGCAGAAGCCAGACGAGCACCTGGGCGAGCGCGGCGCTGTCCTCACTCGGGAACAGCAGGGCAGCCCTGCGATCCTCTACGACCTCGGGGGTGCCGCCAGTGTCGCTTGCCACCACCGGCGTGCCACACGCGAGCGCCTCGAGGATCGAGAGCGAGTAGTTCTCGGCTCTTGAGGGGTGGACGTAAAGGTCGGCCGAACGCAGGTAGCTGGCCACGCGAGTCGGGTCGGCCGTGTACGGCACCGACTCGATGCGGAAGCAGCCGACCCTTCTCGGTGGCGCCGTGTCGCCCAGGGTAAGCACGATGATGCCCTGACGATCGATGCCGCTTTGGGAGGCGATCTCGAATGCGTCCTCGAGGATGTCGGCGCCTTTGAAGTCGCCGGCGACGCCGGCTCGGGCCGAGGTGACGATGACCGTCGCGTCCTCCGCGATGCCGAGCGTCCTTCGCTCCGAACCCCTGTCGCCGGGCGAGAAGACCGCCGAGTCGATGCCGTTGCGGATCACCCGAGCATCGATGATGGAGGACTCCAGCCTGGCATCGAGGAACATGTCCAGCATCCACCTGGACGGTGATGCCAGGTAGAAGCGGCTGCGTTCCAACGCCTCGCGCTTGGTGGCCCAGTTCGCTCCACTCGAGTCGCGCGCGATGGGAACATAGCGCTGCAGGTCCGGGCAGGTATCGCATCCCGTGCGCCATCTCGGGCAATCCATCGGATGCGCGCAGTGCCCGCTGAGCGCCCAGGGGTCGTGGGGCGAGTAGATGGTTGGGTAGCGTGCTGTGAGTTCTGGCAAGGCCCGGATGTCGAAGTAGCCACCGTGCAGGTTGTGCAGATGCAGTACTTGAGGAGCCCGGGGAGCGAGCTCATCGACATGCAGCGTCCCGGGAAAGCCGAAATCCTCGTGTCCCGCCAGCCGCGAAAGGTAGCGCAGTGGTTCTGCGGCCGCGCGGCCTGCCGTTCCCAGCAGGCCAGCTCGGCGATTCTCGCCGAACATTCGTGCCCAGGCACTGCGGAACGGTAGCTGCGGAATCTCCACGACACCGGGCTCGAGCGTGCGCTTCCAGCCCACGGCGAGGGTCGAGCGAAGGCCTCGCTGGAGGTAGTAGCGGTGCAAGCCGAGCGATACCTTCTCGGCGCCTCCGCTGAGATCGGAGGTGTTGACCTGCAGAATGTCGGTCAACCGCGCGGGTGTGGTCCGAGCGTTGCTGTCCATGGCCTTGAAGTCTAGCATGCTGAAGGGCCGCAGCCTGCGGTTCGTTGAGTCTCGGGAGCGGATCGCGGACGTGCTTGTTCGAGTTCAGGGTCTGATCAGGAAGGCAGTGCCCGAGCGTTGGTTCGCGGTTGCCCGTCGCGCCTACATCCGCGCGTTCCCGAAGTCCGTGATGAGCTCCACGGAGTCGCGCGTTCGACGCTGGGTGGATCGCTACATCCTGAGACGCAAACCGCGCCTGCATCACTTCGAGATCCACATCACCGATCACTGCAACCTCAACTGCAGGGGTTGTGCCCACTTCAGCAATATCGCCCGGCCGTGGTTCGCCGACCCTGACGTGTTCGAATCAGAGATGCGGGCCGTGGCCCGGTTGTTCCGAGCGGTTGACCAGATCTACCTGCTGGGAGGGGAGCCGCTCCTGCATCCTGATCTCCCGAGATTCCTGTACTCAGCAAGGAAGGCGTTTCCCAAGGACGCGTTCCCCGATCTCAAGATGTATCTCATGACCAATGGCGTCCTGGTCACTCGCATGAGCGAGCTCGCGTGGCGAGCCCTCGCCGAGACGGGAATCGTCCTGCTGTGCGACAACTATCCGATCGGCCTGCCGGTCGATGAGATCAACGAGCTTGGCAGGAAGCACGGAGCGGTAGTCGAGTGGACCGTGTTCCGGGAGGAGTTCTTCCGCTTGCCGGTCGATCTCGATCTACGCCACGACCCGGTTGAGTCCTTCTGGCACTGCCAGGGCTACAACAACTGTCCCATCGTCAGAAACGGTCGGCTGTACCCATGTGCGTACGTCGCGTTCTCCGATGTGCTGGAGGAACGCTTCGGCCTCCAGGGACTGCGTGATGAGGGTCAGAGCTCGAGCGACATCATGTCTGCGTCTGACGGCTGGAAGATCATGGACTTCCTGCTTCGACCGGTGCCTTGGTGCGCACATTGTGACTCAGGCAGGCTGTCGTTCGTCCCCTGGGGGAGGTCTTCGCGGTCGCTTGAGGAATGGGTCAATGCCGGCCCTTCCTCGACACCCCCCGCTTCTGACGACGGCACAGCCGAAGGCATGGTCTGATGGCGGCGGTGCAGGATTCGGATGTGCCGCGTCCGCCGGCTTCGACCTCCTCGGAGCCCCATGTCGGCCCAGACGAAAAGGCGGATGAGATCCGCCTTGGGTCGGGGACTGCCGTCGCGCTGATCTCACAGGCTGTCGCGCTCGTGTCGAGCGTCGTCGTGAGTGCGCTCATCGCCCGGTCCCTCGGCCCAGCCGGCAAAGGAGCGCTCTCGGTCGTGCAACAGACGGTCGCGATCGCTCTGGTCTTCGGCAATCTCGGCATCTCCACGTCGAATCTCTACTACCTGTCGCGTAAGGAGATCACGCCAGGAGTGGCGACGGGCAACACCCTTGCGCTTGCATCGGTTATGACCGCCATCACGGCGGTGCCCATCATCTTCCTGCTGTTCGGGCCGCTTGCCGTGGTGCCCGACATGCCACTGCGCATCGCGCTCCTCGCGGTCGCCACATTCGCGGTGGGGCTGATCCTTGCCTGGTTCGGTTCCGTAGTGGTGGGGTTGCGCGGACTCGGGCCTCAGGCGGCTACCGGGATCGTCAGCACCGCAGTGACGCTAATGCTGTCGCTGATTCTGGCGTGGGCGGGGCGTCTGTCAGTTGCCGGCGTACTCATCGCGACGATTGCGGGATCACTCGCCGGGCTCGCCAGCATGACGTACTGGGGGCGTGGGCGTATCGGCCGGATCCGGGTTGATCTCCGGGCGATGCGAAGGGGCGCGGGCCACTCGATCAGGGCACATCTGTCCGGGTTGGCGGACTTCACGCACATGCGGCAGGACATACTGTTGCTCGGCTGGCTCTCCGGGTCCGCTGCAGTCGGCTTCTACTCGGTGGGCGTGAGCTTCGCCGAGCTGGCCTGGTACATCCCCAACGCCGTGGGGCAGGCGATTCAGGCTCAAGCGGCGCGGGTGAGTCACGAAAGCGCGCTTGACTTCAGCGCACGTAGCCTCCGGCTTTCGATACTGATCACGGTCGTCGTGGCGGCAGCCCTGGTGGTCGTGGTCCCAGTCGCGCTCCCGCTCATCTTCGGAAGCACGTTCGCACCGTCCGTCAGGATCTTCTACCTGCTCCTGCCCGGGACGATGCTGTACGGCCTGACCTCGCTGATCCTCTACTATCAGGTCGCGCGTGGCATCGTGTATTGGAAGGTATCGGTCGCGGTCGCGGTGCTGAACGCACTCGGAAACTTCGTGCTTGTGCCGAGAGTGGGGGCGGCGGGCGCAGCCGTAGCCTCGTCAGTCTCGTACGCCACGTACTTCGTTGCCATCCTGTACACGATGGTCAGAGACACCGGGGTGCCGTTGCGCAGGCTCCTCGTGCCGACCCCCGACGACGTGCGGCTACTCGCTCGTGTGGCTTCCGGATACTTCAAGCGCGAAGCGTCGTAGAGGCAGCGAGAGCGCATGCCGCGCTGCTCGTCACCGGCGGCTCATCTCCCGTTGAGAACATCCTCGTAGAGCGCCTGCAGCTCCCGCGCAGGCTCGCGCCAGGGCCGCGCGCCCGAGGCCGCAGCGACGGCCTTCGGCTCCCACTCGGCCGTGAGAACGCACTCGATCGCGTCCCGAAGCGCCTCGCTGTCGCCCGGCGCTACCAGTGCCCCCGCCTCAGCGGAGGTCACGATACGTGGCAGGCCGCCCACATCGCTCGCTACGACGGGCGTTCCGCACGCAAGCGCCTCGGCCGCCACCATCCCATAGCCCTCGCTGGCGCTCGGGATGACGAGTACGCGTGCCTCCCTCATCAGGCGCGCCACCTCTTCGCGCCCCTGCACTCCGAGAAAGAGGACTCGAGCATCAACCTCTAGTTGAGCTGCAAGGTGCTCGAGAGCCGTGCGAAGAGGCCCGTCTCCCACGATCGTGAGCGGGGGAGGGTCCACGAGGGACGCGTAGGCATGGAGGAGCACGTCGACGTTCTTGACCGGCGTGAGCGTGCCGGCGAACAGCACGCCGCCCGGGCGCGCCGAGACCGGTCCCTCGCCGGGTGCGAACAGCGCGTCGTCGAAGCCGTTCTCGATGATCTCCACTTGGGTGTTCGCGCCGAGGACCTCACGTACTGCTTCGCCCATCGCAGGGCTCACACATACGACCGCCGAAGCCTGATGGAGCGCCCGTCGGATCAGCGCTCCGAGCGGATCACGGCGCCGTAACAGGAAGAACGCGTCATCGCCGTGCAGAGTGGCGACCCAGGGCCGCCCCAGCCGTCGGGCGACGCTTGCCACCACGACGGCGTCGGGGAACCCGAAGTGCGCATGGAGCACATGGGGCGGCGGATCGAGCCGCTCCAGGAGCCGACCTGCGATCGCCCGGTACCGGACCGCGGCAGCCAGCAGCGCAATCCGGCCAGTACCCGGCACCAGGGCTGTCTGCCGATACAACACGCGTACGCCGCTGGCGCGCGTCTCGTCCCGGTTTCGGCAGCGGCGAAGACATGCGAGCACGGAGACATCGGCGCGAGCTGCGAGAGCGTCCGCCTGCTCTGCGAGCCACGGCCCGGACAGCTCCGTCACCTCGGAGGGAAAAAGGTGCGTGCACAGGGTGATGTGGAGTCGGCTCATGGTCCCGTTCGGTCGCTCATAGTCTGCCGTGCATCGTATCACCCGCGTGCTCCGTGGCCGGCCTGCTCCGCGGGTGACCTTGACAACAGTCCCTGAGGCGGCGCAGCCTGAGGCCGCAAACTCGCAACGAAGGACTCACAATCGATGTCAACCAATCCCGCGAGGCCGTGGATGAACGGTTCGCAACGCCCGAGCATGGTGGACGTGCTGCAGGTGGGCGGTATCGCCGCCATAGGACTGAACGCACTCTTTGCCAACCGGCTGTGGCTTCTCGATGGAAGCGTCAGGGTCACGACCCTGCTGGTGATCGCCGCCGCGTTCCTGCTATCGCTCGCTCCGGGAGGCGCCGCCCACGCGTTCGCGTCAACGCGTGCTCTGTGGCCGTGGGTGGTTCTGGTCGCGTTAGACGTGGGAGTCCGCGCGCTCACGGGCGCGATACACGCGTCCAGTCCGGCTGGTGCATTGCTCTACTCCGTGGAGTCGGGCCTGCTCCCAGTGGCGCTTGCGGCGAGCATCTACATCGGCTTCTCGGCAGGTGTCACGAATCCCCGGTACCCGGGGCCGATGTATGCGGTCGTGGGCATCGTCACGCTCATCGTCGCTGGGGCCGAGGGTCTGGACTTCCTCGGATTGGGCAATCCGCTCGCTTCGGGACTCGCCGCATGGAACGGTGCCCTGCCCTCGGCGATTCAGGTATGGACACGAGACCCCACCGAGTCCTTCAGGACGGCCGCGCTCGACATCGATCCGAACTTCACCGGTGCGCTCGGCGTCGTACTGCTGATTTGGGGCGTGACCTGGCGCGGCAGACAGCCGAGAACCCGCGGGACCGCTGTGCTCACCGGCCTCGGCATCGTGCTGCTGTCGGCCTCAAGGACGGCGCTGATCGCGTCGGTTGTCTGCGTCATGATCGCGGGGGTGCACTGGATCCGGCGCCGCAGCTTCGCGAGGGGCAAGGGACGGAGCTGGTACCGTCTGGCGTTCCTGGTCCTCCTCCTGGTGACCGTCATTCTCGGCACGGTGGTCGTGATGCCGCGCATTGAGACCCTGCATCGGTCGGTGGAGGCAGTCGTCCAGGCGGGGACGGCCGAGCAGGGAATCACTGCCGCAGACGAACTGACCGCCGGCAGACTCGCGCGGTGGCGCATCGGCATTGCTCTGTGGCGGGAGCACCCGTTCGGCTTGCTCCAGCCTCCGGAGTGGGCCGCAGGCGTCTCCCTCCACAACGACTTTCTCGAGCGCCTTGTCTGGGGCGGGCCTCTGTTGCTTGGAGTCGCCGTGCTCGCACTGGCCTGGACTGGCTTGCGCAGGTACGCTTCCGCGCCTCTACTCGGCCCGCTCACCGCCGTAGCCTGGCTGGTGACGGGGATGGCCCTGCCGGCTTCGAGCATGCCGGCGTTCGCTTGCACGACCCTGTTCACCCTGGGCCTTGCAGCCGGCGCGGACGAGGGCATCCGCCGCCGCGCGATGCCGGACTCGGCGTGAGCGAGCCCACGAGGGGTGATACCATCGTGCAGGCCGAAATCCCTGACGCGTGGGGCAGGAAATGGGTCAATCCCTCAGAATCGCATACCTGAGCCTGCAGCAGGTCGCGGAGGGCCTCGACAGCTGGGCCGCGGTCAACGAGGTCATCACCGGTCTCGAGGAGACCGGTATCGTCGTTGATCGCTGGTTTCCCGAGTACGGCCCTGGCGGAGCTCCCGGGCCGCTTGGCCGAATCGCCGAGATGCTCCGGCTTCAGCGCACGCTGATCGCGCATCTCGCCGAGTACGACGCGCTCTACGTTCGCGGCCATCCGCTCGCGTGGCTGTGTTCGCGCGCAGCCTCCCGTCGCGGTATCCCCGTCGTGCAGGAGTGCAACGGGACGTACGCCGATCTCTATCTTGCCTGGCCCCAGGCACGGGCGCTGCGCTGGGTCTTTGATGCCATGCAGCGCTCGCAGTACGCGATGTCGGCGCGCGTGGTCTGCGTGACCCAGGGACTTGCCGAATGGGTCCGCACGCAGGCGCCCGGAGCGGCGACGGTGGTGATCCCCAATGGCGTGAACCTGGAGGTCTTCTGCGATACCTCGCCACGCTACCCTGGGCTGCCCGAGCGTTACGCCGTGTTCTTCGGCAACTTCGCACCGTGGCAGGGCATCGAGGTGCTGGTGCGCGCGTTCGAGAGTGAGACGTGGCCTGCCGATCTTCCTCTGGTGGTGGCGGGCGACGGGGTCCTGACACCCGAGATCGAGGCGGCGAGCAAACGCCACCCCGATTCGCTCATCTACCTCGGGCACGTCCCCTACGCCAAGCTGGGATCCGTCGTCGCCAACGCAGTCGTGTCGGTGATTCCTATCAACGCCCCGGAGCGCGCGGAGACGGGATTCTCGCCGCTGAAGCTCTACGAGTCGATGGCTTGCGCAACGCCTGTCGTGGTCGCTGACACCGGCGGTCTTGAAGAAATCGTGAAGCAATATGAATGTGGCGCATCTTTCGCTGTTGGCGATGCGGACGATCTCGCTCGCCGCGTCACCGAGCTCACTGCTGCGGCGCACGAACTGGTTTTGGCCGGTCGCAGCGGCAGACGGGCGGCACTGGAGGAGTGCTCCTGGACGGCGCGCGCTGCGGCGAGAGCGGACGTGCTGCGCGATGTGGTTTCGGGCCGAGCAGGAAGCTGACACCCGCATGAACACGCGCGGACACGAGGCAATGCATGCGCGCTCAGGCGAGCACGGGTGAGACTCGAAGGCGGAGGTATTCGATGGTGGACGAGGCACAGAGGTCTGAGGATCTCGGGCCGGTGGACGCTGGGCAGGCCGGGCAGGCCGCCCCGGAGCGCGCTACCGGTACCGGCCAGATCGTCACGGTCAGACGACGGCGTTCAATCTGGGAGGACCCGGTCGTTCGAGTCATGGGGTGGGCGGCGGCTCTCATCGTCGTCGGCGCGCTGATGACCGTCGCCGCCGCGCTGTTCTTCGGCTTCATCGGACCTGACCAGGCGCCGCGCACCCAGGCCGAGCGCGATCTCGCGGGGTGGGAGTCCTCCGTCAAGCAGGAGGACGCCAACGCCGACCAGTACCAGTCGTACGTTCTGGCCCTGATCACCGCCGAGGAGTTCTCGCGCGCGCAGGACGTGATCGACGAAGTCAACTCCAATGACAAAATCGACCAGTCTCAGGGATCCCAGATGCTGTTCGTCGAGGCTGAACTCAAGAAGGCCCAGGGCGAGCTAAACGAGGCCGCGAAGATCTTCGAGCAGGTCATGAAGAAGACGGACGAGGCCTACGAGAAGGAGTACAAGGAGGGCGGCGAGTTCCAGAACTGGGCCGTCGCCTACGGCCGGCATCAGAACTACTATCTCAGCGCGCTCAGCCGGGCAGGCATCTACGCCGAGACCGGCAAGTGGGAGCAGGCGGTAGAGATGTTCGACACGTACCTGGCCAACCATCCTCGCGAGGCGGGGGTTCTGGTTGAGCGCGGTAACGCCAAGGCCGAACTCGGTGACACCGAGGGTGCCGAGAAGGACTTCCGAGAAGCCCTCCGGTTCATCCCTGACTACGAGGAAGCGCTCGCTGGCCTGAAGAAGATCGGAGTTGAGAAGTAGATGGATCCTGTTATCTCCGAACAGGCGGTAGTGCTTGAGCCGCCGCAGGACAACAAGGCGTACGTGTCGCGCCGAGGTCGCCGTATCCTGACGGCTCTGCTGGCGTTGCTCATCATCATCCTGCTCGTCGCCTTCGGACTGCTGACCCAGCTTCTCGGGAACAACGACGGTCCCGAGGCCGACGAGATCGGCGGCGTGACATGGATCCGTTCGATCTACGGGTACGGGCCTGATATCAGTCAGATGACCGAGCCTGCCTCGGCCGCGATTCCTTCGGAAGGCGGAACCATCTGGGTTGCCGACCAGGGACGCTTCCGCATCGTGAAGTACGACGCGAACGGTCGCTACCTCGGCGTGTTCGAGGGCGACACCGCCAACGGGGACAAGTTCGACTACCCGTCGCGCATCGCGCTCGCGCCTGACGGCTGGCTCTACGTCGTGCAGTCGACGTACAACACCGTGAAGGCGTACGACGAGAACGGCACTCTGCGTCAGACACTCAACATCCCGAGTCCGATGTCGGTCGCGGCCAATGATGAGATGGTTGTCATCGGCGCCCAGTCAGGGTTCGCCGCGTACGACCGCGAGGGACAGCTCATCGGCATCATCGGCGTTCGCGGCATTGAAGACGACCAGTTCGACACCGTCAATGGCGTGGCGCTCGACGATGAGAACAACGCCTACATCGTCGACACGTTCAACAACCGGATCAGCAAGTACGACGCTGAAGGAGAGCGGGTCTGGATCGTCGAGACCGGGCGTCCGGCGAACCGAGCGGGCTCCAACATGGACCCCGGCGACGCAGAGAAGCTCGCAGAGGAGTATCCGGCCATGATGCAGGCCCCCATGGGCGCCACGATTGATGGGGCAGGGCGCCTGGTCGTCGTCGACCTGCTCGACTTCTCCATCGCCGCATTCGACACGGAAGACGGTTCGGTGCTGGGCAAGTGGGGCACGTTCGGGCGCGAGGACGGCAAGTTCATGTACCCCGCCGACATCGACTACGATGCTGTCCATGACTGGTTCGTGGTCTCGGACTCGGGCAACCAGCGTGCGCAGATCATCCGAGTTCCGGACTCGGGCGACTCCGCCGCGGCCGCTGCTAGGCGCCTGCTGTCCGGCCCGCTGAAGGCCTGCTTGATCCCGCTGCTGTTGCTGCTGCTCGTGCTGGCTGTCGTCGCCGTCGTGCGCGCGCTGCGCAAGAGAAGTGCACAGCGGCAGGCCGAGCTCGCCGAGAATCAGGCATTCGCGGACAGCCTGTCGGATTCATAACGGGCCGCTCGCAGCCCGGGAAATGCGGTGAGTCAAGATGAAGGAGTGGCGCCTCAGTGCCGCTCCTTCATCTTTGTGCTGCAAACCGTGCCGAACGGCAATACTTCTTCACAACAATCACAGAGGCGTGCAATAATGGTTAATCAGACGGTTGCTGCTCGCCAGACAGGCACGTCAGCGGTGACTGTACCGAAGCGGGGGGTGCGTGATGACGATGCCACTAGCTCTCAAACGAGGGGCGTTCGTTCGAACGGCGGTCGTGGTAGCCGTACTGTTCCTAGTCGCGGTGACCATGCTGATCGCTGATGCGGCTCCGGCGCTCGCGTTGGAGTGCGCCGGGTGTCACACCGTGGTCGCGCACCCTGCCGGGAACGACTGCGTGACGTGTCACCCATACGGCACCGAACCGCTCAATCGACGTCCGTCGTACTATGACGATCACCGTCAAGTCCAGTCGGATGACGAGTGTCTGGACTGCCACGAGCCCGAAGTCGCCGGTCAGATGGGGCACTACTCGGATCCATTCATCCCCGGCACGGTTAACGCCGATGGCGTCACCACCACCAGCCGCACGTACGAGTGTCAGGACTGCCACAATCCTTCTCGTCCTTCGGTTCCTCCGGCTCACGGGGAGTTCCCTCCTCACACGGGAGCCCTGCCCGACGCCGCATGCGGCGACTGCCACACGACCGACGTCCTGTCGGAGCACGGTGGCGACTGCTGGGCTTGCCATAGCAGTACGGACCCGAAGGTGATCGCTGCGATTGCCGCCGACGACCTGCGGTGTGACAGCTGTCACCCTGGAGCACACTACGCTGGCGCTTCATTGGACCCGTATCTGACATGGGCCGAGGCAAACATGATCGCGGGAGCCGTCAACGGCAGCACCCCGCACGGTGGCTACGCCGTCAACACCACCAAGTGTGCTGTGTGTCACTCGGCCCACCGCGCGCAGTCCGATCTGGCCGCCGCTGGTGTCGGTTCGTACTGGAAGCTCACGCCGGGTGCCCAGGCATGCGTCGCATGCCACACCCCGTCGGGTGCGAATCCCGTGTCGACCGCTCTCGTCGAGTGGTCGTCGACCTATAGCCAGGGTGGCCCGCACTCGAGCTTCCAGTGCCTGGGCGCCTGCCACGCTGGCGTTCACGGTGGGATGGCCTCCGAGTACGGAGCGGTGCGTGCTTGGAACCTCACCTCCCGCAATGATGCGGCACTCGCAGCGGCCTTCGCCGCAGGCAACGCTCCGAGCATCGACAATCAGCCCAACTCCGACTCGGTGGCCTCTAACGGCGGGTCACACGGGGACGACTACTATGCATCGTTCGACGAGGACGAGTTCCGCGACAACGACTTCGGGCCCAACGACTCGTACGGCGGAAACCAGGGGCTGGCGGTGATGCGCGCTATGGTGACCGGCTACACGTGTGGCGCCGCCGGCTGCCACAGCTCCTCGCAGTTTGCGGTCAATCAGAACGGCTACGCCGAGCTTCGCGCATCGAATCCCGCAGCGAGCAGCACGCTCGACCAGGCCATGACCGGCCACAGCACCAATATGATCCGCGGGTGCGAGCCGTGTCACGCAAGCCGAGACAGCAAGTGCGCCGCGTGCCACGACATGAAGGGCAAGGCCACCAACTCGAGCGCCTTCCCGCACGCCAACCGCAACATCGTCGTCCTGGAGACCGAGGCCGACGGCTCGACGACCGAGACGACCGTTGCAAGCGGCAACCTCTGGATGTACGCGGGCGACGCGACCATGCGTGACACGGCTGGCGCTCCGTCTGAAACCGGTACCACCAACCCGAGCCGCAAGGTCATCGACGACGCCGCTGGCTTCCACGATGGTAACGCCGGCAACATCAACGACGGTACCTGCCTGAAGTGCCATGGCATGGGCTACTTCGGCCCGAACGCCTACCACTCGGCCGGTTCGGTCACGGACTTCACCCGCAGGTAGGGGTCTGGTGTCTCTGGCGGGGTCGGCCTGAGGGTCGACCCCGCCTCATTCTCCGAGCCTGCCCAGGGGAGCGGTGTGGATCCGCAAGAAACGACCGGTACGGTGTCGCAGGTTCAGAAGCGATAAGGATGACTTGCCACCAATCGGGACGCATCGGCTACCGTCATGAACGAAGCTAAGATTAGTTAAAGAAAGCATTGCACCCGGCCGTTTGAGCCTGTAGTATCTACCGTGATGGAAATTGTGTGTGTTCCGTCAGAAATTCATGTCTGGAAAGGAGGTGCAAGAATGCAAAAGACTTCTATCTCTACTTCGACTCTACAAGGAGTAACAAGCATGAAGAAGACTCTCTTCGTCTTCGCCCTCGCTGCCGTCTTCGTCCTTTCCTTCAGCACGGTCGCGTTCGCGAAGTACGCTGGATACGCCTACAACAACCCCGTCCTCGCCGGCGACCCGGCGACCTCCACCGTTAACGCGGCACCGGGCTATCTGTCCTGGCAGGGCGCCAACGCGATTTCGGCCAACTACAACGGCGGCACGAGCGTCAACGGCGACACCCCGCACGGCGGCTACGCCGTCAACACCACCAAGTGTGCCGTGTGTCACTCGGCCCACCGCGCGCAGTCCGACCTGACCGCCGCTGGTGTCGGTACGTACTGGAAGCTCACCCCGGGTGCCCAGGCATGCGTCGCATGCCACACCCCGTCGGGCTCCAACCCCGTGTCGACCGCTCTCGTCGAGTGGGCGCCGACCGGTAGTGGCCCGCACTCGAGCTTCCAGTGCCTGGGCGCCTGCCACGCTGGCGTTCACGGCGGAACCACGTCCCTGTTCGGCGCGATCAATGCCCTGAACCTGACCAACCGCAACGACCTCGCGATCTTGGAGGCGTTCGGCGCTGGTAACGTCAGCGAGAGCACCGGCGCGGGCGCTGGTGGTTCGAACAAGCACGCGACCTACGCCGCGATCAACGGCACGACCTTCTTCAACGGTCTCGGCACCGCCCCTCAGGACATCGCGACTGCCAAGGCCATGGCCACCGGCTACACGTGTGGCGCCGCCGGCTGCCACAGCTCCTCGCAGTTCGCGGTCAACAAGCATGGCTACGGCGAGCTTCGCGCTTCGAAGCCTGCGGCGAGCACCACGCTCGACCAGGTCATGACCGGCCACATCACCAACATGCCTTCCGGCTGCGGTCCGTGCCACGTGACCAACGACAACAAGTGCGCCGCGTGCCACGACATGAAGGGCAAGGCCACCAACTCGAGTGCTTTCCCGCACGCCAACCGCAACATCGTCGTCCTGGAGACCGAGGCCGACGGCTCGCCGAGCGAGAGGACCGTTGAAAGCGGCAACCTCTGGATGTATGCGGGCGACGCGACCATGCGTGACACCGCTGGCGCTCCGTCTGCCACCGGTACCACCAACCCGAGCCGCAAGGTCATCGACGACGCCGCTGGCTTCCACGATGGTCACGCCGGCAACATCAACGACGGTACCTGCCTGAAGTGCCACGGCTACAAGTACTGGCCCAGGCACGGCCTGCAGGATACCGGATCGCACGGTGGGTCCGCGGCGCTCAACTTCGCCACGAAGTAGCGTCAACCAGTAAGGCCCAGGTACCGATCGGTGCCTGTGAGAACGGGTCGGCCCTTCGGGTCGGCCCGTTCTGCGTTCCGGGTCGTCGGGCAGCAGATATCGAGCTGCTCTTTCAGGGCATGTTGTTTGCTATACTTCTGTTGATTCTTACGAAGTCTGAGCAGTCTTCTTAGGAGACGAGTGAATCCCGAGATTACGCGACGCATAGTCCGGTGGGCGCCTTGGGCGCTCGTCGCCGCGTTCGTGCTGTTCGCCGGGCTTCCCGTCGTCTTTGCCGCGGCTCCGGTGGGATGCGTCTCATGCCACGAAGGCAGGGGGCTGGTCGCCGAGGTTGACGTCGCCGCGCACGCGGGCACTGAGGCGTCTTGCCAGGACTGCCACATCGGCAGGGGCCTCTCTGAGCGACTGCAGTTCGGCTTCTATCAGGCGTACGCCATGACCCTTCCGGTGCTCCATACCCAGGGAAGCTCGGTTGCCGGAGTCGACGACGCTGCCTGCAGGAGCTGTCACGAGAAGCTGCCCGGCGTTATCGATGCCCGCGGCCTTCGGATCCGGCACGAGTCTTGCGCAGAAGGCTCGGCGTGCACCGACTGCCACTCGACCGTCGCGCATGCCGAGTCGATCAAGTGGCCGACCACCTATCATATGGACATGTGCCTGCGCTGCCACGAGGTCAAGCAGGTTTCTACCTCGTGTGAGACCTGCCATACGCAGGCGGCCGACTCCCGCCGTCGTCCCACGACCGGCCCCTGGGCGATCACCCATGGCCCGAACTGGGAAACGACTCACGGTATGGGCGCGATGTCCACGTGCGGCGCCTGTCACCCGCAGGACTACTGCACGCGCTGCCACGGTGCCGGGGTACCGCACGACAGTAAGTTCTTCGAACTGCATGGCCCCACCTCGCAGACGAACGGCGCCCAGTGTGGCGACTGCCACGAGCAGAAGTTCTGCAACGACTGTCACACCCTTGAGATGCCGCACCCCAATGCGTTCGTCCAGGAACACAGCGCTCTCGTGCGCGAACAGGGCGACGAGTCTTGCTCGCGCTGCCATGCCGAGCAGGACTGCACTACCTGCCACGAGAAGCACGTGCACCCGGGCGGCGCCGTCTCGCTTGGGGGTGATGCCCAGTGATGGACGGTCTCAGGGAGCTGTTTGAGCTTCTGTCGACTGCAGAGATCCGCGTGCCTGACCGGGAGTTCTTCGAAAACCTCTGGCCGACAATCCTCGGAATCGTGAGGGACCCGGCCAGCAACAAGCCGGCCGCTATCGTCATGGCCGTGATCGTCGTCGTGGTCCTGCTGATGGTGATCATGAGCGTTGTCGCGCTCCTGATGCGAGTCAGGGAAGAAGAAGAGGTCCAGGTACTCATTCGGGAAGACGGCACCCGTGTGCTGGTATCCGAGGAGCTGCAGGGGGCGGGCGAGGGCGCCGTGGTCGCGCCGTCGACCGTGCGCGCCGCCGAGCGGGTGAAGGACCCCCTGCGCTTCCACAAGAGGTTCCTGTGGGCCGCGTTCGTGGCTGCCTTCCTCATCATCGCCACCGGCGTCACCACCCAGAGCCGCTCAGTGTGCACCTCGTGCCACAACGACACGGATCACGTGACAGCGGCCGACGCCGACCCTCACGCCTCCGTGACCTGCGTCCGGTGCCATGAAGCCGGCAACCCCGTGGCCGCCGTCACCATCTCGGTGGCGCCCCGTGTGGTCCACATCACGAGCGCGATGTTCGCCGAGAACCCCTCAGGCAGCTACGGGGCGAGCACGTCGCGCGGTTGCACCCGGTGCCATTCGGCGGTCCTGACGGGTATCACCGAGAACCCGGAACGCGCGTTGCAGATGTCGCATCGCGAGCCGCTTGAGGCGGGGGCGACCTGCCAAGACTGCCACCTGCTCGACTCCAACCAGCACGTCACCGGCGTCATCGAGGGCATGGGCCCGTGTCTGCGTTGCCACGATGGCGATCAGGCTCCCGGAGGCTGCGAGACGTGCCATACGGGCGATGTGAGCCGGGCCGCCGTGGGGCGCCGGAGCGAGCAGAATCCCGAGCCGCGCCAGCTCGTGCTCAACCCCGACTGCTACAGCTGCCATGATCCCGCCCCGTGTGACAGCTGCCATGGTGTCAGGCTCCCACATGCCGCCGAGTACGTGACCAGTCACATGCGTGATGCTGCCGTCGACCTGTGGGACAACGGCGGACAGACCTGCTTCAAGTGCCACACCGAGCAGCGACGCTCCTGCTACCGGGCCGGATGCCACGAGTTCGACATGCCGCTGCACTCCGAGGACGGTAGCTGGCGCGAAGAGCATCAGCGGCAGCCGGTGAACAGCTGCGAGGACTGCCACAACAAGCAGAAGTGGTTCCCGAACACCTGCGCGATGTGCCACCCTGACAGGCGGTAGCAGCTAGGGCGTCGTGGTCGTCTCCCCGGAGGCGGCCGCCTCAGCATCGTCGATCAAACCGCGCACCACACCGACATCGGGCGCGCTAGCGTCAAGCTCCCTGAACCGCTGGAGTTCCTCAAGCGCCTTCTCGGGCTGCCCAGACGCGATCAACGCCCGCGCGCGGTCGGTACGCAGCCGGAGCGAGTTCGGGTAGAGCCTCACCGCCCGCTCGGAGACCTCGAGGCCCTCAGTGAACAAGTCCCGATCGCCCAACGTTTCCCCGGCGATGAAAAGCTGGACAGCCCATGAGGCCGCGAACTCGGGATCGTTCGGATGCCGCTCGGCGGGTGGTCCGAAGACTCGCGCGAGGGTGTCGCGCCCGTCTTCGGAGGTGACGAAGGCCTGCTGCGCCGCGGCGGCCTCCAGCTGCGCGGCGAGAAGCCCGAGGTGGCCGTTCCACGGAACCGATGCGGCCACTTGGGACAGCGCCTGCGGAGACTCGTTCAGCGCCGAGCGCGCGGCGACATGCGCCCACCCCTGCGCGCCGGTCGCGACAAGCGCCGCGAGCGCGATCGCGGCCGCCGGGTACGAAATCGCGGCTTGCCTGCCGGGGGAGGAGGCCGGAGGCGACGCGAGAGGCGACAGGAGCACGCCAATCCCCACGAAAACCAGTAGCACCACCGGCGTGGTGGCGACGCCGGTCAGAAGCGCGACCGCAAGCGCGAGCGATGCGGCCCACCAGCCCTGATAGTCGATCGACCCCTTGGCCTCGCCGCCCCAAACGAGGCGCCTCGAGTCCACCAGCGCGTGGATCCACACGTACAGGAGCGCGACGGCGGCGGGGATGCCCATGGTCGCCGCGAGCATGAGCGGGTAGTTGTGCGCGTCGGTGGCGAAGGCGTCAGCCGAGACGATCAGGCCCGCAACCTCGCGTGCCTGGTACCAGCCGAGCCTGAACGCAGCAGGGCCGGTGCCCAAAAGGGGACGCTCGGCGATCATGCGCAGCGTCTCGGACCAGATGATCGTGCGTCCGGCGAGCCCTGCGAGACCGCCCTCGGCGAGCTCTCGGAAGCGCCGGAGGATCTCGGAGCCCCCGAGGGCGAGTACCGCAGCAAGGGTGATGGCGCCGGCGATGGCCACGCGCCGCAGGTGCGCAGCCGACTTGCCGCTGCGGACGATGGTGATCGCGAGCAGCACTCCAACGCCCGCTGCGAGGCCGAGCCATGCCCCGCGGGTCAGCGTCAGGACGAGCGCCCCCGAGATGACGGCGGCAGGGGCGATCTCGACGGCTGCGGCGGCCGGATCGCGCGTATCGGATGCGATTGCGCGGGCGATCGCGAGCACTGCCGGCGCCACGAGGAAGGTGCCGGTGAAGTCGGGGTTGCCGAGAGTCGAGGCGCCCTGCGATATCAGCCAGCCGAGTTCGGCGACTTGATCCGCGGCTATCTCGCGGAAGATGTCAGCGCCGAACAGCTGCTGGAGAAGTGCGATAGCTCCCACCACTACACCCGAAGCGATCACCGCGGTCGTGAGCGACCGGATCCTCCGTGAGCCCGAACAGAGGCTGGCCGTGACGGGCACAAGCAGAGCACAGAGCACGTACACGGCGAGGCCGTTCAGATCGTCGCCGTCGCCGAAGAACGCGTAGTCGCGGTCCAGCGAGAAGAGGGTGGAGAGGCCCGCCATCAGGGCGAAGATGCCCACCACGGGCATAAGCGAGTGGTGTCGGTATCCGAGTTCTCCGCGAAGGCACGCGACGGCCCAGGCGATGACGGATACTGCGGCTCCAACTCCGAGGATAAGCACTGCAGGGGAAGAGAACGGGCTTAGCATGAACTGGTACCCGAACGGCAGAGTGCCTACGACAGTGGGGACGGCGACCATCACACACAGGAGCGCGATCCAGGACGTCTTATGGGCAGCGGACACGGGCGACTCCTAGCCGGCCAGTCTAACCTTCTCATGTTACCACTCGATACCCGAAAACGCCTGTTCGTGCGGTAGAATGTGAACATGGCTAAAGCTCCGTCCAACTCCGGCCCGCGTCTCGATCCCCGGCTCGTCACCCTGCTCGTCCTCGCGGCGTTCCTGTCGCCTGGCGCATGGCTTGTCGTGACCCTGCCGGCGCAGCCTGCCGCCCAGGCGCTGCATCTCGTGACAGCAGGGGTGTGGATCGCGGCTGCCGCGTGGCTCGCACCGCGTCTGCGCCTGCCGAGGCGCTCCGTGCTTGCTGGGATCGCAGGGCTGCTCGCGGTGGCTGCCTTCTCGCTCGCGAGCAACGTCTTTCCTGTGCAGCAGGCGCTGTTCGATCTCTACGGGGAGATGCCGGGCGTGCTATGGCTCGCGTACCCGGCGGTCTTTCTCGTAGCTGCATGCTTCCCGCTGGGCGAGCACACGCGCGAAGCGATGCGCTGGACCGTGTACGCCGGCGCGGCGCTGATCGCGGTGATGGTCGTCTGGCGCTGGACCCAGGGCTTCGTGACCACCTTCGGCAGCCCGGCCTACTCGGTACCCGCCCTCGCGCCGCTCATCTTCGTGTCGCTCGGCCTGGCGAGGACCTCGGAGCGCCCGCTCGCCTACGACCTCCTGGCACTCGGCATGGCGCTCGGCCTCGCCTACGCGGCGGCGGGGCTCTCGGCGATCTTCATGCTCGGCATGGGGTTGCTTCTCACGTGCGTCGCGGGGCCGCAGCTGCTGCCCGTGCCGACTTCGTGGCACCGCGCGCTACGCGTCTCAGCGGCGGCGGTCCTGGCACTCGCGTGCGTGGTGATCGTGCTGGTGCAGGTCCCGGCCCTGGGGTCGTGGCTCATCGATGCCGAGAAGGGCGCGGGCGCCGAGCAGACAGTGGCTACGCGCCTGTACCTTTGGGAGGGCGCACAGCGCATGGTCGCCGAGCGGCCTGTGCTCGGGTTCGGCCCGGCAGGGTACCGGTTCTTCGCGGTCGACCGGTACGACCCCGGCGTGTTCGCCTACATCGCGGGGGCCGGTAGCGATCCGACCGCCTTCAGCGCCCCCTCGCCGCACTCGCTGCTCTGGGAGGCGCTCACGCGCCTCGGGTTGCTCGGCATGGCCGCTCTCGTCGCACTGCTCGTGATCTGGACTCGCCGAGTGGCTGAGTTGGTTGCGCCGGCGCCTCACTCACCTGCGAACACCGTGCGGCTCGGTCTCGCGGTCGGCTTCGCCGCGTACCTGTTCTCGCTCATGGTCACACCGGTGCATTTTGCCTCAGGGCTGCTGGGCGTCGTCGTCGGCGGGTTTGCCATCGCTGCTCCAGCGCATTCTTCGGCGGGTGAGCGTGAGCTCGGTGCATCTGGAGCGCTTCGCTGGGTGGCGCTCGTGTTAGCGGTCGCACTCGGGGGCTACGGCGTGTGGCGCGGCTTCGGGCTTGATGCCGGCCAGATCGCCGGCCAGGGAAGCCTTGCCGACGACGTCGCGCGCGTCGAGCGTGCGGCTCGTATCATCCCCGGTGAGCCGCTGAACGAGCGCCGCCGGATCGATCTCGCGCTCATTGGCGCCGCGACCTCGGACGAACTCGCCGCCGCGCGTGCCTCCGTGGATGCGGCTCCCGGATACATCACCGGCTTCGCGCCTAACCTGGTGCAGTTCGCGGCGTTCGGCATGGGTCAGGGTGAGTCGCTCGGCGAGACCGACTTCTCGTGGGAGCGCGGCCTGCTCGAGCGCGCCGAGGAGGCTGTCCCGGATTTGCCCTCCCTCGCCGCCGAGCAGCTGCACCTCGCAATTGTGACGGGTGATACGGCCTCGCTGCCGGAGCGCATCGCTCGTGCTCGGGCTCTTGGCGCCACGTATCCGGCCACCGAGGCGTACATCACGCGTGCCGAGGAGATGCTGGCGCAGTGACCGCATCCGACCACGGCTCCTCGCCGCGCTTCTCGCTGGTAATGCCCGCGTACAACGCCGCAGGGACGCTTGCGCGGGCAGTCGAAAGCGTGTTGTCGCAGAGCTGCCGGGACTTCGAGCTCATCGTGGTCGACGACGGCTCGGCGGACGACACGTTGTCGATCGCGCGCGGGTGGGAGCGCACCGACCAGCGAGTGAGCGTGCTCACGCAGCGAAACGCCGGATGTGCGGGAGCGCGCCAGGCGGGAGCGGCCGTCGCCTGCGGGGAGTTCGTCACGAAGATTGACGCTGACGACGCCCTGACTCCTGACGCGCTCTCGGTGCTCTCGAGCGCAATCGATGCGGAGCCGGGCTACGACATCTACTCGGCGACGGGCTACAAGGTCTACCCAGACGGCACCCGGCGAGAGGCTCTGAACGACCCGAAGTATCTGCGCTCGCTCTCACTCACGGTCGACGATCTCATCGAGGACTGCTGGATCTTTGGTGGCGCGGCCACGATCCGTCGTAGCACTCTCGAGCGCCTGGGTGGCTTTCGGCCTCACGTGCGCTGCGAGGACTACGACCTGTGGCTGCGCGCGCTCGCGGCTGGCGCGAGGCACCGCTACGTGCCCGAGCACATCTACCTGTACACGATGGAGCTGTCCGGCCGGATGAATGAGGACCCGATTCCGTCGTTCCTGTCCTACATCGACATTCTCGAGGAACTCTCTGCCGACGGGACGTTCGGCGAGCGCGAGAAGGCGCTTGCCACCAAGTCGATCGAGCGGTTCCGTGAGCGCATTCGTCAGCTCGAGGAGGACGGCACGACCGTCGCCGAGTACACGGATGCCCAGGCCAGGCGTTTCAAGGCCGGCGTCTACCGCGTGTTCGGCAGGCGCGCCGGGGATTCGGTGATCCGGGCTGCGAACCGGGTCAAAGGCATCGTGCAACCGCTTAGGATCGCGCTTGCCGAGCGAGCTCGCCGCAAAGGGCGGCGCCCGTGAGCCCGCGCTTCTCGATAGCGATGCCCGCATTCAATGCGGCCGCGACGCTCCCGCGTGCGCTCGACAGCGTCCTCGCGCAGACCTTCGAGGACTGGGAGCTCGTCGTCACCGACGACGGCTCGGTCGACGCTACCGCCGAGGTTGTGTCGGCGTACGCCGAGCGTGACGGCCGCATCCGGCTCGTGCGCCAGGAAAACGCCGGGTGCGGAGCCGCCCGGGACACCGCCGTGCGCGTGTCCAGCGGCGAGTACGTCGTCCGGTTCGACGCCGACGACGAACTGCTGCCCGAATACCTCGCCCGGATGGACGAGTTCATCCGGGCGAGGCCGGGTTACGACATCTACAGCTGCAACGGATGGCACGTTAACCCTGATGGCACGCGCCGGCTCGCGAGGCCTGGCGCGTTCTACCAGGTCGAGCGCTCGTTCACGCTCGAGGAGATGCTTCAGGCCACGCACATCTTCACGATCGCCGTCTTCTCGCGGGAGCTGTTCGAGCGGGTCGGCGGCATCCGGCCCGACGTCTACTGTGAGGACGTCGATTTCTGGTTGCGGGCGCTCGCGTCCGGCGCTCGGCACCGCTACACGCCGCAGATGCTTGCGGTGTTCTACGCGAGCGAGTGTCAGATGACGGCCGATGTCGTGAAGCTGTTCGAGTCGCGGCTCGCCATCTACCAGCGCCTGATCGACGACGGGACCTTCTCGCCGGAACAGGCAGTGGCGGCGCGCGCGGCGATCGCGCGCGCTCGGCAGGACGAGTGGATCTACCTGCGGCGCACCGCGGTCAAGAACGCCGTGGCCCGGGTACTTGGCGAGCGAGCCGGCGAGTGGGTTTCTGAAGCCATGCATGTGAGCTCAAATGCCTTGCGGCCGGTCGCCGCTCGGGTTGCGTCGCTCACCATGCGCAGAGGCGGCCGGTCATGAAGGTAGCGCTCACCTTCGATGTCGAGCCTGCACCGCACGGGCATGACCCTGCGGTGGCGGAGCGGATCATCGAGGTACTCGCCGAGCGTGGCGTCGTGGCCACCTTCTTCCTCCAGGGCGAGTGGGCCGAGGCGAACCCCGAGCTTGCAGCGCGACTGACGCGCGATGGCCATCGCGTCGGCAATCACACCTACTCGCACGCGCTTCCCGGCCAGATCACAGAAGCGGAGCTTCGGAGCGAGGTCAAACGCGCCGAGGAGGCGATTGAGCGCGCAACGGGCCAGTCGCCGCGCCCGTACTTCCGCTGCCCGCAGAACTCGGGAGCATTCGATTCGCAGGTACTGTCGCACATCGAGGCAGCAGGCTACCGGCAGATCGGCTGGCACCTCGACAGCCTCGACTGGGAGCAGGGTTCGACGGCCGATCAGCTCGCCAGCCGCGTGGTCGCGGCGCACTCCGAACGCGCTGCCGCGGGCAGCGGTAGCCTGATCGTGCTGCTGCACAGTTGGCCTGAGGTCACAGCGGAGGCACTGCCGGGAATCCTGGACGAGCTCATTGCGCAAGGCGCGGCGTTCGTCACCATGGACGAGCTCGATCCGGCGGAGATTCCTGTGGCGGCGCTCGCTCAGACGGCGCGCCCTCGTCGACATCGACTCGGTGCTTCCACTGCGTGGGGCCTGGCCGCAAAGTTCGTCACAGTAGCCGTGAACTTCCTCATCGGCGTCATTCTCGCACGGGCGCTGGGGCCGGTCGGCAAGGGTGGGTACGCGCTCGTTCAGCAGATCGTGGGCGTGCTCGTCGTCGTGCTCGGGCTCGGGCTGTCCACATCGAACGTCTACTTCGTGGCGCGCAGAGAGGTCACCCCGGGCTCTGCTGTGGCGAACAGCGTCCTGCTCACCGGCGTCACGGGCCTCGCGGCAACCATCGCCTGCCTGCTCGTCATCACCGGACCTCTTGCGCCCGATCCGCCGTACTCGCTGGCCATGGCGCTCGTGGCTGCGGTGCTGTTCGTGACGACAACGCTCTTCGCCTGGCTCGGTGCCATTGCGATCGGACTCTCGGGCCTGCGTCCGCAGGCGATAGCGGGCATCAGCTCGGTCACTCTCGTGCTCATGGGCGCGTTCGTCCTGTGGCAAGCCGGGTTGCTTTCGGCGCTGTTCATGGTTTCGCTCGGCGTGCTCGGGCAGGCGGTTGCATCGGCCGTCCTTCTCTTGCTTGAGCGCGGTCGGATGATGACCGGCTGGCGGCTCGACCTCGGCGCGATGCGCGCGATGGTGGGCTACTCAGCGAAGTCGTATTTCGTGTCGCTCGTGGGCTACCTGCACCTTCGCCAGGACATGCTGATCCTCGGGTGGCTTGCCGGGCAGGCCGCCGTGGGCGTGTACTCGGTCTCGACGAGCCTTGCCGAGGTGGCGCGCTACATTCCTGTCGTTCTGGGCTCGGCACTCTTCGCGCGCGCATCGCAGGTGGGTCGCGACGAGGGCTCGGCGCTGTCGGCGGGCGTCTCGAGACTCACGGTGCTGCTCGTGCTCGGCATCGTCGCGGTCTTTGCGCTTTTCGGGCCCATGCTCGTGCCTGTCGTGTTCGGACCGACGTTCGCTGAGGCGGGTCCGGTCCTTCTGGCGCTCCTGCCCGGAGTGGCCGCGATGAGCATCTCCGAGGTGCCGAGCTCCTACCTGTTCTCGCGTGAGGTGATCTACTGGCGCACCTCGGCGGTGATGGTCGTGCTGAACGCCGTAGCGAACCTCATAGTGATCCCGCGATTCGGCATCATGGGTGCTGCACTGGCGTCGAGCACGACGTACTGCATCTATTCGGCGGTCATCGTGTACCTGATGAAACGCGAAAGCGGTTTTGGATATGCTGACATCCTGGTGCCTAAGGCGAGAGATGTGCGCGCAGCTGCCCGTGTTCTCAGGCGATATGCCACGAGTGCGGCTCGGCGTCTCGCCCGAGTCTTCCGGTGAGGAAGCGCGTAGCCAGCAACCGGAGGAAGGAGCATCGGTGGCCGAGCGGGAGAAGGCACCACGTTTCTCGGTCCTCACGCCGGCGTACAACGCCGAGCGCACCCTCTCGCGCGCCATCGAGTCCGTGCTTGCTCAGGCGTTCGACGACTGGGAGCACATCATCATCGACGACGGCTCCACCGACGGCACGCTCGCGCTGGCGCGTTCCTACGCCGAGCAGGATGTACGCATCCGGGTGTACGCGTGTGCGCACCGCGGGGTGACGGCTTCGCGCATCGAGGCGATGCAGCAGGCGCGAGGCGAGCTCTTCGCGCGGCTCGATGCTGATGATGCGTTCACGCCTGAGTACCTCGAGAAGGTCGAGGCGTTCTTCGGCAAGCACCCTGACGCCGAGATCGTGAGCACCAACGGCTACCAGGTGTTCGCTGACGGGCGCCGTGTCTACTACTACACCGCGCCGGTGTTCCAAGAGGAGTCGTCACTCTCCATCGGCGACATGCTCTCGGGGCTGCTCATCGGTACGAGTGCGGTGATGACGCGCGGAGTGTTTGAGATGACCGGAGGCCCAAGACCGGAATCGCGCTCGGAAGACATCGATCTGTGGATGCGCGCTGTGGCGATGGGTGCGACTCACCATCACCTGCCGGAGCCTGTTTTTCTCTACTACCAAGACGCGCCCAACCGGGTGAGCGACGATGTCGCAGCGGTCTGGCGCTCACACATCGAGATCATCGAGTACCTGATCGCCGAGGGTATGCTAGACCAGCGGGAGACCGATCTCGCCCGCAAGGCGATTCGCAGGTATCGGCTGAAGCTCGCGCTTCGCTGGCACCGCTGGGGCATCCCGATCAGGCGGCGCATGGCGCAGACGGGGAGGGTGTGATGGTTGGTCCGGCGCCGATCGACGCCTCCCCGGTCGCAGGAATCAGGATCGCCTACCTCTGCCTGCAGGCGACCACACCGGGTCAGGCATCGTACGCACACGTTCACGAGATCATCAGCGGCCTTCGAAAACAGGGCGCAGCAGTCGATCTCTTCGAGCCTTCATACGCGGGCAAGGAGGCGCCGGGGGCAATCGGGCGGGTTCTCGAGTTCGCCCGAGTCCAGCGCAGGGTACTCGATGCGATGGACCGGTACGATGTGCTCTACGTGCGCGGTCATGCGCTCGCCTGGTGGGCTTCGGAGGGCGCTCGTCGCAGAGGCGTCACGGTCGTCCAGGAGTGCAACGGTATCGTGGACGACTTCTTCATCGCGTGGCCGTCGGCGCGCCTGTTCGCTCCGCTCATCAGGTGGCTCACCTATACCCAGTTCCGCCGAGCGGACGCCGTGATCGCCGGGTCGAGCGGGCTTGCCGAGTGGCTGTTGCGTGAGACTGGAGTCGTCGCAGACATCGTCCCCAACGGCGCGAACACGGAGATCTTCAACCCCGACGAGGAGATACCGGAAGGAATCGTCGTTCCAGGGCGCTACGCCGTGTTCTTTGGCTCGTTCGCGCCGTGGCAGGGAATATCCACCAGTTTGGAGGCTGTTCGGAGGCCTGAGTGGCCCCAGGACGTCTCACTCTTGATCGTGGGGCAGGGAACGAAGCGGGCCGAGGTCGAGGAGGCTGCTCGGACCGATTCGCGCGTCGTCTACCTCGGCACGCTGCCCTATGACCAGATCGCCGGCGTTGTCGCGCACGCGCTCGTCTCGCTCGTGAACAAAGAAGCCGATGAGTTCTCCGAGGCGGGCATCTCGCCACTCAAGCTCTACGAATCGATGGCTTCGGGTACTCCCGTGATCGCCACAGACGGGATGCCCGGACTCACCGAGGTCGTCCGCGACAACCGAGCAGGGCTGATCGTGCCCCAGCGTGACCCTGAGGCGCTCGCCAGGGCGGTCGCGCAGCTGGCAGGCTCTCCGGGTCTCGCCGCCGAGTTGGGGGCGAACGGTCGGCGCTATGCCGAAGCCGAGTGCAGCTGGTACGCGCGCAGCGAAGACACTGCGAGGATCATAGCCCGCGCGCGGTGATCGACAAGGCCATGAGCTCGAGGTCGTCAGGGAAGCGCTCTAGCGCTTCGGCGATGATATCGCGGGCCTGCGCGCCGAGCTCCCTGTCGCCTGTGATTGCTGCCGAGTCGGCCCATGCTTTCGCACGGTTGTACCAGGCGAAGTACTCGGCAGGGTACACTTGGACACGCTGGTCCAACTGCTCTCGCAGCTGTGCGAGACGCGCTTCGGCAGCCGAGGAACTCCCTTGCGAGTACTCGAACGACGCCTGCTCGATGATCTTGTTCGTGCGCCTCGAAAGCATCTCGTAGCGCCACGGCAGCGCGCTGTCAGCTGCGTGGAGGACGGCGAGATCGTTTTCCGAGAGAGGCACTTCAAGCGGCACGGCCGTGATTCGAGCGTTGTGGTAGAGCGGCACGAGGGAGGCCCAGATGGAGAGTCCCGCGAAGCCAATGAGCAGCACACCTGCGACGACAGTGCTCCATGCGGGCGCCCTTCGCTCGGCGGTGCGCGCCAGGAACGGTGCGTAAGCGGTGCCAACGGCAACCGCGACCGCGACCATCATCGGAATCGAGATCACGGACACGAGAGACGTGACGAGCAGGGCGAGAGAGCCGGCAAACCACGCGTTCATGCGCGCGAAAGTCTCGCCCTTCGCGGATCTGGGGTCGCGGATCACCCGCATCATCGGCTGGCTCAAGAGGGCCCAGAGGAGCCAAGCGGCAGCCCCAAGTCCGACCGCACCGAACGACACTGCGACGAGTAGCGGCAGGCTGTGAGGGTCGTCAGTAAAGACTCCTCTGATTCCAGTGGAATGGCCGGCCGCCTTGTAGGCGTTGCGAATCGAGTCGGGTCCGACTCCGAGCACTGGATGGCTGCCGAAGACATCCACGCCCTGGCGCCAGAGGGCAAGTCTGCCACTCGACAGTTGCTCGACGGCTGCGCCTCCGTTGGCGTCGCCCTGATCGAAGCGCGTGCCGAGGATGGCGGGGTCGGCGAGGAGCGAGCCGAGCGCGACGGTGCCTACCAGAACGGCTGCCCCGATCCAGATGGCCCTGCCGCGGGCGAGACGGCATCGCACTGCGAGTATCGCGACGATGACTGCCCCGACCAGTGCACCGATCCATGTGCCGCGGGTGGCCGAAGCGACGATAGCGATGCCGGTGACGACCATGGCCGTCACGGCCAAGTACCGCCACCGGCGGGATTCTGCCGACAGTGCCTCGGCACAAGCCAGGATGAACGGGACGATGAGTGTGGTGGAGTACTGGTTGGGGTTTCCCACGGTGCCCACGCCCTGTGCGAGCATCCAGCGGTACTGCTCAGGGAAGTCGAAGCGCAAGATATCGATGCCGAGAACCTGCGAGAGGCCGATGACCGCCTGGATCACGCCGACGATGATGACCACTCGGCTGAGAGTCCCAAGACGCGACGGCGTTCGCACGAGCTGAGTGGCGAGTAAGAGCGTTACCGCGAGGCATAACCACGTCACAAGGCCCATGTAGCGACCACTCTCGCCGACGAGCGCGAGGGGTCGTACGTCTGCGATGACCGTCGAGGCGACGCCGACCACACACGTGGCGGCAAGTGCGAGGTGCGCTCGGGTGACCCTCGCGGCTCTCTCGCCGAGAATCCAGCTGATGAACCATGCCATAGCGGCGATGATCGTGAAGACGGTGAGCGCCGAAAACTCGGGGCCAGTGAAGCGCTCGACGACCGGGTTCGTGTCCGGCAGGAAGGGAACCTTGGCGACGGCCAAGGTCGTGACCGCGAACAGTGCAAGGAACGCGAGCCACGAGGCCCGTTCCCATGCGGCTGACCGGCTCTCCGTCACACTCGGCACGCCGCGCCCTCCCGATCGTAGAATCCTGGTTCGAGCTGATCGATCAGCGGTGTCAGTTCGATGGCCTTGCCTTGCTCGGCGGCCACGACGAGCGCATCGATGCGGCTGCCAAGGTCGGTGCCGAGAACGTCGACGTGTCTGACCCGCAGAATCTTCTCCCGCTCGGTCGGGAGCAGCTCTTCGCACTCGTTGACGAGCTCCTCGTGCAGCTTCTCTCCCGGGCGCAGTCCGATGAACGCGATGTCGGCCGGCACGCCTGACAGCGCGATCATCTTCCTGGCGAGGTCGACGATCTTGACCGGCTCGCCCATCTCGAGCACGAAAATGTCTCCGCTGGAGCCGATGGCCTGGGCTTGTAGCACGAGACGCGCGGCCTCGGGGATCGTCATGAAGTACCGCGTGACCTCAGGATGCGTGACGGTGAGCGGCCCCCCGCGGCGCAGCTGCTCCTCAAAGATCGGCACGACCGAGCCACGGCTGGCCAACACGTTGCCGAACCGCACCGCGACGGCGTTCAGTCCACCGCGCCGCGTCGCATCCAGCATGATCCGCTCGGCAAGGGACTTGGTCAGCCCCATGATGTTGACGGGCGCAACCGCCTTGTCGGTGGAGATGAGCACGAAGCGCTCGGTCCCAAACCGCTCGCAGGCCTCGATTACGTTGCGGGTGCCGCCGACGTTGGTCTTGATCGCCTCGGCGGGCGCGAGCTCCATGACGGGGACGTGCTTGTATGCCGCCGCATGCAGAACGACCGAGGGCGCGTCATCAGCGAATACGACGTCAAGCGCCCGGGTGTCTCTGATGTCGCACACGCGCATCTCGCTCGTCCCGGGGGCCATGCCCTCGAGTTCGAGCCACAGCTCGTAGAGGCGCGTCTCATCGATCTCCAGAAGCAGGAGCTTGGCGGGGTCGAGCCGCACGATCTGCCGACACAACTCTGAGCCGATTGAGCCCGCCGCGCCAGTCACGGCAACCACGCGGCCGGCGATCGTGTTGCGCACCTGGTCCACATCAATGGGCGTCGGCTTCCTGCCGAGCAGGTCCTCCACGTCGACGTTTCGCAGGTCGCGCAGGCTCACCGAGCCCTTAGCAATCACGATTTGCGGCATGACGCGCGTCTGTATGCCGATGTCTGCGGCTGTGTTGAGGATGCGGCGCACAGTCTCTTTCGGCGCAGAGGGTAGCGCGACGAGGATCTCCTCGATGCGCGAGCGCTCGGCGATCTCCCTGAGCTCGCTGGTGGTCCCAATCACTGGGACGCCATTGATCGTCTGACCGATGAGTCGTCGGTCGTCGTCGAGGAAGCCTACGACGAACAGCTCGAGCGACGGGTGCTCCTGGATTTCGCGCAGCAGCAGCGAGCCCGCGCTGCCAGCGCCGATGATCAGCACGCGATGCCCGAACCCGGCTCGCGTAGCCTGCAGGTATCGCAGTACGCGTGCGGCCAGCCGGGTGCCTGCAGCGCCGAGGAAGACCAGCACTGCCTGTATGAAGATGACGCCGATAGGTACGGGGCGCAGTCCTTGGGCATCCGAGGCGGTGACATTGGCGGCAAGGATCGTGACGGCACCCAAGAAGACCGCGCCGAGAAGCTTGAGCAGGGTGTCGACGCCGACGTAGCGCAGCACGAGACGGTACAGGCCGACCAAGGCGAACAGGGCCACGTACAAGACACACGAGATTACGATGAGATCGGTCGTGAAGCGCGCGTACTCCGCGGGTACTTGGCCCTCGAAACGTGCGTAGTAGGCGATGGTGGTCGCCAGCGCCACGACCGCCAGGTCGAGCGCGATCAACGCCGAGTTCCAGAGGCGGCCAGTTGCGCGGACGCGATCGAAGAGTCCCCGTACGCTCATCGCGTCGCAGCCTCCATGACCTTGCGTACGGCCGCGACCGTGTCGTCAATGTCCGAATCGCCGAGCGTCGGATGCACGAAGAACGCGATCGAGGTCTCGTGTGCGCGTGCAGCGCCCGGCAGCCGCTCGGCGGGAGCGAGCCCGGCGCGTGCGAACGCCTCCTCGCGGTAGATCTCGGCGCAGGCGCCGTACTGAACCGGGACGCCCTCGGCGATGATTGCCTGAAGCACCCGGTCGCGGTCCCATCCGTCCGCGAGCGCCTCGGGGTCGATTGAGCCGTAGAGTCGGTAGAACGCGTGCTCGCTGCCGGGCTCGGGCAGGGGCACGCTGATGCCGGCTACACCTCGCAGCCCCTCGGCAACACGCGTGGCGTTCCGGGTTCGAGCCGCGTGCCATTCGTCCAGGTGCGCAAGGCTGTCAAGCGCGAGCGCGGCCGAGATCTCGTCCAAGCGCAGGTTGGAGCCGAAGCTGTCGACAAGCCACTGAAAGCTTGCACCCGGCCGAGCCGAGTCGAGCGCCTCCACCTTCGCGAACGACTTGCCCTGATCCTTGTAGCTCCAAGCGCGATCGAATGCGAGATCGTCGTCGAGCACCAGCAGGCCACCGTCGCCGACCGGCAGGATCTTGTCCTGGCAGAACGAGAACGCGGCAGCATGGCTGCCGAGCGAACCGATGGGGCGGCCTCGATACGTGCCACCGTGGGCCTGCGCGCAGTCCTCGATCACGATGAGGCCGCGCTCATCGGCGAGCGCGATGATGGGGTCCATGTCAACCGGCCATCCGCCGAGGTGGACCGGGATGACGGCGCGCGTCCGGTCGGTGAGTACGGCTGAGACCGTGTTGGCGGTCAGGTTGTTGCTCGTGGTGTCGATGTCGGCGATCGCGGGAGCAGCGCCGACTGCTACGACGGCGCCGGCTGTCGCGATGAAGGTGCGTGCTGGCACGATGACTTCGTCACCGGGTCCGATCCCGAATGCGCGCAGCGCAAGCTCGAGTGCCACGGTACCGTTGGCGACGGCCACCGCGTGCTTCCGCCCGAGCGAGCTCGCGTACTCACGCTCCAGCTCGCGGCCGCGATCGCCGGTCCAATAGTTGAGGCGCCCCGAACGGACTACCGCCGCAGCCGCCTCGGCAGCGGACTCGCCGAGCGACGGCCACCTCGGCATGGGAGTGGTCCTGACCGGCGCCCCACCGTCAATCGCGAGTGCCGTAGTCACTGGTCCGCCCCCGCGAGTCTCGTCACGCGTGCGGGCACGCCCACCGCGACGGCGCGGTCGGGGATGTTCTGCGTCACTGCGGCGCCTGCGCCGACGACGGCCCACTCGCCGATACGCGACCGTGGGACCGCGCACGACCCCACGCCAAGGAGGGTTCCCTCACCAACGACGACGCCACCGCACAGGTTGGCACCGGGGCCGATGTGCACGTGCACGCCGATCTCGCAGTCATGGTCCACGGTGCAGCCGGTGTTGAGAATCGTATTGCTGCCGATGCGAGCTCCCGGGTTCACAGTGACGTTGGCCGCCACGAACGTGCCGGGTCCGAGCTCGGCGTCCTGAGCGATGACCGCAGACGGATGAATCACGTTCGCAGGCTCTAGTCCCAGCTTCTGGTGCTCGGCGAACAGGCGCGCGCGCTCGTGGTTGTCGCCGACGGCGACGATGAAGCCAGAAGCGTTGAGGCCAGCCGGATCTGTCGTGACCGGCGCTCCGAGGACCTCAGGCGTTCCATCTGCACTGCCGATGACACCTGCGATCTCATATCCGCAGAGGCGTGCGGCGTCGATCACGACCTTCGCATGGCCGCCAGCTCCCACTACTAGCAGTCTCATCGTGCGTTCACGTCCTTATCGGCGGTCGAGGTGCCCTCGGGATCGAACGGCGGCATCGTCGCGTGTCCTTCGGCAGAGACACCCTTGCGGGAGAACACGGTGCTGACGGTCATCGCGAGAATGCGCAGATCCAGCCCGAGCGAGCGGTTGTCCACGTACTCGACGTCCATCTCGAAGCGCTCCTCCCACGACAGGGCGTTCCTGCCATGGACCTGCGCCCATCCGGTGATTCCCGGCCGAACCTCATGTCGTCTGGCCTGCCTCTCATTGTATCGCGGCAAGTACTCCGGCAGCAGTGGCCGAGGGCCGACGATGCTCATGTCTCCCTTGAGCACGTTCACCAGCTCCGGCAGTTCGTCGAGGGAGCTCGCGCGCAAGAGTCTGCCGAAGGCCGTGAGACGCTCGGCGTCGGTGTCGACGGCTGCGGCACCGGTGGCGCCCTGCGCATCGCGCATCGTCCGGAACTTGTAGATGGTGAAGATGCGTCCGCCCTTGCCGGGCCGCTCCTGCCGGAAGAGCACAGGACTTCCGATCGTGATGAGGACGCCGATGGCGATCAGGGCGAGCAGCGGACTCAGTAGCACGAGAGCCAGCGCCGAGACCACGATGTCACCCACGCGCTTGACGACATCAAATGCGCGATGCGAGCGCTTCATCGTATAGCTCCTCGTAATCGCCGATCACCCTGCCGAGGGAGAACTCCGCGAGGACCCGCTCGCGGGCGAGTCCACCCCGACGCCGGCGCGCTTCGCGTGCGCCTGCCGCCTCGTCGATCGCTCGAGCTAGCGCCAGGACGTCATGCTTTGGGACTACCCATCCGGCATCGGACCCGATCGCGTCGCGAATTCCCCGAGTGTCCGTCCCGATGACCGGCCTCGCGCAAGACATGGCCTCCAGCACAAAGCGTGGCAGGCCTTCGCGTTCGCTGACGAGCACCGCCGCATCGCTCGCGCCGAGCACGAGCGGCACGTCCCTCCGATAGCCCGCCCATCTGAGCTTTGGAGCTATGCCGAGCGACTCGGCGAGCGACTTCAGCTCGACCTCGAGCGGCCCCTCGCCGACGAGGACGAGCGTAACGCCGGGATCGCGCACCTGTGCGATAGCCCGGAAAAGGTGAGCGTGACGTTTCACTGGCGCCATCTCGGCGACCATCGTGAGCATGAACGCCTCGGGCGCCAAGCCAAGCTCGCGTCGGATTCGCTCGGACTCGGTGGATTCGCGCGGCACCGGGTGGTAGACGTCCGGATCCACCCCGATGCCCGGAATGAGACGCACCCTGGCGGGATCGATGGTCCCGAACGCGCGTGCGGCCGCGTAGTCCTCGGCGTTGATAGTGACGAGGAAGTCCGTCCAGCGTGCGGCCGTTCGCTCCATCGTCCGGTAGAGCGCGTGCGGTGCCGCGGACTGGCCCTCGTAGAAGTGGAAGCCGTGAGCCGTGTAGATGATCGCCGGTCGGTCGCTTGCCGAGCGCTCCCGCCGAAGGCTGCGCAACGCACGCCTGGTGACGAATGCTGCTACCGGCGTGTGCACGTGGACGATGTCGTACTGTCCGTCACGAACGATTCGTCGCACGAGCGGCCCGGCGCCGAGGAAGTTGCCGGGAGCCAGAGGGTTGCGGCGCCAGGTGGCGTCGAATACTTCGTCAAAGTGGCCGGCGACATGCGGGTTCTCGGTGGCTGCGGTCGCTAGCGCGTCGACGCGCCATCCGGCTGTTCGGAAGTGGTCCGCGAACGGCAGCAAGAACGCTTCAAGCGTTATGGGGACGGTCGTGACGAACAGCGCAGAGGGGCTCATGACTGTATCTTAACGCGACCTTCTGCTATGCGTGTTCTGAACTGCTACAATCCTGCGAACCCGACCGCGCCTTCGGAGCAGGAGCCCACCGTGAATTTCACCGGTACCGCGCACAAGTACGGTCGTGACATCGACACCGACGTCATCATCCCGGCCCGCTATCTGAACACGAGCGATCCCGCCGAGCTGGCGAAGCACTGCATGGAGGACCTCGACGCGGGGTTCGTCGCCAAGGTCGAGTCCGGCGACATCCTCGTTGCCGGCGAGAACTTCGGCTGCGGATCTTCACGCGAGCACGCGCCGATCTCGATCAAGGCGGCTGGAGTCTCGGTTGTGATCGCCAAGAGCTTCGCGCGCATCTTCTATCGCAACGCCATCAACACCGGCCTGCCGATCATGGAGGCGCCCGACGCAGTTGACGGCATCTCCGCCGGCGACCGCGTGAGCGTGGACGCCGACACCGGTATGATCGTGAACGAGACGACGGGTCAGTCGTTCCAAGCGCAGCCGTTCCCGCCGTTCGTGCGCGAGATCATCGAGCGCGGCGGGCTGATTGCCTCCGTGCGCGAGAAGGTCAACGGATGAGCCGCACGTACTCGATCTGCCTGCTTCCCGGCGACGGGATCGGTCCCGAGATCACCGCCGAGGCGGTGAAGGTCCTCGGCGCGATCGGCGAGATGGCCGACGCGAAGTTCGAGTTCACCGAGGCCTTGCTCGGCGGGGCCGCCATCGACGCGACCAGTAACCCGCTGCCTGAGGAGACGCTCGCGGCAGCACACGCTGCCGATGCGGTGCTGCTCGCCGCCATCGGCGGGCCGAAGTGGGACACGACCGACCCGGACAAGCCACGGCCCGAGCAGGGGCTTCTCGGCATCCGGAAAGCGCTGGGGCTCTACGCGAACCTGCGGCCGGTCAAGATCTTCGACGCGCTACGTGACGCCTCGAGCCTGAAGCCCGAGTTCCTCGAGGGCGTGGACATGCTCATCGTGCGCGAACTCACCGGCGGGCTGTACTTTGGCGCGCGTGCTCGCGAGCTCGGTGTTGAAGGCGCGGGCACCGATGGCGCGCCCGGCATGCGCGCGTACGACACGCTCGACTACCGAGAGTTCGAGATCGAGCGCATCGCGCGGGTCGCCTTCGAGGCGGCGCGCAACCGGCGCAACCATGTCACCAGCGTGGATAAGGCGAACGTGCTGGAGACCTCGAGGCTCTGGCGTGAGGTCGTACACCGCCTGCACGAGACGGAGTACACCGACGTCGAACTCGCCGACCAGCTCGTCGACAACTCGGCGATGCAGCTCGTGCGCGCTCCCGGCCAGTTCGACGTGATGGTCACCGAGAACATGTTCGGCGACATCCTTTCGGACGAAGCGTCGATGCTCACCGGGTCGCTCGGCATGCTCGCGAGCGCCTCGCTTGGTGACGGGACCGCGCTCTACGAACCGAGTCACGGCTCCGCTCCCGACATCGCCGGGCAGGGAGTCGCGAACCCGCTGGCGATGCTGCTCTCGGTCGAGCTTATGCTGCGCCACAGCTTCGAAATGAACGCCGAGGCCGACCGGCTCGCCGCGGCGATCGAGTGCGTGCTCGCCGAGGGATGGCGGACGCGCGACATCGCCGACGCCTCAACGCCTGCCGAGAAGCTCGTGGGCACCGAGGCCATGGGGGATCTCGTAGTCCGGGCACTCTGATCCTGAACGCCACACACTGACAGGCGGCGAGCTGTGACCCTGCGCAAGACGCTCAGAGCGATGATCCTGGTGATGATCCTCGCGGCGTTCGTCTACACCGTGCTCGTCGTGGTAAGCGACTGGCGTGCGGTCACCAAAGCTCTCGCCAGTTATCGGCTGACGACGGTGCTTGCTGTGATCGCCATGGTCGTCGTGGGGTTCTTCTTGCGCAGCGTGAGGTGGCGTCTTCTCATGCGCTTGGTCGGTTACCCAGTGAGCATTCGTGATGCCTGGTATCTGCAGACCTCCGGCTACTCGATGGGGGTCACTCCTGGCAGGGTAGGCGAGGCCTTGAAGCCCTGGCTTGCTCGGGAACTCGCGGGCATGCCGATGGGTCGTGGACTTGCCCTTGTCGTCTCTGAGCGCGTCGCCGATCTGCTTGCGGTGTGCCTGCTCTCGCTCGGCGGGCTCTCCGTGCTCGGAGCGGGTAGGTGGTGGCTCGCCGCTGGGCTGGCGCTGCTCGTTATCGGCACACGCGTCCTGAGTTCCCGCTGGTTCCTCGATCTGGCCTCCAAGCTCGCGTGCAGGACGTCGTGGGCGCGAAAGCACGAGGAGGCGATCTCTTCGATCGCCGAGACCGTTCACTCGGCTCTCCGGTGGCGAGTGCTGGTCTGGTCGTCCGGACTCGCGTTCGTCGCTTGGGGGCTGGAGGGCGCCGCGTTCGTGTTGTTCGTGAGGGAACTCGGCTTCGATGCCGTGAGTGCGCTGGTGCTCATCTCGATCTACGCGATATCAGCGATTATCGGGGCTGCGACGATGCTCCCCGGTGGCATCGGGCTCACCGAGGCCTCGATGGTCGGCATCTTGGTGGCTTTGGGAATGAGTACTGCCGGTGCTTCGGCGGCGACCCTGATCGTCAGGACCTCTACGCTCTGGCTGGGAATAGCTCTCGGCTGGGTCGTGCTCGCGTCACGCCCGGGTGTCCTGCGTCGGGTGTTCGCATCGAAGATTGAGTAGCATCCACGCCTGCTTTATGCGCCGAGTCTCTGCTTTCTCGGCGCGACTTGCAGTAAACTAATCGGATTACCCTGCAGCGTGAGAAGAGAGGTGCGTTCGCAATGTCGCTTCCAGCGGTGGACAAGATCTGGATGGATGGCGAGCTCGTCGACTGGGACAAGGCTCAGGTACACGTACTCACGCATGCGCTGCACTACGGGTCCGGGGTATTCGAAGGCATCCGGTGCTACGAGACCGCTGACGGTCCCGCCGTCTTCCGTCTGCGTGAGCACATGGAGCGGTTCGAGCGCTCGGCCAAGATGCTCTACATGGACCTGCCCTACTCGGTGGATGAGATGGTGCAGGCCGTCAAAGACACCATCGCTGCGAACGGCCTCAAGAGCTGCTACATCCGGCCGCTCGCATTCCGCGGCTACGGCATCATGGGGCTGGACCCGATGCCGGCTCCGGTCGTGGTTTCGATCGCCGCATGGCCCTGGGACTCCTATCTTGGCGAAGAGTCGCTCTCCGCAGGTGTAGACGTCGGCGTGAGCTCGTGGCGCCAGCGCGGCATCAACTCTATGCCGCCCGCGGTCAAGGCGACCGGCCAGTACCTGAACTCGTCGTTCGCGCGGATTGAGGCAAACCGCCACGGCTACAACGAGGCGATCCTCCTCAACGAGGAGGGCAAGGTCTGCGAGGGCACAGGCGAGAACCTATTCATCGTCCGCGACAGTGTCATCTCGACCCCGCCGGTCTCCGACGGTATTCTCGAGGGCATCACTCGCGACTCGATCATGCTCATCGCCGACGACCTCGGCTACGTGGTGCTCGAGGAGTCGCTCATCCGCACGGACCTCTACACCGCCGAGGAGTTCTTCATGACCGGCTCGGCAGCAGAGGTCGTTCCGGTGCGCTCGGTGGACGGGCACGTGCTTGGCGAGCCGGGCCCCGTTACCAAGGAGCTGCAGGAGACGTTCTTCAAGGCCGTGCGCGGCGAGGATCCTGCGTATGAGGTGTGGCTCGACCGGTTGTAGCCGCCGGGCCTGCCGGCGACGGGGGAGACGGACAGCATGATCGCGATCTACGACACCACGCTGCGCGACGGCACGCAGCGCGAAGGAATGTCACTATCGGTCGACGACAAGCTGCGGATCGCGGCCAAGCTCGACCTTCTCGGCGTGCGCTACATTGAGGGCGGGTTTCCCGGCTCGAACCCCAAGGACGCCGAGTTCTTCGAGCGCGCGGGTGAGCTGCGCCTGGAGAACGCGATCATCTCGGCCTTCGGCTCAACGCGACACAAGGACCTTCCCGCCGACGAGGACCCGGGGCTGGCGGCCCTGCTCGAGACAGGCTGCGAGGCGCTGTGCATCTTCGGTAAAGCGTGGACGGTGCATGTCACCGAGACGCTTCGGACCACGCTTGAGACCAACATCGCGATGGTGCGTGACTCGGTGACCTTCCTTGTGTCGGCTGGGCGCACCGTCTTCTTCGATGCCGAGCATTACTTTGACGGCTACGTCGCGGACCCCGAGTACGCCATCGCGGTGTGCCGCGCCGCTGCCGAGGCCGGCGCCGACACCGTCGTGCTGTGCGACACCAACGGCGGCACGCTTCCGCAGGACGTGATGCGCATCGTGGCCGAGACGGCGGCGGCCCTGCCGAGTGTCCGGCTCGGCATCCATGCGCACGACGACTCGGGGTGTGCGGTCGCCAACTCGCTCGTGGCTGTCGAGGCGGGTTGCGTCCAGGTGCAAGGCACAGCCAACGGGTATGGTGAGCGGGCCGGCAACGCCAATCTCATGTCGATCATCCCCGCTCTCGAGCTCAAGATGGGACGCCACGCCATTGGTCGCGAACGCTTGCGGCTGCTCACCGAGGTCAGCCACTTCGTGGCAGAGATCGCCAACATCGCGCCCAACCCGCACCAGCCCTACGTGGGCACGAGCGCGTTCGCGCACAAGGGCGGTGTGCATGCGTCTGCTGCAGCGCGGCTGCCCGAGGCGTACGAGCACGTTGACGCCTCGGCGGTGGGCAACATGGCACGCGTGATCGTCAGTGAGCTCGCCGGACGCACCTCGCTGATGATGAAGGCCCAGGAGATGGGGATCGAGCTCACCGGAGAGACGGCCACGGAGGTGCTCGACTCGATCAAGGAGCTCGAGTACCAGGGTTACAGCTTCGAGGCTGCCGACGGCTCGCTCGAGATCATGCTCAAGAAGCGGCTTGGGACGTTCGTGCCGTTCTTCCGGCTCGAGAGCTTCCGGGTGATCGCCGAGAAGCGCGAGGACGGTCGCGTGATGACCGAGGCCACGCTCAAGGTGCACTGCCAGGGACAGCGCTTCATCGCCACCGCCGAGGGCAACGGTCCCGTCAACGCGCTCGACAAGGCGCTCAGGCTTGCGATCTCGAGCTTCTACCCGAGACTCGCCGAGATCGAGCTCGCCGACTTCAAGGTGCGCGTCCTCGACGAGAAGAAGGGCACCGGCGCGGTCACACGCGTTCTCATCGAGACGACGGACCACGAGACAAGCTGGGGCACCGTTGGTGTCTCCGAGAACGTCATCGAGGCATCTTGGGAGGCGCTCGTCGACTCCATCGAGTACGGGCTGTCGCGAGGCGATTCCACCTAGGGCCTGCACGCCGTTCGCCAGCTCGACTGTCCGTTCACCGAACTCTCAGCCGGTTCTCGCAGGGATGGCCCGCCGCGCACCGTATTGCATTCCTTGAGGGTTGCGATTACGCGTTCAGGGGAGGTGCCGGGGTTGCGTCTGGTTCGCGTCCTGCACGGCGACGACTGCCGATACGGTCTTGCCGATGACGACACAATCACGCTCATCAGTGACGAGCCCTTCGCCGCATGGGAGCCTGAGGAGTCGCTGCCTCTCTCGGCAGCCAAGTTCCTCGCTCCGGTCACGCCGACCAAGGTCGTGTGCGTGGGATTGAACTACAAGGCGCACATCGCCGAGATGGGCCACGACACGCCGGTCGAGCCCCTGATCTTCATCAAGCCCTCGACCGCGGTGATCGGGCCGGGAGAGCCGATACTGCTGCCACCTGGCGTGGGCCGAGTCGACCACGAGGCCGAGCTGGGTGTCGTCATCGGCCGGCGGACGCACCGCTGTTCGCCCGGGGAGGCACGCGCCAACACGCTCGGCTTCACGTGTGCCAACGACGTGACCGCGCGGGAGCTGCAGGGCAAGGACGGGCAGTGGGCGCGCGCGAAAGGCTTCGATACCTTCTGTCCGCTCGGGCCCTGGGTTGAGACCGACCTCGCCGATCCGCGAGACCTCACGCTGGAGTGCTACGTCAACGGCGAGCAGCGCCAGTCGGTACACACAAGCGACATGCTGTTCGACCCCTTCGAGCTCGTGAGCTTTGTCAGCCACGTTATGACGCTCGTGGCTGGTGACGTGGTGCTTACCGGCACGCCGGCAGGGGTCAGTGCGCTGTCGGCCGGCGACGTCGTCGAGGTGCGTATCTCGGGCATCGGCTCGCTCATCAACCCGGTCGCCGAAGCAGGGCCGGAGCAATGTCAGACGGCAGACTTGACTGAAGTCATATAGCTACGTGCTCCCGGCGGGCATTATCTGATCGACAGGCATTCGATCGCCCTTTGCCGAGGAGTACACAGATGGCCGCTACAACGCCACATATCGCCGGTTCACCCGTCGCCACCGAGTATCGCGGTGACGTGCCTCAGGCCCACGAGTCCGACGACCATCACGTCCCCAGGCTGCTTGACACCTACGCCGCCGTCTACGCGTTCATCCTGATGTTCCTCATTCCGGGCGTCGCGTTGATGAGCCGTCTGCCGTTCGGAGACGACCGCTCCACCACCTACACGTTCGCCTACGTCTCTTATGTGACGGTGCCGTTCTTGCTCGGTCTGATCGCTACGTTCCTGCTCGACAGCGCGCACGAGGAGAGTCTGCGCAAGCGACTTGTCCGAATCGCCGTGCTCACTCCCATCATCGTCGTGAGCGGGGTGACGATCATGTTCACCGCCTCGCTCTTCATGGTGCCGTTGAGCAAGTTGCTCGGCATAGCCGGACAAGGGCTTGCCGTCGCCTTCTGGCCGGGCCTGGTGGCCGTGGCTGCGCCGCTCGCGGTGAGCTTGGTGCGCCGACTTCGCGCGCCGAAGCAGGCCGCCGATGTCGTGCAGATCGTCGTAATCGCAGTCGCCTTCGTGCTTGTGGTCGCGGGCATCGTGCTGAGCTTCATTCCGGGTCTCAACATCTACGACCTTGCGCGCAAGGACGTCATCATCTACCTCGCCGGTGCGCTGACCTGGTACCTCCCGTCATTCGGTATCGCGGCAGGCGTGTGGCGCAGCCTCGGGCTCGTCTGAGGCTGCAAGCCGCTTATCGCAACAGGCGCGCCGCTCGGCACGCTCGGACCCAGTATGTCGTCGTCGAGTGGTATCCTGACCGCGATATCTTGTGGTAGCCCAGCCTTGAGGGAGTAGACAACGAATGGCCGAGGATCGCCTCAGGACAGCTGAGGTGGAGGAGTTGCTGCGCGCGTTGCTGACTCTCGAATCCACCGACGAGGCGTACGCGTTCCTGCTCGATCTGTGCACCGTTCGCGAGATCCAGGAGATGGCGCAGCGCCTTGAGGTCGCGCGCATGCTCGCCGCGGGGGACCACTACGCTGAGATCCAGAAGGCGACGGGAGCCTCAGCAACCACGATCTCGCGTGTGAGCAAAGCGCTCAACTACGGTGCCGAGGGATACCGCGGCGTAATCAGCAAGCTCGGCGAGGAGTGAACCGCATCCCGCCCGAAGAAAGGGGCGCTTCGGCGTGTCGTTCGTGCATCTGCACACCCACAGCGAGTACTCGATGCTGGACGGAGCCGCTCGCGTAGAGAAGCTCGTGTCGCGTGCGCGAGACATCGAGATGCCCGCGCTCGCGCTCACCGACCACGGCTACATGTACGGTGCCGTCGACTTCTATCGCGCCGCCACCAAGGCCGGGGTCAAGCCGATCATCGGCTGCGAGGTCTACTTCACTCCCAAGCGCCAGCTCTCCGGCGGCAAGCCTGACCTGTACCATCTGCTACTGCTGGCCAAGAACAACGAGGGCTACCGCAACCTCATGGCGCTCGTTTCCGATGCGGCGGTCTCCGGCTTCTACTACAAGCCTCAGGTGGACCTCGAGCTTCTCGAGCGGTACAGCGAGGGGCTTATCGGCACCTCGGCGTGTATGAGCGGCATCGTCAGCAAGTCCGTGGAGCGGGGCACGCCAGAGGAGGCGCGGCGCTGGGCCGAGAAGTACGCCTCGATCTTCGCGCCCGGCGACTTCTACATCGAGCTGCAGGATCAGGGCATCGTTGCCGACAACGGCATCAGCCAGGCCCAGATCAACCGGGAGCTGAGTTCGATAGCCTCAGAGCTCGGACTCGGGCTTGTGGGAACGAACGATATCCACTACCTGGAGAAGCGCGACTCCGAGACCCAGGACCTGCTGCTGTGCATCGGCACCGGCTCGACGCTCGACCAGCCGGGGCGAATGAAGTTCTCCTGCGACCAGTTCTACATGAAGACGCCCGAGGAGATGGCAGAGTCGCTCTCGGAGTACCCCGAGGCGATCACGAACACCCTCGATGTCGCCGAGAAGTGCTCGCTGTCGATGGAGTTCGGCAAGATCATCCTCCCGGCGTTCCCGCTGCCGGAGGAGCACACGTCCGAGTCGCTGTTGCGCTCGCGCTGCATCGAGGGCGCGAAGGCCCGGTACGGCGACCCGCTGCCTGACACGGTCATGGAGCGCCTCGAGTACGAGCTCGAGGTCGTGAACGGGAAGGGGCTTGCCGCCTACTTCCTGATCGTCGCCGACTTCACCCAGTGGGCGAAGGACAACGACATCGGCGTGGGCCCGGGCCGCGGCTCGGCGGCCGGTTCGATCATCAGCTACACGCTCGGCATCACCGCGCTCGACCCCATCGAGAACGGCCTGCTGTTCGAGCGGTTCCTGAACCCCGAGCGGACCGAGATGCCCGATATCGATATGGACTTCGACGACGAGCGCCGCGGCGAGGTCATCGACTACGTAAGACGCAAGTACGGTGACGAGAAGGTGGCGCAGATCATCACCTTCGGCACCATGAAGGCGCGCGCGGCTGTCCGCGATGCCGGCCGGGTCCTCGGGTTCCCGTACGGTGTGCCGGACCGCATCTCGAAGATGATCCCGGCGATGCCCCTGGACATCACCATCGACCAGGCGCTGAACGGCGACAAGAAAGAGGGGATTCCGCCGAGCCCCGAGCTTGTAGCCGACTACAAGAGCAACCCGGACACGAAGCGCATCATTGACGCGGCCCGCGCAATCGAGGGCATCACTCGCAACGAGGGCGTGCACGCCGCCGGCGTGGTCATCTGCCCCGATCCGCTGGACATGCACGTTCCGGTGAAGCGTGACACCAAGGGTGGCGCTGTCATCACCCAGTACGACGGTCCCACCGTCGCCGATCTGGGCCTGCTCAAGATGGACTTTCTCGGCCTGCGCACCCTCACTGTGATTGCCACCGCACTGAGGCAGATCCGAGAGAACCGCGGCGTCGACATCAACATCGACGAGATCCCCTTCGACGACGATGCCACCTTCAAGCTGCTCCAGCGCGGCGACACCGACGGTGTGTTCCAGGTCGAGTCGCCGGGCATGCGCAACGTGCTGAAGCAGCTCAAGCCGAACCAGTTCGCCGATATCGTCGCCGTCGTCGCGCTCTACCGCCCGGGTCCGATGGACTCGATCCCGAACTTCATCAAGCGCAAGCACGGCAAGGCGCCTATTAAGTACTACGACGACCGTCTGAAGCCGATCCTGGAGGAGACCTACGGGTTGATGGTCTACCAGGAGCAGGTCATGCAGATCTCGATGGAGATGGCGGGGTTCACCGCTGCCAAAGCCGACAAGCTGCGCAAGGGCATGGGCAAGAAGATCCAGGCCATCATGGACGAACTCAAACCGCAGTTTGTCGAGGGCTCGGTAGAGCGCGGGTACGACGCGCGGGTCGTCGAGGAGCTCTGGCGCGATATCGCCGAGTTCGCGAAGTACGCCTTCAACAAGAGTCACGCAGCCGCCTATGGCGTCCTCTCGTACCAGACCGCGTACCTCAAGGCGCACTACCCGCTCGAGTTCATGGCAGCGGTGCTCACCAGCTATACCGGCAAGACCGAGAAGATCGTCCACTACCTGGGCGCCTGCAACCGCGCGGGCATCTCGGTGCTGCCGCCCGATGTGAACAGCTCGGGAGCGTACTTCACCGTGGTCGACGGGGCCATCCGTTTCGGCCTCGCGGGAATCCGCGGAGTGGGGGAGTCTGTGGTCGAGGGCATCATTGCAGCCCGTGAGTCGGGCCCGTTCGCATCGCTCCAGGACTTCTGCGATCGAGTGGAACTCTCGAGCATGAACAAGAGGACGATCGAGGCGCTCATCAAGGCCGGCGCGTTCGACTCCACCGGCTACACCCGCAAGCACCTGATGTCGATGATGGACAACTGCGTTGACGCCGCCGTGAAGCGCCAGCGCGATCGCGCGACTGGCCAAGTGTCGATGTTTGACATGCTCGCCGCCGAGGACAACGGGTTCTCGGTCGACGTGCCTGAGCCCACCGATGACGAGTGGGACAAGAAGATGAAGCTTGCGTTCGAGAAAGAGATGCTCGGCATCTACGTCTCGGATCACCCTCTCCGCGAGATCGCCGACCAGGTCAGAGCGGCCGCCGATCACTCGCTCGGCGACATCGAGGAGCTCCCCGACGGCTCCAGCGGCTGGTTCGCGGGCATCGTGGCCTCGGTAGACCGGCGACCCACCAAGAAGGGCGCCATGATGGCGACGGTCGAGATCGAGGACCTGGACGGCTCGATCGAGGCGGTCTTCTTCCCGAAGACGTACGAACAGTACAGCGCGATACTCGAGGTCGACCGGGTCTTGCGCGTGCGGGCGAAGCTCGAGGACAACGATCGCGGCAAGAAGCTCATGGTGCTCGCCGCGGAGGAGTTCGACGGCAGCAAGTTCGGCCGTCCCCCGAAGCGACTGGTGGTCAACGCCGACGGCGATGCGCTTGTGAACGGGCGCGCCGAGAAGCTCAAGCGCGCGCTCGGACACTACCCTGGTAGCGACATCGTCGAGCTGAAGGTCTGGGATGCCGCCGCGGGCAAGACAATCACGTGCAGGATGCAGGAGCGCGTGGACGCTGACGCCGGTGGCCTGCATGCCGAGTTGATGGAGCTGTTCGGAGCGGCCGCCATCGAGGCCTGAGGCGCATGATGCTGCGGACGGGCTTGGTTGTGCTTTAGCACTCTACTGTGATAGAGTGGCAGAATGAGGGCGAGCCGAGCGCGGCGAACCCACACACGTTCCCGTGAATGATTGAAGGTGTGGTCTTCGTGCGTCCTGTTACTGCGAGAGGCTTCCGCGACGTGATGCCGGATGAGGCGGCCTCGCGCGAGGTCGTGATGGCACGCATAGGCGCGGCGCTGTCCGCGTGGGGATACTCGCTTGTCGAGACTCCTGTGGTCGAGCGCCTCGACATGCTCGAGGCGGGTGCAGGCCCGCTCTCCGGTACCGCATTCACCCTTTCTGACACTGACGGGCGGCTGCTCGCGCTTAGGCCCGATCTCACTGTCCCGATCGCGCGGATGGCCGCTGCCCGCCTTGCCGACAAGCCGGGCCCGCACCGGCTCCGCTATCTCGCATCCGTGTTTCGGGAGCACGAATCGCTTCGTGGCCAGGCGCGGCAGTTCACTCAGGCAGGCATCGAGCTGATCGGCACTGCTGGGCCAGCCGCCGACGCCGAGGTGATCTCGGCGCTCGTGGAGGCGCTGCGAAGCGCCGGGCTGCCCAGGTTCACCGTGGCCGTCGGCTCGGTTGAGGTGCTATCGGCTGTCGTGGCGGCCGCCGGGATGGACGCAGCATGGGGCGAGGCGGTCGTCGCAGCGGCGCATGGCCGCGACCTGGTAGGGATCGACCGGCTTTCCCGCGCCGAGGGCGTGGCGCCAGCGGCTGGAGAGGCGCTGCGCGCGGTGCCGCGTCTCCGGGGCACTGCCGACGCAGTTGACGCCTGCGGCGAGCTGACTGCCGGGTTCGGGTGCCAAGACGCGCTCGATGCGCTCGCGGAGACGTTCGCGCTGCTCGAGGCGGGCGGGATTGCGGGCGAGGTGATCGCCGACTTCTCGGTCATGCGCTCCTTCGACTACTACACCGGAATCGTCATCGAGGCGTACGCACCGGGGGTGGGCGTGCCGCTCGGCGGCGGGGGGCGCTACGACGGCGTGCTGGGACGGCTGGGGCAGCCGTCGCCGGCGGCGGGTTTCGCGCTCGGCGTCGAGCGGGTTCTGATCGCGCTCGCCGAGCAGGACGCCGAGCCGCCCGCCCCGCAGCTCGACGCCGTCGTCGGGGGCTCGCCGGCGGAGGCCGCCTTCGCGGCCGCCGCCGCGCTGCGCTCGGCCGGGCTATGCGTGCGCCTCTCGGGCCGAAGCGGGATCGAACTCGCGCGTGAGGCCGAGCGCAGCGGCGCCATCGAGGCGCTCTGGGCGAGCGGTGGCGGCGAAGCCGGCGAGTTGGTTGTCGAGCGCCTCGATGGCGCGGGCGAGCCTACCGGGCGCGTGCAGCTGCCTGCGGGGGGCGATGCGCGATGATCGCGACGGCGCGTGGAGCGTTCGACAGGAAGTTGCGGATCGCCGTTCCCAAGGGCGCCCTGTACGAGGGCAGCCTGACGATGCTTGCCGGCGCGGGGTGGGACACCTCGGCGCTTGAGAATCCCGGACGGCAGCTGATCATCGACATCCCACAGGCCGAGGTGGTGATCGCCAAGCCCTCGGATGTCCCGATCTACGTCGCCTACGGTGGCGCTGACTGCGGCATAGCCGGGCGTGACGTGCTCGTAGAGGCCGGACTGGAGGTATCCGGGCTCGTCGATCTCGGCTTCGGCGGGTGCAAGTTCGTGGTCGCGGCGCCGGTCGGCTGCGACGAGATCTACGAGCGGTACGGCCAGCTCGGTGTGCTTCGCGTCGCCACGAAGTACCCCAACATCGCGCAGGCGCATTTTGACGAGCGCGGCATCCAGGTTGAGATCGTGAAGCTCTACGGGAACATAGAGCTTGCGCCGCTCACGGGGATGGCGGACGTGATCGTCGACATCACCGCGACGGGCACGACGCTTCGTGAGAACGGGCTCAGGGTCGTGGAGGACGTCTGGTCGTCGACGGCTCGGTTCGTGGGCAACCCGGTGGCTACGCGCATTGACAAGCGCGTGGTCGAACTCGCCGATGCGCTATCGGCGCTGTCGGTAGAATCGGGAGAGGCCTGGCGCCCCTGACCGCAGGATGCGCTCAGGACGGTGAGACTGCAGACATGGAGTACGCCACGAAAGCGGACGGTAGTGGAGATAGGAGACCATCGAGATGATGCGCCGGATCGTGCTCGAACCGGGACAAAGGCTCACCGAGGCCGACCTTTCGCGTAGTGGGGGTGTCGATGTCGAGGTCCTCGGCGTTGCCGCGCGCATCATCGATGACGTCCGCAGGCGCGGCGACGAAGCGCTTCTTGAGTACACTCAGCAGTTCGACAAGGCCGAGCTGAGCGCGCTTCGGGTCAGCGAGGCGGAGATCGCGGCGGCAACGTCCCAGGTTGACGAGGCATTCCTCGACGCGATCGCGACAGCCGCCGCGGCCATCGAGGACTTCCACGAGCGGCAGGTTCCGCAGAGCTGGTTCACGACCGCGCAGGAGGGCATCTTCCTTGGCCAGAAGATCACGCCCATCGCGCGCGTCGGAATCTACGTGCCGGGCGGGCGCGCACGCTACCCCTCCAGTGTTCTTATGAACGGAATCCCCGCGCTTGTGGCTGGGGTCGAAGAGATCGCCATGGTCGTCCCGCCGGCGGCGGATGGTAGCGTGGACCCGCATACGCTGGCCGCGGCCGCGCACGTTGGTGTGACCGAGATCTACAAGGTGGGGGGTGCGCAGGCGATTGCCGCACTCGCGTACGGCACCGATACGATCCCTCGGGTCGACAAGGTCACCGGACCCGGCAACGCGTATGTCACGGCCGCTAAGAAGCTCGTGATGGGCGACGTGGGTATCGACATGCTCGCCGGCCCGTCTGAGGTCCTCGTGCTTGCCGACGAGACGGCAGTTGCCGGGCTCGTGGCCATTGACTTGATGGCGCAGGCCGAACACGACCCGCGCGCCGCCACGTACCTCGTGACGGTGGACCCAGAGCTCCCCGACCTAGTTGAGGAGGCGCTCGAGATTCTGATTGCCGAGTCTCCTCGCGGCGAGATCACGTCGCGCTCGCTCATCGATAACGGGCTCGTGGTGGTGTGCCCTGACATAGTCGCCGCGCTCGACGCTGTCGACCTTATCGCGCCCGAGCACCTGGAGGTGCAGATGTCGGAGCCGTACGAGCTCATCGGCGCGATCAAGAACGCAGGCGCGATCTTCCTCGGCAACTGGACTCCCGAGAGCGTGGGGGATTACATCGCCGGTCCCAACCATGTGCTTCCTACGGGCGGCACGGCCAGGTTCTCGTCGCCGCTGTCCGTCGATGACTTCGTGAAGAAGTCCTCGGTTCTCGGCTACAGTCTCGAAGCGCTCGAGATCGATGGGCCTTCTGTGCTGGAGCTGGCCGAGCGCGAGGGCTTGTGGGCCCACGGCCGGGCCGTTTCGCTCAGGCTCGACCTGGCGGAGAACATGCGCCTCGGCCTGTTCGACGAGGACCTGGGCGAATCCGAAGACTACGAAGAGCAGGAGTGACATGAAGCGTCTGAGGGCCCCTCGGCAGGATCTCGAGCAGCTCGTTCCTTATAGCGCCAAAGACATCCGGGCCGACGTGATGCTTGCCTCCAACGAGCATCCTGCAAACCTGCCCCAAGAGCTGCTCTCCAAGATCGCCAGCCGGATGGAGAGCTTCGCCTACAACCGTTACCCGGATCCGGTTGCGACGGAGCTGTGCGAGCTGATTGCCGAGGCGAATGGGCTGGATGCGGCGAACGTCCTTGTCGGCAACGGAGGAGACGAGATCATCTTCAACCTGGCGCTCGCATGGGGCGGGCCCGGACGCAAGCTGCTCGACATGCCGCCGACCTTCTCGATGTACGGCATCGACGCGCAGGCGACGGGCACCGAGGCCGTGAGCATCCCGCGTCGCGCGGACTTCTCCATCGATGAGGAGGCCGTCCTTGCGCGGGTGCGTGAGGGCGACATCGACATCATCGCCATATCTAACCCGAACAACCCGACCGGAGGGCTCGCAAACGAGTCGTTCCTGATCGAGTTGCTCGAGTCGACCGACGCGCTCGTGCTTGTGGACGAGGCGTACTTCGAGTTCAGCCGGCACACGATGCGGCCGCACATGTCGCGTCACGCCAACCTCGTCATCCTGCGCACCTTCTCCAAAGCGTTCTCGCTCGCGGGTCTGCGCATCGGCTATATGCTCGCGCACCCGGAGGTGGTGCGCGAGGTGATGAAAGTGCGCCAGCCGTACTCGGTGGATGCCTTCTCCCAGATGGTTGCTGCCATGGTCTACCGGGAGCGCGTCGCGTTCGAGCAGGGCGTGTCCGAGACGCTCCGTGGCCGCGACCAGCTCATCCATGGGCTGCGCATCATGCACGGGGTCGAGGTCTTCGAGTCCGAGGCGAACTTCGTGCTCTTCCGTGTGTCGCATGCCTCTGCGCTCTGGCGCGACCTGCTGCGCAACTACTCGGTGCTGGTGCGTGACTTCTCGCGCACCCCGGGACTCGATGACTGCTTGCGCGTCACGGTCGGCACGCACGAGGAGAACCGCCGCTTCCTTGAGGCGACCGACGAGGTGCTTTCGCTTCGCCGAGCCGCCGAGCACTTCGGCGAGCGCGCGGCCGCCGAACTCCAAGCGCGGGACTAGAAGGGGGACCTGGCGTGGCAAGAGACGCGACGATACAGCGCAAGACCGCCGAGACCGACATCGCGGTCACGCTCGATCTTGACGGCACCGGTACGACGCGTGCCGAGACGGGTGTGCCCTTCTTCGACCACATGCTCACAGCACTCGGACGCCACGCGCTCATCGACCTAACCGTCGAGGCGACCGGCGACCTTGAGGTGGATGCACACCACACCGTCGAGGACGTCGGCATAGTGATCGGCCAGGCGCTCGCCTCTGCCCTCGGCGACAAGGTTGGAATCACGCGCTTCGGGTGGTCGGCGGTGCCGATGGACGAGGCGATCGTGCTCGCCGCAATCGACCTCTCCGGCAGAGGGCAGCTTCACTACTCGGTCGACCTGCCGATCGAGATCATCGGCACCTTCGACACGACGCTGGCCAAGGAGTTCTTCGTGGCGCTGGCCACGAGCGCGGGGATGACGCTTCACGTACGGTCTCTGGCCGGCGACAACAGCCATCACATCATCGAAGCGGTCTTCAAGTCCGTCGCGCGTGCACTCAAAGACGCCGTCTCGCTCGACCCGCGCGTATCCGGTGTGCCGTCGACGAAGGGCGCTCTGTGATCGCGATCATCGACTACCGGATGGGCAACCTGCGCAGCGTTCAGAAGGGCTTCGAGCACGCCGGCATTGCCGATGTCCTCGTGACCGACGACCCGTCGGTGGTGGAGCGCGCAGACGGCATCGTGCTCCCTGGCGTGGGAGCGTTTCGAGATGCTGCGGCAGCGCTGCGCGCGAGCGGAATTGAGGAGGCCCTCAGGCATCGCGTCGCTCACGGCACGCCGTTTCTCGGCATCTGCCTCGGCCTTCAGCTTCTGGCCGACATCAGCCATGAAGACGGCGAGTGGGCGGGACTCGGCCTTGTCCCCGGCGACTGCGAGCGATTGCCCGGGGGCGTCAAGGTGCCCCACATCGGCTGGAACACCGTCGAGTACCCGCGTTCGAGCCGGCTGTTCGACGGCATCCCCGAGTCGACCGCGTTCTACTTCGTGCATAGCTACCGAATAGTGCCCAAGGACGAGAGCGTCGTGTCGGGCACTACCGAGTACGGTGTCCGGTTCGCCTCCGCGCTTACCGTGGGCAACATCTTCGCGGTGCAGTTCCACCCGGAGAAGTCGTCGGCGGCAGGGCTCAAGCTGCTGTCGAACTTCGGACAGATCGTGGAAGGAGCGCGCGGATGATCGTCTTCCCTGCGATCGACCTCCTCGATGGCCGAGCGGTTCGGCTAGCTCAAGGGGATTACGAGCGGGTTACCGTGTACGCGGAGGACCCCGTCGCCAAGGCACGGGAGTTCGCCGATGCGGGAGCCGAGTGGCTGCACGTCGTCGACCTCGACGGCGCCCGGGACGGCGTGCCCGGGAACCTCGAGGTGGTGGCGCGTATTGCTGCCGAGGTGGGCCTCCCGGTTCAGACCGGTGGCGGCATCCGTACGCTCGACACGATGGCCAGGCTCGCTGACAGCGGCGTAACCCGGATGGTGGTCGGCACCAAGCTCGCGACGGACCCCGGGTTCGTTCGCGAGGCGGTCCAGCGCTTCGGGCCCGAGGCAATCGTAGCCGGCGTTGATGCGCGCGATGGGCTTGTCGCAGTCGAAGGATGGCGCGAGGGGACCGCGACGCCGGCTGCGGACCTTATCGGTGAGTTGGCCGAGCTGAGCATCCGGCACCTCGTCTATACCGACATCAGTCGCGACGGGATGCGGACCGGGGTGGACGTCGAGGCCTACGAGGCCGTTGCCGAGGCCGCCGGCTTCCCGGTGATCGCGTCCGGGGGCGTTTCGACGCTCGACGATCTCCGGGAACTGGGCGCTCTCGGTCCCGATGTCATCGAAGGAGCCATAACCGGGCGCGCGTTATACGAGGGCGCGTTCAAGCTCAAGCACGCTATCCGCGCGGTCCGGGGCGAGTACTGAAGACTGGTGACCGCCGGCGAGCCTGCCGCGAGACGCTGACGAGAGTCGTGAGGACACACTGCGCATGCTGATGAAACGCGTCATACCCTGCCTCGATGTCCACGAAGGCCGAGTGGTCAAGGGCATCAACTTCGTGAACCTGCGCGATGCCGGAGACCCGGTGGAGATGGCGGCCGTCTACGACCGCGAGGGCGCCGACGAGCTCGTGTTCCTCGATATCACCGCCACACACGAGGAGCGGCCTTACATGCTGGACCTCGCGAGGCGCACCGCCGAGGAGTGCTTCATTCCCTACACGGTCGGCGGCGGGATGCGCACCGCGGCCGATATCCGGGCGATGCTCCTTGCCGGATGCGACAAGATCTCGATGAACTCCTCGGCGGTCAAGAGCCCGGAGCTTGTCACCGAGGTCAGCCGTGCGTTCGGATCGCAGTGCATCGTGGTCGCGATCGACGCTCGGCGCGTGCCGGGTTCCACGCCCGGTCGCTGGGAGGTCTTCGTGTCGGGCGGGCGCATCAACACCGGGCTCGACGCCGTGGAGTGGGCACGCGAGGCCGAGCGGCGCGGTGCGGGGGAGATCCTGCTCACGAGTATGGACTGCGACGGGACCCAAGAGGGTTATGACATCGACCTGACGCGCGCGATCACCGGCGCCGTGAACATCCCGGTGATTGCGAGCGGGGGGGCGGGGGAGCTCGACCACTTTCCTGAGATCGTGGTCGAGGCCGATGCTGATGCGGTGCTTGCAGCCTCGGTGTTTCATTTCGGCACGTTCACTGTTCGGCAGGTCAAAGAGCACATGGCAGCCCACGGGGTGCCGGTTCGCCTCTGACTGGGAAGGCAGGCACGACGTGGTGACCGGTCGGCCGGTAGGCCGACAATGGTCCCACGCAGCGACGAGGATACAGGAGCGATCATGGTAGACCGCGAGCACGACCTTCTCGGCATTGACGCGTTCACGTACGACTCGGCTGGGCTGATTCCCGCCGTCGTGCAGGACAATGCGACCGGCGAGGTGCTGATGGTTGCGTACATGAACCGCGAGTCGCTCGCTGAGACGATTGCGACCGGAAAGACCTGGTTCTGGAGCCGCAGCCGCCAGAAGTACTGGATGAAGGGCGAAAGCAGCGGCCACACGCAGGACGTGCACGAGATCCTCTACGACTGCGATGCCGATTGCCTGCTTGTGAAGGTTACCCAGCATGGCCCGGGCGCCTGCCACACCAACGAGCGCTCCTGCTTCTACCGCCGTCTCTATCCGAACCCGGAGTCGCTGGCGAAGGGCGGTTGCGATGAGTGACGGACCTGCCATTACGGGTCGCGAGTCCGGGGCAGCGCGCGGAGGCATCGGTGTGGTGCTCGACGCCCTGTGGGAGACTATCGAGTCGCGCCGGAGTGCCGATCCCGAGTCCTCATACACGGCGCGTCTGCTCTCCGGGCACGAGGACAAGCTGCTCAAGAAGATCGCCGAGGAGTCGGGCGAGGTGATCATGGCCGCCAAGGATGCGGACCCCGATCACCTGCGGTATGAAGCCGCCGACCTCGTCTACCATCTGCTCGTCGTCCTCGCGCGTCACGGGCTGACGGTCGAGGATCTGGCCGAGGAGCTCGCGTCCCGCTTCAAGTAGTCATTCGGATTGACCTCTTGCAGAGCGCCGAGTCCCGGGTATAGACTGGCGGGCAACCGAACAGCACGCCTGTGACGGGGAAGAGTACTTCAGCGCAGTTGCTCTAGAGAGCCGGGGACGGTGGAAACCCGGTGCGAAACGTTGAAGGAATGGGCCCCTGAGGCTCCAGGACAACGGCAATCGCGGCTCATTAGTCCTGGCGGACACCCACCGATACAAGGGGCCGGGTATGAAGGCGCGTTTCGCCGAGTACCGTCGGAGACTGAGTGGCCGTTCGCCCAAGAGGCGTCGGGCAACAAGGGTGGCACCGCGAGACTAGCTCTCGTCCCTTGAGGACGAGGGCTTTTTGTTTTTCGGCAGCGATATCGGAAGGCCGCGAGCGCGGCAGAGGACGTATTGGGGCTTCTGACGGTGTGCGCAAGGTATGCGCCCCCGCGAAGGCATAGAAGGCATCGAACGGAGAGGAGCCGTACGGATGACATCAGACAAGACACGGTTCGGGCTTGACGAGACCCGGATTCCCACGCAGTGGTACAACGTTGCCCCGGACCTGAAGAACCCGCCGGCGCCGCCCCGAGTCGTGACACCTGACGGCGAGGACCTCCCGCCGAACCAGATCATGGAAGTGCTGCACAAGATCTTCCCTGCAGAGGTTGTGAAGCAGGAGGTCTCGACCGAGCAGTACATCGACATCCCCGGCGAGGTCATCGACATCTACAAGACCTACCGCCCCTCCCCGCTGCTTCGGGCTCGGCAGCTCGAGCGCGTACTCGATCTGCCGGCCGGCGTGCGCATCTACTACAAGTACGAGGGCGTGAGCCCGGGAGGTTCGCACAAGCCGAACTCGGCGATCCCGCAGGCCTTCTACAACAAGCAGGCGGGCATCAGCAAGATTTCGACTGAGACCGGTGCAGGCCAGTGGGGAAGCGCCCTATCGATCGCTGGCGCTCTGTTCGGCATCGATGTCGAGGTCTTCATGGTCAAGGTGAGCTACGAGCAGAAGCCGTACCGGCGAATCCTGATGGAGACCTACGGCGCCCAGGTTCATGCCTCGCCGACGAACCTCACCGAGGCCGGCCGCCGCGTGCTTGCGGTGTCGCCGGACTCGACCGGATCGCTCGGCATCGCGATCTCCGAGGCTGTCGAGGTCGCGATGAACAACCCCGACGTGCACTACGCGCTCGGTTCGGTGCTGAACCACGTGTGCCTGCACCAGACCATCATCGGCCAAGAGGCCATCGCCCAGATGGAGCTTGCCGAGGATGAGCCGGACGTTGTGATCGGGTGCGTCGGCGGTGGGTCGAACTTCGCCGGAATCGCGTTTCCGTACTACCGTCGCAAGCTGGACGGCAAGAGTAACGCCCGCCTTCTCGCCGTCGAGCCGAAGGCATGCCCCACGCTCACCGCAGGCGAATACCGTTACGACCTCGGCGACGAGGCCGGCATGACTCCGCAGATGCTGATGTACACGCTCGGCCATGACTTCGTGCCAGCGGGCATCCACGCTGGCGGCCTGCGCTACCACGGAGATTCTCCGCTCGTCAGCCAGCTTGTTCACGAGGGCGAGGCAGAGGCTGTCGCGGTGGACCAGACCGCCTGCTTCGCCGCTGCGGTGCAGTTCGCACGTGCCGAGGGCATCCTGCCGGCGCCGGAGTCCAGCCATGCGATCCGCGCGGCTATCGACGAGGCGCTCGCTGCCAAGGAAGCCGGCGAGGACAAGGTCGTCCTGTTCAACCTGTCCGGCCACGGGCACTTCGACCTGGCGGCGTACGCTCAGTACAACTCCGGTCAGCTCAGAGACTTCGACTTCGCTGCTGGCACCACGCTCTGCGAAGGCGAGTAGCCGCGACCGAAGTCTTCCGCGGACGAATGATCCGATGAAAGCGACGGCCCCATGGCAGCCCGGACCGGGTGGTGCCATGGGGCCGCTTTCGTTCCCGGGAGTGACCTGCCTTCCAGCCTTGCCACAGCCTGACTCCTTGTGCGACAGAGTTGTAACCGGTTGGCACGGCTTTCGGTGTAGCAGTACCGAGCCCATCCGGGGGCACGCCGCCGTCTCGCGCAGACGGTACTCGCAAACCTTACTGGCAAGCAGTCGTTGCGTCTCCCGGATGGGCCCCGCTCAGGTAGACTTCACTCTCAGCCTGGTTCTGAGAGTTCGGAGAGCAGATGCGCATCGCGCTCGCGCAGATTGACACCACCGTCGGAGATATCGAGGGGAACCTCGCCCGTTCGCTTGACGCTGTGTCCGCTGCCTCGGAGCGGGGCGCGGACGTCACGCTTCTGCCCGAACTCGCGCTTACCGGGTACGCGCCCGAGGACCTCGTCCACAAGAGCCACTTCGTCGGCGATAACCGGGATGCGCTAGCGCGGCTTGCGCGCGGGTGCGACCACACGGTCATCGCGGGCTTCGTGGACTGCGAGAACGGCTCGCTCTTCAACGCCGCTGCGGTCCTGAGCGATGGGCGCATCCAGTCCGTCTACCGCAAGCAACACCTGCCCAACTACGGGGTGTTTGACGAGGAGCGCTACTTCGAGCCGGGCGACGAGAACCTCGTGGTCGATATCGTAGGCGTCCCGTGCGCCCTTTCAGTCTGCGAAGACGTGTGGAAGCCCGGGTTCGCCGCCGAGGCGGCCCGATCCGGTGCACGCGTGCTGTTGAACATCTCGGCATCGCCATTCCACGCGGACAAGGGCCGTGAACGCGAGGCGATGCTCGCCGAGCGCGCTCGAGAGAGCGGCCTCTGGGTCGTTTACTGCAATCTCGTGGGCGGTCAAGATGAGCTCGTCTACGATGGGCGCAGCGTGGTGATTTCGGCGGACGGAACACTGGCCGCACGGGCGGCTTCGTTCGAGGAAGACCTTCTCGTCGTGGACCTTGACCTTGAACGCTCGGCAGCGCTCGTTTCCGGTGGGGGTATGGCCGAGCTCACACAGGGCGCGGAAGAAACGTACGCCGCGCTCGTGCTCGGCCTGCGCGACTACGCGAAGAAGAACGGGTTCACCGACGTCGTCCTCGGGCTTTCGGGTGGGGTGGACTCCGCGCTGGTGGCGACGCTCGCATGCGACGCGCTCGGCGCCGAGCACGTGCACGGCGTCCTGATGCCGAGCCGGTACTCCTCGCAGGGCAGCATTGACGATGCGTTAGTGCTCGCGAACGCGCTCGGAGTTGAGACGCGCACCATCCCGATCGAAGGCGTCCATCAGGCGTTCCTGGATGCGCTCGCGCCGTCGTTTGCCGGGCGAGAGCCGGGCGTCGCTGAGGAGAACATCCAAGCCCGCGTTCGCGGGACGCTGCTCATGGGGCTCTCCAACAAGTTCGGCTGGCTCGCACTCGCCACTGGCAACAAGAGCGAGCTCTCGGTGGGATACTCGACGCTCTACGGCGACATGGTCGGTGGGTTCGCTCCGATCAAGGACGTCTTCAAGACGCGCGTCTACGAGCTGTGCCGCTGGCGCAACGAGCAGGCTGGGCGCGAGATCATCCCCGAGTCGACGATCACCAAGCCGCCTTCGGCGGAACTCAGGCCGGGGCAGGTCGATCAGGACTCGCTGCCTCCCTACGAGGTGCTCGACGCGATCCTCGAGCGCTACGTCGAGGCGGACGAGAGCCGCGACCAGATCGTTGCCGCCGGTTTCGATACCGACACCGTCGACCGAGTGGTGGCGCTCACCGACGCCGCCGAGTACAAGCGCCGCCAAGGGCCCATCGGTGTGAAGATAACTACGAAGGCATTCGGGAAGGACCGACGGATGCCGATTACGAACCGCTACCGGGGGTGAGTGTGGAACTCGGTGATTTCCGCGTCGAGCTCGTCGACGCGAACTGGTCGCGCCTTGCTGAGGTGGAGCGCCTGATCTACGACGTGCTCTACCGCGATTTCGGTGTGGGATTTGAGGATGAATGGAGAGAGTCCCCGGACGCCGAGGCGATCCTTGCGGTCGCGTTGCTCCGCGACGAGGTTGTCGGCACTGTGCGGCTGCTCGGTGAGCAGGGCGAGTCGGAGTGGCGCCTGCGGCAGCTCGCGGTCTCCGGCGAGCTGCAGAGCCGAGGACTGGGCCGGGCGCTCATGATGGCGGTCGAGCAGCAGGCGCTCGCTAGTGGTGCCTCGGCGATATGGCTGAACGCGCGCGCGACCGCGTTCCCGTTCTACGAGCGGCTCGGCTACGAGTACACGGGCCCGGAGTTCATAAGCGAGCTCACCAGGATCCCGCACCGCCCGATGCGCAAGCGGCTCGCCTGACCGGCGCAGCTTTCGGTTCGGCATCTCCGCCACACCCGACCACGCGCCTGAGTGGTATAGACCACATTGGGGCGTATGTGGCACGCACCACGCGCTTCGCGTACCCTGTTCGGGAGCCCGAAAACGGCGCCCGCGGTACGGTGCGGGTCGCCGTGTCCCAGTGCGAGCGTAAGCACTCATCGAGAGAGGGGTCGTCCATGCCCAGCATCACACCAGACCAGGTCAGAGTACCGGCCGATGTGCCTGCCGAGGCACGCGAGGCGTACATCGAGAACTACCTCAAGGCGACTCGCGGCACAGGAAGGCTGATGCTTTTCGCGTGCGACCAGAAGGTCGAGCACCTCAACGACGACTTCTACGGCGAGGGTATCGCCGAGGAGGACGCCGAGCCTGAGCACCTGTTCCGCATCGGCTCGCAGGGCGTCTGTGGCGTGCTTGCCGGTCAGCGCGGACTCATTGCCGCCTACGCGCCGGACTATCCCGACATCAACTACCTTGTGAAGATCAACAGCAAGACGCACCTGGTCAAGACGTCTCAGGACCCGGCCAAGCACCAGGATGACCCGTACAGCCCGCAGCTCTACGACATCCAGACCGTGCTCGACCTGCGCGACAACGGCGTCAATGTCGTCGGTATCGGCTACACGATCTACCTAGGCAGCGAGTACGAGTCCGCGATGATGACCGAGGCCGGTCAGCTCATCGCCGACGCTCACTCACAGGGCCTCGTGGTCGTGCTGTGGATGTATCCTCGCGGCAAGGCGGTCGCCAACGAGAAGGACGCGCACCTCATCGCGGGCGCCGCGGGCGTCGCGCTCTGCTTGGGCGCCGACTTCGTCAAGGTCAACCCGCCCAAGGGCGATGACGTTGCCACCTCGGCTGAGAAGCTCAAGGAGGCGGCACTCGCCTCGGGTCGCACCGGGCTCGTCTGCGCCGGCGGTTCTACCGTCGACGCCAGGACGTTCCTCACGCAGCTCCACGAGCAGATCCACGTCGGTGGGGCGGTCGGCAACGCGACGGGCCGCAACATCCACCAGCGCCCGCTTGATGAGGCCGTTCGGCTCACCAAGGCCATCAGCGCCATCACGCTCGGCGACTGGAGTGCCGAGGATGCGCTCGCGGTCTTCGAGGGCGAGAAGGACTTCAGCTGCCCGTAGCCCGCGTACTCTAGCCGAGCAGACCGGAACCCGGCACCATCCTTGCGAGGTGGTGCCGGGTGCACCGCAACGACACGCACACGCAATAGCTCGACGGGACGGTTACTCACAAGATGTCGATAGCAGACTGGTTCTCCCAGCGCGAAAGCCGACGGTACACGCGCTCCGGCGGCGGGCTCGGACAGGCGACGCGCGCGGGAGGCGCTGACGGTCCGTGGACTCGGTGCGACCAGTGCCAGCGTGCGCTCGACTCCACCGAGCTTGCCGAGAATCTCAACGTGTGCCGATTCTGCGGCGCCCATCTTGCGGTCACCGCCCCCGAGCGCATCGCGATGCTCGTCGACGCCGGCAGCTTCGTTGAGACCGAGGCCGGCTTGGCGTCCTGCGACCCACTCGAGTTCGTAGCGGCCAAGTCGTACGAGGAGTCGCTGGCGGCGGCGCGCGCGAAGAGCGATCTCGCCGACGCTGTCGTGACCGGACGCGCATCGATCGGCGGCGTGCCCGTCGTGCTGGGAGTCATGGACTTCCGGTTCATCGGCGCATCAATGGGCTCGGTCGTCGGTGAGAAGGTCGCGCGAGCCTTCGATCTTGCTACTCGCGAGGGCTTGCCCGTGGTACTCGTGACCGCTTCAGGCGGTGCGCGCATGCAGGAGGGCATGCTCTCGCTGATGCAGATGGCCAAGACCTCGGCGGCTGTGCGTACCCACTCTGAGGCGGGGCTCGCCTACATCGTCGTGCTCACGAATCCGACATACGGCGGAGTCACCGCTAGTTTCGCCACACTCGCCGACGTGATCATCGCCGAGCCCGGTGCGGTCGTTGGGTTCGCCGGCCCCCGGGTAATCGAGCAGACCATCCGCCAGAAGCTCCCCAAGGGCTTCCAGACCGCGGAGTACCTGCTCGAGCATGGCATGATCGACGAGGTCGTGCGCCGGTCGGACCTCACCGAGCACCTGGCGCTCCTGCTGCGCTATCTCGAGTGTCGTCCGGGAGGTGATGCCTGATGGCTCGCCGCCGCCACGTCATGGACTTCGAGCGACCACTTATCGCGCTTGAGGACAAGCTCGCCGAACTCCAGCGTCTCGACCTTTCGGGTAACCCGACACTCGCCAGCGAGGTCGAAGCGCTCACCGAAGAGCTCGAGAAGCTGCGCGAGGACACGTACAAGAACCTCACGCCGTGGGACCGCGTCCAGATAGCGCGCCATCCAGAGCGTCCCAAGACGCAGCAGTACATCGAGGTGCTCTTTGACGACGTCGTCGAGTTGCATGGCGACAGGGCCTATGGCGACGACGAAGCGATCTTCGCTGGTCTCGGCACGCTGGCCGGCAGGCGCGCTGTTGTACTCGGCCACCGAAAGGGAACGACCACCAAGGAGAACGTGCGCCGCAACTTCGGCTCGCCGCATCCGGAGGGCTTCCGCAAGGCGGTGCGTGTGCTCAAGCTTGCCGACAAGTTCGGGCTCCCGGTGGTGAGTTTCCTCGACACCGCTGGCGCCTATCCCGGCATCGAAGCCGAGGAGCGCGGACAGGCGTGGGCGATCGCAGAGTCGCTCGCGGTGCTGTCGGGGGTGAAAGCGCCGGTCGTCGTGGTCGGCATCGGCGAGGGTGGTAGCGGGGGTGCGCTCGCCATCGGCTTCGGCGACCGCCTGATTATGCTGGAGAACGCGTACTACTCGGTCATCAGTCCTGAGTCGTGTGCCTCAATCCTGTACCGCGATGCTGCGGAGGCTCGCAGCGCTGCCCAGTGCCTGAAGCTGACCGCCGCTGACTTGGTGTCTCTCGGACTAGCCGATGAGGTCGTTGCCGAACCGCTCGGCGGAGCGCACACCGACCCCGTGCCTGTGATTGCCGCCGTGGGTGCGGCTGTGGCGCGGGCCATCGACGAGCTGAGCGGCCTGGATGCGAGTGAACTCCTGGCGCGAAGGAACCAGAGGTTGCGGAGCGCGGGAGAGTTCTGCGAGTAGGCGCCCGGCGCCTCTCGGATATGCACGAGGAGCACGTGTGCGGGGAGCGTGTGGCGTTGGGTCCTGCGGGGGCGGCGAGGCTCAGGCCGGTCAGGGAGGCGAGTTGTGATGGTGAGACGCATCGGCGTCATGACAAGCGGCGGCGACGCGCCGGGCATGAACGCGGCCATCCGGTCGGTCGTTCGCACCGCGTTCAGCGCCGGAGTCGAGGTCGCCGGCATCGAGCACGGCTATGAGGGGCTGCTCACCGGGAAGATCCTGCCGCTCGCATCGCGTGATGTCGGCGGCGTGCTCGACCGCGGCGGCACCTTCCTTGGCACCTCGCGCTCCAAGCGCTTCGCGACCCCTGAAGGCGTCGCCGAAGGGGCCGCAATGCTGAAGCGCCACGGCATCGGCGGACTCGTGGTCATCGGCGGCGACGGCTCGTATCGGGGAGCTCAGGCGCTTGCCGAGCACGGGATCTTGACCGTCGGCGTGCCAGGAACCATCGACAACGATGTCGCGGGCACGGACACCGCCATCGGCTTCGATACTGCACTGAACACCATCGCCGAGGCTGTGGGCAAGGTCCGGGACACGGCGTCCTCGCACGAACGCACCTTCGTGATTGAGGTAATGGGCCGGGAGAGTGGCCTTCTTGCGACCTACGCGGGTCTCGCGTGTGGCGCCGACGGCATACTCGTCCCTGAGGTGGAGTGGGACGTCGCCGAGGTCTGCGCGATCATGAATAGCGCAGCTGAACTCGGCAAGCGTCACTGCATCATCATGATGGCCGAGGGCGCCGGTGACGCGATCGAGCTCGCTCGGTCGGTCGAGGGCACGTGCGGCGACGACGTCCGCGCAGTCGTGCTCGGGCACATCCAGCGCGGCGGTTCTCCCTCGGCATTCGACCGCATCCTCGCGAGCCGGCTCGCGGCCCGTGCCGTCTCTGCCATCATCGAAGGCGAGAGCGGTGTGGCCGTAGGCCTCAGGTACTCGGGCGTGGTGACGTACCCGCTCGACGAGGCGTTCGGCGTGCGCCATCCATTCCGAGGCGAGATCTACGATCTGGCCCGTGTCCTCTCCCAGTGAAAGCGTGACAGATGACCGACTCTTCGCCTGAGAGCGGCTGGTATGGCTACGCCGGCCGCATCCTCACCGTCGACCTGACCGAGCGCAGCTTTTCGATAGTCCCCCTTGCCGAGAAGGACGCGCGCGACTTCATCGGCGGGCGCGGCCTCGCGGTGCGGCTGCTGTGGGAGCTCGGTGACCCGCAAACCGACGCGCTTTCGCCCGAGGCCCCGCTCGTCTTCGCGGCCGGTCCGCTCGTCGGTACGCAGGTTCCCTCGGCTGCTCGGATTTCGCTCAGCGCGCGGTCTCCGCTCACCGGAACCATCTTCACCGCGAGTTCGAGCAGCGCGTTCGGACCGCGGCTTAAGGCGGCGGGTTTCGACGCAGTTGTCATCACGGGCGCTGCGGATTCACTCGTCGCCATCGAGGTGGACGAGAGCGGTGCTCGTGTCGTCGGGGTCGACGAGCTCGCGGGTCTCAATACTGGTGAGACGACCGAGGCGCTCCTGGGTGCCCGTGAAGAGGCGAGCGCTGCGGTGATCGCGAGTGCGGGCGAGCGCCTCGTTCCGGTGGCGACGGTGATGTTCGATGCCGAGACCCCCGTCGGACGCGGCGGCCTGGGCGCGGTCATGGGGGCAAAGAAGCTCAAAGGCGTGGTGGTCTCCGGCACTCGGTCGCCGCGCGTTGCTCGGCAAGATGACTTCGAGTTCTTCTCCTACGAGGCGCAGAAGGCGATCTCGGCACACCCGATCACCTCGAAGGGTCTGCCGAAGTTCGGGACGGCGATGTTTGCCGGCGTGCTCGGCAGGCGCGGTCTCGTTCACGGCGACAACTACCGGACCGACGCAGGCGACACGGTCGCCGGCCCGCTCTCGGGCGAGCGGCTCGAGCAGCAGGTCATCCGTCGCGAGGGGTGCGAGGGCTGTCCGGTGGGCTGCCTCGGGTATGTGGCTACCGAGAACGGCGAGCGCTGCGTCCCGGGTTACGAGACCATATGGGCGCTCGGCGCTAACCTCGGCATCGATGACATCGAGGACGTGCTCGAGCTGGACGCGCTCTGCCGAGTGCTGGGGCTCGACGCCGGGTCGGTGGGCGGCACGCTTGCGACCGCAATCGAACTTGCGGAGTCCGGGAAGCTGGACTCGGCGGCCACGGACCACCTACCTGTACGCGGCGATGTCGCGAGCATCGCCGGCGCGATTCGCGCACTCGCTCTGCGCGAGGCTGGGTTTGGCGAGCTGGCTGCAGGTGGCGCGCGGGCCCTCGCCGAGGCGGTCGGAGCCCCCGAGGTGGCGATGCACGTGAAGGGCCTTGAGATCGGCGCGAGCGACCCACGCGGCATGCAGGGCCAGGGCTTGGGTCTTGCGACATCGAACTGGGGCGGGTGTGCCGAGAGCGGAGACATGCTCGGATTCGAGGTCCTCGGCTCGCCGAAGCTCCTCGATGCTGACGCCACGCACGGCAAGGCCGGATTCCTCATTGTGGTGCAGCATCTGATCGCCGCGCTTGACTCGCTTGGCGTCTGCCCGCTTTCGAGCTTCGCTCTCACCGAGGAGCACTACGCGCGGCTGTACGCCGCGGTCACGGGTATCGAGACCGGGGGGCAGGCGCTGCTAACGACCGGTGAGCGGGTATGGAACCTGGAACGGCTCTACAATCTGCGTGCGGGTTTCTCGGCAGATGACGATCGACTGCCTGACCGCCTGCTCACCGAGCCGAACGCAAGCGGACGGGTGGTCGATCTCGCGCCGATGCTCGCCGAGTACTACCGCTTCCGGGGCTGGGACGAGAAAGGGGTACCGCGACCCGAGAAGGTCGAGCGACTGGGACTTGCCGAGTTAGCGTCCAAGGCCGCTGGCGAGCGCGAAGGGAACGGGTGACAATGCACGAGCAGTTCGCGCAAGTCGGGCGCGACATCTACCTCGCCGGGCTGATCTCGAGCCACGGCGGCAACATGAGCGTTCGCGTCGGCGACCGGATCCTCATTACGCGCCGCGGCTCGATGCTCGGGCGTCTCACCGGCCGCGACATCATCGAAACGGCGCTCGAGAGCGACGACTCCGAGGTGGCGCTCGCATCCACCGAGATAGTTGTGCACCGTGCGATCTACGCCAACACCAGCGCGCTCGCCATCGTCCACACGCACTCGCCGCACTCGATCCTGCGCTCGCTGATCGAGGACGAGGTCGTGCCGATCGACTCCGAGGCGTCGCTGCTGCTCCACAAGGTGCCTGTGTACTCGCTTCCTCAGACGGTCGGGTCAGCAGACGTGGCACGGGCCGTCTCGGAGGGGCTGATGGACTACAAATGCGTGCTCGTACGAGGGCACGGTCCTTTCGCCGCGGGCACCACGCTCGAAGAGGCGTTCCAGTGGATCAGCTGCCTGGAACTCTCGTGCAAGATACTCAACCTACGCGACCAGATGGGCGTGCAGGCCAAGGAGTACCGCGAGCGCGGAGAGGAGTACGGCAGATGGTGAGCGAGCTCGAGCGCGATCGTGAGCAGGCGTATCGCTCGATCCTCCGTCAGCTTCCCGACGCCGAACGCAAGTTCCTGGAGCTGGAGCGCGGATACAAGTCCGATGTCGAAAGCGCCGTCCGCGTTTTCCTAGAGTACCTGCGCGGCCTCGAGTTCATGGGCGTGGACGGGCCCGTCGTCACTGTGTTTGGTTCCGCGCGCTACCAGGAGGGCTCACGCTACTACGAGCTGGCGCGTGAGCTTGGCCGCCTTCTCGCCGAGCGGGGAGTGGCGGTCATGACCGGGGCTGGCCCAGGGATCATGGAGGCTGCGAACCGCGGGTGCAAGGAGGGCGGAGGGCTCTCGCTCGGGGCGAACATCGTTCTCCCCCATGAGCAGCACGTGAACCGTTACGTCGACAGGTACGTGGAGTTCGAGCACTTCTTCGTGCGCAAGGTCATGCTCGTCAAGTTCTCGTGCGCGTTCGTGATGATGCCGGGCGGGTTCGGCACGCTCGACGAGATCTTCGAGACGCTCACGCTCACGCAGACGGGAAAGATCGATTCGTTTCCGATCGTGGGGATGGGTTGCGATTTCTGGCGGCCGCTCACTGAGGCGCTGTTGCCAACCCTGATCGCCGAGAAGACCATCGCTCCGGAGGATGCCAAGCTGCTGTACATGACCGACTGCCCGGAGGCTGCGGTCGATCACATCATGAACGTGGCGGGACCCTGCGTGGCGTAAGGGGACTAGACCGACCGAAAGCCGGGAGAGGCCGATGAGCGCGTCCAAGAGAGTCGTTGCGACCTACTTGGTAGTCTCTGGGCTCTTCACGCTCGGGGCCTCGCTCATCTGGGCGATCAACACCATCTTCCTGATCCGCGAGGGTGGCTTGACGCTCTTCCAGACCATGGTCGTGAACGCGATCTTCACGGTCGCGCAGATGGCGTTCGAAATCCCCACCGGTGTGGTAGCCGACACGATCGGCCGGCGCGCCTCAATCGTCTTATCGATGGTGATTCTGGCGGTTTCGACGCTCCTGTACGTGCTTTCGCCGAGCATGGGCTGGGGTTTTCTGGGGTTCTCGGTGGCGAGCGTGCTGCTCGGCCTCGGGTACACGTTCCAGACCGGGTCGGTGGAGGCGTGGGTCGTTGACGCGCTCGACTCCGTCGGATGGCCTGCCGAGCGTGAGCGCACGTTCGCTTGGGGTCAGATCTCGTCGGGTATCGGCACACTGGCTGGCGCGTTGCTCGGCGGCCTTCTCGGCCAAGCCGACCTGGCGTTGCCGTACCTCGCGCGCGTTGCCGTGCTCGCTGTCTGCTTCGTGCTCTCCCTCGTGTTTGTGCACGACCTCGGCTTCACGCCGCGCCCGTTGCGTTGGTCCACGTTCGGGACCGAGACTCGCAAGATCTTCTCGGCAGGGGTGACGTACGGATGGCGCAGCCGGGTCGTCAGGCCGATGATGTGGGCTTCGGCGCTGTCGGGGCTGTTCTTCTTCTACGGCTTCTACGCATGGCAACCGTACGTACTTGAGCTGCTGGGGCGCGATCTCGTGTGGCTGCTTGGTGTGGTGCAGGCGGCATCTTCGGCGGCGGGGATTGCCGGCAACGCCTTGGTCGGCCGCGTGATGGGCAATAGCGGGCAGCGGCGCGACCCAGCGAGGGTGCTCGGGTGGCTTACGCTCACGAGTGCCCTCGTTGTCGCGGCGATCGCTGCGGTGGGGTTCATATGGCGCGAGCCAGGCGTGGTGCCGGCAGGGGTGGCGATCGTCCTGTGGCTGCTGTGGGGAGTCATCTTCGGCATCACGATGCCAGTGCGGATGGGGTACCTCAACGCCCACATCCCCTCGGCGCAGCGGGCCACCGTCATCTCGCTCGACGCGTTCTTCGCCGATGGGGGCGCTGCGGCGGGCCAGCCGGTGCTCGGCTGGGTCTCCGACCGCGCGTCCATCCCGGTGGCGTGGCTGCTCGGCAGTGTCGCGGTCGGGGTCTCAGCGCTGTTCTATCGGCAGTCCGGACGTGCCGCCGGGGAGTCGGCCGACGCTCCGGCGGAGCCGCTCGCCTGACGCTTGGCCTGTCGTGGGGTAAGCTCGTCATCAGCGACGGGTCTGCCGGTCGCGCGAGTCGCACAAGTCCGCGGCGACACTGGTCGATAACTCCATAGACGCACAATCCAGACACTCACGAACAGGAGTACTTGCATGACCGAGCAGATCCGGATGCGTAACGCCGAGACCTACCAGAAGCGCCTCGGCTCCCGTGAGGTCCGGCGCCGAACCCTCGATGCAGCGCAGAGGCTGTTCGCCGAGCGCGGGATCGCCGCTGTTTCCGTGCGCGAGATCGCACGCGAGGTCGGCGTTTCACACACGCTGCTGCACCTGTACTTCGGCGAGAAGGATCAGATCCTGCGAGAAGTCCTGCAGCGCGGGTATGCGGAGGGCGGGGGCTCGGCAGACAACAAGAGCGCTGTCGAGCTGATGCGCGTGCTTGCGGCGGCGCTTGCCGAGGGCGTCGTCCCCGATGGAATCGGTGTAGACTTCGCCGAGCAGAGCGCCTTGTCCAAGCAGCTCTTCGAGGGTCAGGCGTCCAAGGATTCCGTGACCGACCCACGCATCGTTGACGCGGCGATCACCTGCATGGCGCTTGGCTGGGCTGTGAGCTCCGCGTGGCTGTGCCGGGAGCCTGGGCTTGCGGGACTCTCAGCCGACGATATCGCCGCAGGCATCGCTGGAGTCGTCAAGGGAATAGCCGAGTAGGTCGGGGACTCCGGCGACACGGCGCCGCAGAGTTGCTTCTGGTGCCCGGGGTGGGAGTCGAACCCACACGCCCTTTCGGACAGAGGTTTTTGAGACCTCCGCGTCTGCCATTCCGCCACCCGGGCACTCGGTCGTGCGGCGTCGAGTATACCGCGAGTGGCGGCGCGCACAAGCCGTCGGAGCGCTGACGTCCGCGCCAGCGCCGACCTCGCCTATACTGCTGGTATGGGTGCGAACGAGCTCATCGGCGACCTCTCTGCGCAGACGCAGGAGCATCTTGGCAACATCGCCAAGAACCTTCAGCTCGTCGCAGACATGGGCTATGGGGACGTCGCGCTCGCACTCGCACGTGCTGACGGCATGCTCGAGGTCGTCGCGGACGCCAGGCCGCACACGGCTGTCGCGCCCGTGGCCTCGAGCAGGGTCGGGCAGACTCTCGACCCGGCCGAAGAGACCGAGGCGTATCAGGCGCTTTCTTCGGCACTACCTGTATGCGGCTCGATCCGGCGAGTGGCTCGAGGCATCAAGTACTCCACCTCGGCGTATCCAATTGAGTCTGCCGACGTGAAGGCCGTGCTCGTGAAGAACCTCGCCGAGCAGGTCGCGGCCGCTCCTGGAACGATGGAGACCGCGTTCATGGACGCTGCCGAGGAGCTTATCGGCGCGGTGCGGGAAGCGCCTCTGCTTGATGCGCGGGACGGGACTCCATTCTCCACGACCAGGCGCGCGGGTGACGGTGTGATGCGTGTCAGTACCGTCGGTCGCGTCGTCTACGCCTCGCCGAACGCTGTCAACATCATGCGCCTTGCCGGCGTAGAGGGAGCGCTCGTCGGCACGAAGGCCTCGGCACTGCCGGGCGGGGGGTTTGGTATCGCTCCCGTTATGGGCACAAGCGGTGCCATCGCAGTCGAGACCGAGGTCGCGAACCGGGTGCTCGGCTACCGGACAATCTCCCTTCCGACCGGGCCACTGGTGCTCGTCGAGGACCTTACTGACGCGAGGCGCCGCGAGGCCGAGATCAAGATCAAGGAAGCGACGATCCGGGAGGTTCACCACCGGGTGAAGAACAACCTCCAGACGATCGCGAGCCTGCTTCGCATCCAGGCGCGACGGACCGCCAGCGAGGAGGCGCGCAACGCGCTTGCAGAGGCGACCGAGCGCGTTTCATCGATGGCTGTGGTCCACGACATGCTCGCAGTGAGCGATGAGGAACGGGTTGACTTCGCTGAAGCGGCGCGCACCGTCGTCGAGCTGGTCAGCAAGGGTCTGCTCGGCGATGACTCCAGCATCGAAGTCACGGTGAAGGGCACGACAGGGCAGGTCGACGCCACCGTTGCTACGGCACTCGCGCTCACGGTGGCCGAGCTGGTGCACAACGCAATCGAGCACGCTTTCGTCGCCAGAGGCGAGGGCCACATCCAAGTCGCGATGCGGCGAGTGCCGGGCGAGCTCGTGCTCACGGTCCATGATGACGGCTGCGGGCTTCCTGAGGGCTTCGACCTTGCGAACGCCGCCAATCTGGGCCTCGAGATCGTGCGAACTGTCGTGGAGAAGGACCTGCGAGGTACGCTCTCGTTCGCCTCGGCCCGCGGCACGAAGGTGACCGTTCGTGTGCCATTGAAGGACTGAGTGTGCAGTTGACCTGTGGCGCAATGCGCCGGGATTGGCGAGGATGCAGAAGATGCGGGTCGTGATCGCTGAAGACGAGTCGATAATCCGGCTCGACCTCAAGGAGATGCTCGAAGAAGATGGTCACGAGGTCGTGGGTGAGGCTCGCGACGGGGCAGAGGCCATCGAGCTCGCCCGCCAGCTCCGGCCCGACGTCGTCTTCATGGACATCAACATGCCCGGTGTCGACGGAGTCAAGGCTGCAAGCGTTATCGGCTCGGAGCGTATCGCGCCGGTGGTGATGGTTACGGCCTTCTCGCAGGCGAGCTACGTCGAGCGGGCCTCCGAGGCCGGGGCGATGGCCTACATCGTCAAGCCGTTCACCCGGGCCGACATTCTTCCAGCCATGCAGATCGCCGTCTCGCGCTTTGCCGAGACTGACGCGCTCACAGCGGAGGTAGCCGATCTTGAAGAGCGGCTGGAGACTCGCAAGGTATTAGACCGAGCCAAAGGACTGCTGATGCGACGCGGCATCAGCGAACCGGAGGCTTTCCGCAGGCTCCAGAGACTTGCGATGGACAAGCGCAAGACGCTCCGGGAGGTCGCCGAGGCCGTTATTCTCGCCGAGGAAGCGGGGGCGTGACGGGCGCGAGTGTTCCGCATTCTGCGGCCGCGTTCGTGACAGCTGGTCCTCTTCGTCTTCTGGCTAGCACTCACGAGCGCACTGGACCGGCTGATTTGGTGGTTGGCCTGGTCATCTCGATGGTCTTGGGATTGTGGGCTGCGAGACTCTGGTTGGATCAGATCCCTCTGCTGACCCCTCGCCGCCTGCTGACCGAGCCGTATCCGACGCCGATCTCGCGCGGACGGCACTCATGAACAGCGAACGCATGCGGCGCCGCGCTCGCTCAATAGCGAGAGAGCGGCGGTCGCGCTTGAGTTGGCGTTGCGCCAGCTCGCCGGGGAGGACACGGCTGCTGAGTTGGATGCAGCCATCGCATGGGCGGTTCAGGAGGAGAGGTTTGCGCGCAGGCTGCTCGAGTGCGAGCCCACTGCGGAGCGCCGCGTGCTCGACTTGCGAGCCGCAGGCCTGAGCCGCGCCGAGCTCATCGCGGGATGGGTGACGGATGTCGTCCGCATCGTGATCGAGGCCTCGACACCGGAGCACGTGGGCTGGAGCTCTCCGCGTGTCGACACCGCCACGGTCTTGGCAACCCGCAGAAGCATCTCGCGCTACGCCCGGGACATGAGCCTCAACGTTGCCATGATCGTCGTGGTCTTTCTGCTGTTCGTCACGTGTCTCGCGCTGCCCGATGCTATTCACTAGCGGGCGAGTGGGCGGACAGGGCTGGCCGAGCTGGCTGCGCGCTGCTTCGACAGTGTCGGACCCTTGCGACGCCGACTCCGGGCAGGTAGCCTGCTGTCCCATGTACGCCGGTCTCACAGCCATCGTCAGTCTGCCGATCGGTCATGCCCATGTCTGATCTCACAGCACTCTACCTGCGCACGTTGGTCATCGGAGTTGCGGTCGCTGCGCCTGTTGGTGCGATGGGTGTGCTCTGTATCCAGCGGGTGCTCAACGGCGGTTGGCGTGCGGGACTCTCAACGGGTGCGGGTATCGCCACGGCTGACGGTATCTATGCCGGCCTTGCGGCATTCGGCGTTACAGCGGCCTCTTCCGCCCTGGTCTCCTGGCAGACGCCTGTCCGGCTTGTCGGCGGCGCCTGCCTTCTGGTGCTCGGAGTACGGTCGGTACTGCGAGTGCCGAGCACTGATGACTGCGCCGCAGATGCGTTCAGCGACTCGGGTTCCGAGGCTACGTCAACGAGTGCGTCCGTGCACCGGGGCAACTACGCATCTGCGGTCGCGCTTACGCTTACCAACCCCGCAACGATCATCGCCTTTGGAGCGATTCTTGCGTCCTCTGGGCTTTCTGCGCAGCAGGGACCGCTTCCTGCCGCTGTCGCCACTGCAGGCGTCGCTTCGGGGTCGCTGGCCTGGTGGCTTGTCCTCTCCGGCATGGTGGCAGCGGTGCGTGGTGGTGTGAGTCAGAGGTTCATCACGTGGGTGAGCCGTGTGTCCGGGCTGGTGATTGCGGGATTCGGGTTCGCGTCGATCATCTCGGCCGTACTGTGACCCAACGAGCACGTCATCCGGCTCTTGGATAAGCGGCGTGCCGGCGGCGCTTGACCGCTGTTTCGCCGCCGGTTGGTTTCGGTCGTGTTTCTCCGAGGCCGTTTCTGTGGTAGTATCGCGAGACGGCACAAGGGTGTGCCGGACGCTGTAATGGAATAGCACAGCTGAGCAATGGCGCTCGCATCGGTCCTTCGGGCCGAAGCGGGCGTTTTTCGTTCTCCAGGCACTTGTGAGAAGGAAGGCAGGGTCCATGAAGGAGTTCGCGGTCTTCTGGGGGTGCACGATCCCCGCGCGTTTTCCGTTCATCGAGAAATCGACGCGTCTGGTCTTCGAAGACCTCAGCGCGCGCATCACTGAGCTCGATGGCCACACGTGCTGTCCTGAAGGCACGCTCGTGAAGGCCAATGATCCTGGCGCCTTCTTCACGGCGGCAGCTCGCAACCTCGCGATCGTCGAGCAGGCGGGGCTGGATGTAGTGACCCCCTGCAACGGCTGCTACTCGACCTTCAAGGAGTGCCAGAGCCACCTCAAGACGCACTGGCGGGAGCGCGAGGCCATCAACGAGCGCCTCGCCACCGAGGACCTGCACTACAGCGGGGACCTCCAGGTCGTGCACTTCGCCGAGTGGCTCGTCGACCAGATGGGCGCCGCGCTTGTGGCAAGTAAGGCGGTCAAGCCGTTCTGGGGCATGAACATCGCGGTCCACTACGGCTGCCACCTGCTGCGCCCGCAGCCCGCGGTCAAGTGGGACGACCCGCTGCACCCCACCAAGGTTGAGTCGATGGTGGCCGCACTCGGCGCGCGAGTCGTGGACTACCCGACGAAGATGCAGTGCTGCGGCGGGTACCTCGACCGGGTCGGCCAGCGTGAGACCTCACTGGCGTTCAACCGCCGGAAGCTCAATGACCTGCAGGCACACGACGTTGACGCGCTCGTTGTCGTCTGTCCGAGCTGCTTCCAGCAGTTCGACCTGAATCAGGCAGCCATGCAGCGCGCGAACGAGCAGGTCAACGTTCCGGTCATCTACCTCTCGGAGCTGGTCGGCCTCGCGTACGGGCACAGCCCTGAGGTGCTCGGCATGGACATGCACCGCGTGAGCGTGCAGCCCTTCCTGGAGAAGTGGGAGAGCCGGCGCGCCGACAAGGAGCGCCTCGCCGAGAGCTTCGATGTCGCGCTGCTCAACAAGTGCGATAGCTGCCGGGCGTGCAAGGACGACTGCCCGGTGTGCAAGGTCGACCCCACGTTCCAGCCCAACGACATCATCCGCGCCCTCGTCGATGGCAAGCTCGATGAGGTGCTGGAGGACGAGAACATTTGGAAGTGCCTTGAGTGCTTCACCTGCTTGGAGCTGTGCCACTCCGACATCGGCATGGCCGAGGTCTTCCGCAGGCTCAAGGAGCTTGCTATCCAGAGGGGCGCCGGTCCCGAGTCGGTGCCCGCTAGTTACCGGATGTTCATGGAGACGGGTGTTCTCGGCAAACCGCGCGAGAGTGCGCGCAAGAAGCTCGGACTAGGTGCGCTCCCCGCAACAGGTGGGGACGCGGTCCTGCGACTGATGGAACGCGATGCCGCAGGTACGGCACGCGACGCGGAAGGGGAGAAGTAGAGATGGCTTTCGAACCACTCTTGGAGCGAATGCCCACCACAAAGCCTTCAGTGCCGAGTGACCGCACGGGTGCCTTCGGCCTCGAGCGTCCGGCCTACGGCGCCGAAGCGCCCTTCAAGATCCACGGCGGGTGCGGGCTTATGGGCATATGCGACGAGTCCGGGGCGCTAATGAGTGGCGAGGCCGCGATCCGGGCCATGGCGGTTCAGCGTGACCGTGGCAACGGCCTGGGCGGCGGGTTCGCCGGGTACGGCATCTACCCTGAGTTCCCGGACCATTTCGCCTTTCACATGATGTATCACGACGTGAAGGCGAAGGAGGACGCCGAGGCGATCTTCGACGAGTACTTCAACGTCGATCTCGCCGAGCCGATGCCCACGCGTGCCGTCGCGGGCATCAACGATGCGCCCCTGTTGTGGCGCTACTTCCTCACGCCCTATCCGCAGAAGCTCGAGTCGTACCAGATGAGCCCCGAGGACTACGTCGTCCACATTGTCATGCTCATCAATTCGACCGTTGACGGCGCGTTCGTCGCCTCGAGCGGCAAGAACATGGGCGCGTTCAAGGGCGTCGGGTTCCCGGAGGAGATCGGCCACTACTACCTGCTCGAAGAGTACGCCGGCAGCACCTGGGTGGGACACAACCGGTTCCCAACCAATACTCCGGGCTGGTGGGGTGGAGCGCACCCGTTCACTCTGCTGGACTGGTCGATCGTGCACAACGGCGAGATCTCGAGCTACGGCATCAACAGCCGCTATCTCGAGGCGTTCGGCTACAAGTGCACGCTGGGGACTGACACCGAGGTCGCCGCGTACCTTTTCGACCTGATGCTGCGCCGCCATAAGCTGCCGCTGGAGCTCGCGTGCAAGGCGCTTGCGTCGCCCCTGTGGGCCGAGATTGACCGTATGCCCGAGGAGGAGCAGGCCGTCATGCGCAGCCTGCGCGCCGTCTACGGACCCGGCATGCTCAACGGGCCGTTCGCCATCGTGCTGGGCTTCAATGGCGGTATGGTCGCACTGAACGACCGCATCAAGCTGCGCCCGCTCGTCGCTGCTCGGCAGGGCTCCATTCTGATGGTCGCCTCCGAGGAGAGCGCCATGCGCGAAGTGCTGGATGCCCCCGATGAGGTGTGGGCTCCGAAGGCCGGTGAACCGGTCATCGCTCGAGTCGAGGGTGTCGATTGGCCGATCCACGGCGACCTGCACCTCTCAGCGCAAGAGATCTCCTGTGCCGTTACGGGTGTCGAAGACGCCTGCGAGACCGTTGAAGTGAGCTGATCGCAATGCCTACAAGCCTCATCCAACCCGAGTTCCGGGTCCAGATCGACTACGACAAGTGCCACAAGTGCGGGCGGTGCGTACAGCAGTGCGGTTGGGGGGTCTACTCCTTCAACGAGCGGCCGTACCCGGACGACTCCAAGTGCAGGGCGTGCCACCGGTGCGTCACGTACTGCCCTGCTCACTGCATCACGATCAAGAAGAACGACCTCGCTCTGCGTGACAATGCGAACTGGAGCTCGGAGCTGCGCAAGAACGTCTGGCGCCAGGCCGAGTCCGGCGGCGTGATGCTGACGGGCATGGGCAACGACAAGCCCTACCTGTCTATCTTCGATCATCTCGTGCTTGACGCTTGCCAGGTCACCAACCCCTCTATCGACCCGCTGCGCGAGCCAATGGAGCTGCGCACCTACCTCGGTCGCAAGCCGGACAGCGTCGAGGTCGAGTCCGATGGCGGTGGCGGCTACCGGCTCAAGCCCGGCGCGGGTGTTTTCCGCAACATCAAGCTCGACACGCCGATCATCTTCTCGCCGATGAGCTACGGTTCGGTCTCGCTCAACGTGCACAAGTCGCTGGCCATGGCCGCCGAGCGCTGCGGCATCCTCATGAACACCGGTGAGGGTGGGCTGCACGCGGACCTCTACCCCTACCAGGACAACGTCATCGTTCAGGTGGCTTCGGGCCGGTTCGGAGTCAATCCGGAGTACCTGAACCGCGGTGCCGCTATCGAGATCAAGGTCGGCCAGGGCGCCAAGCCCGGTATCGGCGGTCACCTGCCTGGCGAGAAGATCAACAAGGAAGTCTCGACCACGAGAATGATCCCGCAGGGCACGGATGCGATCAGCCCCGCACCTCACCACGACATCTACTCGATCGAGGACCTGCGCCAGCTCATCTACTCGCTCAAAGAGGCGAGCGGCTACAAGCCGGTCGGCGTGAAGATCGCGGCTGTGCATAACGTCGCCGCAATCGCCTCGGGCATCGTGCGTGCCGGTGCGGACTACGTGTACCTCGACGGGTTCAAGGGCGGCACCGGCGCGGCACCGTCGATCATCCGCGATCACATCGGCATCCCCATCGAGATCGCCATCGCCGTCGTCGACCAGCGCCTGCGCGACGAGGGAATCCGCAACCAGGCCTCGATCGTCGCGGCAGGCTCGATCCGCTCTTCGGCGGACATGGCCAAGGCGATCGCGCTGGGCGCCGACGTCGTCGCCGTCGGATCGGCTGCGCTCATGGCCCTCGGCTGTCACCTGTGCCAGGGGTGCCACACCGGCTCCTGTAGCTGGGGGCTCACGACCCAGAAGCCCGAGCTGACGCGGCGTGTCGACCCCGAGTGGGGTGCCGAGCGTCTCACCAACCTGATCCACGCCTGGAGCCATGAGGTCCAGGAGATCCTGGGCGCGCTCGGCGTGAACGCCGTCGAGTCACTGCGCGGCAGCCGAGAGCGCCTTCGCGCGGTGGGGCTGGACGCGCAGACCTGCGAGATCCTCGGCGTGAAGCCGGCCGGGCTGTAGAGGAGAGGCGAGATGACGACACTGACATCCGGACCCGTCGAGGGCTACGTCGCGGTCGAGCCAACGGTCACGATCGAGGGCGACACGGCGACCATCGAGTGCCAAGGGATCTACTACCGGCAGGTAAACGAGGCCGTCAGGAACTGCTTCAGTAATGGAATCAAGACGGTGCGCCTGAATAACGTCAACGGGCAGCGCTATATCGGCACGGGCATCAAGGGCAAGGGCCTCAAGATCGAGGTGTACGGCACTCCCGGTCAGGACCTGGCGATGTTCATGGACGGGCCGACGGTCGAGGTGTTCGGCAACGCGCAGGACGGCGTGGGCAACACCATGAACGACGGCACTGTGGTTGTGCACGGCAACGCCGGCGATGTGCTCGGGTACGGCATGCGGGGTGGCCGAGTCTTCATCAAGGGCGATGTCGGCTACCGCGTCGGGATCCATATGAAGGCGTACGAGGGCCTGCGCCCGATCATGATCTGCGGCGGGAAGGCGCGCGACTTCTTCGGCGAGTACATGGCGGGCGGTCTGCTCGTCCTTCTCGGCCTCGAGTCGCGCCTCGAGGGCCCGCTGGTGGGCGGGTACCTCGGCACCGGCATGCACGGCGGCGAGATCTACCTGCGCGGCGAGGTCGAGCCCTGGCAGGTGGGCAAGGAGTGCGGCGTCTTCACAGCGACCAGCGAGGAGATGCAGGCGCTCAGGCCACTGCTTTCGGAATACTGCGAGGCCGTCGGGTTCGACGTCGAAACCGTTATGGCCGAGCCGTTCACCAAGCTGGTTCCCATCAGCCACCGGCCGTACGGAAAGCTCTACACCTACCTGTGACAAAACGCGAAACACCGCCGAAACACACGTGGTCATAGGCTTGTTCGCGAGAGGCGTCCAGTGGCGCCGGCGCATGGTGATCGGGGTTCCGACAGAAAAGGGAGGCGACCTTAATGGCAGCTTCGTGTGACAAGGATTACGTGCTCAAGACGGTGCAGGAGCGCGACGTCAAGTTCATCCGGTTCTGGTTCACTGACGTCCTGGGAGTACTCAAGTCCTTTGCCGTCACCGACTCGGAGCTCGAGGGCGCCTTTGAAGAGGGCATGGGTTTCGACGGCTCCTCGATCGATGGCTTCACGCGCATCGAGGAGTCGGACATGGTTGCTTTCCCGGATGCCGCGACCTTCCAGGTCCTGCCGTGGCGTCCCGAGAGCCAGGGCGTCGGCCGGCTCTTCGCCGACGTGCGCAAGCCGAGCGGGGAGCCGTTCGAGGGTGACCCCCGCTACGCGCTGAAGCGCATGCTCGCCAAGGCGGCAGACATGGGCTACACGTTCTACGTGGGTCCTGAGCTCGAGTTCTTCTACTTCGCCGATGACCAGGGCACCGAGGTGCTCGATAAGGGCGGCTACTTCGACCTGACCCCGCTCGACATCGCGAGCGACCTGCGTCGCGAGACCGTGCTCACGCTCGAGAAGATGGGTATCCCAGTCGAGTACTCTCACCACGAGGTCGCCCCGTCGCAGCACGAGATCGACCTGCGCTACCAAGAGGCGCTCACCATGGCCGACGCGGTCATGACCTACCGCCTCGTGGTCAAGGAGATCGCGATGGCCAACGGCGTGTACGCGACGTTCATGCCCAAGCCCATCGAGGGCCAGAACGGTTCAGGTATGCACACGCACCAGTCGCTCTGGACCGAGACCGGCAACGCGTTCTACGACGCCGAGGATCCTGCACACCTCTCCAAGGTCGCCAAGCAGTACATCGCTGGCCTGCTCAAGTACGCGCCTGAGTTCTGCGCGGTGACAAACCCGCTCGTGAACTCCTACAAGCGTCTGGTTCCGGGCTACGAGGCTCCGACCTACGTGTCGTGGGCACAGCGCAACCGCTCGGCTATGGTCCGCGTGCCGCTGTACAAGCCCGGCAAAGAAGCCGCGACCCGCATCGAGCTCCGTTCGCCGGACCCCTCGGCCAACCCGTACCTCGCGTTCGCCGTCATGCTCGGCGCCGGTCTGAAGGGTATCGAGGAAGAGCTCGAACTCATGCCTGAGGCCACCAACGACATCTTCCACATGACCGAGGCCGAGCTCGAAGAGGCCGGCATCAAGACCCTTCCGAAGAACCTTGGCGAGGCCATCGAGCTCTTCGAGAGGTCTGAGGCCATGAAGGACATCCTCGGCGAGCATATCCACGCCTTCTATAGCGAGAACAAGAAGGCCGAGTGGGACGACTACATCAAGCACGTCACCCCGTGGGAGATGGACCGCTACCTGGCAACGATCTAGCGGGTCCGGACCAGCAGACCGACTCTCGGTGCCTAGAAGAGCCGAGTGCATGAACCAGAAGAGCCATCCCGGCGCCGGGCGGAGCAGAAGCCGCCCGGCGCCTACTCAATCACACGCGAGACGCAGGGCGGTAAGATGATGCACATGAAGCGGATGCTCATCGTTTCCGACGACGCCCACACGCGCGCGCTGATGGCCCAGTCCGTGTCGGGGCTGGAGCTCACCGTTGTCGAGTGTGAGCTCAATGAGTTGCGCAGGATGCTGTTGGGCGGCACGGTCGACCTGGTGCTGCTCGACGGTGGCTACCAGCCCGACGACGCAATCCAGGTCGTAGAGAGCGTCGCATCCGAGGGCTCCTCGACCGCGCTGCTCGTTCTGGCGGGGGCCGAGACTCTCGAGTCGTTACGCCTGCCAGTAGGGGTAGCGAGCGACTTCGTAGTGCGGGGCGCCTCGGCCACCGAGATCGCCGCCCGCGTGCGCATACTGTTGTGGCCTGGCGAGGAGGTAACCTCCGAGGAGCTGGTGCGCGTGGGGGAGCTGCTGCTGAACCTGGCGACCTACCAGGCGTATCTAGACGGGTCGCCCATCGACTTCACCTACCTTGAGTACGCCCTGTTTGCGTTTCTGGTCACCCACCCTGGCCGAACGTACACACGTGAGATCCTGCTCAGGCGCGTGTGGGGGACCGAGTACATCGGTGGCTCCCGCACCGTCGACGTCCACGTGCGGCGCGTTCGCGCCAAGATCGGACCGGAACTCTCGCGTCGTCTCGAGACCGTCCGTGGGGTAGGCTATCTCTGGCGTACCTGACGACGGAAGGCCACCACGAATGACAGACCGCACCATCGCCGTACTCGACGGCAACAGCCTGCTTCACCGCGCCTTCCACGCGCTGCCCGAGACGATGACCGCACCCGATGGACGGCCGACAAATGCGGCCTATGGGTTCATCTCGATGCTCATCAAGCTCATCGCCGATCTGGCGCCCGACGGCGTCGTTGTCGCCTTCGACTGCGGTAAACCGCTGTTCCGCATCGAGGCGCTCGAGCAGTACAAGGTGCACCGACCGCCGACCGCCGAAGCGCTCAAAGCCCAGTTCCCGATGGTCAAGAAGCTGATCTCGGCCATGGGGCTCCCGATCGTGGAGGTTCAAGGGTGGGAGGGCGATGACATCCTCGGCACGCTAGCGCGGCGTGGCGAAGAGTGCGGCTACCGCATCCTTCTGGTGACCGGTGACCGGGATGCGTTCCAGCTTGTGAGCGACCGCGTCCGGGTGGTCACGACGCGCAAGGGCGTCACCGACATCGTCGTCATGGGACCGGCAGAGGTCGAGGAGCGCTACGGCGTGACCCCGGCTCAGATCCCCGATTATCTGGGGCTCAAGGGAGACACTAGTGACAACATCCCCGGCGTCCCCGGGATCGGCGAGAAGACGGCCGCGAAGCTGCTGCAGGAGTGGGGAACGCTCGAGGCGGCGATCGAGGCCGCCAAGGAGGGCAAGATCTCCGGGCGCGCCGGCGCCAACCTGGTCGAGCACGAGGATGCCGCCTACGCGAGCCGAAAGGTGGCGACCATCGCCTGCGAGGTCCCGCTCGGCCTGGACCTAGAGCGCGTCAAGCTCGGCGGGTACGACCCCGAGGCGCTTGCCGAGGCCTTCGGCGAGCTGCGCTTCGCGACGCTCCTCGAGCGCCTCCTCGCGCTGCCGGTGGCGGGCGGCGCGGCGAAGGCAGCCACCGTCCCTGGTCCAGAGGCCGCCATGGCCGTCGCCGCGCCCCCACGCGCGCTCATCAGCGGCGAGGCTGCGATCGAGCGGGTGCGCGCGTGGGCGGCCCACGGGGCCGAGCCCGCCACCGGGTGGCTCGGAGTCGCGTTCGGCGAGCCCTGCGACACCCTGTTCGCCGAGGAGCCGCCACTCGGCGTGGCGACGGCCGACGTGGTCGCCCTTGTCGACGCAGCTGCCGCTGAGGACGCCCTTGCCGGCCTCGTATCGGACGGCCGCATCGCCGCTGCGGATATGAAGGCCGTGCTGCAGAAGCTCTGCCCGGCTGACGACTCGGTCTCCTGTCGCATCGAGGCGTCGGCCGTGAGCGGAGAGCGCATCTTCGACGTAGGCGTCGCCGCCTACCTTCTGGAATCCAACCGCAGCTCGTATGCACTGCGGGCCTTGTACCCCGACTACCTCGGCCGCCCGCTGGCCGAGCCGACCGAGGAGTTCTGCGACGCCGCGATTGACGCATCGGCCGCGGCTGAGCTCGCCGCCGACCTTGAGAAGCGGCTTTCCGACGACGGCTCGCTTGAGGTCTTTCGGCGTATCGAGATGCCGCTCGTTGGGGTACTTATCGGCATGGAACGGGTCGGAGTCGGCGTTGACACTGACGTGCTCGCCCGCCTCGGCGAGGAGGCAAGCTCTGGGATCGAGGAACTGCGCGAGGAGATCCATGCACTCGCTGAGTGCCAGTTCACCATCGACTCACCCAAGCAGCTCTCGGAGGTGCTCTTCGAGAAGCTCGGCCTGCCCCCACAGAAGAAGACCAAGACCGGGTACTCGACCGACGCCGGAGTGCTGGCCGCGCTCGCGCCGCTTCACCCCATCGCCGAGAAGATCGTGGCCTACCGCGAGCTCACCAAGCTCAAGTCGACCTACATTGACGCCCTGCCGCGGATGCTCGGAGGCGATGGCCGGCTTCATACGAGCTTCAACCAGACGGTAGCGGCGACGGGGAGGCTCTCATCATCCAACCCCAACCTGCAGAACATCCCCGTGCGCACCGAGCTCGGCCGCCGCATACGCGCGGCGTTCGTACCCTCGATGCCCGGCGACATCATGGTCTCGGCCGACTACAGCCAGATCGAGCTGCGAATCCTCGCGCACCTCTCCGGCGACCGGGGTCTGATCGAGGCGTTCACCGGCGGCGTTGACTTCCATACCGCGACCGCGGCGCGGGTCTTCGGCGTACCACCTACCGAGGTCACCTCGGAGCAGCGGGGGAAGGCCAAGGCCGTCAACTTCGGCATCGTGTATGGCATCTCGGCACATGGCCTCGCGCCCAAGCTCGGGGTCGGCAACGCTGAGGCCCAGGCGACGATCGACCGCTACTACGCGGCATATCCCGGCGTTCGCGAGTACCTCGATCGTGTTGTCGCTGAGGCGCACCGCGACGGTTTCGCGACCACGCTGTTCGGTCGTAAGCGCCGCATCCCGGAGCTTGCAAGCCGGAACTTCAACCTGCGCTCGTTCGGGGAGCGCACGGCCATGAACCACCCGATGCAGGGAACGGCCGCCGACATCATGAAGCTCGCGATGATCGAGGTGGATCGGCGACTGCGCGAACAGGGACTCAGATCCCGGATGGTCCTGCAGGTTCACGACGAACTCGTCTTCGAGGCACCGACCGCCGAGAAGGACGAGCTCGCCGAGCTCGCGCAAGAAGCGATGTCGGGCGTCGTCGAGCTGGCAGTGCCCCTGGAGGTGAGCATTGGATTCGGATCCGACTGGGCAAGCGCGAAGTAGCGCGAGTTCCTGCTCTCGGGCTCGGTCATCGTCGCGCTGATCGTCATCGCTCCGCTGGCACTCGCGTCCGTTGTCGCAGGGTGTCGATGCTCGGTTACGCCGCGCTGCTCCGTCGCACTCGGGAAGGGGTCACTTTCTCCAATGCGGAGTCAGGGGTTTGGCGTCTGATGCCGACGCGTGGGCGTGGTAGAGCGAGGCCGTTTGGTGATGTATACTGCAAGTTCGGTGTCGTGGCTCATTGCCCGGCGCCATGACAATATTGGCCCCTCGACATGTGTGGACCTGTAGGCGACGGACGAAGAACAACGGCGACCACGGACCTGTAGGCGACGGACATGATGGGGGCCCCCGACGTATGGAAGGGGTCCAAACAGTGACCGAGCAGGAGAACAACGGCACGATCATCGAGCAGGTGGACTACACCGACGAGGAGATGCACGCGCTGATCGACGGAACTCTGACTGAGTTCGACGATGGCGACCTCGTTTCGGGGACGATCGTTCGCGTGGAGCGCGACGAGGTCCTGCTTGATATCGGCTACAAGTCCGAAGGCGTCATCCCCGTCCGCGAGCTGTCCATCCGCAAGGATGCCGATCCGTCCGACATCGTCTCCGTCGGCGACGAGATCGAAGCGCTTGTCCTTCAGAAGGAGGACAAGGACGGCCGCCTCATCCTTTCGAAGAAGCGTGCCGAGTACGAGCGGGCCTGGTCGCGCATCGAAGAGAAGTTCGAGGGCGGCGAGAACGTCGAGGGCGAGGTCATCGAGGTCGTCAAGGGCGGTCTGATCCTCGACATCGGCCTGCGCGGCTTCCTGCCCGCCTCGCTCGTCGAGATGCGCC
>CAZBLH010000002.1:0-131439 GCA_964492775.1 uncultured Eubacteriales bacterium | reverse complement strand
CATGATGACCACGGTCTTGCCTACGCCCGCGCCGCCGAACAGGCCGGTCTTACCGCCCTTGATGTAGGGCTCGAGCAGGTCGATGACCTTGATGCCCGTCTCGAAGATCTCGGTCTTGGGCTCGAGCTCGTCGTAGTCGGGTGCCTCGCGGTGGATCGGGTAGTAGGCCTCGGCCGCAGGGGGCTCCCCGCCGTCGACGGGCTCGCCGACCACGTTGAGAATCCTGCCGAGCGTCGAGGGGCCGACCGGCATCTTGATCGGGGACCCGGTGTCTACCGCGGGAAGGCCGCGCTGCAGCCAGTCCGTCGATGACATAGCGACTGCCCGGACCTGGTTGCCGGGGAGGTGCTGCTGCACCTCGGCGATGAGATGCACGTGCCCGATGGGGGTCTCGACGTCGACCTCGAGGGCGTTGTAGATCGCGGGGATCGCATCCGCCGGGAACTCGACGTCAATGACGGGGCCGACCACGCGAACGATGCGTCCCGCGTTCATAGCTTCGTCCTTTTCGATAGGTGACATCTAATCCTCCAGTGCGGCCGCACCGCCGATGATCTCGGAGATCTCGGTGGTGATGGCCGCCTGACGCGCCCGGTTGTAACTCCGGGTCAGGTTGGTGATCATCTCTGAGGCGTTGTCCGTCGCCGACTTCATCGCCTTGCGGCGAGCGCCATGCTCGGCAGCGGCCGACTCCATCAATGCGCGGAACACGAGCGCCTCCACATACGTCGGCAGCAAAGCGCCGAGCACCGACTCAGCCGAAGGCTCGAAGGAGTACTCAGCAGCCACATCAGCGGATGCAGCAGCCTGGTCAAGTGAGGCCGTCGGCACGGGGAGAAGCTGGTGGCGCTCGGGTGACTGCTCGGCGACGTTCACGAAGCGGTTGAAGATGATGACCGCCTCGTCGATCCTGGCGTCGGTGTACGCGCCGATCAGGTGGCTCGCGATTGACTTAGCATCCTCGAACGAGGGCTTGTCCGAGATGTCGCGATACGCCGCCAGCGGCGTGAGCCCCCGGTAGGTGAAGTACTGCGCGGCCTTACGGCCGACGGTGATTACGCCGGCCTCCACACCTGAATTGCGCAGCTCCGCAAGATACTCCTCGGTCATGCGCAGGATGTTGGAGTTAAAGGCGCCTGCGAGCCCGCGGTCCGAGACCACGGCGATCACGACGGCGCGACGGCGCTCTTCCCGAACTGCGAGCAACGGATGGTTCAGGCCATTCGCGTTGCACGTCACGTTGCCGAGGAGCTCCATCATGGCGAGCGCGTACGGACGGGCCGCCTCGATGCGTTCCTGAGCGCGCTTGATCTTGGCCGTCGAGACCATCTCCATCGTGCGCGTAATCTGCCGAGTGGACTCGACGCTGGTGATGCGCTTCTTGATGTCCCGCAGGTTCGCCATCTACGTCTATCCTTGGTTCCCGACGGTGAACTGCGCTTTGTACTCCTCGATCGCCTTGCCGAGCAAGGTCGAGGTCTCCTCGGAAAGCACCTTCTCCTCGGCGATCGCGCGACCGATCTCGGGGTACGCCGAATCGACGAACTCGAGGAACTCGTCGCGGAACCGCTGCACATCTTCGACAGGCAGATCGTCGAGGTAGCCCTTGGTGCCGGCGAACGCGGCCATGACCTGGCGCTCCACGGACATCGGCACGTACCGGCCCTGCTTCAGAAGCTCCACGAGGCGTGCGCCACGGTTGAGCGTCTGCTGAGTCGCCTTATCGAGGTCGCTGCCGAACTGCGCGAAGGCGGCGAGCTCGCGGTACTGCGCGAGGTCGAGGCGCAGCGAGCCTGCAACCTGCTTCATGGCCTTGATCTGGGCGTTGCCGCCCACACGCGAGACAGAGATACCGACGTTGATCGCGGGGCGGACGCCCTGGAAGAACAGGTCGGTCTGCAGGAAGATCTGGCCGTCGGTGATGGAGATGACGTTGGTGGGGATGTACGCCGACACGTCACCGGCCTGCGTCTCGATGACCGGCAGCGCGGTCAGTGAACCCGCGCCATTGGCGTCCGAGAGCTTCACCGCGCGCTCGAGCAGCCGGCTGTGCAGGTAGAAGACGTCACCCGGATACGCCTCGCGACCAGGCGGGCGGCGGAGCGTGAGGGACATCTGGCGGTAGGCGACGGCCTGCTTGGAGAGGTCGTCGTAGATGCAAAGCACGTGACCGCCGGGGTTCTCGGCGGAGGCCGGCTTGCCATCCGCGCCGTTGTACATGAAGTACTCGCCCATGGCGCAGGCAGCCATCGGAGCGATGTACTGCAGCGGTGCAGGATCGGACGCGTTGGCGGCTACGACGATCGTGTAGTCCATCGCGCCGTGCGCCTCAAGGGTCTCGACGAGCCCGGCTACGGTGGAGGCCTTCTGGCCGACCGCGACGTACACGCAGATGACGCCGTTACCCTTCTGGTTGATGATCGTGTCAGCGGCCACAGCCGTCTTGCCGGTCTGGCGATCGCCGATGATCAGCTCGCGCTGACCGCGACCGACCGGGATCATCGCGTCAATGGCGAGGATGCCCGTCTGCATGGGCTCGTGCACCGGCTTGCGCTCGATGACGCCGGGCGCCCGGAACTCGACGGGCCGGTAGCCCTCGGCGGCGATGGGGCCCTTGCCGTCGATCGGCTGGCCGAGCGGGTTCACGATGCGACCCAGCATGGCGCGGCCGGAGGGCACCTCGACGACGCGTCCGGTGGTACGGACGGTGTCATTCTCCTTGATCGAAGAGTACTCCCCCATCAAGACCGCACCGACCTCGTCAGCGTCGAGGTTCAGCGCCATACCGTACACGGTGCGACCGTCACCTCCGACGAACTCAAGGAGCTCGCCGGCCATCGCGCCCTTGATGCCGCTGCAGCGCGCGATACCGTCGCCGAGGGTCATCACGGTGCCGACCTCGCGCACGTCGATCGCGGGCTTGTACGACTCGAGTTGCTGCCTCAGCACCTCGGTGATGGTGTTTGCGTCAATCTGGGGCACTTATGCCTCGCCTCCCTGAGAAGCCGATTCAAGCGTCATGCGTAGAGCATCGAGCTGCGACGACAGGCTTCCGTCGAGCACCTTTCCTGCGACACTGATCCGTACACCGCCGATGATCGATGCATCTACGCGCTCGCGCAGGCTCACAGGCCTGCCGAGAGACGCAGCAAGCTTGTCGGAAAGAAGCGAGCGCAGATCATCAGTGAGCGGCACGGCCGTCGTCACCTCGGCGACCGCGATCCCGCGCTCAGCCTCGGCGATCTCGGTGAACTCCTCGAAGATGCGCGTAAGCGAATCGACCTCGCCGCGCTCGATCACCAGCGCGGCGATCGCGACAGCCTCGGGCGACGCCACGCCGCCGAAGATCTCGCGAACGATCTCGCGCTTCTTGGCCGGCTCGACGGCGTCGTCGGCGAGTACGTCTCGCAACTCGACGTTGCCGCGCACGGTCTCCACGATCGCGCGAAGGCCGGCGTCGGCCGCATCAACGGCACCTGCCGCGCTCGCGAGGTCGAAGAGGACGCGAGCGTACGTCGAAGCAGTCGCGCTAGTTGTCATTGAGGCTTCCCACCTCTGCGACGTACCGCTCGATCAGCTTCGCGTGGTCAGCGGCATCAAGCTTCTCACCGATGAGCTTTCCGGCCACGGCAACGGACATCTCCGCAACCTCGGCTTGCAGCGACGCAACGGCGGCCTTGCGCTCGGCTTCGACAGCCTCGCGGGCCTTCGCAACGATGGCTGCGGCCTCTTCGTTGGCCTTGGCGACTATCTCTGCCTTCATGGACTCGGCAACCTTGCGCCCCTGCTCGATGACGCGCGCGGACTCGCCGCGGGCCTCGGCAAGTTGCACCTTGTACTCTTCGAGCAGACGCTCGGCCTCGACCTTGGTCTCCTCGGCCTTCTCAAGCGACTCGCGAATCTTGGCCGCGCGCTCCTCCATCATCGAGTTGATAGGGGGGAACGCGAACTTCGCGAGCAGCAAGAAGAGAATCAGAAACGATGCTGCCGAGATGAGCACTTCGCCCAGCGCGGGGAAGATGGCATTCATCTAAACGACTCCTTCCTGGCCTTGCGGGCCTGTCGTTGGGCGTGGGACCTAGCCTGCCGACAGGACGAAGGCGAGAACGAAGCCGAGCAGTGCGATTGCCTCGGCGAGCGCCATACCGATGAACATGGTGGTCTGGATGCGACCGGCCATCTCAGGCTGGCGAGCCATACCCTCGATTGCCTTACCGGCCACGAATCCTACGCCGATACCCGGGCCGATTGCGCCGAGGCCGAACGCGAGACCCGCGCCAAGAACACTCAGAGAACCTTCCACTGTTCCTCCTTCAAAGGAATGCTGATCACCTGCAACCATCACGCCGCACGTGCGACGGGTGTGCCTTGCCTAGTGCTCCGATGCGTGGAGCGCGCCGCTGATGTACACGGCGGTGAGTACCGCGAAGATGTATGCCTGAAGCGCCGCGACGAAGACCTCGAACGCATACATGATGGTCTGCATCGCGAACGACAGGACACCGGTCACTGCCGAGACAGGCCCGAGATCGTGGAGCGCCAACTCCACAAAGATCGCGAAGACGCCGAGGATGATGTGACCGGCGTACATGTTGGCGTAGAGTCGCACGCCCAACGTGAACGGCTTCAGAAAGTGGCTGATCATCTCAAGCAGGTAGATGAACGGGGCAAGCAGCTTGGGGGTTCCGCTCGGCAGGAAGCTCTTGAGGTAGCCGATGCCATTCTTCTGGAACCCGACGACGTTCACCCAGATGAAGACGATCAGGCCCCAGGTGAGCGTAGTGCCGAGCGTGCCCGTTCCAGGCTTCGAGCCAGGGAGCAGGCCGAGCAGGTTCTGAAATAGCACCGCGAAGAAGACCGTCGCGACGAACGACGTGTACTTGGCCCCTTCTTCGCCGAGCACGTCGAGCACGATATTGCTGCGCACGAACGTGTACCCTGCCTCACCGATGTTGCCCACACCCGAGGGCACGAGGTCACTCTTGCGCGACCTCGCGATCGAGGCGCGCACGAAAACGAAGAAGACGAGGCACAATGCGATGCCGACGAGCAGGAAGAGCATGTAGTTCGTGAACACCGGCGTCAGCTTCCACTGCGCTACGCCGAGCGAGTTCAGCTCACTCCCCTCGTGTCCAAAGAGCGGAGCCGCCTCCAGATGATGGAGTAGCTCCTGTACCTTTTCGCCAAGACCTTCCACGCGGTTGACTACCTCCCTGAGCCAAGGGCCTTCGTGACACCGGACATGGTGAAGAGCGCGATCAGCGACGGAACGACGAACCCGACCACAAGGCCGAGCCCGAAGGCCGTGAGATACGTGCGAGCAAACAGGAAGGCGACGGCGAGCGCGCCAAATGCGGCGCCCATGGCGAGCATGTTGAGTGCGAGTGCGCGGGCGACGCCGATCTCAGGCGCGTCGGGCGTGACAAAACGCACGCTCATGCGCACAACGGCGAACATGCCGACTCCCAGTGCGAGGCCGACGATAGCGGCAGCAACGGTGTCCCCTGTTACTGCGTACACGCTACCCACGAGTGGGGTCACTCGCTCGACTCCTTCTTATAAGAGACTACGGGGTTTCTACCCTGATGCCGTGCGCCATCTTCGTACTCGGTCCCGCCAACGCACACGCATAGAGACCGAACGCGCACGGGGGTTCTGCTATCGCGGACGCCACTTGAGCCGGGAGGCCTCCGGAAGCCGGCTCATAATACGTTAAGGTCGGGCTGCGGGCAAGAGCCGAAGACTCGCGAGTCCAAAGCAAGACCCCGATTGCGTGCCTGGAGCCTGTGGTTAACGCCGATTCAGCTCGGGCTACTTGGACGCGTCACCCTCGCTCACATGAGCGACCTCGTAGAGCCCCAGCCAGTACGCCATCACCGCCGTGATCGCGAACAGCGCAAGAAGGGCGCCCAGCCGGATCGGACCGGTCGTATACCTCACCGCGTAGGCCCCCAGCGCGAGCGCGCCGGACCATACGTAGATGATCAGGACCGTCTGCCGGTGCCCGAAGCCGCGGCCCAGTAGCCGGTGGTGGATGTGGCCGGCGTCGGCCTCGTGTATCGGCCGCTTGTGGCGCAGGCGCCGGAGGATCGCCGAGGCCGTGTCGAAGATCGGCACGCCGACAATCAATAGCGGGACGGCGAGCGCGATGGCCGCGGTCGTCTTCATCACGCCAAGAAGCGACACGACTCCGAGCGTGAAGCCGAGCAGCATCGCGCCCGAGTCCCCCATGAATATCGATGCGGGGTGGAAGTTGTGCCTCAGAAATCCCAGGCACGCGCCGATGAGTGCTGCCGCCAGGGCCGCTGCGTCGAGCCGATTGCCCTGTGCAGCCAGCACCAACAGGCTCGACGCCGCGATGACGCTCACTCCAGCGGCCAGACCATCGAGTCCATCGATCAGGTTGATGACGTTTGCGAAGCCGACGAGATAGAAGACGGTGACCGGAATCGATAGCAACCCGAGCAGCAGAAGCCCCCCGCCAAACGGGTTACCGACGAACTCGATTGAGAGCCCGCCGACCGCGACGACACCTGCAGCGACGACCTGCCCTGCGAGCTTGGCGAGCGGTGGGATGTCGAACACGTCATCAATGAGCCCCACGACGAAGACTAGCGTGATGCCGGCAAACACGATCCCCAGGCTCAGGCCTTCCTGCGAGTTCAGCACCGACCCGCCCCAACCAAGGTATGCCTCGCCCACCACCTGCATCGTCATGGCGGCGACGATGCCGAGATAGATCGCGACGCCGCCCAGCCGGGAGATTGGGGCCACGTGAACCTTGCGGGCGTTGGGCGCATCGAGCAGCCCGAGGCTCATCGACAAACGCCGAACGACCGGCGTCGCGACGAGCGCGACGACGGCCGCCACAGCTATGAGTGCCGCATAGTGCCGCAGGCTCACGGAATCGCAACCCCCGACGGTGTGATGCGACGCGGGACGACGCCCGCCTCGGCGAAGAGCTCCTCGGAAAGCGGGTCAGGATAGGCCTCGCGGAAGACAACGTCGACCACACCCGCGTTCAGGAGGATCTTTGCGCACAGTACGCAGGGTTGGTGCGTCGAGTAGACCGTGGAGCCGTCAATGGCGATGCCGTGGCGGGCCGCCTGGATCACCGCGTTCTGCTCGGCGTGGATTCCCCGGCATAGCTCGTGGTGGGAGCCGCTCGGTATCTCACGCTGCTCGCGCAGACACCCGACCGCCTCGCAGTGGGCGAGGCCGGCCGGCACGCCGTTGTAGCCGGTCGCGAGGATGCGTTTGCCCTTCACGAGCACGGCGCCGGTCCTTCGGCGCATGCACGTCGAGCGGCCCGAGACCTGCTCGGCGATCGACATGAAGTACTCGTCCCAAGACGGTCGCGTCACGCCAAGCTCCTCACTCGGTCCCGTATAGCCGGTCACCGGCATCGCCGAGACCAGGAACGATGTAGGCGTGATCATTGAGGTGCGAGTCGATCGCGCAGGTGTAGATCGTGACGTCGCTGGTGTTATCGAGGACCTCCTGTATGCCCTCGGGCGCCGCAATCAGCACCAACAGCCGGATGTGCTTCGCGCCCTGCGCGCGCAGGTACTGGATTGCCGCCACCGCCGAGCCGCCTGTCGCAAGCATCGGGTCGACGATGAGCACATCCCTCAGATCGATGTCATCAGGGAGCTTGGTGTAGTACTCGACGGGCATGTGTGTCACGGGATCCCGGTACAGGCCGACGTGTCCCACCTTGGCGTTCGGCACGAGCGCAAGGATGCCCTCGACCATGCCGAGCCCGGCTCGAAGCACCGGCACCACGACAATCTTCTTGCCCGCGAGTCGGCGGGCAGGCGTGTCGGTGACCGGCGTGGTGACCCTCGTCTCCTCAAGCGCCATTCCGCGGGTAGCCTCGTAGGCCTCGAGCATCGCCAACTCGCGCACGAGCTCGCGGAACTCCTTGGTCCCGGTGCGCGAATCGCGCAGGATCGATAGTTTGTGCTGTACGAGCGGGTGGTCGACGACCACTACTCGCTCGCCGAAGCGCGCGTCTGCCCCCATGCGGCCTAAGTCCTCCTCCTACAACTCGGGATAGAGCGGGTGCTTGGCGATGAGCGCGTCGACCTCGGTCTTGATGTCGGCGAGAGCAGCTGCGTCATCACGCTTGAAGATGGCGTTCGCCATCAGGCAACCGACCGTGTGCGCCTCGCCTTCCGAGAAGCCCCGCGTCGTCATCGCGGCGGAACCCACGCGGATGCCGCTCGTGACGAACGGTGACTCCGGGTCGTTGGGGATCGCGTTCTTGTTGACGGTGAACCCGACCTCTTCGAGAAGGTGTTCGGCGTCCTTGCCGGTGATCTCGGCGGGTCGCAAGTCGACAAGCATGAGGTGGTTGTCGGTGCCGCCGGAAACCAGGCGCAATCCGCACTCCACCATCGCGGCCCCCATGGCCTTGGCGTTGATGACCACCTGGTCGATGTAGGTCGTGAACTCCGGCTGCATGGCTTCGCGGAACGCAACGGCCTTCGCGGCGATGATGTGCTCGAGCGGTCCGCCCTGCAGGCCCGGGAAGACCGCTTTGTCAATTGCGGCGGCATGCTCCGACTTGCAGAGGATGATGCCAGAGCGCGGCCCCCGCAGCGTCTTGTGGGTCGTGGAGGTCACGACGTCCGCCCAGGGCACCGGCGACGGATGCGCGCCGGTCGCTACGAGACCCGCGATATGCGCCATGTCTACCATGAAGATGGCGTCGATCTTCTTCGCGACGTGTGCGAAGCGCTCGAAATCGATCACGCGCGGGTAGGCCGAGGCGCCGGCGATGATCATCTTGGGACGATGCTCGAGCGCGAGCTGCTCCATGCCCTCGTAGTCAATTGTCTCAGTCTCCATGTCGAGCCCGTAAGGCACGACGTTGAACCACTTGCCCGAGAAGTTCACCGGAGAACCGTGCGTGAGGTGGCCGCCCATCGCGAGATTCATGCCCATCACGGTGTCACCGGGCTTCAAGAAGGCGAAGTAGGCTGCAAGATTCGCCTGGGCCCCCGCGTGCGGCTGCACGTTCGCGTGGTCGGCGCCGAACAGCTCCTTGGCGCGGTCCCTGGCGAGGTTCTCGACGATGTCGACCTTCTCGCAACCTCCGTAGTAACGCTTGCCAGGCAGTCCCTCGGCGTACTTGTTTGTGAGCACCGTTCCAGCTGCCTCGAGTACCGCAGGCGAGACGAAGTTCTCCGAAGCGATGAGCTCGATTGTGCCGCGCTGGCGTGCGAGCTCCGCGTCCACAGCCGCTGCGACTTCGGGGTCCTGCGCCGGGATGTACCTCAATGCCATGTGTGGTGCTCCTCTACGGTCGAAACCATCAGTACGTACCGAGAAACTGAGCATCGGCCCCTTGAATCAGAGGCCGATGCTCGTCGCAGATCACGGGCGATCGATCTTCTCAACCCGCCTTGAATGCCTGCCGCCTTCGAACTCTGTGGAAAGGAACGCGCTTACGATCTGCTCGTTGATCTCGGGGTCGATGAAGCGGCCCGAAACTGCGACGACGTTGGCGTCGTTGTGTGCGCGTGCGAGCTTGGCGAAGTCCGGAGTCGTGACCGGCACAGCCCGAACACCAGCGACCTTGTTGGCCGCTACCGCCATGCCGAGCCCTGTGCCGCACACCAGCACGCCAAAGTCGGCGAGCCCCTCAGCGACCGCATGCGCGACCGCCTGGGCGTAGTCCGGGTAGTCGACGGACTCCTCGGCGGAGGTGGTGCCAACGTCATCTACATCGATTCCCTGGCCCTCCAAGAATGCCCTCAGGTGTTCCTTCTGCTCGAAACCGGCGTGGTCAGAACCGAGCGCCACTCGCATATAGTCTCCTTCTCACCGATAGCGTGCCGGAAGCTGTGAGATTGTACCGCACGGCCTGTCAGTCGACGGGCTCCGCAGCGGCAGCCATGATCTCGTCGATCCTGACGGCACCTTCGCGAATCACGACGGGCTCGGGGCCAGTAGCGAGGACGACGGTGGAGGACAGACCGTGTTCCGTTTCGCCGCCATCGAGTGCCAGGTCCGCGGCGACGATGATGCGGTCCTCCACCTCATCGAAGGAGCCCGGCGCAGGCGACCCGTGCGTGTTCGCCGAGGTCGTGAAGAGCGGGCTGCCAGTCGCGCGCAGAAGCTCCATGACTACCTCGTGTGCGGGAGAGCGAAGCCCGATCGTACCGTCGGGGGCGCGGAAGTCGCGCGGCACGCGCTCGGAGGCCTTGACGACGATCGTGACGGCTCCGGGCCAGAACTTGTGGGCAATGCGGTGAGCGTACTCGGGGACGTCTACGCCCCAGGTGTCCAGCGCGTCCTCGGTCTCAACAAGCAGCGGAATGGGCAGATGTGGTGGTCGATCCTTGACCTCGAATATCTCGTGCGGGCCGAACTTTGAGTCAGCTAGCGCACCGATCCCGTAAACCGTCTCGGTCGGAAAAACAACGATCCCGCCGTCAAGCAGTACGCTTGCGGCGAGATTCATCACTTCTGCCGAGGGGTTCTCCGGGTCTACTCGATAGGTCTTGGACATTGCGACCGCCTCCCAATCTTCGTCCTGCTGGCTCCTTCTATGCTCTGGGCCTCGCAGCCACTAGTACGCGATCCCGTCCCGCGAGGTCCTTCTTCACCCTTACCTCTACATACCACTGTAACGCCTCATCGCCTGCTGCGCGTACCCTTGATTCATCCAACTCCACACAAAGCACACCATCGGGCGCGAGCCACTCAGAGGCCTGAGCCGCAAGTCGCCTGAACACCGCAAGACCGTCTTCACCGCCGTCGAGCGCGAGGCGCGGCTCGAACCCGGACACCTCGGCAGGAAGATCCGCCAGTGCGGCCGTCGGGATGTAGGGTGGATTCGAGATCACGAGATCGAGGCGCCCACGCAGGTCGTCAGGCAAGCCGCCGAGAAGGTCGCCCTCGATCACGCTCACGTTCTCCCCGAACGCGAGTCGCTCCGTGTTCTCGGCCGCCACCTCGACTGCAACCGGAGATATATCGGTGGCCCACACCCGAGCGCCCTCGTGCTCTTGGGCCACGGAGAGCGCAATCACCCCCGAGCCGGTGCAGACGTCGGCGACCAGAGGTGCGGTGCGTTCCGAGATCTCCTGCAGCGCGACCTCGACAAGCACCTCGGTCTCAGGACGCGGGATGAGCACACCTTCGCGGATCTTGACCACCAGGTGCCGGAACGCGACCTCCCCGGTCACGTACTGAAGCGGCTCCCCCGCCGCCCGTCGTCTCACGGCATCCCGGAGCAGCGTGCGCTCCTCCGGCGTGAGGGGCCGGTCGTGGTAAGCGTAGATCTCCACTCGGGAGAGAGCCGTAGCAGCAGAGAGCAGCCACTCGGCCGACAGGCGCGGGTTGTCATCGCCCTTCTCGGCGAGGTAGATCACACACCAGTCGAGCGCTGCCTTGACCGTCCAGACCCGCTCGCGTGTCATCAGGCTTCCGCTCTCTAGCCTGCGTCCGCGAAAGCGGCCAGGCGTTCCGCTCGGTCGGCGGCGATCAGCCCGTCCACCAGCGCGTCAATCTCACCGGCCATGATGCCGGGGATGTTATGCACGGTCAGCCCGATGCGGTGATCAGTGACGCGGTCCTGCGGGTAATTGTAGGTGCGAATCTTCTCGGAACGGTCGCCCGAGCCGATCTGACTGCGCCGCTGCGCGCCGAGCTCGGCCTGCTGGCGCTCAAGTTCGACCTCGTACAGGCGCGCACGCAGTACGCGCAGCGCGGCCTCTCTGTTCTGGAGCTGCGACTTCTGGTTCTGCGACTGGACGACAAGCCCCGTGGGCAGGTGCGTTATCCGAACCGCCGAGTCAGTCGTGTTGACCGATTGCCCCCCTGGCCCACTTGAGCGATACACATCGATCCGCAGGTCGTTGGGGTTGATCTCGACCTCGACCTCCTCGGCCTCAGGCAGCACTGCCACCGTGGCCGTGGAGGTGTGGATGCGTCCCTGGGACTCGGTGACGGGCACACGCTGCACGCGGTGCACACCCGACTCGAACTTCATCTTCGAGTAGACCTTGTCGCCACGGACCCGGAAGGAGACCTCCTTGAATCCACCCGAGTCCGACTCGCTCGCGTCGATCTCCTCGACCTTCCAGCGCTGAAGCTCGGCGTAGCGCGTGTACATACGGTACAGGTCGCCAGCGAAGATCGCCGCCTCGTCGCCCCCGGCGCCGGCCCTGATCTCGACGATGATGTCCTTCTCGTCGTTCGGGTCGCTCGGGAGCATCATGACTTTCAGCTCTTCCTCGAGCGCAGGCAGGCGTGCCTCGATCTCGCGTACCTCCTCGGCAGCGAACTCGCGCATCTCGGGGTCGGACTCGGAGCGCATGACCTCGCGGGCCTCGTCGAGCTCCGACGCTGCCTGCAGATACTCGCGGGCCTTCTCGGCGAGCGGCGCTTGACCGCGCTGCTCCCGGGCGAGCCGCGCATACTCCTTCTGGTCGCCGAATACAGCCGGATCGGCCAGCTTCGCTGTGAGGTCTTCGTAAGCTGCGAGAATTTGTTCGAGCTTGTTGCGCATCGGATCCTTCATTTCGATACCTGATGGGTTGAGAGTCTATCACTCACACTACTACGCAGCGGCTTGAGGCCTAGGCCCCTCTCCGCCGAGAATGGCCGCGCGTCAGGCAGCCGCTTCCTCGCGGGCCTCACGCTCGATGACCGGCAATACCGCGGCCACCGCGACCTCCACCATGCCGTCGTCCGGCTCTCGCGTCGTCATGTTCTGCAGCATCAGCCCCGGCCATAGCATGACCTTCACGACCGGGTTGTCTGGATGGTTCCCGGCCCACTTCACGGTCACCTCGTATGCCAGGCCGGCCACGAGCGGGATGAGCACGAGACGCGAGGCGATCGCGATGAGCATCACCATGATCCGGCCCTCCGCGCCGATGGCGGCGGCCATCAGTCGCACGGGAACGAGAGAGAATACGAGAATCGCGATGATCATCACCATGAGCAGGAACGACGTGCCGCACCGCATGTGCTGGGTCGAGTAACGCTGGATAATTGCCGGCTCAAGCGGCAGCTTGTGCTCGTATGCGTGGATCACCTTGTGCTCGGCTCCGTGGTACCCGAACACCCGTTGGATATCCTCGAGCCGACTCACCGCCCAGATGTAGACGAAGAACGCCACGACTCTCAGCAGGCCGTCCACGATATTCCACACGAGCGGGCGTTCCGCAGCCGAACCCACGAGAAGGTTCGTCACCACGGCCGGAAGCACGATGAAGATCCCAACGGCGAGCACCACGCCGAACAGCATAGAGATGGTGACCTCTTTGGCCGAGAGAGCCTCGGGCTCCCCGTCCTCCTCCCCTTCACCGGAAGCGGTCGCCGAGATGGAGAGTGCCTTCATCGCAAGCGACATCGTCTCCACCAGCGCGACAACCCCGCGCACGATCGGCTTGCGCATCCAGGCGTGCTTCTGCGACGCGCTGGCGAGCTCGTGTTCTTCAGTGTGTATGGAGCCATCGGGCGTCCTGACCGCAACAGCCCAGTTGTACTTGCCGCGCATCATCACGCCTTCGAGGACCGCCTGGCCGCCGATGTGCGTGTGGCTCACCGGACAATCCAGGTCTAGGCGCTCGGTTCCGTCGCTCATACCGCCTCCCGTTTCGGCGCCTTAGCGTACGGCTCACCGCAGGTCATCTTTCCTTCTGAGCAGGGCCCTCTCCGGCACGCCGCCCCAGCATCCATGAAGATGAAGGGCGCCGTGGGTTCGGCCAGCTCGAGCATGCGCAGGGCCAGATCACGGATCTCCCACTGCGCCCGCTTGCAGCACCGCAGCTCAAAGAAGTGCAGTAGCTCGCGCACGTTCATCGTCACCACTATCTTGGTCTCCATGGCATTCGGGAGCAGGTAGCGCGCGTCTTCCGGCGCCGCCCCGGCGTCGAGCATCCGGCGGTACGCCGCGAACGCTTCGCGACATGCCCCGAGAAACGCAGCTCGGCGCGCCTCGTCCGCCTCCACATCGGGCGGCACGATGAATACCGGCTCCTCGGCGTAGGACACGTAGCGCTGCGACTGCTGGTTGTAGCTCGCGAGGCGATGCCTGACGAGCTGATGAGTGAGCGCGCGCGATACGCCGTCGATCGCGAACGTGTAGCTGACGTGCTCGAGCGCCGAGAAGTGCCCGCTCTGCATTATCGTGAAAAGCACCTTGCGCACCGCCTCGTCGCTCATGTTGTCCATGAGCTCAGCTGCTCCGACAGGCGCATAGCAAAGGCGCGCGGCTACGGCCACGAAGCGCTCGGGGTCGGGCGTGTGAGAGAGAAGGCGAACGTCCATTCGGGTCCTTCTGGAGTCGATGGCGGCAAGCCCAAAGGACTCGCGGAACGGCGTACATTCTAGCACTGGCGACGACACAAGAAGGGAGGCCGCACACCGGCGGCCTCCCCTGCAAGACTGATGTCGGAGCGGCTACTCGGCCGACTCCTCGGTGGCCTCGACGGCTGCCTCGGCCTCAGCCGGCTCAGCATCGGTGCCGGCCTTCGCGGCGTCACGAGCAGCCTTCGCCTCGTGCTGCGCAGCGCGGGCGGCCTTCTCGGCAGCCTTGGCCTCGCGGGCCTGCTTCGCTGCGGCTGCAGCTTCCTCGGCGGCCTTGCGGCGGGCCTCCTTCTCGGCGGCCTCCTTCTCGAGTACCGAAGTAGCGGCCGAACCGAACTTGTCGGAGAAGCGCTGGACGCGTCCACCGGTGTCAACGAACTTCTGCTGGCCCGTGAAGAACGGATGGCACTGGTTGCAGAGCTCGACGTGCAGCTCGCCGCCTGCGGTCGAGCGGGTCTCGTAACGGTTGCCACACGAGCAGACGATGGTGGTCAGCTCGTAGTTCGGATGGATCTTGGCTTTCACGTGTACACCTCCGTGTGATGCCTCGCTTCGTAGTCCTGGTTTCCGACCAGGGCAGCGAGGACAGCCCGAGAATATTAGCACGGTTGCGGAGCATCCGCCAGCACCCGTGGACACAGCGGAGGCGGGCGCTCGAGGCGGACCGATTCCCGCGCCGAGGCAGGGTGTGCCAGGCAAACGGGGTATCACCTCACTGACAGCAAAATCTCGGCAATCGGGGTGGGCCATGAGGTACATGAATGAACGCGCAAAGGCTCGGATCACTCTGCTGCTGTGCTTCGCTCTGGCCGTGGTGCTCGTGGGCGGCATGGGATCCGCGCTCGGCTGCAGACGCACTCCCGAGCCGCCATCGGCGCCCGAGACGCCCGAGACGCCCGAACCCCCACCCGAAAGCGAGCTGGAGACCGCTACCGTGCGGCTGTACTTCGTGCGAGGCGAGAAGATCGGTGTCGCAGGTCGGGAGGTAACCGCTGACACGTCGCCCGAAGCGATCGCTGAGGCAGCGGTCGCTGCGCTGCTGGAAGGGCCCAGCGCCACCGACCGCGAGTTCGGCCTCTCGACCGCGATCCCGGATGGCGTGCGCGTGAACGGCGTGGAGTTTGCCGGCAGTACTGCAACGCTCGACCTCACCGGGGCGTTCGCCTCCGGTGGTGGCTCGCTTTCGATGCAGCTGCGAGCCGCTCAGGTGGTCTGCACGCTCACCCAGTTCGACGGGATCGACAGTGTGTCGTTCAAGATCGACGGCACGCCCACGGACAACCTCGGCGGCGAAGGAATCAAGATCGGCCCAACAGTCGGCCGGCAAGACTTCGAAGACGCACTACCTGCGATACTTGTGGAGGAGCCGTACCCCGGACAGGTGGTGACGAGCCCGGTCACGGCGTCGGGGTCCTCGAACACCTTCGAGGCGACGCACCAGCTGGAGGTAGTCGACCCAGAGGGGCTCATCGTCACCGAGCAGTTCGTGACCGCGACCAGCGGAACCGGCACCCGGGGGACCTGGACCGCGACCGTCGAGTTCACGAACGCGCATCCCGGACGGCTCGGCGCGCTCATCTTCTATGAGAGCTCTGCCAAAGACGGATCGAGGATAAACATCGTCGAAGTGCCAGTGATGATGAACTGAACTGCACAGCGACGCGCAGAGAGGCGGATGAGAGTCGATGCCGAAGCGGATGAAGCCCTTCGTGCCTGAGATTGCCGAGATGGACGACCGGCTGATGGCTGTCGTACGCACGGTTGGCGACCCGAACGACGTGCTGGAGAAGGCCTTCTCGGCGCTGTATGGCGCGGTCTACGGGCTGAAGTTCGGCCTCAAGAAGCTGGGCATCGAGTACAGGATCGAACCCGCCCGCGCGCGCTGGCTGGGAGGGCCCGACTTCGCCGAGCGGCCCCGCGAGACCTGGGAGGCCGTCTGGGCTATCCCGATTCCAGAGGGGACGAGCGAGCTCAAGCAGAAGGACCCGGAGACGCCGGTGACGATCGAGCCCTGGGCCTATGGCGAGGTCGCCCAGGTCCTCCACGTCGGCACATACGCCGAGGAGACGCCGACGATCAGGCAGCTCCACGAGTTCATCGAGGAGCAAGGCTACGAGATCGCAGGGCCCCACGAGGAGGAGTACCAGTCGCGCCCGGGTCCAAAAGGAAAGACCGTCATCCGGTATCAGGTGCGCAAGCGCGTGTCCTGATTCCGACGACGGTCCTCCGGCGACCGAGGCGGATTGACGCCGCCTCAGTCGTGATTGTGCAGGGTTCTACAGGTCGATGCCGTTGCTCTTGTCGCCTGCGCGCCGAGCCATCTTCGCGAGGAACTCCATGTTGCTCTGGGTCTGCTTCAGTCCCTTGAGCAACATGTCCATGGCGCGCTCGGGGCTGTCGATCCCATGCAGGATGCGGCGGACACCCCAGACGAAGGGTGCTTCCTGCGGATCGAGGATGAGCTCCTCCTTGCGCGTGCCCGACACGATGACGTCAATCGCGGGGAAGATGCGACGGTCCGCAAGGTTGCGGTCGAGCCGCAGCTCCATGTTACCCGTGCCCTTGAACTCCTCGAAGATGACCTCATCCATCTTCGAGCCAGTGTCGACGAGAGCAGTGGCGAGAATCGTGAGTGATCCGCCGTTCTCGATGTTACGCGCCGCGCCGAAGAACTTCTTGGGCGGGTACAGTGCCTGGGAGTCCACACCGCCGGACAGGATGCGGCCGGAGGCGGGAGTCGCAAGGTTGTAGGCCCGAGCGAGACGCGTGATCGAGTCGAGTAGGATCACGACGTCGCTGCCGCCCTCCACAAGGCGCTTCGCGCGCTCCATGACGAGTTCGGCAACGGCGATGTGATTCTCGCTCGGCATGTCGAACGTCGATGACACGACCTCGCCGTGGATCGAGCGCTCCATATCGGTGACTTCCTCGGGCCGCTCGTCAACGAGCAGGCACATGAGGTGCACCTCGGGGTTGTTCGCAGTGATCGCCGCCGCGATGTCTTTGAGCACCGTCGTCTTACCCGCCTTGGGCGGCGAGACGATGAGTCCGCGCTGGCCCTTGCCGATAGGCGCCACGAGATCGATTGTACGCGCCGTCAGGTGCTGCGGACCATGCTCCATGCGCAGACGCTCATCCGGATACACGGGAGTCAGGTCGACGAAGCGCGGTCGCTTGCGCGCGGCCTCGGGCTCACGCCCGTTGACCGACGCGAGACGCTGGAGCGCCGGGTACTTCTCGGACTCCTTGGGCGGGCGCACCTGACCCTTGAGCATGTCACCACGCCTGAGCTCGTTACGCCTGATGGTCGACATCGAGACGTATACGTCCTTGTCGCCGGGCAGGTAGCCGCTCGTGCGTACAAAGCCGTACCCCTCGGGCAGCACGTCGAGAACGCCCGCGATCTCGACGAACCCCTCGGCCTTGACCTTAGCCTCGAGGACGGCATCGACGATCTCGTCCTTCTTCTTGAGCGCCTTGACGTCGAGCTCCATCTCAGCTGCCATCGCGCGCAGCTCGGCGACGGTCATCGCAGCGAGCTGTTCCCGGTTCACCGACGGCTGCGGCGGCGCCTCTTGCGGCTGTCCCCCACCGCCACGGCGGCCTCTCTTCCTCGGACGGGCCGTCACGCGTTCTTCACCTTCTCCCAGTCGGCAAGAAACGACTCGAGCCCGCGATCGGTGAGCGGATGCTTGACGAGGTTCTTGAGTACAGCGAACGGCACCGTTGCGATGTCGGCGCCCATCAGGGCCGCCTGCGTCACGTGGTTCGCCGAGCGGATCGACGCGGCGATGACCTCGACGTCGTGTCCGAAGTCATAGTTGCCGAGCGCCTGGACGACCTGGGCGAGCTGCTCGATGCCGTCCTCTGAGATGTCATCGAAGCGCCCTACGAACGGGGACACATACGCTGCACCAGACCGCGCCGCCAGAAGCGCCTGGGGCACGGTGAAACACAGCGTCATATTGACCTTGATCCCTCGCTCGGCGAGGACGCGGGTGGCTGCAAGCCCCTCGGGCATGGTCGGGACTTTGACGACGACGTTCTCGGCGATCTCGGCGAGCGAGAGGCCTTCGTCGACAATGGAGTCCCGGTCGAGTCCGACCGTCTCGGCAGAGACCGGCCCGTCGGTGATCTCGCAGATGCGGCGGATGTGCTCGGGGAAGTCGGCGAGTTTGCCGCCGACGCGGGCGTACAGCGTGGGGTTGGTGGTCACTCCAGCGAGGACCCCCCAGCTTGCCGCCTCCTCGATCTCGGCGATGTTCGCCGTGTCCAAGAAGAACTTCACTTACTCCTCCTCTTTCTCCTCCGAACCCTCCACGGGCCCGACGGTCTCTGTCTCCTGTACTGCCTTCGCGATGATGTGCTCCAGTACGTCCGCGACGGTTCTGTCCAGTTGGTGGCTATGAATGATCGGCGTCGAATGCTCACGCGCCATGTCTTCTATGTAGCGGCCCAACATCCGTATCTCGTCGAAGTTGGTCCGGTACCTATCGAGCGGTCTGCTGCCCTCTGTCTGGACGTCTCGGATGTAGAAATGGCTCAGGTGTGACTGCTCGTCTTCGACGGCGATGACAAGCTGGATGACCAGCGCACCCTTGATGTTCTCCGCATCGAGGTATCCCGGCACCAGGTGCACGCCTTCGACCACGAGCGATAGCCCCTCGAGAACAGCCCGGTCGATGAGCGACTTCACCCCAGTGGTCACGGCAGCCGTCTGCTCGCGAAAACCGACTATCACGGGATTGGCGCCCTCCGGCACCGGGACTCTCAGACCCCGCCATGCGGTGAACGCACTTTCGTAGATGGCAGGCATCAGGTCTCTGCTGAATATACCACGCATCACCTCTCGGACGGAATCCGTGGAGGAGATACGCGTGATACCAAGGCGGTGAGCGACCTCCGTGGCGATGGTCGACTTGCCGACGCCGGTGGTTCCGCCGATGAGGATGATCAGCGGCCGGTCGAGAGCCGAGAGGTTCCGCATCTTGATGTAGCGATCCGCGTACTCCTCAGAAACCATCCGCTTGAGATACTCGGCAGCGATCTCGCGCAACCGGCGCGAGCTGATGTCGAGCTCGCCGCGCTCGCGCAGCTCATCCTGGATAGCCTGCGCGATAGCGTAGGCGTGCGATGGTGGCAGCCCAGTCGACATGAAGGAGGCCGCAAGCAGCCCCTTGCTGAACGGAAGCCCGTGCACCTTGTCGGAGATGGTGATCGTCGGGGCGCGTTCGGGTGTCACGAGCCTGCTCCTGTCCGGTCATCGGTACCGCGTTCGATTGCGCGCTCGGCAGCGAGAGCAGCCGCCTGAGAGACGATCTCAGAGAGATCGGAGTCGTCAAGCGCGACGGGCACGTTGTCGCAGAGCACCGTCGGGATGCCGGCGACCTCCCCGGCCGCCGCCGCGACGTCGATCGCCGCAGCCTTCAGCTCGGCGACTATCACATCCGCGGAGCCTACGTGGCGCGCAAGGTCCTCGCGCAACGCGGCGCGGTTCGAGAGCTGGGTCGTGACGGCGACCACCTCACACTCGCTGTCCTCGGCAAGATGTTCGGCGAGACGGTCCGCGACCTGTGGCGGAGCGGTGGTCGCGAAGATGACGCGCTTGTCGGCGATGGGTTCGATCGGCCGCGGTCGGAAGGTCGTTGCGACCACAGGGATGCCCGGTCGAAGCCGCCCGATCGCCTCGCGCAACTGCTGGACGTCGCCCGCTGTCGCCATCGGCTCCTCGGCGAAGGCAAGCGCGACCACGTCGGCGCGAGCCAGTCGGTACGGACCGAAGTAGTCGCTGATGTAGCCCGCACCGCGCCCGGCCGCGACCACGAGAATCGTCGCATCCGCGTGCACCGGCGGGATTGCCGAACCGCTCCCTTCCAGCAGTATCAGCTCCTTGCCAAGGGAATCGGCGAGCTCTGCGCCTTGCGGGACGTTGCTGAAGTAGGTCTCACCTGCCAGACCACCGCCACAGCGACGGCAACCCACCGTCGTCACGCGGCTCATGACAGCGTCTTCGTAGTTGTCGCTCGCCGCATGCTTGCCCTCGCGCGCGACCGCGAGCAGATCACTGGTCGTGAGCGCAATCCGGTCACCGTAGATGATCTCGGGCTCAGCAGGGCCACCACGACCCATCGCGAGCACCACCACATCGGTCCCCAACCGCTTGAGATCGCGTGCCACGTACGCCGAGATCGCCGTCTTGCCCACGCGCTTGCCCGTGCCGATGATGCCGAGCGTCGGCGTCCGGGTCGTGACGAGCGCCCGCGGGGGCTCGAAGACGAAGTCGGCACCGCGATAGCCGACGCCACAGGAGAGCGCGAGCGAGGCCAGAGAGAAGCGGTCGGCGGCCGAGACGACCGGTTCGTCCGAGAGGTCCACCAGCGCGTCGGGCGCGTATGCGCGAATCGCCTCGAGGATGGCATCCGCTACGGTCGTGCGCGCCACGACGGGCACGCCATAAGAAGCCGCAGCCTCGGGGTCGACCTTCTCGGTCCCTCCCACGAACACCGCCGCCGCAACCTCGTGCTCGGCGGCGAGTGACGCGAGTGCCGAGCGGACGACCGGGGGATAATGCTCCCCGTCTATGAGTGCGACCAACCGGCTCATTCAGACGCCTCCACAGGCTCGATGCCAGAACTCGGCAGCGCCTCACCAGCATCGGTCTGCTGCCAACGGCAGTACCGCCGGTTCACTTCTCGGAAGTCCGCAACGATAGTCGCGTCCACGTAGGGCTCCTTCAGCAGCACACGCACCTGCGTGCCGTCGATGACCTCGATGATGTTGTAGCAGGGCCGGACCTTGCCGCGGAGCCGGTGAGTGCAGCATGTACCGGCGTTGACGATGAGCATGTCTTCGAGGCGCCAGACGTTCGGCACGTGCTTGTGCCCACAGAGGACCAGATCGACGCCGCACGAGGCGAGTGACTGGAGCAGGTCGCCCGCGTCATGCACGATGTTCCGTTCGCGGCCCGTGCCAGGCACGGGGACGAGGTGGTGGTGCATCGCCACCACCTTGAACTCCTCGTCGGTCGCGAATCGCTCCCCCACCCATTTCGCGCGCTCGCGCCCGATCCGGCCGGTGTCGAGGTCCGGTTCGCTTGAGTCGAGCGCGAGGACACGCAGGCCCTTGTGGACGACCTCGGTATTGCGTTCGCCGAAGAGCTCGGTGAAGTGCACGTCACCGACGTTGCGCGCGTCATGGTTGCCGAGCACCACAGCAACATGCTCACACTCGAGCTGACCGATTAGCCGGGCGGCCTGAGCGAACTCCTGCTGAAACCCCATGTCGGTCAGGTCACCCGTGACCACGACGATATCGGGGCCGAGCTCATTGAGTTCGTCGATAACGCGCTTGGCGAGCGACGGGATGTGGTAGCGCGACCCGCAGTGCAGGTCCGAGATGTGGGCGATGACCGTGGGATTTCCCATAGCGCGTCCTTCTCGGTGGTGTTACCTGGGCAGACTCTCGCGTATCAGGGACTCGCGCGTCGTCAGCGCATCGAGTCCACCGAAGCGGCTCGTGATGGAGAATAGCGGGCCGAACAGACTCTCGAACGGGTCGGAGTCGAAGGTGACGATGTCGTAGTCCCCTTCGATGCCGCCGCGCTCCGCCGCCGCGTCCAGGGCGTCCCGGTAGGTACCGATCTCGTCGACGAGCCCCATGTCCTTGGCCGTCTCGCCGTTCCACGCCCAGCCGGTCGCGAGGTCCTCGACCTGCGGCTCGCTCAGCTGGCGTCCCGTGGCGACCAGGTCTATGAACAACTCGTATGCGTCATCGACCTCGCCTTGGATGAGCGCCCGCTCATCCTCGGTGAGCTGGCGATACGGGCTGCCGGTGTCCTTGTTCTTGCCCGCGGTAATCACTTGGAACTCGACGCCGACTTTGTCCATCAGCCCGCTGACGTTCGGGATCTGCGAAATGACGCCGATGGAACCGACCGAAGAACCAGCGTTCGCCCAGATCTCATCGGCCTGAGAAGAGACCATGTAAGCACCGGACGCGCCTACGTCACCGACGGAGACCACGACGGGCTTCGGGCATTCGGCGACGTAATGGGATATCTCTTCGCTCGCCGCAACAGTCCCGCCAGGAGAGTCCACGCGCAACAGGATTGCCTTGACGCGATCGTCCTGCTCGGCCTGCTCGAGAAGGGACAGGAAGTGCTCGGGAGTGATCACGCCCGAGAGGCTGTCGCCCGTGCCAGCGATCACGCCGTCGAGATGGATGACGCCAACTGCGTCGCCAGAACCCACCGATACCTTGGAGCTGTCGGTGGCGAAGAAGATGAGCGGCGCAGCGCAGCTGCCGATGAGCAGCACCAGCAAGACGAGGATGCCGATCAGCCACCAAATCCTGGCCTTACTCTTCTTGGGATCCGATGCGCTACCAGCGGGGGCCGCTGCCCTCACCTGGGGCACGGCGTGAGACTGAACCGGCGGTGCTGCTGGCTCATAGCCATGCCGCTGCGCAGCGGGTTCATGAGGGGGGACGGGCGGGAAGCCTTCGGCCATGTTCGCCTCCACTGGGGGGACCACGTCGCGCCGAGAAGACGGACGGGGGGATCACTGAGAGATTCTTCCCCACGATGAGCGCGCGGTCAACCACACGACAGGCGTTTCGCCTGCGTGAGCCACAAGACCCCAAGCCCGCACCAATCCCGATTGGCGCCCCCATACCCAGGTACACAGGCTCCTTCCGGACTCCGGTCTTCCGGCTTCTGCGCTCTGCATGTCACCTTTCCTTGCCTGATCTCGACGGTGCGCCTGCAACGAGTGCCCCGTCGCTCTACCTCCGATTCTCCCAATAGTTCCTGGAGCTGCTGCTTGCTGGCTGCACCTATCCTCACTGCTGGACCGATGTTAGAGCCCAGCGGCAGACGGGGAGTCTCAAGCGTGTATGCGTCGTGAGCCTCACGCGTCAGGATGTTGATTCACCATAAGGAGAGATGGAGTTGGAGATGCCCGAGGACAAAGCCAACGCGAAGCCCGCGAGCAAGTCGGCCAAGGTCGACGGACGCACCGCCGTACTCGAGAAGATCGCCGCGATGCCTGATCACGATCGCGCGATGGCCGAGCGCTTCCTTTCGATCGTCGAGCGCGTCGCACCCACACTCAAGCCCAGGCTCTGGTACAACATGCCCGCGTTCGCCAAGGACGGCCAAGTACTGTGCTTCTTCCAGTCCGCCGCACAGTTCCAGTCGCGGTATGCGACCTTCGGATTCGAACAGATCGCGGAGCTGGACGAGGGCAATATGTGGCCAACAGCCTACGCGCTCACCGAGCTGGGCGACGATGAGGAGGAGCGTATCGAGGAGTTGCTTCGCAGAGCGATGGGGCTATAGCAGCTCCCAGTCGCCGAGCGGAACCACCTTCGTCACGACCTGCGAGCCATCAGCGAGCGTTGGCAGGACCTTGGAGAGAACCCACCCGTTGGTTCTCAGATAGCTCTTGCCGTTGACGACCATACGCCACGGACGTGCTTCATCCCCTGAGGGGACGAACACACGGACCAGCTTGTCGCCGCGGTACTGCTCGATGACGCATTCGTCGAGCTTCATGCACCCGTCACCTCACTCGTAACGACGACCTTCGTACTCGATCCACCCGGGCTCGTGCTGCCCGTCGGGATCATGGTGAGTCCAGTGCACGAGCCCACCCTGTTCGTTGTACTCGTACACACCGCAGAACGCCACGATGTCACCCGTCGCCAGGGCGTCGATTCCTGGAGCAAGATCTATATTGTGGCTGACTAGAAGCGTCTGGCCGGAGGCGAGCTCGATGATGAAACGTTGGTGACGGCTTCCGTCCTTATCATCGGCAAGTAGCCGAACCACCGTTCCCTCACCGGTGACCTGCACGTCACTGCGCCGCTCAGCGAAGGCCGCGGCTATGGCGTCATCGCCGACATCCGCGCTCTGCGCGCACGCTGCAACACCAAACGGCACAGACAGGAGGCTGAGCGCGAGCAAGGTCACCGTAATCGCCCGCGCGACCCCGCCCCGGACCCACAGGACGATTCTCGCTGGCGACATGGGTCCCTCCCGTCCAGCTCGGCTCACGTTCCAGCCGTATGGTAGCGCGTTCGCCGGAGAGGCTTGTTACGCCGACCCCAGGATGAACCAGAGCCCCAGGATCCCCACTGCGATGGATACAGCGATTCGGAATCGCTCGGGTGACAGACCGAGCAAGACCCGGTCACCGGCCACCGTCCCAGCAAGCACGCCAACAGTTGCTATCCCAACCATTGGCCACAGTCCGGCTGCTCGTGGCGAGCCGCCGCTCAAATAGACCGGAACTCGAACGAGATCGATCATGATTCCGATGACCGTCGAGGTGGCTACGAACACTGGTGGTGCCAGATCGAACGCCGAAAGCGCTGCGGCACGGAGTCCCCCTTGGTTGCCTACGACGCCTCCGAAGAACCCTGATAGCGCGCCGAGAGTTGATACCGCCGGTGTCCGTGGCGACCAGCGCCGGGGCCATCCCCTGACGCCAGTGGCCGCCGTCATCACGAGCAGGGCGCCGAGCACTCCCGTGAGGAGAGACGATGAGATGCGCGCAAACACAAACGCTCCGAGGAGGGCGCCCAGTGCACTCAGAAGTCCGAACCGCCCGGCAAGCTGCCAGTCGATCGCCCGCCGCAATTGCCACCCGCGCAACAGTCCGCCGGCCAGATGCGGTATCGCCACCAACGTGACTGCGTCTTCGGCACCGATCCAGAGCGCGACTACAGGTGTCAGCAGGCTACCGACCCCAAACCCGATGGTCGAGGCAGTTGCCCCGGAGAGGAACGAGACCAACGCGACCGATGCGACGAGCCATGTGGTCACAACCGTGCCTCCGTGCTCGCGTTCTGCCGGCCCACGCATGCGCCGGCGTGCCACCCGGGATTGTCCGCCTACAGGCCGGTTTCTCGAGCCGGCTCGCCGGTGCCGCAACCTGTCTGTCCCGCGCGGTCGATCTCGACACGCGCACCTTCGCGGGCGATGCCGAGCGCCAGCGGCTCGCGGCGCGTTCCGAGCCTTGCGACGGCGTGGGCGGCGTCGGCCGCGATCTTCTCGGCAAGCTCAAGCGCGGCGGTATCGTCCCCGGCCGCCACCAGCCCGATCACAGTGGGGCCGGCGCCCGAGAGGGCGACCCCTGTGGCACCCGCGTCAGCGAGCAGATTGCGAACGGCGGAGAGGTCGGCGATGGCCGAAGCGCGGTAGGACTCGTGCAGGCGGTCCTCGAGTGCTGTCGCCAGCAGCTCGGCTCGGCCGGTCACGATCGCCGCAGCAAGAAGGCCAGCGTGCGCGACGTTGAATGCCGCATCAGCGTGCGGCACGGCCTGCGGAAGCAAGGCCCTCGCCGCCTTCGTCGCGAGCGCCTCGTTGGCGGGCACGACAACCGCGGCTAAACCGCCGACCGGCTCGAAACGTTCCGCGCGCACCGTGCCGCCCACAGGCCAGCAGATCGTGAAGCCGCCACTCAGCGCCGCGGCGGTGTTGTCGGGATGCCCCTCGAGCTTGGTGGCAAGTTCCAGTCTGCGCTGAGCGCCGAAGTCGGCCTCGGCAAGCGCCTCGCCCACAAGTAGCCCGCCCACGATCGCGGAGGATGAGGAGCCCAGCCCACCGCCGACAGGGATGCGATTCTCACAGCGGATGCGGGCACGCAGCCCGGGACGGCCCGCCTCCGCGAACGCACACTTCATGGCGCGAACAGCAACGTTGCCTTCGTCGGCGCGCAGCCGTCCGGCGCCTTCCCCGACGATCTCTACGCTCCACTCGTCAGCGAGCTCAGCCTCGAGGCGGTTGCGGATGGCGAGCGCTAGCCCGAAGCTGTCGAAGCCCGGACCCAGGTTCGCCGAGGTGGCGGGGACGGTTACGGCGACTCTCACGCGCTACAGGTCCTCGACGCGGATGACCGACTCGACGCGCGCAACGGCCTCGTGTGCGCGAATACCCTCGAGCGCTCGGCGGACATCGGACTCACGCGCTGTGTGCGTGACGTAGACGAGCTCGGCGGTCTCTTCGCCCGCCCCCTGCTGGATGACGCTCGCCAGCGAGACCCCGTTGTCGCCGAAGACCTTCGCGGTCGCCGCAAGCACACCGGGGCGGTCGGCGACGAAGAGCCGCACGTAGTAGCGGGTCTCCAGATCGGTGATGTCGCGCACCTCGAGCCTTTCGGTGCACGTGCAGCCGACCGCCGGAACGCAGCCGGCACCCACTCGGCGGGCGACCTCGATCACGTCTCCGACCACGGCGGATGCGGCAGGCAGCGAGCCCGCACCCTCGCCGAAGAACATCGTCTTGCCAACCGAGTCGCCGATCACGTAGATAGCGTTGTACACGCCGGCAACGCTCGCAAGCGGGTGCGAGTTCGGGATCATAGTCGGGTGTACGCGCACGTCGATCTGCTCGCCGACGCGCCTTCCGATTGCCAGCAACTTGATCTGCGAATCCATCTTCTGGGCGTAGGCGATATCGGTCGGCGTGATGTTGGTGATGCCTTCGGTCGGCACTTGGCTCATCACCACGCGGCTGTTGAAGGCGATTGACGACAGGATGGCGATCTTCGCCGCCGCATCCAGCCCCTCGACATCCGCGGTCGGATCCGCCTCAGCGAAGCCCTTTGCCTGCGCCTCGGCAAGCGCACTCGCGTAGTCGAGCCCGTCCTCGGCCATGCGGGTGAGCATGTAGTTCGTCGTGCCGTTGACGATACCCATGACGGTGTCGATCTCATTGCTGGTGAGAGAGTGCTTGAGCGGCCCAATGATAGGGATGCCGCCGCCGACGCTCGCCTCGAAATAGAGGTCGACGCCGTGTTTCTCGGCAGCCTGCATGACCTCTTCCCCGTGGTTCGCCAACAGCGCCTTGTTCGCAGTGACGACGTTCTTGCCGCCTTCGAGCGCCGCAAGCACGACCTCGCGTGCAACCCCGGTGCCTCCGATGAGCTCGATGACGATATCGACCTCGGGGTCGCGCAGCAGCTCGAACGCGTCCGTGGTGCACGCCTCGGCGGGCAAGCCTAGATCTGTGAAGCGGTCCGTATTGCGGTCGGCGAAGCGAACGAGCTCGATGTCGACGCCGGCGCGCGAACGGAAGTCTTCACGGTGGCGGCGAATGATCTCTACGACACCCGAACCGACGGTACCGAGGCCGATAAGGCCGACTTTGACGGTGCGCATTTGATACCTCTCTGATGACCGTAGGGTGACCTCAACAAAGGCCACGGGCTTGCAGGCACATTGTAGCGCGAGCGCTTGCGAGAGCCGAACGGCCCGACCCTAGCCGAGCTCGTTGCGGAGCAGGTCCTCGTAGCTCTCCCTGCGGACCACCCATCGCCACGTGCCGTCGGAGATGAAGACGACCCCGGGGCGTACCTGCTTGTTATAGTTGCTGCTCATCGACTGGCAGTACGCGCCCGTTGCGCAGACGCACATCACGTCGCCGACCTCAGGGCTCTGCAGCGGGGCGTCGCGCACGACGATGTCCCCGCTCTCGCAGTGTTTGCCGGCAACCGTGGCGACCATCTCGCGCGGACGGTCCGCCTTGTTGGCGATAAGCGCTTCGTAGTGGGCGTCATAGAGCGAGGTCCGGATGTTGTCGGACATCCCACCATCGACCGCCACGTAGGTGCGAATCCCTGGGATCTCCTTGATCGAGCCAACGGTGTACAGCGTCACTCCCGCATTGGCGACGATCGACCGGCCGGGCTCGACGGCCATTCTCGGCACGGCAAGCCCGTGCTTCTCGCACTCGTCCTTGATGCCGTCTACGACGACCTTCCCGTATTCCTCGATGGTCGAGGGCTCGTCGGGGAGGCCGTACTTGATGCCGAGTCCGCCGCCCGTGTCGAGCAGCCGCACAGCAACGCCGGTCTCAGACTCGATCTCGCGCATGAAAGCGACCATGACCTCGATGGCCTTCGCGAACGACTGCAGGGCAAAGATCTGCGACCCGATGTGCATGTGCAGACCCTCGAAGTCGAGACCAGGAAGCTCGATCGCGCGCCTGATCGCGCGCATCGCGAGTCCCTGGTTCAGCCCGAAACCGAACTTCGAGTCCTCGGCACCGGTCATGATGAAGTCGTGCGTATCCGCCTCGACGCCGGGCGTGACACGGATCAGCACGCTCTGGGTGACGCCCCTCTCGACGGCCATCGCCGAGAGGCGCTCCATCTCCTCGAAGCTGTCGACAACGATGCGACCGACGCCCGCATCCAGACACTCGGCGAGTTCGCTCGGCGTCTTGTTGTTGCCGTGAACGTAGATGCGATTCATCGGGAAGCCTGCTGCCCGCGCGAAGGCGAGTTCTCCCCCGCTCGAGACATCGAGGCAGCAGCCTTCCTCGGCGACGATCTTGAGCATCGCGATGCTCATGAACGCCTTGCCGGCGTAGACAACATCAACGTCGCGCCAGTGGTACGTCGTCCATCGCACGTAGTCGCGAAGTTGCGTGCGGATGGTGGCCTCATCCATCACGTACAGGGCCGTGCCCGCCTCGCGGGCGAGCTCGACCAGGTCGACGCCGCCAACCCATAGGTGCCCATCGCGCACCTCGGCGGTGATCGGTAACACGCTCATGAGATCGTGCCCGGTCCTCAGATCGGGATCGACGGGTCCTCGGGGGGCTGCGGGCCTTGCCATGGTATCTCCTGGTCCTCGGCGGCGTGCGTGCGTGGCTGCGGGCGAGCGGCCCGCGTCATCGCGGTCCTTACATGCGCTCCGGCGCGCTCACGCCGAGAAGCCTGAGCACGCAGCGCAACACTCTGCGGGTCGCGTCCACCGCGTACAGCCGAGCCGCGGTGAGCTCGGGCTCGGCCGGATCAACGACACGGCAGCGTGTGTAGAACTGGTGGAAGCTCGCGGCGAGATCTTCGGCGTAGTGCGCGAGCCGGTGCGGCGCAAGGTCTCGCGCGGCAATCTCGACGACGTCGGCGAGCTCGCCGATGCGGCGCATCAGCGCGAACTCCTCATCGGTGACAAGCGGCGAGAGGTCAGCCGAGCCGTCCACGAGCTGCGGGGCGATCTCATCCACGGCGACATCAGCCTCTACGCCGGTCTCGGCAGCAGCCTTGCGCAGGATCGAGCAGATGCGCGCATGCGCGTACTGCACGTAGTACACGGGGTTATCGGCACTGCTCTGCCGGGCGATCTCGATGTCGAAGTCGACCTGCTGGTCGGTGCTTCGGCGGAGGAACCAGTAGCGGGCCGCATCCGCGCCCACCTCGCCGAGCAGCTCCTCGAAAGTGACCATCTCGCCCGTGCGCTTGGACATGCGAACAGCCTCACCGTTGCGGTAGAGGTTCACGAGCTGCCCGATCACCACATCGAGCCTGCCCTCGTGGCCGAGAGCGGCGACGGCCGCCTTCATGCGGGCGACGTAGCCGTGGTGGTCCGCGCCCCAGATGTTGATGACGCGGTCGAAGCCTCGAACGTCGAACTTGTCCCAGTGATACGCGATATCGGCGGCGAAGTACGTGTACTCGCCGTCAGACTTGCGCAGCACGCGGTCTTTGTCATCGCCGAACGCGGTCGAACGGAACCAGAGCGCTCCGTCGAGCTCGAAGATGTGGCCCCGCTCGGTAAGGCGTTCGATCGCGTCCTCGATTTCAGTCCGGCCGTCTTCGCGCCGAGCGTGCAGCGTGCGCTCCGAGAACCAGACGTCGAAGTCGACGCCCATCTCATGCAGCACCCGCTTGAGGTGATTCTCGAGCACGAGCGCGTACCCGATCTCACGACAGCGCACCCGGAGCTCATCGAGCGGCAGCTCGGCCAGCCCAGCGCCTTCGGCCGCCAGCACCTCGGCGGCGATCTCGGCGATGTACGCGCCGCGGTACCCGTCCTCGGGGAACTCGACATCGCGGCTCAGAAGTTCGAGGTAGCGCGCTGCCACCGACGCTCCGAATGTGTCCATCTGCACGCCGGCATCGTTAATGTAGAACTCGCGCTCGACGCGCCACCCTGCGTGCTCCAGCACCCGCGCGATCGAATCGCCGAGCGCTGCCCACCTGCCGTGCCCGACGTGCATCGGGCCGACGGGGTTCGCCGAGACGAACTCGACCTGCACACTGCGACCGCCGCCGGCGCTGGAGCGTGCGTAATCGGCATCGGCCTCGCGCGCGTCCCGGAGCACGCGCTGGAGTGCCGAAGCGGATAGCTTCAGGTTTATGAAGCCGGGGCCTGCGACCTCAACCGACGCGATGTCCGCGTGGCCAGCGATGCGTTCGGCGATCAGTGCGGCGATGTCTCGAGGGGGCATGCCCGCCTCTTTCGAGCAGCGCAGTGCAACCGAGGTCGCCCAATCCCCGTGGGAGTGATCGCGAGGGCGCTCGATCTCGACCGGAGGCGTACAGGCTAGCGATATCGCCCCGTCGGCGATCGCGCCGGAGATGGCCTCGCTGACAAGCTGAGTGACGGTCTCTCTCAAGGGTGCACTGCCTCCCGAAGACGCAACTGTGTGACCTGCAAGGATACACCATGCATGCCATCGGCGGCTGGTGGCGTACCGCCGACGGCGTGCATGGGTCTCGCAGAACTCGTGCGTCCTTGCGAACCTCTAAGCGGGCTCGCTGGGAGAAGCCGACTCCGTCGCGGGGGGAGCCGGCGGCACCGCCGGGTTCATCAGCCGAGGACGCGGGGTACGCTCGAACACCTTGTCCCAATCCACCCGCGCAGTCTTCACCATGAAGAAGGCCAGAGTGAGGACCGAGCCGATCGTGATCGCCAGACCGGTGAACCCCTCGAAGAAGAAGCTGTAACTGAACAGCACGAGGAACACGAACTGGCTCAGAGCGATCTCCAGCAGCGCCCGGTTAGCACCGACCACTACCCGCAGGTACCCCAGCACGAGCAGCACCGAGGCGACCGAAGCGATCGCGAACGCCGCATTCAGGTCGATCTGATCGGCGAGATAGGCAAGTAGCAGATGAAATGCGAAGAACGCCGCCGCGAGGAACCCGTAGTGCACCGGGTGGAGCTTCACGTCACTCGTGGTGGTCAACAGCACGAGTGCGGCGAAGAAGAACAGCAGCGATATGGGTGCGAAGAAGGTGATTCGCGAGACGAGAGGACCCGGATTGGCCGGGGAGGGCATGACCAGACCGATGGGTCGGCCACTCACTACGCTGTCGTAGTCCCACACTAGCTGCCAGCCGTCATCGGTGCGCTCCCGTGACGTAGGCGAGACGCCGTCGTCGGGGTAGTCCACCTCAGCAAAGTCGGTGTTCATCGTGAGCCTGAAGTTCTCTATGATGCCCACGCCTGCAGGGCTGGGTTGGTAGGTCCAGAAGTCGAGCCCGTTGGTCGTGTATCCGGTCGAGACAGCGGACGTCGCGCCAGGCGCAATCTCGAACGAGGCAACCGCGTTGCCTCCCCGATAGCTCACCGGGATATCTCGGCCATCGACCTTCACCGAGAAGCCATCGTAGATCCCTTGAGCATCCGGGAACATGAACACCATCGTGGTCTTGGCGTCCTTGGTCGCCGGGTTCTTCACCTGGTAGGTCGCGTCGAAGTCCACGACGTATGTCGCGTACCACAGAAGCCCCTTGCGCCTCTGGTCGAGTTCGAAGTCCGCGCGGATTTCGCTGCCGGCGAGCTCCGGCGTAACACCACCCTCCGCCGTGAAATTCGGGACGGACTGCACCTGCGGTCCCCCCCAAAGTCCGGTGACCTCATCAGCAAGGTAGGCGGTGCGGTCACCGGTGCGGAACTCGACGGAACCGCCCAGGGCGACCCAGGCGACGGAGGCCAGTACGAGAATCACGCCGATCGCGAACAGACGTCTTGCGGTCATGGCGTCCCTTTCGTCGAGGACGGTCGGTCGCCTCTAAGCATGCCCGAGATGGGTGTCACAACGGTGGCACGCAATCGACGTCACGGCAACATGTGAAGCTGACGCCGTGATATGGAAGAATGTCGGGCGGACCTAACGCCGGGAACCCGAGTGAAAGGACTTCGAATGAGCGAGATCAAAGGACACGCCGGCAACTTCGACGTGGTAGTCATCGGCGGCGGCCCTGCAGGCCTGACCGCCGGGATGTATGCGGCCCGTTCAGGACTCTCCACTGCGGTCGTCGCCGGCTTCATCGGCGGACAGATGCGTGCCGCTCACCGCGTCGAGAACTTCATGGGCTGGGAGCCCGTCAGCGGCACCGAGCTGGTTAACCACTTCAAGGACCACATCCGCCGTTTTGGCGTGAAGGTCCTCAAGGACCAGCTCGTGAACTCCATCTACCCTGAAGGCGATGGGTATGACGTCTTCACCCGTGAGGGTCTGACGATCCACGGCAAGTCCGTCATCATCGCGACCGGCAAGGCCCCGAAGCGACTCGCTATCCCGGGCGAGAAGGAGCTCGTAGGGCGCGGCGTCTCCTACTGCGCGACCTGCGATGCGGCACTCTTCGCCGACAAGACCGTCGCCGTGGTGGGCGCCGCGGAGTCCGCCGCAGACGCCGCCCTGCAGATCGCCTCGCTCGACATCAAGGTGATTCTCGTCCTCGAGGGCGAGCTCGAGGGTCCCGAGGCTCTCATCAACAAGGTCAAGGTCCACCCCTACATCGAGCTGTGGCAGAACACCAAGCCCATCGCTATCGAGGGCGACGAGCGCGTACGAAACCTCAAGGTCGAGGTGGGCGGCACCGAACTCGACATCCGCGTTCGCGGCGTCTTCATCGAGGCCGGCTCCATCTCCGCCGAGGAGTTCGCTCTCGGCCTGGTCGACCTGAACGAGCACGGCGAGATCATCGTCGACAAGTCCGGCGCGACCTCAGCCCCGGGTGTGTACGCCGCCGGCGACGTCACCGACGAGTACGGCAAGCAGATCGTTACGGCTGTAGGCCAGGGCGCTCGCGCAGCGATGGCCGCAGCCCGCGACCTGAGGCGCCGCTAGGCGACGATGCCTGCACAGGAGTGAACCAAAGGTCCGGGGTGCGAACACCCCGGACCTTTTCACTTGTGGTACGGCTCGCCTCGGCGAATCTTGTAGGAGCGGTACACCTGCTCCAGCAGCACGATTCGGGCGAGGTTGTGCGGCAACGTCATCGGACCGAGCGAAAGCCGCTCGTCAGAGCGCGCGATGACCTCGGGAGCAAGGCCGTGCGATCCACCGATGATGAACGCCACTCTGCTACGACCCTCCGTCGCCAGCCTTTCGATCTTCTCGGCGAACTGCTCACTTGAGACAGCCTTGCCGCCGAGGTCGAGCGCGACGACGTGAGCTCCCTCGGGGATCGCACGCAGGACATCGGCCGCCTCCTCGACAAGTGTGCGCTCGACGCCGATACGGGACGGATCGCGATCGGCGACCTCGACCTCGCGCACGTCGGCATAGCGGCTGAGGCGCTTCAGGTACTCATCGGCCGCCTCGCGCCAGAAACGCTCCTTGAGTCGGCCGACCGAAATGACCGTGATCCTCACTGGGTATCAGACGCGAGCGTGACGTCGAAGGTCCTGCGCTCGCCATCCCGCACGACCTCCACCGTGATCGTGTCCCCTACCTTGTGCGAGCGCGTGACCGCAAAGACGTCTTCGACACCCGAGATCTCGCGATCCTCGATGCGCACGATGATGTCGCCGCGCTCGATACCCGCGGCCTCGGCAGGCGAACCCGACTGCACGAGTCGCACGAGGGCACCTCGGCGGACCGGAAGGTCGAACTCGGCGGCGATGGTCTCGTTCACCGTCTCGGTGCTCACGCCCATGATCGGGTGCGTTGCCCTACCCGTCTCGATCAGTTGCTCGGCAACGCTCAGGGCGAAGTCCGCAGGTATGGCGAACCCGACGCCCGAGGACTGGGCCGCGCCCACCTGTCCCGACGGCGATTGAATCAGCGAGTTGATGCCGACCAGCTTGCCTTCCTCGTTCACGAGCGCCCCACCGGAGTTGCCCGGATTGATGGCGGCGTCAGTCTGGATGAGGTTCGTGTAGGTGGTCAGGTCGTTGCCGGACTGCATGAGCTCACTGCGGTTGAGCGCCGAAACTACCCCGACGGTCACCGTCCGCTCGAAACCGAAGGGGCTTCCCACGGCCATGACCCACTGGCCGACGACCAGGTCGGTTGAGGACCCGACGCCAATCGCGGGATAGCCCGAGCCCTCGATCTTGATGACCGCCAGGTCGGTGGAGGGGTCGGTGCCCACGATCTTGGCTTCCTTGTCCTCGACGCCAACCGTGACGATTAGGCGATCGGCCCCGTCGATGACGTGGTTGTTGGTGATGATGTAGCCGTCCTCGCGGATGATCACGCCCGAGCCGCTACCGGACTCCTGCGTGAACTCCTGACCAGTCCACGGGTCGACGCCGCGCTGCGCGACGGTGATGCTTACCACCGACGGCACGACCTTCTCGGCAACGGTCTGAGCCACCGCATTGACGTCGCCACCCTCGATGTTGATGACCGTCTCGGTCGGTCGTGGGGTCTCAATCCTGCCGGATGACGGCAGCTTGATGAGCGGGCTCGTGCCTGGGACGAGCCCGAACGCCCACGCCGCAAGTACGGTGATGAGCAGACCCCCGACGATGGCGCCCAAGGCTGCCGAGAGAACCAGTGCGCCACCCGAAGGTCGACTCGCTGCCGGTACTGGCTCCACACACGGCACCTCGTCATCGCCGGCGCAGGCCGGCAGCGGCCCGGGCGGGATGGCAGGAGGCGCCGGTGCGACCGTGGGTCGCTCGGCGGCCGTCTCGGCGCGGGTGTCGGCGCGGTTCTCGGAATCGGAATACGTCTCGTCAGCGGACATCTGCTTCACCTCGCGAACTGAGCGAAATGGGGTGTTCTTGCACGTGGCCTCAAACAATTACTGTACCCCGATGTGCCCGATCGCCCGCGATTCACGGAGGTGACAGCTGCGGTCCACGGCGTCTCCATACTTCGGAGGCCACCGAGCGTAATGCCGGCCGAGCGCACCTTACGGCATCAGTGCGCCGAGCGCGGAAAACAGCGGTCCTGCGGCAAGCCCGAGCGCGAACGTGAGTACTGCCGTTGCGATGATGGCGGCGTCGGCGGCCACCGATCCGCGAACCTCGGTGCTCCCCTGCTCCGAATCGGTAGCGAACATGGCGCGCACGATGCGCAAGTAGTAGGCGGCGGATACCACGCTCATCGCAACCGCCAGCACCACCCACACTCCAAGCCCCGCATCAACCGCAGTGCCGAAGAGGTAGAGCTTGCCGAAGAAGCCAAGCAGCGGCGGAATGCCGATCAGCGAGACGAGCATCGCCACCACCGACCACGCCACGACGGGGCGTCTGGCGGCGGCGCTGCCGAAGTCGCTCACTCGGTCCCCCACCTCGGCGGCCACGAGCATCACGCCGAGCGATGGGAGCGCATAGGCAGCGGCATAGAAGACCGCGGCACCGTATCCGGAGGGAGAGAGCGTCGCCGCAGCGAGAAGCAGGTATCCCGTGTGGGCCACACCCGAGTATGCCATCATGCGCCGGACATCATCCTGCGAGAGCGCAGCGAGGTTGCCAAGCACCATGGAGGTGACGGATGCAACGAGCAGTGCCGGCCCGAGCCCGGCCGAGGAGTCGGCGAGAGCTAACACGAAGCGCACGACCGCGACGGCACCGGCGAGCTTGGGGACGGTCGATACGAACGCGACGGACCAGGACTCGGCGCCCTCGTAGGCGTCGGGAGCCCAGTAATGGAACGGCGCGGCCGAAAGCTTGGCGAGCAGGCCGACCAGTGTGAGCGTGACGGCGAGGATGCCGAGCGCGCCGGTGCCGGAGAGGTCGAGCTCGGCCAGGCGCGTGGTGCCCGTGAGGCCGTACACGAACGACAGCCCGTACAGCATCACGAGTGTCGTGAGCATCGAGAGCAGGAAGTACTTGAGGGCTCCCTCGAGCCCCGACACCCGCCAGCGCCGGTACCCGATGAGCACGTAGGCCGGCATCGTCGCGAGCTCGAGCGCGAGCACAATGGTGACGATCTCCTGGGCGCTTGCCATCAGAAGGCACCCGATCGCCGACAGCAGAGCGAGCGCGACCGCCTCGCGGATGCGGCCACGCCCTCGGCCTGCGGTCCACAGCATCCACAGTGCCGTGATCGCCGCGATGGCCACACGCGCAAAACGCGCCGCCGCGTCTACCACGATGAGGTCGCCGAAGTAGGCCGCGCCCGTCGTGGCTAGTGCCGACAGGGCACCTGCTGCTATCGCGAGCACGAACCCGACCCACGGTGCCGAGCGGTCGCCGCCGGGCAGCCGCTCGGCAAAGAGCGCCCACGCGACCGCAGCAATCAGCAGAATCTCGGGCGCTATGAGCCAGTAGCCGGTCATCTACGCCCCCAGCAGCCGAGCGAGCTCAGTAACCGCGGGGTCCACGTATCGCAGCAGCGACGACCAGTACAGGCCGATCACGACGACGAGCGCGACGAGCGGCAGCACCGTCGCGATCTCGCGAAGCGACGCGTCGGCCTGGCCGGCCATGGCCTCGCTCGGCTCGCCGAACGCCACACGCTGCAGCATCCACAGGATGTAGGCGGCGCCGAGAAGCACGCCGAGCGCCGCCACAAGCACCATCCACGCGGGAACCGCCGCGGATGCCCACGCCCCGAGGAGCGACAGGAACTCGCCGACGAATCCCGACAAGCCGGGCAGGCCGAGCGAGGCGAAGGAAGCGAAGGCGAGTAAGCCACCGATCACGGGTGTCGCCCCAACGACGCCGGAGAGCTTGGAGATTTCGCGGGTGTGCGTGCGGTCGTAGAGCATGCCGACCATCAGGAATAGCATGCCGGTGACCAGTCCATGGCTCACATTCACCGCCATCGCGCCGGAGAGTCCCGCAGCCGTGCCCGAGGCTATGCCGAGCATGGCGAAGCCCATGTGCGACACGGACGAGTAGGCGACCAGCTTCTTGAGGTCGCTCTGGGCGAAGGCTACCGCCGCTCCGTACACGATCGAGATCACCGCCAGAAGCCCGATCGCCCACTGCCAGCTCGCGAATGCATCAGGAAGCACCGGCAGCGAGATCCGCATGAAGCCGTACGTCCCCATCTTCAGCAGCACGCCCGCGAGCAGTACCGAGCCCGCCGTCGGCGCCTCGACGTGCGCGTCAGGAAGCCACGTATGCAGCGGGAAGACCGGGACCTTCACGGCGAAGCCGAGGAAGAATGCGGCGAACAGCCACCACTGGACGCCGGGTGCGAGCGCGGAGCCCTTCTCGGCAAGCTCGACAATATCGAAGGTGCCGGTGTAGAGGTAGAGAGCGACGATGCCGACGAGCATGAACACCGAGCCCAGTAGCGTGTAGAGGAAGAACTTGATCGCCGCGTACTCGCGCCGCGGGCCGCCCCACTTGGAGATGAGGAAGTACATCGGCACGAGCACGAGCTCCCAGAAGACGTAGAAGAGCACGAGGTCCAGTGCAGAGAAGACGCCGTTCATGCCCACCTGCAGAAGCAGCATCATCGCGAAGTACATGCGTGGGTTGGCGTCGATCTTCCAGCTCGCGATGACCGCAAGGAAGGTCAGGAGCGCCGAGAGAGCGACCAGCGGCATCGAAATGCCGTCCACGCCGAGGAAGTACTGGATGTCAGCCTGCGGGATCCAGGAGAGCCGCTCGGCAAACTGCAGCCCGCCATCGGGGGCGAAGCGAGCGACCATCACGGCGGCCAGCACGAGATCGGCCACGGTGACAACGAGCGCGACCCAGCGGGCGAGTCCGGCGTGGCTCCTTGGCACGAGCGCGCAGCCGAGCACGCCGAGCAGCGGTAGGAAGACGATAGCGGTCAGCACGCTTATCCGGCCCCTTTCACCAGCATCAGTACGTACAAGCCCATAAGCAGGCAGAGCGAGGCTCCCACGATGAGCCGCTGGTAGTCCTGTAGCCGCCCGGTCTGGATCCGACGCGCCGAGTTGCCGAGCGCCCTCGCTCCCGATGCAAGCCCGTTCACCGCGCCATCCACAACTCGGCCGTCAAACAGCGACATGCCGCCGGAAAGCACCGACCAGACGCGGGCCGCTCCATTGACGACACCATCGACGACCCTGGCGTCGAAGCGGCTGAGCTCCGACGCTAGCACGAAGTAGCCGCGAATGAAGACCTTCTCGTACGTGAGGTCGAAGTACAGCTTGTTCGCCAGCGCGTCATACGCGTAGCCGAATCGGTCCTTCCACACGCGCGTGTTCGTGACTGCCGAGCGGCGCCCGTAGATCCACCAGCCGGCAGCGATGCCCGTCCCGGCGACGGCGAACGAGATGAGCCACATGTCGAGGCCCGGGAAGTGGCCCGTCTCGCCGAACAGCCCGGCGAACAGCGTCGTGCCGAAGCCGGCCACCAGAGTGATCGCGGCAAGCACGACCATCGGCGCGAGCATTGAGTAGTGCGCCTCATGCAGGCCGTGGCCCTGCTCGGGTCCGGTGAAGACACGGAACCACAGGCGGGTGACGTAGTAGGCGGTGATCGCCGATGAGAGCACCACGACGGCGAAGATCGCGTAGTGCTGATCATGCAGCAGGACGGCAAGGATTTCGTCCTTGCTGAAGAAGCCAGACAGCGGCGGTACGCCGGCGAGCGCAAGGCATCCGATGCCAAACGTCACGGTCGTGACGGGCAGATGCTTCGCGAGCCCGCCCATCTCCCGCATGTCCTGCGTGTGAGCGGAGTGGATGATCACGCCACTGCCGAGGAATATCAGGGACTTGAAGAAGGCGTGCGTGGTCAGGTGGAACAGCGCCGCGGTCGCGCTCCCCGCGCCGAGCGCCACGAACATGAGGCCGAGCTGGCTGATCGTCGAGTAGGCCGCCACCTTCTTCACATCGTGCTGGACCGCTGCGAGCAGTCCGCCGACGAGCGCGGTCACGGCTCCAATCACAAGCATCGCGCTCATGACTCCGGGCACCAGCTCGAAGACAGGCAACATGCGGGCGACGACGAACACGCCAGCAGCGACCATGGTGGCCGCATGGATGAGCGCGGACGCAGGCGTCGGGCCGGCCATCGCGTCAGGGAGCCACACGTGTAGCGGCAGCTGCGCCGACTTACCCATCGCAGCCCAAAGCAGTCCAAGCGCCACAACGAGCGCGACCCCAGGGGCCCAGCCGGGCGCAGCCTGAAGAACTTGCGCCAGGTCGAAGCTGCCGGTGTTCGCGAAAATCGCGAAGAGCGCAACCAGGAAGCCGAGATCGCCGATGCGCGTGGTGAGGAACGCTTTCTGAGAGGCCTTGCGCGGTGCCTCGAGCTCATGCCAGAAGCCGATGAGCAGGTACGAGCACAAACCCATGACCTCCCACATGGCGAAGGTCAGAAGCAGGTTCCCCGAGAGCACGAGCGCAAGCATGGCCGACGTGAACAGCGAGACCACTGCGAAGTACCAGCCTCGGCGGTCGTCACGGTGCAGGTAGCCGAGCGAGTACACCAGTACGCCTGTGGCAACGATCGTGACAACGGTAAGCGTGGCTGCAGCGAGCGGGTCGAGCGACAGCGACAGGCCGATATCCGCACCACCTACAGAGGCAAGAGGCCAGCTCAGCCGCCAGGCGGGCCCGGAGGCCGCCTCAGCCGAGCCGCTCGGCCATATTGCGATAAGCGACGCGACTGAAAGGGCGAGCGAGCCGGACATCGCAGCGACCGGCAGCCAGAGCATCCGGTTGCGCACAGCACGCGACAGAGGCAGAAGCGCAATAAACGCCGCTGCCGGGAGCAGGGGTATGAGTGCGACCCAGTCCACCGCTACCCCTTCAAGTCCGAAATGTCGGCCAGCTCGGCGGTGCGCGATGCGCGGTATATCGCGATGACGAGCGCGAGCCCGATACCGATCTCAGCTGCCGAGATGACCATTGAGAAGACCGTGAAGTACTGTCCTGTCATCTGCTCCGGTGTCACATGCTTCGAGAACGCGAGCAGGTTCAGGCTGACAGCCACAGACATGAGCTCGAGCGACATGAGCACCGGCACGGCACCCTTCTTCGAGACGGCGCCGAACAACCCGATCGAGAACAGCGCGGCCGCGAGGATCAGATATGGCGTCAGGCCAACGCTCACTCGTCGTCCTCCTTCGACCACCACACCGCGGCGACCAGCGCAGCAGTGAGTACCAGAGAGGCAACCTCGAACGGCAGAGCCCAACCCTGTGCCGAGAAGAGCTGCCTGCCGAACTCAAGCAACCCGGGGAACTCGGCGACGGGCACGGCCTCGGGAAGGGGGCTGCCGAGCACCGCGTACGTCACGAGCCCGAAGAAGCCTGCGGTCAGAACGAACCCGGTCCAGGAGAGATCGCGTGGGCGGACCGCGTCTTCCCGACGACGCATAGTGATCATGATCGTGAAGATGTTGAGAATCGCGACGGCACCGGCGTAGACCAGCAACTGGATCAGTGCCACGTAGCCCGCCTCGAGCAGTGCGAAGAGCCCTGCGGCAGCGGCCGAGACCGCGAGCAACCAGTACGCGGCGTGAACGACGTTGCGCGAGGTGACCATCGCCATAGCTCCACCGATGGAGAAGGCAGCCAGTGCGACGAACACGACCACTCCGAGGATGTCGTTCACGAGCCCACCTCCTCAGGCGCCGACTCAGCGGCGGAGGTGGCGGCCGACTCGGCCGCAGAGGTGCGCGCCGAGTTCTCACTCGCAGCCGCGGCTTTGCGCTTCGGCGAGACTGCCGGAGTGTCTTCCAGCAGGCGGATGGTGAGCTGTTCGCTTGAGGTTCGGGCGAGTTCGTAGTCTTTGCCCATCTGGATGGCGTCGAACGGGCACGCCTCCACGCACAGCCCGCACATCATGCAGGCTCCGATCTCATAGGTGTAGGCGTCGATGTGCTTGCTTCTGTCCTCGGCGGTCGTGACCTCGATGTCGATGATGTAGTCGGGACATGTCCGTTCGCAGATCAGGCACGCCGTGCACTTGTGCTCGCCCGCCTCGTCGTACTTCATCTGCAAAGCCCAGCGCGCACGCTCGGGCAGCACGACCTTCTGGTGCGGGTACTGGACAGTGATCGGCGTGCGCAACATGTTGCGCATCGTGATGGCCATACCCTTAAGCAGCCCCGAGCCCCAGATCTTCATCGGCCCACACCTCCGAAGAGCAGAGGCCAGACCTTGATGACCGCGGCAGTCACCATGACCCACGCGAGCGAGAGCGGAAGCATGGCCTTCCAGCCGAAGGCCAGCATCTGATCGATGCGCACGCGCGGCATGGTGCCGCGTATCCACATCAGAACGAAGATCACCGCGTACGTCTTGAGCGCGAACACGACGGGGGCGCCGATGACCGTATCGGGCACGAAGGGCAGTGACCATCCGCCAAGGAACAGCGTGACGATCAACGAGGCGAGGATGAAAGTGTTGGAGAACTCAGCGAGGAACAGCAGTCCGAACTTCATCGACGAGTACTCGGTCGCGTAACCCGCGACGAGCTCTGAGTCGGCCTCGGACATGTCGAACGGAGTCTGGTTCGACTCCATCAGCCCGGCGATGAGGAACAGAACGAACGCAGGCAGGCATGGCAGCCAGAACCACACCGAGTCAATCTGAGCCCGCACGATATCGCTCAGTTTGAGGGACCCGGCGATCATGACGGGAGGAAGCGCTGCGAGAAGCAGCGGGACCTCGTAGCTCACCTGCTGGGCGACGGCCCGCATTCCGCCCATCAGCGACCACTTGTTGTAGCTCGCCCAACCTGCCGCGACGATTCCCAGCGGGATGATTGCCATGATCGAGAACGTCCAGAGCAGGCCCAGGTTGAGGTCGGCGATGACCCATTCCCCCGAGAACGGCAGCGCCCCGTAGGCCGCGAGCGACGGGACGAACACGATCAGCGGCGCGATGTAGAACAGCGCCTTGTCGACGCGCGTGGGGGTGATGTCTTCCTTCGTGAGCAGCTTGAGCACGTCGGCGGTCGTCTGGAACATGCCCTGCGGACCCAGCTCCATCGGACCCAGCCGCAGATGCAGACGGCCGAGCACCTTGCGTAGCATCAAAATCAGCACGACGCCGTTCATGAGCATCAGGCTGAGCGCCGCAAGCACGCGCAATGTCGCGTATAGCAGGCTCATCGGTCGATCTCCCCGAGCACGAAGTCGAGGCTGCCGAGCGTCACAACCGCATCCGCGATAAGCTGTCCGGGCAAGAGCACCTCGCCTGCCTGCAGCGCGTAGAGCGCTGGTGGGCGGTAGTGCATCCGGTAAGGACGCTCTGTGCCGTCGCTCACCAGATGGACGCCAAGCTCACCGCGCGGGGATTCGACAGCAGCGTACGCCTCCCCTGCCGGAGGCCTGAAGACCTTCGGCATTTTCGCGGTGTACTCACCCTCAGGCAGGCCGTCCATGCACTGGCGCAGGATGCGCACGGACTCGCGCATCTCGGCCATGCGCACGAGGTAGCGCGAGTAGCAGTCGCCGGTCCGCTCGGTGGGGACGTCGAACTCCATCTCGGCGTACGCGGCGTACGGGCGGTCACGACGCACGTCGAAGCTCACACCCGAGGCGCGCAGGTTCGCACCGGTGAGACCGAACGCGACCGCCATGTCCTTGTCGATCACGCCGACACCACGCATGCGCGCTTGGAAGATCTCGTTTCCGCCGAGCAGCTCCTCATGCTCGGTGAGGTACTTGTCAATCGTGGTGAGGAACTCGCGGATCTTTGCCTCCGCCGTCGGCGTGATGTCCGCGACCACGCCGCCCGGACGGACGTAGTTGAACATCATCCGCTGGCCACTGATGTCTTCAAGGATGTCAAGCAGGTTCTCGCGGTCGCGCAATGCGTACAGGAACTGCCCCATCGCGCCCGCGTCCAGCCCCATCGTGCCGTACCACACCAGGTGGCTTGAGAGGCGGTTCAACTCGCCGACCAACACCCGTAGCCAGCTCGCACGGCGAGGTACCTCGATGCCTGCGACCTTCTCGGCGGCCAACGCGAACGCCAGCTCGCCGTGGATCCCGGAGACATAGTCGCCGCGGTCCATGAGAGTACCCACTGCGCTGTAGCGTCGGTGCTCGGCGAGCTTCTCGATACCGCGGTGCAGGTATCCGATCGCGGCTTCGCCGGTGATGATCTCTTCGCCATCCAGCTCGAGCAGCACGCGCAGCACCCCATGCGTCGACGGGTGCTGGGGACCCATGTTCAAGACGAGGTGCTCGGTCTCGAGCTCGTCCACACCGCAGGGCGCACGCCGGATCGAAAGCGGCAGGTCCTCGATGTCGCAAGCTGGCGCGTCGGCCAGCCAGCCGACATGCCGGACGGTGCTACGCGGATCGCTCACCGGGACCTCACCTCCTCAGCCGTTCGGATCTCCGTCGACTTCAGAAGCGGGGGTAGCATCGCGCCCTCGACTGTCAGCAGCCGCTTGGGATTGGGATGCCCCTCAAGGGAAAGCCCGAACATCTCGGCGCACTCCCGCTCGGGCAAGAGCGCGGCGGGATGCACCTTCCATACGCTCGTTAGCGCCGACCCGTATTCGTAGCGCGCCTTGAGATACGCATCGCCGGTACTCGACAGCGAGCGGACGTGGTAGACGATGTCGACCGCCTCGCCGATGTCGATGCCGAACAAGTCCACCAGCATCACGTAGGCGAGATCCGAGTCCTTCAGCGCCGCGAGGGCCGCAGCGGTGTCGCTGGCATCGACGCGCAGAACCGGGCCGAGCGGCTCAACCTGCTCGATCTCGGCACTCACTCCCCCATCGACGCCGACGCGCGCGAGGATGTCAGCGATGTGCATCGCGTCTGGCCTCAAGCCGCTCCTCCGTCCTCGCGCTGATCTTGTCCATGAGCGTCAGGAACGCGTACTGCACCGACTCGGGCCGAGGAGGACAGCCCGGGATGTAGACATCGACAGGCACGACTTTGTCGACGCCCAGCACGACGTTGGGGTACTCGCGGAATGGACCTCCGGTGGAGGCGCACGCGCCCATCGCCACGACCCATTTGGGCTCAGGCATCTGGTCGTAGAGCTTCTTCACCGTGTCAGCCATCTTGTGGTTCACCGTGCCGGCGACGATCATCACATCGGCCTGGCGCGGGCTGGCCCGGAAGAACACTCCGTGACGATCGAAGTCGAAGCGCGGGCCGGAGGCGTGCATCAGCCCCTCGATCGCGCAGCACGCGATGCCGAAGGCCATGTACCACAGCGAACGCCGGCGGGCCCAGTCGAACAGCTGCTCGCTCCGGATGAAGAGGATCGAGTCCTCGCCTGTCAGTCGGTCTAGCGCCACCTGAGTGCGCCCTCCTTCCAGGCGTACGCCAAGCCGGCGACCAGAATGGTCACGAACACGACCATCTCGGCGAACACGAACCAACCCACACCCGCTTGACCGAACGTGACCGCCCAGGGATACAGGAACACGGTCTCGATATCGAAGATCACGTACAGGAGCGCATAGACGTAGTAGCCAGCACGGAACCGCACCCAGGGGGGCCCAACCGAGTCGACGCCGCACTCATAGGTTGCACCCTTGGCCGCGGAGGGCTTGGACGGTCCGAGCAGTGCCGAGGTGGCGAAGACGACCGCCGCGAACAAGGCGCCGAGCACCATGAATACGGTGATGACGATGCCCTCAAGTTCCACGGTCCACCTCCTCGCGTACTATTCCGCCACGACCGCACGCGCTGAGTCCAGACAGGCTCTCTGGGCAAGGCGGGCGGGGTCGTCGGACACTACCACACCGCGACCCGGGACCTACCAGCTAAACGGCGCATCCCTTCGGTGAACGGCCGAGTTTCCACGGTAAGCGGCAAACACAGCCTTACCTCTGTTAAGGGTACCGCTTTCGCGCCCCGGGTACATGTGCGGAAGCGGAAAAGAAAACAGGGACTCGGCTGAGTCCCTGTATACGTTCGTGGAGCCGACGAGGGGACTCGAACCCCTGGCCTGCGCATTACGAGTGCGCTGCTCTACCAGCTGAGCTACGTCGGCCTGTTGGTCACTCTGTCAAACACTACAACGTCTGGAACGTCTGACGCTCACTCCGACGCTTGGGCGTCGCCACCAGAGCTCGGCCTGCGCCGCCGCCTCCTGCGCGGCGTCCGCGTGCCGCCAGTCTCGGCGCCTCCGGCCCCTGTGTTCGCGTCGCCCTTCGGCGCGCTGGACGCCTTGCTGACGTCCGCTCCGCCGGCTCCCCGGCGGGGTACCTTCTGCGACTTCGGGCCCGCGTTGCGCGACTGCTTGGGCTGCTCGGGACCCGAGCCGTTCGGCTCCTGTCCCTGCTTGCCCTTCGCCTGCCCGCCCTGAGCCGCTTCTCCGCCCTCGGGCCTCTTGCCACGACGCCGCTTCCGGCGACTGCCTCCCCCGGTGTCCGACTTGGACTCGGTGGTGGTGTCCTTCTCGGCGGATTTCGCGCTCTTCCCGCCAGCGAGATCGATGTCGGGCAGTGTGAGCACGGTCGTTGCCGGTCCTGTGGCTTTTTCAAACGCTTCCGCGCTCACCGAGCACGGACACCCCGAGCCCTTCGCACACGTCATCTCGGCGAGTGGCACCGTGACGTTGCTCCCATCTTGGAGCCGCAGGGTCACAGTCTCCTTCGGAGTGTTAAGATCCGTGACCTTGCCCTCGCCGTTGGGCGTCTCGATCATCGCCCCGCGTCGCGGCGCCCGGGACTTGTAGTCCTTGTAGGCATCGTACTCGTAGCGAAGACAGCACATGAGTCTGCCGCAAAGCCCGCTTATCTTCAAGGGGTTCAGGGGTAGGTCTTGTTCTTTCGCCATCCGGATCGAGACCGGCTGGAAGTCATTGCCGAGCCGAACGCAGCACAGCATCTGGCCGCAGTGACCGACGCCGCCCACCGCGCGAGCCTCGTCGCGTACTCCGACTTGGCGCATGTCGATGCGCGCGTGGTACCTCGCCGCCAGCTCGCGCACGAGGTTCCGGAAGTCGATTCGTTCCTCCGCCGAGAAGTAGAAGACGACCTTGTCGCCGTCGATGAGGTACTCCACATCGACCGGCTTCATATCGAGCCCGTGAGCCTCTACCAGCTCACGGAAGCCCGCCATCGCCTCCCTCTCCCGCTCCTGCAGCTCGGCAAGCTTCTCGAGGTCGGCCTCGTCCGCAATGCGCAGAATCGGCTTGAGCGGCGCAACGAGCTGCTCGGCTGGGATCTCATGAGGTGGCTGGGTTACCGTGCCGACCTCGGTGCCGCGCTCAGTGTCGACGAGAACTGTCTCGCCTTCCTGGGGATCGGTGCCTGCGGGATCGAACCACAACGTCTTTGAAAAGCGGAGCCGAACTCCGACTACCGTGGGCATCTAAGAACCTCTCGAATATCGAAAAGCATGGCCTCGATGGCCAGCTGGGGGCTCACATTATACGAGATGCGGCGGCGAGCCACGTTGACCGCTCGCAGTGCACGAGTCGCCGCTGCAGGAGTGATCATACGCCCTATGTCTTGCATTGCGTCGAGAGCGTCGGTGTTGATCGCAAGATCTTCGACTCCTTGAGATAGTGTCAAGCAATCTCTCAGCCAGCTCTCGGCTACGTTCAAGATCTCTGCGATGCCCTCACGCTCGCGTGCGGTCAGCTCACGCTTGTGGCGCTCCTCAAGCCCCTTCGCCTGAGCCTTGCCGAGAAACTCGGCGCGCTCGGCAAGCTCACTCGCTTGAGCGGTGCGCACCTCCTCGAGTGGCGCTTTGACCGCGGCAAGCAGCTCCTTGGCTGCGGTGAGCACGTCGAGGTCGTCGCCGGTCGGCAAGTCGTCGAGCGCGCGCAGGATGCGCATCCGAGCGACGCGGCGGCCTGGCGATGCGAGGAAATCACGAGCCCGCACGATCACACCACCTGCCGCGGCGAGCGCGATAGCGGCCTCCTCCTCGCCCGCCCCGGAGATCGCGACAAGCTCGCGGATCGCTGCGGACGGCGCAAGCCTGCGGAACCGCACGACCTGGCAACGCGAGACGATCGTCGGCGGCACCAGGTCGACAGCGTGCGCGAGCAGGATGAAGACGACGTCGGCCGGCGGTTCTTCAAGCGTCTTGAGGAGCGCGTTTGCCGACGCATCGTTGAAGCTGTCCGCCGACTCGATGATGTAGACCTTGCGTGGCCCTTCGATGGGCGCGAGATTCACATCGCGAACCAGCTCGCGCACCTGCGCGGCGACGTAACCGCCTGCGCCTTCGGGTTCGATGATGTGCACGTCAGGATGCGTACCACGCTTCACCCGCGTGCATGCGCCACACGTGCCGCAGCAATCACCACAGAAGAGCGCACAGGCGAAGGAGCGGGCGGTAGTCTTCTTGCCGGCACCCGGCATCCCGACGAACAGGTACGCGTGCGACACCGTGCCGGTCTCGATGACGCCGCGCAGGAACCCCACGACGCGCGGCTGCCCAATGATATCGTCCCAGACCGAGCGCGGCATCTCAGTCCTGCTGTCCGAGCGCTGCGGTGATCACAGGCATGTCGCTCACGGCCTCAAGCACCCGCTCGGCAACCTCAGCGACGCTGCCCGAAGCATCGATGACGCGGACGCGGTCGGGCTCGGCACGGGCGACCGAGAGGAATCCCTCGCGCACCCGCTCGTGAAACGCCAGGCTCTCACGTTCGAGGCGATCCACAGCGACGGCGGTGGCTCGCTGGATGCCCAGCTCAGGCTCGATGTCGAGGAGCAGCGTGCGCTCTGGCGCCAGCCCGCCGCTGGCGATCTGGTTGAGCGTCGCGACTTCGGTCACCGGCAGACCACGGCCATGGCCCTGATACGCGAGCGACGAGTCTGTGTACCGGTCGCAGAGTACGATCTCTCCGGCAGCAAGCGCTGGCGCGATTACCTGGGCCACGTGCTGGGCACGCGAGGCTTCGTACAAGAGCAGTTCGGCGCGCGCGTCGAGCCCCTCATGCTCGGGATCGAGAAGCAGCGTTCGGACAGCCTCTCCTACCACCGTGCCGCCGGGCTCTCGAACGGTGCGCACGGTCAGGCCACCCTCGCGCAGCCGCTGCGCCAGCATGCGTATCTGCGTCGACTTGCCAGAGCCCTCACCGCCCTCGAACGTGATGAAGAGGCCGGGTACTGTGCGCCGCGCAGAAGAATGTGGATCCTCGAACGTCACTCGACACTCGCTAACGTATCGCGCCATTGCCGAGGCGCGGTTGCATACAGGTCAATACCCGCCGAGTCGATCGCGACCCACGCAGGGAATCCGTCGAGCACCATGCGCACCAGCGCTTCTGTGCCGAGCTCAGGATAGGCTACCGTCTCGGCCGATGCGACGTGCGACGCGAGCAGGGCAGCAGCACCGCCCACCGCAGCGAAGTACACGCTGCCGGTGGCCCGGCACGCCTCACGTACCTTTTCGCTGCGAGTACCCTTGCCGATGGTCGCAACGATACCCGCCGCCAGGAGCTCCGGTGTGGCGAAGTCCATGCGTTTGGCGGTCGTCGGACCGACTGCGCCGCCGTGGCGCCCCGCCACCGCTGGCGTCGGCCCCGCATAGAAGAGCGTCTGACCAATGAGCCCGTACGGCAGCACACCGTCTGTGCGCAGCTCTTCAAGCAAGCGCACATGTGTCGCATCGCGCGCCGTGTAGACGGGGCCGTACAACCGGACTTCGTCGCCAGCGCGCAACTCCGCAAGCCGCTCGCGCGATGCCGGCATGTCGATGCGAATCGGTTCACGCTGCGGCATCACGAGACCACCTCGACGGTGGCGCTCCGCACGGCGCAGCATCCCAGGTTCACGGCGACCGGGAGAGCGGCAATGTGACACGGCGCCGTCGCAAGATGGACCGCGAGCGCGGTCGTGTCGCCACCGAGCCCGGCAGGGCCGATTCCGGTCGCGTTGACGGCCTCGAGCAGCTCCGCCTCCAACTCTGCGACGCGATCGTCCTTGGGAATCGTGCCGATCTCCCGCAGGAGCGCGCGCTTCGCAAGCGCCCCGACCTTGTCGAAGGTCGTGCCCACGCCGACGCCGACAAGCAGCGGAGGGCAGGCTCCTGTCGCCCGCTCCGTGACTGTCTTGAGCACGAACTCCTTGACGCCCGCATAGCCGGCGCTCGGGGGCAGCATCTCGACTCGGGACGCGTTGTCTGAGCCGCCGCCTTTGAGCATCACGCTCACGGTCGCCCCGGTACCCGGCCGCCAGACCAGCTCGATGAACGCCGGCGTGTTGTCGCCGGTGTTCACGCGCTCCAGCAGGGCATCGTAGACAACGGACATCCTGAGGCCTGCCGAGCGGTACGCCTCGGCGACCGCAGCGTTGACCTCGGTCTGCACGTTCCCGGTAAGCGTCTCCTCGCTGCCAAGCTCGATGCGTACCCAGACGGTGCCTGTGTCCTGGCACAGCGGTATCCGGCCCTCACGGGCCAACCGCTCGTTCTCGATCATCTGGCTGAGGACCGCCCGCCCACGCTCGGAGCGCTCCGACTCAGCCGCCGCTGAGAGCGCGCGTGCGACATCCGCACGCATGGTGAACGCGGCCTCTGGAACGAGCCTGGAGACCGCCTCGGCGATCCGCTCGGCGGTGATCACGCTAGCCTCGCAACCCTAGGGCATCGAGTGAGTTGGCGACGGTTGCCGCGGAGAGCTGCAGCGCATGCCGCTCGGCATCATTGAGCGGCAGCTCGTCGATGCCGAGCACTCCGGCCCGGCCCAGCTTGGCCGGAACCGAAAGGTACACATCTTCGATGCCGTACTCACCGCGCAGCAGCACGCAGCTCGGGAGCACGGTGCCCGAGTCCTCGAGCACGGCGCGCACCATCGCGACGATCGAAGCCGCGGGCGCATAGAACGCCGAGCCGGCCTTGAGCAGCCCGACCACCTCCGCGCCACCGAAGATGGTGCGCTGCACGAGCGCCTCGACATCATCGGCGGAGAGAATCTCGCCGAGCGCGCGCCCGGCCACGGTCGAGAAGCGCGGCATCGGCACCATCGCATCACCGTGCGCGCCTATCGCAAGCGCCTCGATCTCCGAGATGCCCGCGCCGGTCTTCTCGGCAATCGCGAAGGCGAAACGTGCCGAGTCGAGGACGCCGCCCATGCCGATGACGCGCTCGGCGGGCAGGCCCGACTCCTTGTGAGCGAGGTAGGTCATGATGTCGAGCGGATTCGTGACGCAGATGAAGACGGCGTCCGGCGAAACCGCTGCAGCTTGGGTGATGACCGAGCGCATGATCTCGCTGTTGGTGGCGAGCAGGTCATCGCGGGTCATCCCCGGTCGCCGCGGAATACCGGCGGTGATGACGACGACGTCGCTGCCGGCCGTGTCCGCGTAGTCGTTCGTGCCGGTCACGCGCGGACCGAAGTCCTCGATCGACCGCATGTGCATCAGGTCGAGCGCCTTGCCTTGAGGCAGGCCCTCGGCAACGTCAATGAGCACGACGTCGGCAAGATCGCGCAGGAGCAGGAGTTCGGCCGCGGTCGCGCCGACCTGCCCAGCGCCGACCACGGTCACCTTCGGATACGTCACGGGTGTCCCTTCAAACGAAAGTGCCCGGGTGGAAGCCGCAGGCATCTGAGGCGGCCGGATTCACCGCGATTCTAGCACGCGCCACGGTCGCTACCCGCGCACAAACGCCTACTGCGACGCTGCCCCATCGGAGAGGTCCGCGAGATAGCCCATGTCAAGTTTGCGGCCTGCATGCGTGGCAGCACGCTGCGCGAGTATCGTCGGGACGGCAGGCAGCGGCTCCGGCGGCGACGGCCGAGGCAGCGGCTCCGGCACCTCGGCAAACAGCACGCCCCCGTCTGGCCCGAGCGCCTCGGCAAGCACCTTGCCGAGAAGGACGATCGCACTGCCGCCCTGCCCTGGCTCGCCGAAGCCGCCACCGACCGGCTCGGCGACCACCACAAGCGGCGCGACGGACTCCGAGAGCCCGATCGCAAATTCGAGCACCGCCTCGGCCTGCAGTTCGTTCTCACTGAGCGGTGTCATCACGAGCACTGCGGGCTCGGATGTAGCCACCTCGGCGATCGCTCCCGAGTCGAAACACGAGTCGCCGTGGACAAGGGCGACGGACCCGAGCCTCTCACCGGCGCCAAAGATCGGCATGGCCGAGAATGCCTGGCCGAGCGCTCGCGACTCGACCCTCGGTAGCAGCCACGTCGCCGATACACCCGCAACGCCATCGGAGAACGCGCGCTGAGCCGCGGCGTCAAGAGAATCGAACACGGCGGGCAGGAAGACGACCTCGGCACCGTCACGAGCGGCGGACACGACCGCCTCCGCCAATGCGGCAGCATCCTCACCGGTCGTTGAGCATAGCCGGTGCTCTATCACAGCGATGCGCATCGCTGACCCCCAGTCCGTCGCGGTGACACTCCCGAGACCGAATCTGCGGTCTGCAGACTAGATGCCCCATTGCCGCGGAATCTGACCGGGACGGCGGTGTCGGTCAGGATTTCTTCGCGCGCTTCGCAGCCGGCTTCCGCGTGCCCCCGGCCTTCTTGGCCGGCTTCTTCTCGGCCTGCTCGGCCTTGGCGGGACACTTCGGATCGATGCAGATCTTCCACGGGCCCCGACGCGTGGTCACGATGACCATCGGCGAGCCGCATGGGTCGCATATCTCGCCGGTGGCAGCAAGCTCCCCATGCTGCGGCAGCGGGTAGCTCGTGCCACACTCGTCGTAGTTGGTACAACGCGCGAACCGCTTCAGGTTCTTGGACCGCTGGGACAGCAGTCTGCCGCCCGGCCGCTCCTGCGCACGACACGTCGGGCACTCGCCCAAGTCGACCTGGGCCTCGAAGTTGGTCTTGCACTCGGGGTCGAGGCAGCGCACCACCGGCTTGCTCCGGAACTGTGTGACCCGGATCTGCGGCGTGCCGCACTCGGGGCAGGGCTCTTCGACGGCGTCGATCTTGCCCTGCGGGAGCGGGTACACGACATCGCAATCAGGCCACCCCGCACAGCCTACGAACTGCCCGCGCGTCTTCGCTGATGACTTCACCAACAGGTCGTGTCCTGACTTCGGGCACTTGCCCACGCGCGCATCCTCGGCCGTGGCGACACGCAGCATCTCACCGACATCACCGGTTTTGGGCAGCAGCTCGTCCATGATCTTGCCGAGAAGGTCGCGCGAGTGGCGCACCACGTCTTCGCGCTCGCTCCGCCCATTGGCGATGTCATCCATCTCACTCTCGAGCTCGGCGGTCATATCCGGCGTCGTGATGCGCGGCGCGTAGCTCGTGAGGACCTCTATGACGGCGCGCCCGCGGCAAGTCGGCACGAGGGCGCGTCCTGTCTCAGCTTCCTCGACGTAGCCCACGTTGATCAGGCGCTCGATGATGCTGTGGCGCGTTGCCTTGGTCCCGAGGCCGCGCTTCTCCATCTCCTGCAGAAGTGTGCCCTGGCCATAGCGTGCGGGCGGCTCAGTCTGCTTCTCGGCAAGCTCAGCGCCGAGAAAGTCGACGGTGCCGCCCTCGGCGAGCGCAGGAAGCTGCTCGTCCTTCTTGAGGCCGTACGGATAGATCTCGCGGAAGCCCGCGTCCATTAGCACGTCTCCGCGCGCAACGAACGGCTCTCCGCCCACCTCGATTGTCACCTTGGTGCCCTCGATGGTCGCGGGACCGGAAAGCGTTGCCATGAAACGCCGAGCGACGAGGTTGTAGAGCTTCGCCTCCTCGGGCTTGAGCTTGTCGAGGTTGGCTGCTGCCGTCGGGTGGATCGGCGGGTGGTCGGTCGTTTCCTTCTTGCCGCGCGTGGGCTTCAATCCACCTGGAGCGGCCAGCAGGCGCTTCGCGTAGTCACGATAGGCGGCAACCTCCGACAGTGAGCCCAGGATACCCTGGAGGTCCAGCGAAGGCGGGTAGACGGTGTTGTCGACACGCGGGTAGCTGATGAGACCGTTCATATAGAGCGTCTCGGCGATGCGCATCGTTCTTGCGGGCGAGAGCCCTTCGCGGGACGCGGCGGCCTGGAGCTCGGTAGTGTTGAAAGGTGTGGGCGGGGCGACCTTGCGCTTCTTGCGCTCGACCGCTGTGACACGCCCGTCGTTCTTGCCCTCCACGGCGGCCATCACGGCCTCGGCCTCCGCGGCGTTCTTGAACCGGTCGGTGGCGTGTCCCGCCGAGAACTCGGTGCCCTCGCCAGGCTCGGCGAAGCGGGCGCGCACCTGCCAGTACGTCTCGGGCACGAAGGCTTCACGCTCGAGCTCACGCTCGACGACGAGGGCGAGCGTCGGGGTCTGCACGCGACCCGCCGAGCGCACGTTGCCGTACCCGGAGAACTTGGCCATCGTCAGATAACGGGTAAGCACCGCGCCCCAGATCAGATCGATGTCCTGGCGGGACTCTCCCGCTTGGGCCAGGCAGTCGTCAACCTCGGAAAGGTCAGCAAAGGCGCGCTCCAGCTCATCTTTGGTGATCGCCGAGAACCGTGCTCGGTACACCGGTGCCTGCTTGTTGACCGCCCGAACCAGCCCGCGGGCATCGCTGCCGATAAGCTCGCCTTCCCGGTCGAAGTCGGTCGCGATGATGATCTCGTCCGCCTCTTTCGCGAGCTTCTTCAGCGAGCGGATGATCTCCCGCTCCGCCGGGGCTTTGCCCACAGGCGCCCACACTAGATAAGGAAGCGCATCAAGCTTCCAGGACTTGAGATCGATGCCATCTTTGAGATAGGGCTTACGCCGCTCTTCCCACGGCGGTGTTGGCAGACCCGGAATCTTGGCAGCGGTCTCAGGGCCCTCTTCCCAGACGGCCTTCCACGCGCCTCGTTCGGCATCGAACCGGAGCTTGGTGGGGAACTCAACGCCCAGGATGTGGCCCTTCAGACCGATGGACACCCAGTCCTCGCCATCGCGCCGGAAGCGGTAGACCGCGGTCGAGTAGACCTTGTCTGCCTTCGACTTGCCGACAGCGAGCATCTCGGCAAGCTTCTTGGCGGCGATGTTCTTCTCGGTGACTACAAGCTTCAACTGACGCGACCTCCTGGCACGCGGAATGATTGCAGCCGAGTATACACACGGCGTCAACCGATGGTGTTTGGGTTGCAGCGAGGGACGCGCCGAGGATGCCTTGAGCGGGGCGGTGCGGAGACGCGCGTCGGCTAGAGTCCGACCTCGGCGTGGCGGGCCTTCATCGCGTCGAGCGCAAGCGCGAGGAACTCCTCACGCTCCAGCCCAAGAGCCTCATGCCCGGCCATTTGCTCGCGGTTCGCACCGCGGGCGAAGGCCTTCTCCTTCCAGCGCTTCTTCAGGCTCTTGACTTCGACACCTTCGAGTGAGCGGTCGGGACGCACGAGTGCGGTGGCCACAATGAACCCGGTGGTGGGATCGGCGCACCAGAGCGCGTGGTCCATCTGCGTCTCACGCGGCGCCTTGCCGGCGTGCGCAAGGATGGCGTGGAGCATCTCGTCATCGAGCACGCCTTCGAGCAGCTCGACAGTGATCAGGCCGTGGCGCTCGGGGTCATCGCCCGTCTCGGCATAGTCGAGATCGTGCAGCAGGCCTGTGAGTGCCCAGCGCTCCACATCCTCCGAGCCCAGGCCGAGCCGCTCGGCGAGCGCCTCCATGATGATCTCAGTGGCGACGCAGTGCGAGAGTAGGTTCGCCTGAGGGATGCGCTCGGTGACGAGCGCGAAGGCCTCGTCGCGAGAGATCATCGCTGCTCCTTGCCCGCCGCCGCCCGGACCTCCTCGACACGCTCGGCGATCCATGCGGCCCACGCCCCCACGCCCTCCCCTGTCGTCGCTGAGATCGGGAAGATGGGTGCCTTCGGGTTCAGCTGGCCAACGACCGAGCGGAACTCGGCTCCGTCGAAGTTGAAGACGGGCATCGTGTCGACCTTGTTCAAGATCACAGCCTCCGTGATCTGGAACATATCCGGGTACTTGTACGGCTTGTCATGGCCCTCGGGCACCGAGAGGATCATCACTTTGGCGTGTTCGCCGAGGTAGAACTCGGCAGGACAAACGAGATTGCCGACGTTCTCGATGATGATCAGGTCCAACTCCGCGAGATCCAGTTCGCTGACTGCACGCGAGATCACGTCGGCTTCCAGGTGACAGATGCCACCAGTGTTGATCTGTACTGCAGGTATGCCGCGCGCCTTGATCTTCTCGGCATCTACCTTGGAGGCGACGTCGCCCTCGATCACTGCGATGTTGTACCGGTCCCGAAGCGCCTCGATGGTCGCGAGAATCGTCGACGTCTTGCCCGCTCCAGGCGAGGCCATCAGATCGAGGACGAACACCCCCGCGGAATCGAAGGTAGCCCGGTTCTGCTCGGCGATCTTGTCGTTGCGATCCAAGATGGGCTTCTCGAGGCCGATCTTCGCCATCGCTCAGTCCTCCGTCTCGATGTAGTCGATCTGTAGCTCCTTGCCGGCGAGCAGCGTCACAGCGAGTGACCCGCACGCCGGGCAGAGCATCTGGAATCGGTCATGGGTGTACTCGTGGCCGCATTCGTCACATCGCGAGCGCGCCGGGACTGCGTTCACCACGAGCTCGGCGCCCTCGGCCAGCGTGCCTTCGCGCAGCGAATCGAACGCGAATCTGAGCGCGAACTCCACAATCATTGTGAGTTCGCCGACGCTCACGTGTATTTCGGTTATGGGACGACCGCCGTCGTCGTTGGCGGCATCGACTGCAGCATCGAGAATGCCCTGCGCTATTCCCATCTCGTGCATCGCACACTCCTGGGATCTCTACGCGCTCGCCTGTGCGATGGACTCCTCCTGCTGCGCCTTGATGCGCTGGGAGAACACGATTCTGGAGAGCAGCAGGCTTCCTTCGTACAGACCTGCGAGAGCGCCCATCAGCATGCCCATCGTGACGGGCGACCAGTCAGGCGTGGCGATCGCGGCGACGACGGCGAGGCCTGAGTACACGAACCGCCAGTTCTCGCGCAGCTTCGCGTATGGGATGAGGCCGAACCCGATCGCATAGAACACCACGATCGGTATCTCGAACGCGACGCCGAATCCGACCAGCAGCAACAAGATGCCCGTCAAGAAGCGGTCAGCACTGGGGAAGATCGTAGTCATCTCCCCCGCTTGGGCGAACATGAACTCGAACGCGGGCTGCATGACGATCTTGTAGGCGAATGCCGCACCACCCAGGAACAGCGCAACCGCGACGAAGAAGGTGGGAATGACCCACTTCTGTTCCTTCTCCTTGAGTGCGGGCAGGAAGAACGCGAGTATCTGCCAGATGATGATCGGGCTGAAGATCACGATCGCGGCGAAGAGCGAGACCTTGAACCGGAACGTGAATGCCTCGAACGGACCGAAGTACAGCAGGCCCTCGGGTGGCAAGAGGTCGGCGATCGGAGCGAGCACGAACTTCAGGATGGGCTCGAAGAACCGTTCCATGTACAGGACTGACGCGCCCACCGAAAGCGTGATGAGAATGATCACCAAGCGTTGCCGAAGCTCGGCAAGGTGCTGGAAGAACGGGAGTCTCTTAGGTCCAATCGGCATGATTTGCGAGGAAGCTACTCCTCATCCTCCTCATCGTCACCGTCGTCACTCGTCATATCCCACACGCTCTCAGCTGCCTGCGCTTGGGCCCTCTGCTCGGCGATGTCGACTTCCTCCTCGGGAGCGACCGCCGGTGTGGCCGGTATCGCAGCCGACCCGCTCGCAGCCGCCGCGGCTTTGGCCGCCTGCTGCTTCGCAACGCCTGCAGCCGCACGCTCGGCAGGCGTGGGGCCCGCGGGCGCCGCGGGCTTACGGTCGCCGGTCAGCATCTCAAGCTTGATGAGACGCTCCATGTCTTCCTGGGCGGTCTTGAACGCGCGCAGCGCCTTTCCAGCGGAGCGCGCGATCTCAGGAAGCCGCTCGGGACCGAATATGACGAGGATGAAGGCGACAATTATGAGCAGCTCGAAGCCACTGATACCAAACACAGTCACACTCTCATTCGGGTCGCTACTTGCAGAGAACCTACTCTACTGGCAAAGCACGGAATTCTCGGCAGATAGTCTAGAACCTGCTCGCTTCCTCCGCATCGGCGAAGATCGGGAAGACCTTGTCGAGCCCGGTTATCCTGAAGATCTTCAGGATGTTGTCGCGCGTGCAGACGATGCGCACGACACCGTCGCGCTCGCGTGCGCGGCGAAGCGCGCTTACGAGAACGCCTAGCCCGGAGCTGTCGATGAACCCGACCTCCTCCATGTTGACGATCACGTTCGAGCAGCCGGACTGCACCGCTGAGATGAGCTCTTCCTTGAGCCTCGGCGCCGTGTAGACATCGACTTCGCCTACGAGCGTCATGGAGCAGACGTCTCCGTCGCGGTCGGTCGTGATACCCAGTTCCATGTGATCGGCCCCTTGGTCGCTCTGAAACAGTGCAACCGATTGTAACGCCCTTGCGCGGTTCATCCTAGAGCGGCAGCGTCGAGATGCCCGCGAAAGGGTACCATTGTCGTAAACGCGCATCGAAGGAAGGATGCTATGGCTCTCACAATCAATCTGGATCAGCGCAACGAGTTCTGGCTCCTGGAGCTGCTCGGCGACCTGGACTACGGGGAATGCAGCGCGCTCCGCGTGAGCATCGACAACATCCTGAAGTCTGAGCCGCCCGCAGTAATCGTCGACCTCTCGGGGCTCGAGTACCTCGACAGCTCAGGTCTTGGGCTGCTGCTCTCGCTGTCGAAGGAGTACGGCGTCACCGGCGGCAAACTGGTGCTCGTCACCAACGAGACCGTCGACAACATCCTCTCGCTCACCCGGCTCAACGGCATCTTCTCGACCGCGGTCAGCATCGAAGAGGCGAAGCAGATCATCGCAGGATAGACCTGCTTCAAGCATCGCCGAAGACGAAGAACGGCATGCCCTTGGGGCATGCCGTTCGTTTCCTCGTGAAGATCTTCAAGCGCAGCGTCATGGACGCTGCGGCTCCCTCGCCTCGATCAGTTCGCGGCCTCGAGCTGGGTCACGCGCTCCTTGGCGTACCCGATGTTGACCTGCGATCCGTTGGGGTCGAGCTCGACCGCCTTCTTGAACGCGGTCAGAGCATCCGCCGAGCGCCCGACAGCCTCGCTGAAGATGCCCAGGTTGAACCAGGCAGGGGCGAAATCGGGCGTTGTCTCAGCCACGCTGGACGCGACCTCAATGGCACGGTCCGTCTCTCCGGAGTAGAACAGCGCAATCGCGTAGTCGATGTTCACGCCAGGCTCGTCGTCACGTACTGCGAGCGCTCGGCTGTATGCGTCCTTGGCAGCCACCCAGACCGGACCATCCGCACCGGCGGTTGACGTGGTCGCCTGTGAGGCCTGCTGCAGCTCCGAGGCCCAGTCAAAGTACGTGTTGCCGAGCTGAACCAGCAACTCGTAGTTGTTGGGGTCGCTCTGCAGCTGGCTCGTGAGCGACGAGACCGTCGGCTGATGTCGCGCGTCAATCGAGGCCAGAGGGTCCGTCCCTGACGTTGGGGTCTGGTTGCCGCCCGTTCCCCCGCTGAGCAGCCCCGAGCCGATGCTCACGAAGCTCGTGACGAATGCCACGATCAGGAAGATGAGCACCGCCTTGGTGCCGGTTGAGGTCTTCGCTTTGTTGATCGCCACTCAGGTCGCCTTTCCAAGCACCGCCGCGTCCGGCTCCAAGATGGGCCGCAGTCCAGGGCGAGTCCGCCTACGGAGTCGTCGTGGCCTCGCTGCCACCCATCGCCTCGATGTCAGGATGACCCTCAGGCAGCTGTCCGTTGGTGAGCTGCTCCTCGCTGAGCTGCGGGGCGCCGCCCATGCTTCCACCGGTGGTCACCGGCGTGGTGGGGGTCGGAGCTGGAGTCGAGGCGCCGCCGACCGGCACGATCACTCCGATGATGAAGCCGGCCAGCAGGCCGATGACGCCGATGAGCACGGCCATCGAGAGCGTGACGGTCTGCACTGTGGCAGGTGCACTCTGGGCGGGAGCGCTCTTCGCCGGCACACTCTTCGCCTGCGCACCCTTCTTGGCAGGAGCCTTGTCCTTCTCGGCCACTACCTGCTCTTCATCGTCGAAGAAGAAATCCTGGTCACTCACGTGAGGTAACCTCCCAAGTCGGACGGGGCTTCCCCCGAAACGGCATACAGACTCACTTGCAACATCAAACACCCCGTGTCGGGGTCATCGCGTGTAATGAAGCAACGACCACGCCAACGGAGGACAAACCTGAAGATAGGTTAGGCGCTGAGCTTGCTGCGCATCTCCTCGGCCCGCGCAAACACCCGCTCGTGATCCACTTGTGGCCACTGGTGTGCCTCATAGCGCACCTTGCCTCCGACCATCGTCCACAAGACATTCTCCTGGCTTGCGGTGTGAACGAGTGTCCCATAGGGGTTGTGCGTGGGCAGCTGGTGCGGCTCCGAGAGGTCGACTGCGATGAGGTCAGCCCGCTTGCCAGGCTCGATCGATCCTATCTCCCTTTCCAGGCGCAGGGCACGCGCCGCATCCAGAGTGGCCATCTTCACGAACTCGCGAGCGGGGGTGAAGCGACCCTCGCCGCACGCGGCACGCTGAAGCAGCAGCCCGATGCGCATCTCCTCGAACATGTCGGTCGAGTTCGATGCTGCCGGGGAGTCGGTTCCCAAACCGACCCGCACCTTGGCGCCGAGCAACGCAGCCACTGGCGCCATTCCCATTCCCAGTTTCGCGTTGCAGCGCGGGCAGTGCGCAACCGAGACGTCCCGTGACGCCAGGATCTCGATGTCGTCCCCATCGATCTGCGTGCAGTGCACCGCCATCACGTTCGGCACGTCGAACAAGCCCCACTGCAGGACGTAGCGGACCGGGCTCACTCCCGTCGGCAGCCACAGGGGCGCCTGAGCGTCGTATATGTCGCGAACGTCGATCGCGAGCATGGAGGAGCCGTACTTCACGAACTGGTACTCTTCGCGGCTGCCGGCCAGATGCATCGCGACCGGGGTGCCGTCGGCGGCATACTCGGCAACCTTCTGGAACAGCTCCGGGTGGCATGAGTACGGAGCATGAGGCGCAATTCCGAACCGAGTGCGCTCACCGTCGGCCTCCGAGCGCCAATCCTCGATGTCGGTCGCCGCCGCCTGCATCACGCCCGGAACCTCATGCCGGTCCATAGTCAGGACTTCGCGGTAGATGACCGATCGCAGGCCCGCACGGTTCGCGGCCCGGGCCGAGGCGCCGGTCTCGGTGATGTCAGCGATCGTCGTGATGCCGGACTGCAGGACCTCGAGCGCGCCGAGCATCGCCGAGTCGTCCCAGTCCTCGGGCGAGTACAGGCGCTCCTTCTGCAACAACTGATACTTCCAGCGTGAGTAGGGCACGTCGTCGACGAGCCCACGCATAGTCGTGTACTCAAGGTGCGTGTGCAGGTCGATGAAGCCGGGCATGATCGCGGCCAGACCGAAGTCGCGCACCTCCTCGTCGGGGTGCTTGGCGCGCAGGTGTTCAAAGTCGCCGATCTCGACGATGCGGTCGCCTCTCACAAGGACTGCTCCGTACTCGATGTGAGGTGCGGCGACGGGAAGCACGTATCTGGCAGTAAGCAGCATCGATGCCCCTTCAGCGTCGGTTACACGCGATTCTACCCCAGCCCGCGTAGGCGAGCGGCTACTTAACCGCCGTATGCAGTGCGACGATACCGCCGGTGAGGTTCTTCCACTCGACCGCCGAGAAACCCGCTTCCTTGAGCTCTGCAGCGAGCTCCGGCTGCGTCGGGAAACGGCGGATCGAGTCGTTGAGATACACGAAGCTGGGCTTGTCGCCGGTGAGGAGAGCGCCGATCGCCGGAATCACGCCGCGTAGGTACACGTGATAGACAGCCCGCCACGGCGCGAACGGCGGCCGCGAGAACTCGAGGATCACGTAGCGTCCACCGGGCTTCAGCACCCGCAGCACCTCGGCGAAGTTGAGTTCCCGCTTGGGGAAGTTCCGCACGCCGAAAGCGACGGTCACCACGTCGAAGCTGTCGTCCTCGAACGGCAGCGCCTGAGCATCGGCCTCAATGAACTTGAGTCGCGTAGGGCCCTGGTACGACCGCGCCTTCTCCTCGGCGATCACGAGCATCTCGGGCGCGAAGTCCGAGACGACCACCTCGGCAGGTGCAGCCTTCTTGGCAATCGCCAGCGAGACGTCGCCAGTGCCGGCTGCGATGTCGAGCGCCCGGGAAGTGGCATCGAACCGACCTGCCTTGACCAACGCGCTGCGCCAGCTGCGGTCGATGCCGAGCGACGCGAGCGCGTTGAACGTGTCGTAGCTCGACGCGATATTGGAGAAGATGCCGCGCACGCGCTCCGCAGTGGCCTCACCAGGCGCAGCCTCGGTCACTGGAGTGGTGTTTGACTGGTTGTGTTCGGGCATCTCGGCAATCAGGCTTTCGGCTCGTAGACCGGTTCAGTTCGGGTGTGCTGGTCGGATACAGCAGGGCGCACACCGTCCTTGTTCTTACCGAACAGCAGGGCGGTGTTCTCGCGCACGAACAGGCCGGCGGCGGCAGCCACGTGGCGCACGCCCACGTACCGCGGCCAGTTCAGCTCGGTCTTCTCGCATACCGTTGACTGGGACAGGCGGTCGAACTCCTCTTTAAGCGCTACCAGCGCAGGCTCGCGCGTTGAGATCGGACCGTCCATGATCGCGTCGATCCTGCGCATGGCGTCGCGAGCTTCGGCGATGCGCGTCTCCGTGGTCGCCATCGTGGCGGTATCGATCACTCCGCCTTCACCCTTGATGCGGTTGATCGCCAGGGCCGCATCATACGTCGAGTCGACCATCTCGTCGGCGGTCATTGCATCGCTCTCGTAATTCATGATGTGCTTCCACGAGGGCAGGAGGAGGCGCTCCCTGTGCTCTTCGAGAGTCTTGGCCCTGAGTGTGTAGCCGAAATCCTCTGGGCGGTCGAAGACCTGCGAGCCCGGATCGAGGAAGGGCGCCATGGGGCTGATGAAGCAGAGCAGCCGCTTGTCGTACCCGACCGATTCGTAGAGGTGCCGGACGTAGTCGGCAGTCTCCCGGACGCTCGCCGCAGTCTGGGTCGGAATGCCGGTCATGAAGTACAGGTCGAAACGCGAGCAACCCTTGGCGAGCGCGTCCTTGATGGTGTACTCGATCTGATCGATCGTATAGTGCTTCTTACCGAAGGCTGCGCGCACCCCGTCATCATGGCTTTCAACGCTGATCTCCACCGACCAGTCGTTGAGGTTCGCGTCCAGCAGCTCGTAGAAACCCTCTTTGGGCGGGCCGAAGAATTCGAACCCGATCGGGTTCTTCATCTTGATGCCGTTGAGACCCTCGATGAACTGGCGAGTGTACTCCGGCCCGGCCTGCAGGAAGTCATTGAGCACGAACATGGGTCCGGGGATGTAGCGCTGGATGTGCCGGATGTCTCTCACCAGCAGATCGGGATCGCGAAACGCGACGCGGCCTCTTCCGAAGTGCTCCCGGAACGAGTGCGCCGAGCCGCCACAGGTCACGCAGTTGTGCGTGCAGCCTCTGCAGATCAGTGAGGCGCACACCGGGTACTGGAGCCAGTCCTTGAAGGGAACGAAGCCCATCATGTCGCGGTACCGGATGACCGCCTTCATGTTGTAGGAGTAGTCAAGCGAGATGGCGTTCATGTCGCGCGGAACCCACTCGAGCGGGTTCACCGTCACCGCCCCGGTCGAGTCTTTCCAGGTGAGGTTGGGTATCTCGCTGAGCGAGCCACCGCGCTTCACGGCCTCGACCAGTTGGCGCATCGGCTCCTCGGTCGAGTCTCCGCGCATCACGAGATCGACGGCGTCATAGGTGATGAGCTCTTCGTGGAAGTAGGTCGAGGAAAGCCCGCCGAAGACCACGGGCGTGTCGGGATGCAGCCGCTTGACGATGCGCGCGATCTCCACCGAGCCATGGGCGTGAGGCAGCCAGTGCAGGTCGATGCCGAACAAAGCGGCATCCATGCTCGCGATATGCGCTTCTACGTCGAAGTTCGGGCGGTTGAGCATGAGCACCGCCAGGTTGACGATACGCACGGTGATGCCATGCCGCTCCATGTACTCCGCCATCGTAGTGAGCCCGACGGGATACATCTCGAAAATCGGCGTCGACGGCACCATGTCCGAGACCGGCCCGAACATGATCGAGCGCTCACGGAAGTCATAGACAGCCGGCGCGTGCAGAAGGACGACATCCACTTTGGGCATGGCTTCGCAAGGTCCCTTTCGTCAAAGACACCGTATCCGGATTACCCTGCGGCCAAAGCCGTCCCCCTGCCCGGAACCCGGACAGGGGGACAGTGTATCGCATCGGCTATCGCAGTGCCCCGGGAGCGGCTAGAGCTTGCCGCCTCTTACGTGACACCGTGCGCAGTAGGTCGGATCGTGGCACTCGAAGCACGCCTTGGCGCCAGTCTTGCCAACAGCGTCGTCGTGCTGCTGGATCCACGACCTGCTGGTGTCCACCGTCCAGTTGATGGCGCTGCCGTGGTGGCAGTCGTCACAGAAACGGTCGACCGGACCGTGGCACATCTCGCAGGACTTCGGATCCTTCTGCCCCCACTCGCCGTGGGCCTGAATGAAGTCTGCAGGGTGCGGCACCGGCGCCTTGTGGCAGTCGGTACAGAACTTCTCGGCGTGGCAGGTATAGCACTCGTTGATCGTCTCGACGGCGGGCAGCTGGGTACCGAGCGTTTCGCCACCGGAGGACGCGTACGCCTTGTCTGTGCCGATCGACGGGAGCTTCAGGCTCGAGTGCTCCTCACCCTCACCCGCGCCGCCAACCTCAGCGAGGGCCTCGGCTACCCGCTCCGCCTCAGCATTGGCAAGTTCGCCATGCTTGGCCGGGAAGAAGTCCGCTTCCTTGTGGCTTGCAGGCTTGAGCTCGAATCCGGGGGTGTGACAGGCGCTGCATTCACCCGGAGCAGTCAGCGACGCAACGGCGGCCTTCACGTCGCCCTGAACGTGGCAACGGAAGCAAGCGGTCATCGACGAGAAGTTCGCGTGCGGCTTGTTGCGCTCACCGGTGGAGGGGTCGTTGAGCGTCAGCTCGAAGTCCTCGACATGCGCCACGCGGTTGTGGCAGTACGTGCACTCGACACCCTTGGATGCGTGGACCTCGTGGTCGATCAGGATGCCGGCGGAGGGCGTCACTTTGCGAGTGTCGAGAGCGTGGCACTGCGTGCACTGGGCCGACGCCATGGTGAGCGACACATGGCTATGCCCGTTGAGCGGCAGCTCGAAGTTGTCAGTCACGGTGAGGTAGAGCTCACCGAGCGCCTCGGCCTTGTGGAGGATGAACGTGATGGGATCCGCTCCGGCCGGCATGTGGCACGCCATGCAACTGATGTTCTTGTGGGGGGAATGCTCGTAAGCGATGATCGAGTCATCCTGGACTTTGTGACAGCCCTCAGCACAGAACCACCGCGTCGACGTGACGCCAAGCGCCACGATCATGACTGCAGCGAGTGCGAATACCGCAACGCCCGTCCAGATAATGAAGCGGGGACGCGTCGCCGGGTTCTTGAAGCCTCCCACCAGCCCGCTGAGCCGCTTACGCTCGTTGGACTTCTTTACGGGCTTGTCAGAGCCGGAAGAGTCACCAGGGGAAGCCGTAGTCGCTTTGCCGAGCGGCACATCCTCGACCCGCTCGTAGCCCTCGACCTTCTCGCGCGGCTCGTCCCCGGACGCACCAACGGGACCCTGGTCGTCTGGGCCCTCTGTGCGATCGAACTCGCTCATCGTTCCTCCTTGCAGTGAAATGGCAGCGCGTTGAACTCAACGCGCTGCCACACTAGCACAACTATCCTGACTCTTTAAGCCCCGTTAACGGGTCAGCTTTCGCCAATGCTGTCACTCGCTGCTGCCAGGCCCGGGCACCACATCGTGGCAGTTTGTGCAGAGTGAGTCCTTCGGCTCGATGAGCAGCTTCGAATTGACGGTCTCGTGCGGGAAGTTCTGGAACTTCGGGTTGCCGTCAATCTCGCCGGAGTACGGTGCGCTGAACTCCTCAGTCGCGCGTCGGACCGACTGCGGATACGCAGGGTCGTTCGCGATGCTCCGAGAGTCCTCATGGCACTGCTGGCAGATCGGAGCAGTGCCATCGTTCAGGCCGGTCGGCATGACGTAGCCAAGGTTCGACCGGCCAAGGCCAATCAGCTCATTGGCCTCTACGAATGCCGTCGCGTCGTAGCTCTGCAGACCGCGAACCTGCGAGTAGTCAGCGGGAACGGTCGATGTCGAACTCGCTACAGGGTGATTCATGCCAGCCTTATCAGCGCCCTTGTGGCAGGCAACACACCAGTCAGTGCCGTATGTTGTCACGGCATTATCCGCCGAAGTCGGGCGTGCGCGGAGCAGACGGCTCGACTCGATCACAGTGCCGGAGGTCTCGCGAGAACGGTCACCCTTGAACTTGTCAACGGTATCGCCGCCGTGGGCGCTATGACAGTCGGTGCATGTCAACCCGCCGTCCTCGCCAGTGAAAGCGACCTGAGCCGGAGTGCCATCAGGATTGCCGCCCGGGACGGTGACCTTGCCGTCGACAGCACCACCGAGGGTGTGTCCACCCAGCGGACCCTGTTCCTCATCGGACATCCGATGCGCGATTGCTCCGTAGACACCGCGGCCACCGGTGCCGTCATGGCAGGTGTTGCAGGTGGCCGCAATCGTCGCCCCGCGCAGAAGCGCGCGAGGAGACTTGGCTTGGTGGACCGAGTGACAGGTGCTGCACTTATCGGTACCGACTGTGTAGCCGCCGTGTGGCCCACTCGGTTCGGTGGCCGCGGAAACGTCAGCACTCCCGTGGCATTCGACACAGGCCTGCAAGGGTTCAGCGGGACTTGGATACGCGAGAGCCGTAGCCGCCACAGTTGTGAAAGCCACGGTAGCAAGTGCGATTATCAGGATCCTGCGCATCAGAGAAGACACCTCTTCAGGAAGGTACGCTGCCAGTCTACCAATCACGATTAAGCTAGAGCAAGGTTCACGCCACTACTCGTCCACAAGACGGGCAACCTGCACGCGATCGTTCTCCCGGTCTGTGATGAGGACACGCTCGTCCATCCAGTCCACATCGCTCGGGAAGTTGAGCTCCGAGGGTTGCACGCCCCTGCTTCCGTACCGGGTCACGATTCTTCCGATCCCAGACACGCGCACAAGCTCCTGCGCAAGCGGATCGGCGATGAGCAGGTCTCCCCCATCGATCACGGTGATGCCTCTCGGCAACACGAATCCCTCAGACGCGGCGTCGGGAGTCTGAGTTGGGGTTGCTCCGTACTCCAGCGGCCTCCGACCACCGGTGCTCCAGAGTACTTCGAGCATTGGCGTGAACATCGTGACCCTGTTGTTGTTCGAGTCCGACACGGCGATGCGACCACCGTCGTCCACCGCGACTCCGCCAGGCCGATCGAACTGCCCCGGCTCGATCCCCGGACGGCCGAACTGCTGAATCAGTTCGCCTTCGAGGCTGAATACGAACACCTGGTAGGAGTCGGTGGCGTACAGACGGTTGCCCGCCACATGGACCGAAGTCACCGCGATCCCGGTGCCTCCGCTCCCGGATCCACCCTTGCCGACCACCTTATGCGGGTCCGGGAAGCGCCGCACAAACTCGCCCTCCGCCGAGAAGACCGAGATGGAGTCGTTGTAGAAGTCGGCGACGTACACCAAGCCCTGACGGTCCACTGCGATGTCGACGGGGTAGTTGAGCTCGCCTTCATCCCAGGTCGGCTTAGTGCCTTCGATCGGCTTGGCGACGCCTTTGCCTCCGAACTCGGAGACATAAGTCCCGTCTCGCTCAAAGATGCAGACCCGGTCATTGCCGGAGTCTGCGACGTAGATCAACTCACCATTCCTGCTGAACGCCGCGCCCATGGGTGAATCGAACTTGGGCAGGTCGCCCGTGCCCGGCCCATCGATCACGAGTTCGGCAGAGATTCCCGAGACGGGGGTGCGATTGAGCGGCGCGATCCGGTCGCCGAGGCCGCCGGTAAGGAGCAACCACACGAGCACGCCCAACACTATGGTGAGGACGATAGCGGCCGCGATCAGGATGCGACGCGTGCGCTTGTTGCGCGCCTCCACGTCGTCAATGAGCAGTTCCGAGTCGTCACTCGGAGGCGCAGCGTCAGGAGACGGTGCCTCGGGCACATCACCGTCGGGCTCGTCGGTCTCCTCGAGGCTATACATGATGCGCTTGATGTCGTCATTCATAGCTGCTCGCTCCGTGAGCGTTGGCGTTCCATCGTGTCTCAACGACCTTCTGCAACAGGCATGCCCACAGTCAGCGCCGCAACGCGCCGCGCGGCTGACCAGCGTTCGCGCCGGTTACGGGGCGGTCAGGCTCGCTTCCAGCGCTGCGATCTGCTCGGCGACTCCCGCCTGGCCCGGCTTGCGGGACTCGGCAGCCTGCAGCACCTCGAGCGCCATCTCCAAGTCGCCCGATGTCTCGTACAGCTGAGAGAGGATCAGCGCCCCCTGGCCGTACGCCGGGTCGAGTCCGACCGCGTACTCGAGCTGGCTGACGGCTTCCTCGAGATCACCGGTGGCAGCCAGCGCCCGCGCGTACTCGGTGCGGATTGCCGGGCCGTACTTCTCCACCTCGATGCCTTGCTGAGCCGTCCGCTTCGCGTCCTCGAAGTACGCCGAGTCGAAGTACTCCCCCATCGTGTTGTAGAGGTTGGCAAGAAAGACGTAGTTGTCGTACTCGGGCGGAACGAACTCGATCGTCTCGATCAGGGACCGCTCTGCCTGCAGGAACGAGTCGTACGCCGCTGTCGCTGCGTTCGGGTCGCTCGTCACGGCGCTGAGGTGCGCGTAACCCTGGTCGATGAAGGCGAGCCCCACCTCGGCACGGTAGATGTCGTTGAAGGGATTGAGCGCGACAGCCCGTTGGGCGTTCTCGACGCGCACAGCAGGATCGGCCGAGCCGAGCCGCGCCAGAAGGTAGTAGTGGTCTGCGTAGAGGTAGACCGCGTTGCCGATGAACAGCACGCTCGCAAGCGCGACGGCGAGCCCCGCTACCAGTCCACGGGCTGCTGACTCGACCCCCCTGAACTCGACGGTCCGCGCGCCTGGGGCGAGCAGGAGCCCGAACACGAGCCACAGCAGCACGGTCGTGCCGGTGACGGACAAGCCGAAGAACAGGTGCACGATGTAGCCGACCACCGCCGCCCACAGGCCCGAGTAGACGATGTTGCCGCTCTCGGGCCCCTTCGTCGCGAACGCGCGCCCGAAGGAGATCACGAGTACCCACACGAACAGGGCGTACAGCAGGAGCACTCCGGGAATGCCCAAGGCGCTCGCGAGCTGCAGGGGGTAGTTGTGCACATTGTCGGCAACGGACAAGTATCCGGCGGCAGCAACATAAGCGGCGGGCTTGAAGCGAGGGAACACGAGCCGGAAGGTATCGGCGCCGAATCCGAGAATCGGGCGCTCCTTGATCGCCTGCAGCGCCGCGTCCCAGATCTGGAAGCGAGTAAGCGCGCTACCTTCGCCGAACTCGAAGATGGACTTGATGCGGGCGAAGAAGTTCATGACCTCGGAGGGAGCCGAGAGGCTGCGCACGACGATGCCCGCTGCGACTGCGACGGCAAGGCCTGCCATCACCAGGTCTTCTCGGCGGAGTCTGACCTTCTGCCGGTACGCCATCACAAGCAGGACTACCACAGCAACGGTACCGCCCACCCACGCGCTGCGCGTGAAGGCGGTGATCGTCACGATCGCTGTGAGCACCGCACCGATCCAGTACGCCGTCCGCCATGCCACGCGCTGCTCGGAAAGAGCGAGTGTGACCGAAATCGGCAGCATGAACATGAGGAATCCGCCGAGAAGGTCGGGGTTGCCGTACGTGGCGAACGAACGGCGCGCCTCGAACGGCAGCGTGCCATACGGGATGAGCTCGATGCCCAGATACTGCAGTGCCCCGTAGAGCATGACGATCGAGCCCGAGAAGAAGAGTGTGCGGACAAGAGACAGCATGCGCTCTCGGCGATCCACCAACTGCACGGTGAGGAAGAAGACGGCCGCATAGTTGACGAACGAGATCAGGCCCTCAAATCTCCGGTACTTGCCGAAGATCGCCGTCGGCCAATGGATGGATGTCACCGTTGTGAGACCGACCCACGCCAAGAACCCGAGGACGAGCAGGTCCACCTTCGTGAGCCGGATCTTCCCCCCGCGCAATAGGACGTTTGCTCCCCAGCCCGCGAGGCCTATGAGCGTGCAGGCGCGCATCGTGAACAGCTTCACGATGTCGAACTGGTCAAAGGTGATCGGAAGTACGCCGGCGATGCGGAAGAAGTTGAGGTTCGACACGGCAAGTGGAACCAGGAACAGCAGGGCGTGCAGGGAGACCCAGGCAACCTTCTCGCCGAGCGGCATCAGCTCATAGCCGGTCGCGCCAAGGCCCGGGGCGCCGACCTTGGTCGCGGGCCCTTGCCGGGATGCGTTCTTCGCAGCCGATGCGGGCCGTGAATGTGTCGACTTCGCCACTCGGTTCGATCCTCTCAGCGGGCGCCTCGGCCGGTTAGCACCACCCGGAGCGTTTCCATCACGATCTGCGCATCCATCGCCAAGGACTGATGGTACATGTATATGAGGTCGTACTTGAGTTTTCGCTCCGGCGTCGTTGCGTATCCGCCCATCACCTGCGCAAGCCCACTCACGCCTGGCGGCACGCGGAACCGCTCGTGATACCCCGGTATCTCCTTCAGGAACTGCTCGACGAAGTGCGGGCGCTCAGGCCGGGGGCCCACGAAGCTCATCTCGCCGCGCAGGATGTTGACGAGCTGCGGAAGCTCATCGATCCGCGTACGGCGCAGCATCCGGCCCACCGGGGTTACTCGCTCGTCCTCCGCGTCCGCAAATACCGGTCCCGAGTGCTTCTCGGCGTCACGCACCATCGTACGGAACTTGAGGATTCGGAACACGCGCATGTCACGCCCCACTCGCTCCTGCCGGTAGATGATGGGTAGGCCCATCGTCAGGATTATTGCGACCGAAGCGATCAGAAGAACGGGGCTGAGGACGATAAGCAGCAGGATGGCAGCGACGATGTCTATCATCCGCTTGGCGGTCACGAACCACGCGGGCGTGCTCTTGCGCGTGATCTGCATCAGCGGGATGTCGCCCACCATGCTGTCCATGCTCCCGATGAAGACCTCATATAGCTGGGGAACCACGTCCACGGTAACCGAGATCTCGCGTGCCAGCACGAGATCCTCGACGAGCTCGCGTATGGCGACAGGGCTCACCACGATCAGGCGATCGACCTGATGCTCCCTGATGACGCGCGTCAACCCATCCTCCGCCGAGAGGATGGGGAAGCCGCAGAGGGTCTCGCCGGCGGCGGGCTCATCCGGGCAGTTGCCCGCGCTCACGTAGCCGACCACGCGATAGCCCCAGTTCGCGCGCCGGTCGAGCTCGGTCGCGAGTTCGCACGCGAGCGGACCGGTGCCGAGAAGCAGCACCCGCTGCTCGGGCCAGGTGATCGAGGTGAACCGCAGGAACAGAAACCGCCAGGAGATGAGCAACGCGCTGACGGTCAGAAGCGAAAGCAGAATCGCGATACGGGCGATCGAGCTGAATGCAGGACCGGCGAAGAACGCAATCGCCGAGAACAGCAGCGTGCCGATCGTCACCGTGGAGAGCACGGCCCGGGTGACCGCCCACAGGTTCTCGGTCCGCTCCGGCGTGTAGAGGTCGTTGATGTAGCCCACGACGAGGTAGACGATGGTCACGAGCGGGGCCAGCACCAGGTATGGCTCGAAGTTGAATGCAGGGAGCCGACCGCCGAACCGGATTGCGAACGCCAGAACGAAACCCGCGTTCACCAGCACGGCGTCAAGGATGATCGACAGGATTATGAAGCGTGACTTCGGCATCCTAGTCCCCGGTCACCTCTCGGTAGATGCCGAGCGTGTCTGTGACCATCCGCTCGATTGAAAAGTCGCGCACAGCCCGTTCGCGCGCTTGCGCGCCCAAGCGAAGGCGAAGCTCGTCGTCGATGAGCAGCCGGTTGAGCGCAGCCGCCAGAGCGGCGACATCCGACGGAGGAACGGTCAGCCCCGACACCCCATCCTGGTTCACGAACGGGACCCCCGTGGTGAGCCGCGTGGAGACGACCGGCGTGCCGGATGCGTGCGCCTCGAGCTGCACGAGCCCGAACGCCTCGGTCCGTGCCACGCTCGGCAGGCAGAACACGTCGGCGGCGTGGTACCAGGCGACAAGCTCATCGTCCGACTGCGGTCCCAGAAACCGGATGCGCTCAAGGGCTCCGTTGTCTGACGCGAGCCGGCGGAGTTCGAAATCCAGCGGTCCTCTGCCGATCACAACCAGATCGGCGTCCACGGTGGCCATAGCGCGCACTAGGACGTCGGCGCCCTTGTAGTAGATGAGTCGCCCAACGAAGAGCACTATCTTGCGATTCGAGTGCTCTGCCCTGAGTGCAGCCGCGCGGGCCTCGACCTCGGGCGTTGCCGCGTAGCGCTCGACATGGATGCCGAACGGGACCACTCGGCACTTCTCGGCACGCGGAGCAAGAAACTCCGAGTGCTCCACCATGTCGGGAGAGGAGGCGATAATCGCATCCACGCGGTCGAGCATACGCTCGGCGAATGGCCGGTAGGCTGCAAGTCCCGCGCGCTGCCGCACGATATCGCTGTGGTACGTGACCACGGTCGGGACGCCGGTGTTCGCTCGGAGCCACGAGAGTTCTCCCCAAGGGTTCGGGAAGTGCAGGTGAAAGACGTCGGTGTCGGCCGAGGCCCGGCGGATCTCGGCCGCCGTGCTGAAGGCCACTGGTGCGGATGAGACACCGAACTGCCGAGGCAACCTGATGACCTCTACGCCCTCGATCGTCTCGTCAACGCGCTCGGGCGACTCGTTCGCCACGATCACGCGCACCTGCTCACCCCGCGCCACAAGCGCCTCGGCGAGATCGCGAGCGTGAAACTCGATGCCGCCGAGATGAGGCGGGTAGTGCTTGCTGATCATGGTGATGCGCATGCGCGGCTACTCTGCGGCCAGCGCGTCGACAATGGCGCGGCCTGCCGCGAGCAGGTCGTCAACTACGCCGGCCGAGGGAGCTTCCGCGTACACGCGCACGAGCGGCTCGGTGCCTGAGGCGCGCAACAGGAGCCACGCATCGTCGGGTAGGTTGAAGCGGATTCCATCGAGGGTCACATGTGCGAGCACCGGCAGCCCTGCGACCTCCTCGCGCCTGATACTTGGGAGCGCGGCCTTGAGCGCCGCCATATCGACACCGGGAGCCAGCCGCATGTCGTAGCGGCTGTACTCCATCGGACCCGTCACGGCGAGCAACTCATCAACCAGCTCGCCGAGGGACTTCTTGCGCTGCCCCATCATCTCGGCAAGCATGAGCGCCATCAGCAGTGCGTCACGCTCTCGCACGTGAGCGGGGATTCCAATCCCGCCGGACTCTTCGCCGCCGATCAGGACGTCGCCAACGAGCATCTCGTCGTAGATCCACTTGAAGCCAATCGGAGTCGTCACGACCTCGACGCCCAGGTGAGTGGCGAGTCGGTCCACTAGCACCGACGTCGAGACGGTCTTCACGATGCGACCCGTCATCCCCTTGTCCTCGACGAGGTGTCGCGCCACCAGACAGATGATCCTGTGCGGGTTCACGAACCTGCCGGCGGAGTCGATCGCGCCGATGCGGTCGGCATCGCCGTCGGTGACGAAGCCAGCATCGTACGCGCCAGATACGACCGCGGCCGCCGCCCTGTCGATATGCGGCGGTATGGGCTCGGGATGCAGCCCGCCGAAGCCCGGGTTCGCCTCGCCGTGGATCTCGGTGACCTCGATGCCGAACTCGCGCAGCACGTCGGCAAGGTACTCGCGACCCGCGCCGTGCAGCGGATCGACGACCACGCGCATGCCGGCCGAGGCGATTGCTTCGGCGTCCACAAGTCCCCGAAGGCTTGCGAGATACGGGCCGACAAGATCGACGACCTCGTACCCAGCGTCTCCCGCCGGCGCCGGCACCTCAGCACGGATCTCGGCCTCCACGCGGTCTGTGAAAGCGACGGGCGAAGCGCCACCATCAGCCATCCTGATCTTGAAGCCGAGGTAGGGCGCAGGGTTGTGGCTTGCGGTCAGAACGACTCCACCGATAGCGGCATCGTCCTGCGCCACAGACCAACAGAGCCCAGGAGTCGGGATGTGGCGATCGGTGACCTTTACGCGCAGACCGTGGACCGCTAGCACCTCGGCAGCAGCGCGAGCGAACGCGGGCGCCTCGAAACGCGTATCGTGCCCTACGAGCACGGTGCCACCGGGGTGGTCGGTGGCGAAGACCCTGGCGGTGGCATCCGCCACGCGGCGGAGATTCTCGTACGTGAAGTCATCGGCGATGACGGCACGCCACCCGTCCGTACCGAACCGGATGTCAGCCTGTCTCGGCATCACTGTTCCTCCTCCGCTCCGCGTCTTCGCTTCTCTTCGATTCTCCCACACGCCCGTGCGCTTCACGCTATAGACCCGTGTAATAATGGTGCATTGTGAACGTAGACCGTCAGCCGACAGCAGAGAGCTCGAATGGTCACGTACCCCGAGGACAGCGCGTGCAAGCGTCAGGGTGAAGGCCTCACTGTTGTGAGGTCTTCTGGTGACGGATTCACTCATGCCCTTCACGCCGTGCTCGAGCACCTAGCCGAGGCGATTCCAGGCCCTGAATCGGTGGCTCGGCTACTCGAGCTGCTTGCCCAGGAGCTGGACACCAGCGGAGCCAACGTCCACGCGGTCCAGACCCTCGACGGCGGAGCGGTTGCGCTCGTGCCGCACGCAAGCAGTGGCCGCTACGACGCACTCGTCCGAGACATGCCGCCGATCGAGCTCGACTCATCGCTGGAGGCGGCGCAGGTCTTCTCGGAGCGCAAGCCGCATTTCGTCGGTGCGATCCACGCTCCTGACTCCAACAGCCGTACCGGCTCGACCTCGCGCTGGCGCGACCAGATCGCCGCGCATTCCTACGCGACCTTGCCTCTGATCTATGCGGGTGAGCCGATCGGAGTGCTCACGCTGCAGTGGTCGGCGCCGGTGCGCTTCGACCCAGCGGACCGCGCCGCCCTCACCTCTATCGCTACCGTGATTGCTGTCGCGCTTGCGACCGAGCGCGACGAGCGCAATGCCGCTTCCGACCGCGATGACGCTGCCGAGACCGACACGGCAAGCCGTCGAGAAGCGCTCTGCATCCGCGCGCTTGGTGCAAGCCGTGAGGAAGGCGGCCGCGATGCAGAGAGCGTGCTCGTCGCTGATATTGAGGTGTCGGGGAGCGCCGCTTTCGTCTTCGAGCACTCGGAGCCCGATGAGACGCCGGTGCGACTTCTGGTCCTCGCCCCAACACCAGGGGCAGACGAGGTGCCGACATCGGCGTGCATGCTTGCGTCGGCGGCCATCGGCCTTTCAGGCTCACCGGCCGAGTGGCTCGGCAGCCTCAATCGGGCACTCACCGACGAAGCTCAGGCGCAGGCACGTGGCCTCGGCGTGCAGGCGTGGGGTGCTGCCTTCGACGCTCGGACCGGCACGCTACTCGAGGCCTCTGCGGGAACGGTGAGCGAGCTTCTCACGCGCCCAGACGGGGGCGAGCATCAGGCCGAGGTCAAGAAGCTGCCGCTCGGGCTCTGGGCAGACGAGGTCTACCCCGAGCGCCCGCAACTGCTACTGCCCGGCGACACTCTCGAGGTGTGCATCGAGGGCGAGCCCGACCTCACGCTGCGCTACATCACACGCGCACCGCTATAGACCCGCTCGCGTCGCTGACGAGCCACCGCTAGTGCAGGAGGCTGCGCATGCTGACTGCCACCGGTGAACTCACTGCGGTGGCGCCGCCGAAGATGTGGATCCGCTCGATGTCGTCACGGTAGTAGGACAGGCAGATCGCCGAGACCAACGGCAACTGGTAGGGCCTCGTCAGGAGCATGACCGTGTTCATCGCGCTCAGCGCCGGTCCGGCACTCAGCGCATCGGGGTAGTTCATCCCCGTGGTGACGCCGACGCCGTCCCACGTCATGCCGAACATGAGCACGCCCATCTCGGCAACATAAGCGGCCGTTTCGAAGCGGTCCTCCCCATCGAAGCGCATAACGTTGTCTACACCGAGTCTCTGCTCCAGCGTCCGCTCGATCGACCTCGACACGGCGCCCTCGCCTCCGCAGACGATTGCCACGTCAGCCTGAGGAGGCAGGGCGATCGTCGATGAGTTTGGGTTGGCGAGCAAGATCGGGAAGCCGGTTCTTGCTGCAAGAGGCGACGCTCCGAGCGCATCAGGGAAGTTGGCCCCCGTCGCAACGAAGACTCCCCCGCCGTAGGCTTGGCCTTGGAGAGCTATGACCTTCTGGGCGATCACCAGCGCGGTGTCGTACCTGCTTCGCCCGGCCAGTCGCTCGATCTGCACCACGCCCGGCACCTTGCGCAGCGCAGCCTCTGCTGCCGGGGAGACGGCACCGGTTCCGCCGAGGATGTAGACCTTCTCTGCGCCGAGCCGCTGTATCTCACCTGCAAGGCCATCCGGAAGGCGGTCCTTCCTGGTTAGCAACATCGGACCTTCGACTACCCCGGCAAGGCTGGCCCCGCCGAGCGCATCGGCGAAGGACTCACCTGTCGCGACCACCACTGAGTCTGCCGCCTCGAACGCCGCATGTGATGCTTTCAGCGCGGTGGCATATCGATCCGCGCCTGCCAAAGTTTGGAGCTGAGTCGCAGGCGGCCGGAACTCGACAACACGGAGCTGATAGTCGCCGATTGCCTCTTCGTTGCGTTCCCTGACCTCGATGTAGAGCTGCCCACTCTCAATAGCAGTCCACTTCACCCTTGAGTACAAATCTCGGTTCGGGTAGTCCTTGTCGTCGTTGTACTTGATCTCGTACTCGGCTTCGCTGGAATCGTACAGGGACAACTCCGTGTCGGTGTAGTACTCGCGAGGCGACGTCTCGATCAGATACGTTCGCCCGGCGATAACATCAATGACGGCCCGGTCGACGTCGGCGGCGGGATAGAGCGTTCGCTGCTGCGCCGCACCGCCTACCGTGATGTGCTGCGGATTGAACTCGTCGTTCTCATAGCTGTCAGCGGCAAGCTCGGCTCCCCATGACAGCTGAACATTCATTTCCACGGAGGGCACGTTCGCCCCAATCGTGAAGGATGGAGACTCATAGACCCTGAGGCCGTAGGAGGGGGCAACCGAGACCTTCATCCGGTACTGCGTCGGCTGATCGTCCGGATCGGAGCTGAACTGGTAGTAACCCGCAGTTCGACTCCAGCCGGTTGTGACGTACTTGCCGTCGCTTGCCCGGAATAGCTCTATCTGCGCCCCTTCGACAGGCTGCCCGTCGCCATCGGTGACGTATCCGAACAGCGACCCGTTGGCCGGGACGGCCCCCACAGCCAAGCTCGGCGCGCACAACGCGAGCAAGAGCACGCAGACGAGCGCGATCGAGACAAATCTATGGACGCTGAGCAGCTTGTTCATGCTCCCCCATTCGCAGACACAGCCACGGACTGCCGAGGATGCTCGCCGGAACTCGGTTGATGGCTAATGCTAGGAGCAATGCATTCCCTGCTCAAGCCTTCCCGAATCACACACCGAGGACACGGCAGGAACTGAGGATCCCGAGGAACAGCACACGGCGGCGGGGAGATACCCGCCGCCGTGGCCGACAGTCCTCAGAGCCGCATCACCCATGCACGGGCGAGCGGTCGTGATCACGTGCTTCTACTTGAGCAGCCCCTTGACCTCATTGCGAACGGAAGTCGGGATGGCCCCAGTACCTCCGAAGAAGTGCACCTTAGAGATCGAATCACGATTGGCCTGGAGCACGGTCCTCGTTGACGAAGGCAATCCGGCGGGCTTGGCAAGCAGGAGCACCGTGCCCATCTCGCCGAGAGCCGGGCCCGCGCCGAGCGCGTCGGGGAAGTTCATGCCTGTAGCGATTCCTACGCCGTCGAACGTGAGCCCGAGCTGGCTGACGCCGAACTTCGCGACCTCAGCCGCGGTCCCGAAGCGGTCGCCACCGGCGATGCGACTGACCTTGGTGGAGCCCAGCTTCGACTTCAGCGACGCCTCGATCTTGGACGAGACCGCTCCGTCGCCACCAAGGATGATCGCGCTCGTGACGCCTGCAGGCAGAGTGACACCGGCTTCTTTTGGGTTCGCGAGCACCACGGGGATACCCTTCGCCGCAGACAGCGGCGATGCGCCGAGGGCGTCAGGGAAGTTCGCGCCGGTGGCAACAAACGCCTTGCCCTCATAGGCGCCACCGAGGAGCTTGATGGTCTCGGCCGCAGCCTTGCTCGCGGTCTCGTAGCGGCTCGACCCCTCGATGCGAATCACCGTGGAGACACCGCACTTGTTCTTGATATCCGCGATGACGTTCGCGCCTACAGCACCCGTGCCGCCGAGCACATAGGCCTTTGCCGGGCTCAGGCTCTGGACTTCCTTGATCACGTCAGCGGGCAGGCTGCCCTTCTGAGTGAGCAGGAGCGGGCCGCCAACTGCGCCAGCCAGGCTGGCTCCGCCAAGGGCGTCTGCGAAGTTCTCACCGGTAGCTATGACGACCGCTGGAGCCTGGCCCGGGAAGGCGCGCTTAGAGGCTGCGACAGAGGTCTGGTAGCGGTTCGAACCCTCGACGGCAACGAGCGTGGTCCCAACGGGAGGTGGGGGCGGAGGCGGAGGAGTCGTGCCGCCGCTCTCGGTAACGCTCACGCTGTATGCGCCCCGCATGCTGTTTACATCTGCAATTCCCAGATACATGGTCCCCGTCGTAGGCGCGGTCCATGTGATCTTCGAGAACAAGTCACTTGGATAGAGTTTGTCGTCGTTATCCGCAACTGCGGCCACCGAGTCGCGCAGCTCGATTACTGTGTCCGTCGCAATCCCCGGGCGCCCGAACGTCTCTATCACGTACGTCTTGCCCTGTACCGCCTCGAACTTCACCCAGTCGATATCGCCTGCCGGAAGGCTATGGTCCTGCCGGGTGCCGTCCTTGCTAATGGTCTTCGCCTGGGCCGGCACATTGTCCGGCTCGAACTGGTCAGGCTCGAACACTGATACAAGCGCCACGTTGTGGGTAACGGGAGTCGTCCCGTCGAACGAAAACTTGGCCGAGGAATAGTCCTCCAGAGCCGACTGCGGGTCGGGGTAGACATCGATCACATAGGTCCCAGCATCGTTCACGTTGAACGAGTACTCGCCATACTTATCGGTGGTGACCGTCGAGATCCGTTCGTACGAATCCGTCGCCGACAGGTACTTGTGCAGCTCTACCGAGGCACCCTCGACCTCATCGGTTCCTTCCGTCACCTTGCCCGAGATCGCGTTCTCGAGGCCGAGAGAAACACTCGGCACCGCCAGAGCGAGCACCAGAGCGCACACGAGCGCCATGAGCCCGATCCGGCCTCCTCCGTTCCTGAACCTCATTCTTGTCCTCCCTCGATCGATGGCCCCCGACCTTGTGACACCCCTCACAACAGGACTCATCCTAGTGCTTTGCGCTCGACGCCGCTACGGAGTTGACCGGATTATCCGAATCTCACAACACCCGATCGGCGACACTACCGCGTACCGTCTCAACGACCTCGAATGACCTCACCGTAGACGGCCTCGACTCCGTCGAGCATTCGCTCAAGCGTGAAGCGTTCCGGCACTCGCGAAGCGCCTGCTTCACCCATCCGCCGAGCGCGATCAGGTTCGCCGAAGACAGCGCCGAGCGCCTCGGCGAGCATCCGCGCGTCGCCCGGCTCCACCAGCAGGCCGGTGATGCCATCCTCGACCGCCTCGGGGATACCGTCGACGCGGGTGGCGATGACCGGCTTCGCATAGGCCATGGCCTCGACCACCGTGTAAGGAAGACCCTCCCAACGCGAAGAGAGCACGACGGCCGTCGCCGCCGCGTATGCATTAGCGACCGAGGGGCGTGGTCTCAAGATCCTTACCGCCTCGCCGAGCCGCAGCGACATGACCCTCTCGCGTATCCGACCTTCAAGAGCCCCTGCGCCGATCAGGGCAAGCACGGCGTCAGGCCGCATCTCGTGCACGAGGGCGAAGGCGTCGACAAGCATTTCGTGGTCTTTCTCCTTCTCGAAACGGGCCACGCAGACGGCCAAGGGCCGCTCGGCGCCCAGCCTGAGCTCAGAGCGGAACGCATCGGCGTCGCCAGGCTGCTGCGGAAGCTCGATGCCGTTGTAGACGACGTGCGCCTTCGCGCGATCCACGATGCCCAGGGTCGCACCACGCTCGAGGTCCGCCTTGCAAACCGTGATGAACCGGGCGGTCCGCGGCCGCAGGAACCGCTCCGCCACGCGCAGGGCGACCCGCCGAACGGGCGAGCCGGATCGATCGACGTGAATCCCGTGAACCGTGTAGACGACGCGAGTACTCGCTATCGGGTCCGCGAGCCGCGTGAAGAACGCTGCTCGCGACCCGTGGGCGTGAACGATGTCCGGCGCGGCCGAAGCGATGGCACGCCGCAACTCGGCGACTCGCGTGGCCGATAGACCCGATGCCAGCGCGACGGAATAGCTCATCACTCCGAGTGAGCGGGCGATTTCCCCAAGGTCGCCGCCGGGAGGAGCCGCGAGCGAGCATGTGAAGCCGCGCTCGATCAGCCCTCGGAGCAGGTCGGCGACGTGCTTCTCTCCCCCACCCGTGGTGGCGTTTGCCGCAGCCACCAAAAGAACGCGCGGCGCGCTCACTCGGAATACCCGCGCCGTCGGAGCTTCGTGACGATACCCTTGGCCACGCCGAGGAACTTCTCGGCAGCTTCGGGGCTGAGCCGCGAACGCACGCCTTCCCGAAATGCGATGTTGCGCTCGTGACGCGCGATCGTGCGCTCGGCGTGCGCGACCTGCTCAGCGTTGAGGAGGCCGCTTTCGATCGCGTCGCGCAGGATGCGGATATCTTCTCGGCGCATGAGCTCTGCGGACTCGGTCTTCTGCCCCTGGGTCACGCGGTAGACCGCGAGCGGCCGCGGGTTGTAGATGTGAGTCGCCCCCGCCATCATCGCCCGCAGCCAGAAGTCGTAGTCCTCGCTGTGGTACTCGGGCCGGAAGCCGCCGAGGTGGTCGAAGACCTCGCGCCGAAACGCCGCCGAGCCGTAGATCTGGTTGGCCTCGAGCAGGTCTTCAAGCGTAAGCGAGAAAACCTGGGTGAACCGCGGATCCGTGTGGTACAGCTCACGCGTCCCGTCCGGGAGTTCTCGGTACGCGTTCGATGCGTAGATATCAAACCCCGGGTTGCAATGGATGAACCCACTCATCACGCTGGTGTACTCCGGATCGAGCATGTCATCAGCGCCGAGTTGGACGATGTAGACGCCACGCGAACGAACGACAGCAGCGTTCAGGGCAGCACCGGTCCCCCGGTTAGGCTGCGACTCGACGGTGATGCGCCCGTCGCTCACCGCGTAGGAGTCAATAATGGCGCGAGTGTCGTCGGTGGAACCATCGTCGGTGATCACGAGCTCCCAGTCATCGCATTCCTGGGAAAGCACCGAGTCGATGGCGCGAGAAATCGTCTCAGCCGCGTTGTAGGCCGGAACGGCGACCGAGAAGAGCGGCCTGTCGTCACTCACCGGTCCCACACCTCGAGCCTCCTCGCAGTTGCCGGCCGGCGACCGACACGCCGGCGTCGCATGGCTCGCGAACCCGCCGCAGCGGTCCACACGACAGTGCAAGTATACCGACCCCAGCGTGGCGCCACTCCCTCGCTCACCGCTGCGTCGCCTGTTCCGCAACGTCTATACTCTGTCCGGAGCACGAAGCAACCGAGACTGGCCGAGAAGAGCCAAAGGGACGGGACACACGTGAGCAGACTCAAGGCCGCCGTCATCGGCGCGGGCAACATGGGGCGCCATCACGTTCGCATACTCGGCTCGATGGACGACGTCGAGCTTGTGGCAGTAGTCGATCCCGACACCGAGCGCGCCACTCCTCACGCCCGCGCCGCCGGTACCGGCGTGTGCGCCTCCTGCGCGGAGCTTGGCGATGTCGACTTCGCAGTAGTCGCCACCCCCACCGCGTACCACGTGGAGACGGCCCTGTCCCTGATCGAGCGGGGCGTCCACGTGCTCATCGAGAAGCCGCTCGCTCCGACCCCTGAGAAGGCTCAAGACCTCGTCGATGCCGCCGAGCGCGCAGGCGTCAAGCTGGCCGTCGGCCACGTTGAGCGATTCAACGCGGCTGTATCGGTACTCGCCGGGCTTGCGACCGATCCGGTCATGCTGTCTCTCGAGCGCCTTTCGCCCTACACGCCGCGGATCGCCGACAGCGTGGTGTTCGACCTCATGGTCCACGACCTCGATCTGGCGTGCTGGATCGCTGGCGGCTACCCGATCAAGGTTGAGGCGGTTGGGGCGAAGGTCTTCTCGGAGACCTTGGACGTCGCGAGCGCGGTCCTTGAGTTCGAGAACGGCTGCATCGCATCGCTCCAGACCTCCCGCGCGACTCAGGACAAGGTACGCCGCATCGCCGTCGCCGAACGCGAGCGCTTCATACTTGCCGACACCGTTCGCCAGGACATCTCGATCAAGCGCGAGACCACGGTGGAGTTCGAAGCGAACGGCGTCTATCGGCAGGCGAACGTCGTTGAGGTGCCCTACCTGGATCGATCGGGAGAGCCGCTCGCACGCGAACTACGCAACTTCATCGAGGCTATCGTCGAGGACCGCGACCCGCTTGTCACCGGCCGCGACGGCGTGAACGCCGTTCGTCTCGCCTACGAGGTAGAGCGGGCCGCCGAGAGGCGCGCGTAGAGCTCGAGCAGCTTCTGCTTCTCGATGTCCCAGTTGTAGCGCGTCTCCGCCAACCGCCGAGCGTTCGCGCCCATGCGCTCACGCAGGTCGCGGTCTACCGCGAGGCTACGCAGGCCCTCAACGATGCTTCCGGTTGATGCCGGATCCACGGTGATGCCCGCAGGACCCTCTCCGAGAATCGATGCCATCTCTGGGAAGTCGCTCGCCAGCGTCGGGACTCCGGCCATCATGTAGCCGAACAGCTTGTTTGGCGCGGCGAGATAGTTGTTGAGTGACGTGTTCTCGATCACAAGGTCGCCGATGTCTGCGCCGGACGCCCAGTCGTGCAGCTCTTCCTGCGGCGCCTTGCCGAGATAGTGAATGCGGCCGCGCGCGGGCGATGCCGCTACCCTATCCAGAAACGCGTCGACGGTCGGCCCCATGCCCTGCACAGCGAAGTGCACCTCAGGGACGTGCGACACCGCCTCGATCATCTGCGAGAGTCCCCGGCCGTGATTGACCAGTCCCTGATACAGCAGCACGACAGCGCCTTCGCTTACTCCCAGCCTCTGCCGCAGCCGAGAGCGATCGCCGAGCGGCCGCAGCTGCGGCACACTCCGCACGACCACGGGTTCGATGCCGAACCGACGGCGGAGCTCCTCAGCGACCGCGTCTCCGACCGTCACGACTGCGTCCGCCTGCGGCACAAGTCGACGCTCTACCGAGCGCCAATACGCAAGAATCGGCGCCGGAACGTTCGCCCTGTTTGCAATGAGCATCTCCGGATAGAGCTCGTCGGCGCCGTACACGAGTGTGGCACCGGTCAGGCGCTTGATGCGCGCGCCGGCGGACAGCGTGTCGGTGTCGTGCGCGTGGACGATGTCGGGTCGTGCGGCTAACGCAGCCTGAACTGCACTCTCCTCGCGCTCGCGAGACTGGCGGAGCTTCCGTAGAGGCTGACGGGCCGTCGCCGTAGTCGACGATAGCGACCGCGTGATGGTGAAGCCATCAGCGTCCTCCCTCATGAGAAGGCCCTCTCCCGCTAGGGCTACGACGGTGACACTGTGCCCTGCCTCCGCCAGCGCAGCAGCTTCACGCCACGTGCGCGCATCCGAAGCCATATCGTTCAGGACGAGGATGACAACGTTCACTTCGGGACTCCCTGCGCAGCGACGAGACGCTCACACATCTTGATGAGAGTCTCCGCCTGCCGATCCCATGCGTACTCTCGACATGCAGCGAGGGCGCCTCGTTTCATACGAGACAGGCTTTCGCGGTCAGAAATCATCTCGGCAAGCCCCGCGCCGAGCGACTCCGGTGAAGAAGTGTCGAGTACGACACCGCACTCGAACCTACGCACAGCATCGGCCATGAACGGGATCTCGCCTACTGCCAACGCCAGGCTGCCGCCGAGGTAGTCGAAGAACTTGTTAGGTGACGAGTAGAGCAGGTTCATGGAGGTCGCCCGGTACGAGACGATCCCCACGTCGTAGCCTGCCGCACTCTCGACGACATCCGACGGCGCGCACGGCTCGATGAACCGCACAGTCTCCTGAAGTGCCAACTCGTCAACCAGATCGCGTAGAGCGCGCTCCATCACGCCGAAGCCCTGCAGCGTCAGCGTAGCCTTCCCCCGCAGGCCGACCATAGCCTGCACGAGAATGTCGAGGTCCCTGTTTGCCTCGAACGCTCCCTGGAAGAAGAGACGTACCGGCTGTGATGGTGCGCTCACAGCCTCGCGACAGCGGTCCGAACCGTTGTGTATGGCCGAGAAGGGCAGCTCCCCATGGCGCCGCGCCAGCTCCTTGCCGACATACTCGTTGACCGCCGTTCGCTCGCTCGCAGAGCGCCATGCCATGCGCTCGAAACGCCCGAAGAGCAGCTTGTACATGCGGTGCGCCCTTGGCTCCATCTCCGTCCAGATCTCCAGGGCCTCCCACACGACAGGGACGCCCCTGCGACGAAGCATAGGAACCAGCGGCCCGAGGTCGGGATTCTGCACGATGACGACCGATGGTGCTCGCTTCTCGATCTCTTGCGCGAACAGCACACAGTCACGATACCTACCGAGCGCATCTCGAATGGCACCCTTGGTGCTGGCACGCGCCGGGGCGACAGCACCCGGATCGGGAGCAGGCAGATCGCCTGCCTCAATGCGATCGGCGGCGAACCGCTCGGTAGTGCGAACTCGATAGATCGCGCCGGCCACGTCGCTCTCCGACTGCGGCTGGGCAGAGCTGGTGAGTAGCCCCAAGCGAATCACCGTCCACCCGGCATCTTGGAGTGACCGCGCCATCTTCCGACAGCGGTTGTCCCGGGTCATGTCGTTTCGGGATGCGATCACGACCAGTGGCGAGTCACTCGATGAGGTGGCCACCTTCGAAGGGCTTTCAGTCGGCACCGTTCGCCGCCTTCCCGCCGACCAACTCGGCGTAGATGTCGACCAGATGCTCAGATTGTTGCGCCCAGCAGAGCTTCCGACACAGCTCGTGCGCCGCCTGCTTCATCTTGGCGATGCGCTGCCGATCTCGCACGAGATCGCGAAGGCCGTACGCGATGGTCTCGGGGGTGGTGGGGTCGATGAAGACCGCGCAGCCTGTCGACTCAAGCACACTTCTGTGGCCGGGCAGATCGGAGGCTGCTATGGCCAGCCCTGCGCCGAGATAGTCGTGAAGCTTGTTCGGCACGGCCACTGTGAGATTCGGAGATTCGCCCTTGTACGCGATCACTCCGATGTCGAACCGGTTCGCGGACTGAACCACCTGCTCGGCCGGGCATCGGTCGAGGAACTCAACCGTGTCCTGAAGGCCCAGCTCTTCGACGAGTACTCGGAGCTCGGCCTCCACACCGCCCCAGCCCTGAAGTGTCAACGTCGCTTCGTCCCGGAGCATCGTCATGGCGCGGATCAGATTGGCCAGGTTTCTGTTGTGCGCGAATATGCCCTGGAACAGTAGGCGCACGCGGCCCTCGGCCACCGGCGTCGGCGGTAGACACTCGATCGCACCGTTCATCAGGACCTCGCTTCTGCGGATCCTGTATCGCGATTCAAGGAGGTCCGCCATCGGCTCGCTGACCGACAGAACCACGTCGGCTCTTGGCGTGAGCTTCTTCTCGAGCCGCTTGAAGTGCCGCAGCGTGCGCGGTGGCCAGATGTGAACGCCCTCGTCCACGAACAGATCCAGCACGTCGAAGACAAGCCGCGCACGGCGCAGCCTCGCAGCGAACGCTGCAGCTGCCATCGAATCCAAGAAGTGGGCATGGTACACGTCCGCACGCGAGCGGAGAGCGGCAAGACGATAGCGAAGCGGAAAACCGATGTGTTCCCTGAACAGGTTGGTCGCTACCCGTATCGCCCAGACGGGATGGTGACTTGCCACGAACGGTGCGACCCAGACCGCCTTGAACCCCTCGTCATCCAGCCTGTCGTCAGGCGGACAAGAGTGGATCAGCGTTACTTCCGCCCCTGCTTCCGAGAGGGCCTTTGTGACCTTCATGAGGTGTGCGTTGTGTGCCGGATACGGTCCGATGTAGAGCTCGCACACCCGGACTCCATCAAGCGGAAGGGAAACCCTATCTGTGGAGAGTGCGCCCAACGCCATCCTTTCTGGCAGCACCGGTCCGGAGAGGTACAGCGAGTCGCGGCTGACCGCCGATCCCCTGCACGACCGCTATCGCAACGAAATCATCTCGACGGGCTGCGCCCGATGACCGCCTCATAAACGCCGAGCAACTTCTCGGCCTGAACGTCCCAAACGTACTTCTCGGCGGCTTTCAGCGCAGCGACCTTCATGTTACTGACGAGTTCGGGGTCGTCCAGCAAACGACTGACTCCTTCAGCCACAGCGGAAGGCGATGAGGGGTCGATGAAGACCGCAGCACCCGTGCCCTCCAGCACACTGCGATGGCCGGGCGTGTCACTCGCGACTATCGCCAGGCCCGCTCCCAGATAGTCCATCAGCTTGTTAGGGACGGACAGTCTAATGTTCAGGGATTCTGGTGTTGAGTAGACAACGCCGATATCATGACGAGCCGCTGCATCTACGACCTCGGCAGCTGGAGCGGGTGGGACGAACAGCACGACGTCCTCAAGGTCCAGTCGCTCCACCTGCTTTCGCAACTCCTGTTCTACTCCGCCGAACCCCTGAATGGTTAAGACCGCGCGGTTTCGCAGGGCGGTCATCGCATCTACGAACCAGCCGACCCTGCGGTCGCTCCTGAGTATCCCCTGAAACAGCAGCCGGATCGGCGTGCTGACCTCGTTCGTCTCATGCTTCACCTCGATGGGACCGTTGTAGACGACCGTCGGGCGAGAGATGCCGTAGCGCTGCGCCAAGACATCTGCGAACGTCTCACAAACGGTGATGGTCGAGTCCACCTCCCCGATCAGCTTGGTCTCGACGATTCTGAGCCGCCGCCTGAACTCCGGCCCCGGGGTCGACTCGTCCGAGAACAGGTCTCGCACGTCGTAGACGATGCGCGCAACCGCACCCTGCCGCTTCAACTCGACGGCTGCCGGCAGTGTATGGATGTTGTAGGCGTGGACCACATCCGGTTTCACGTCCCGCGCCGCTTCGAGCAGCGCATTGCCGAACAGGTAGGTGCGTGAGGCGGGCCGGGTCTCACGCCAGTACTGCAAGGCCCGGGTGTAGGTGAGATTGACGGCCACGCGCAGCGCCCACCATACGTCTTCCCTGCCGAGCCGCGGGCCTCTTAGCTTCGGCGGGACCATGCGCACATCGAAGCCCATCGCCACCAGATCGTCCGGTGCCGAGTCGCCGACGCCGACCAGAACGACCTCTGCCCCAGCATCTCTCAGGGCGGTGGCCTGCTTGACGACACGCGCATCGTGCGACAGATCGGTGGCGCGAAGCATGCAGACCCGGACTCCTCTCAAAGGCGCACCAGCCCGAGGTGTGTCCCCGCCTTCAGCCCGACTAGGATTCACGGTCTCGCGATCCGTCTTGAGTCTTGCAGTCGCCGTGACCGAACGGCACTCACAGCATCTGTCCTTCGAAGAGTTCGCGGTAGGCGCCGCCCGCAGCGAGCAGCTCTTCGTGCGTGCCCAGCTCGGCGATCCGTCCTCCGTCGATCACCGCGATCTGGTCGGCCTCGATGACCGTCGCCAGCCGGTGCGCGATCACGATGATCGTTCTTCTGCCGTGCAGACGCGCAAGCGCCTGCTGGATGCAGCTCTCAGACGCCGAGTCGAGAGCACTCGTCGGCTCGTCCAGAATCAGCAGTGAAGAGTCTTCCAGGAGCACGCGCGCGAGGGCGATGCGCTGACGCTCTCCACCAGACAGCCTCACACCCTGGTCGCCGATCCTGGTCTCCAGACCCTGCGGCAGCTCGTAGACGAACGACGCGTATGCGGCCTCCAATGCCCTGAGGATCTGCTCGTCGCTGGGCTCGTACTCAAGGCCGTAGACGAGGTTCTCGCGCACGGATTCGTTGAAGAGCATCGCTGACTGGGTGAGGTATCCGATGCCCCTGCGCAGGGACCCCAGGTCGTACTCGGCGATGTCGTGCCCGTCGTAGGTGATGGTACCGCTCGTCGGTTCGCGCAGTCTGGTGAGAAGCTCCACGAGCGTCGACTTGCCGCCGCCCGACCGACCCACGAGCGCAAGGAACGACCCGGCAGGAATCGTCAGCGAGATATCGCGAAGCACTCTCGCGTCGGACTCCGCTTCCCCGCTGGACTCGACCGCCTCCGATGGAACATCGGAGGACTGCCCCGGCTCATCCGGATACTCGAAGGACACGCCGTCTAGCACGATCTCCCGCTCGATGCCCGTGAACTCCAGCGCTCCGCCCCGGATCCGATTCGAATGCCTCGCGTCCTCGGCCATATCGCGGACGAGCACCAAGCCTGACATGTTCTGCGAAATCACCTGGCGACCAGAGTTGAACTCCTTGACCTTGGAGTTCAGTCGGGTGAGCACGAACAGGACCAGACCGAGCTGGGCGAGCTTCATGCCGAGCACCGAGATGCCGACATAAAGCGTTGCGAATACCGCAAGCATGAGGAGCGGATCGGCAGTGACCTCCATGTTCGCGCCAAGCCGCGCCTGCCGAACGCCAAGCTCCCTCATGGCCTCGGAATACTCCGCGATCCGCCGAGATTCATGGCGCTCCATGTTCCTGAGCTTGATGAGCCTGATCATGCCGAACCGCTCGACTATCTTGGCAGTCATCCGCTGGCTGACCTCGGCGAGTTCGGTCGCAGAGGTCCGGATGCGTCGTATGTTCGCCTTCACTACCGCGAAGATCAGGCCCGCGAAGACGAGCACGATGAGCGATAGCGGCACCGAGACGGCCAGCAGCACCGCGATGTAGAGCACGATCAGCAGCGCGATCGACAGCTGCTTAATCACCGATAGCACAGCCTGCCCGGCAGCCTGCGTCTGCGTGATCACGATGCCGACGATTCGGCCCAACGGATGGCGCTCGAAGAACTCCGGATCCGCCTCCAGCACGGCATCGAGCGTGGTCATCCGCATGCGCACGCCGATGCGGCCCGCCACGATCGCCGAGTACCACGTGCTCAGGTAGTAGACGACCTGGCGCAGAAGGATCGGCAGGAACGCCATCACCAGCAGGACCGGCAGCGTAACGGGCAAGCTCAACGCGTCGATCACCCTGGCGAGTCCACCCCAGATGGCACCCGAACCCTCCGTGATCGCTGTCGGGCCCGACTCGGCGAACTGCAGGATCGGCAACAGCAGCGACAGCCCGATGCCCTCGAGGAGCGCATACGCCACCGCGAAGCCGACCAGCCCTACCACCTCAGTGGCACGCACATCGACGTAGGAGAACATACGCCGGATGGCGTTGATGCGTAGGTACTCGCTGATGGAGTGCAGGATGCGTCGAGGCAAGTTGGACACCTGGTGTCGGTTATGGAGCCGTTCCAAGGATACCCGAGCGCGATGCCCGCGAGTCAAAGGCACGTCAGCCCCGTCCGCCCCGCACGCGGGCGTCAGGCGGTGTCACCCGCGTGACTTAATGCGCATGCCCCGTCTTGGAGATGCGCGTGCCGGGTGCCAGAGCGCAGCCTGCAGCCTTCTCGGACGTCGCACGAATCGCATCCGAGCGAGCGGCGCTGCCTTACTCGCTTCGGTGGTGAGTCAACCTTGAGCCACTGGCCCGCAATTCCCAGTGCCCCTGCCGAGCACGCCTCGGCGAACTTCACGACCCCCATAGGCATGGCGAGCGCGAAACCCTGCAGCTTGGCCACGCCGACTTTGCGTAGGTAGTCGGCTTGCGCCGGGGTTTCCACGCCCTCGGCAATCACGTCGAGGCCAAGCTGGTGCGCCAGCACAAGCACACTATCGATGATGGGATGTGCCGTCGACTTCTCGCACAGATGGTTCACGAAGGTCTTGTCGAGCTTCAGCGTCCTTATCGGCAGGCGCAGCAGGCGCTCGAGCGATGAATGGCCGGTGCCGAAGTCGTCGAGCGCAAGTCGCAGATCGTACTCGCTCAGGCGTGAGAACACCGCCTCGATACCGTCGGCGTCGTCCATCATCTGTGTCTCGGTGACCTCAAGCTCGAGGCTGTGCGCATCGACGCCATGCTTGCGGAGAATGGCCATCACGTCGTCCGCGAACCCCGGCGTGCGCAGCTGCACCGGCGAGACGTTGACGGCAACGTGCTCGATCATGAGACCCTGCTCGCGCCAGTACCTGAGCGCCTCGCACGCCTCCGACAGAACCCAAGCGCCAATCTCGCGAATCGAACCGTTCAGCTCGGCCAAGTCTATGAACGTCCCTGGCGGCAGCAGCCCACGAGTGGGGTGGTTCCAGCGTAGCAATGCTTCTGCGGCTACGGCCAAGCCGGTGTGGGCACACACAACGGGCTGGTACTCCACGATGAACTCGTCTTGAGTCAACGCGACAGCCAAGTCGTTCCGCAAGGTGAAGCGCTCCAGGAACTCCTCGTCAAGCTCGGGTGTATGCAGCCTGACGCTTCCTCCACCGTTTCGTTTCGCTGCATACATCGCCCTGTCGGCTCGGGCGACGACCTCGTCAGCCTCCAGGCCGGCCTGGCACTCCGCGACTCCGATGCTCGACGTCATGCGGATGTGGTGCCCGTCCAGATGAAGCGGTTCGGCCATCGCCTCCAGAAGGCGCTGCCCGATCTCCTCGTATTCCTCCGCGCTACTCGTGCCTGGCGAAACGACGACGAACTCGTCACCACCGACCCGGCCGAGGATGTCCTGGTCCCCGAGCGCATCGCGCAGCCGGTGACCAATCATCCTGATCAGCCGGTCGCCCGCCTCATGACCGAGGGTGTCGTTCACGTTCTTGAGATTGTCCACGTCAACGAAGAATACGGCCGTCGGTTCGCCAGACACCCTACGTCTCATCAATGCGTTGGCAATACAGTCATTTATGGTGCGCTGGTTCGGCAGTCCCGTGAGCGGGTCCGTGTACGCCATCTGCATCATCAGCTGTTGCGCGTGACGGCGAGCAGAGATGTCTCGACCCACACTCATGATGGCCGACTGGCCTTCGAACTCGATCCGCTGGCTCCGCAGCTCCAGGGGCACACGGCTCCCGTCCTTGCGGAGTGCCATGACCTCGATCAGGTCGTCGCCTGTCAACTCGGTGCGCTCCATGTGCGCGACAATCGCACGCGACTCCGGAGCCATCCACCCCATCGGCCCGAGCGCCATCAGTTCGCTCTCGTTCATGCCGAGCATCGTGTACATCGCCCGGTTGTTGTACAGGTTTTTCCCGTGCTCCCCCCACACCGTGACCGCGTCAAAGACCGAGTCCAGCAAGTAGGACTCTGCGGCAAGCCGCTGCTCCACCTTGCGACGCTCGGACACGTCCTCTCCGTACGAGATGACACCCACGACCGCGCCCTTTTCGTCCAGCTGTGCTGTGCGTCTCCAATGCATGAGCTTCAGGCCCTCGGGCGTCTGGAGCTGGTACTCGCATTCCGCGGCAACTGCGCCTGCGCTACCCACGAACTTCAGGAAGCTCGACCTCGCGCGATCACGCTCTGGCCCCGGAGGCACGAGGCTGAATGCCTCACGCCCGATCAGCTTGTCGGGATCGATGCCAAGCGTCTCCGCTGCAACGCGGTTCACCCGGCGGACCATGCCATCCCGGTTGGTGGCAAACACGATGGCGGGTGCCTCGTGTAGATCGATCGCGAGAGAGGACTCTTCCTCCGCGCGATCGAGTAGCCGGTCCGGCCGGGATATATCGCGGCGAAAGACAATGGCCGCGACGGCGAGCGCTACCACCTCGGCGGCGTGCATCAGGCGATCGAGGCTGAATAGCGGAATCGCGCCCTCCGTGGGCACGAGCAGCGACTGGCCGAGGTTCACTCCTGCAATGAGAGCGAACGCCGCAACCGTGCCCCTCCACCGGTGAGGAAGCCGACGTCCGAGCACCATAGCTAGTAGGGCGAGGAACACAACGAGTTCGATCACAAGGATCGTCGTTGATAGCACTCTCGTCATGGTCACTAAGCCCTCGCCGACACGCCTACGGAAACGGTACTCAACATACGCCTGACTAAGTATCGTCGGATTGGGTGCTGTACTTGAATTCGGCCTACGCTCGGCGGGCCCTCGGCTATTCCGAAAGCGTCGCCGCGAGCACCTTAGCGATTCGCTCCGATGCCCTTCCGTCGCCGAACGGGTTCGAGGCCTTCGCCATCTCGGCGTAGGCCTGAGCGTCCGTGAGCAGCCGACTCGCCTCGGCGAAGATGCGCGAGGCGTCGGTCCCCACAAGCCTCACGACACCCGCATCGACCGCCTCCGGCCGCTCGGTCACCTCGCGCAGCACGAGCGCAGGCTTGCCGAGGGTCGGCGCCTCCTCCTGCACTCCGCCGGAGTCCGAGAGGATCAGCGTCGCTGCATCCATCAGTTTCACGAACGGCAGGTACTCCTGAGGACCGATCAGGTCCACGCGGTCGAGGTGGCCGAGGCGGCGCGCGGCGGCATCAGCAACAATGGGGTTGCGGTGCGTCGCAAAGAGCACGTGGATGTCGCCGAACGCCGCAACAAGCCGACTGATCGCCTCACAGATCTGCTCGAACGGCTCCCCCCAGTTCTCGCGGCGATGCGCCGTCACGAGAACGATCCTCCGCCCGCTCATGAGGGCTTCGTGCACGGGTCCCGGGCCGAAGCAGTGCTCCTTGTCGCGCGTGGCAAGGAGCGCGTCGACCACCGTGTTGCCGGTCACGTGTACTGCCTGGGCCGGAACACCCTCGGCAAGCAGGTTGTCGCGAGACAGCTCAGTCGGCGCGAAGTGCCACCGGGCGAGCCTTGTAGTGAGCTGGCGATTGCCTTCCTCGGGAAACGGTCGACTGAGGTCGTGCGTACGCAGGCCGGCCTCGATGTGCCCGACCGGCACGCGGTGAGTGAACGCCGCAAGGGCGGCCACAAAGGTGGTCGTGGTGTCACCCTGAACGAGCACAGCGTCCGGGCGCACCCGCTCCATCAGCGGCGAGAGCCCGGTCATGGCGTTGACGATGATGTCGGTGAGCGACTGGCCGACCGTCATGATGTCGAGGTCGAACTCGGGTTCGATCTCAAAGAGCGAGAGCACCTGGTCGAGCATCTCACGGTGCTGCGCGGTCACCGCAACCACCGGCTTGAAGTCGTCCGGACGCGCCCGGAGCGCTTCGATCACAGGCGCCAGCTTGATTGCCTCGGGGCGCGTACCGAACACGGTCAGCACTCGTTCTGGAGCCCTCTCGGCCACGGCAGTCGCCCCCTAGTCATCTCGCCTTCGCGCTCCGGCCATTCTCGCACACGGCCGTCGGAGCACATGCACCGAAGGGAACATTTGTTTCAATGTCTACGACTTGAAAGGCGACAGAAGCGATGACGCGCAACGCTCTGCTCGGCATGGCGGTCTTCGGGCTGGCGTCAGCAGCCGCCGGTTACGTCTGGGTCAGCACCGAGTTCCCCTTCATCATCCTGCTGCCGGCTGTGTTGGGGTGGTTCGTGGTCGTGCGCCCCGAGTATGGAGACCGCACGGCAATCCTCGCTGCGCTAGTCGGCGGCTTCACGTTCACCGTCGTCTTCATCCTGGCGCTGTTCCTGGCGCTGGCTGACGGGTCTCCAGTGTCGCTTCCGGCGTGGCTTGGCGCGCTGCTCGCCGCGGCCGTCGCCGGCGGACTTGGCGGCGTCCTGCTCGACCGAGGACGCGGAGCTACGGCGATGGCGGGCTTCTCGGCAGTGGGTATGCTGGCAGCTCTCGCGATCTCGCTCCTCGCCCGCTCAGTTGCTCCGGGTTCTGTAGACGTCGAAGGAGCTACGCAGTCTGCATATTTCGCCAGTACGCTGGGACTGATGGGCGCGGTCCTGGGTGCGGCCATCGGAGCGGGCGCGTCTTGGATTGCGAGACGACGCGAGCATGATGCCGGTTCGCCCGCCGCGTAACATCACTCGTTGCGGTTCCAGTCGTCGCTGAGCCGCTCGAGATCATCCTCGCCGAGATACCCACCCACTTGGACCTCGATGACTTTGAGCTGGACGTCACCCCGGTTCTCGAGGCGGTGCACCGCCCCCGCCGGGATGAAGACCCCTTCGTTGACGTTCACCTCCCGCTCATCGGTCCCGAGCGTCACGAGCGCGGCGCCCGCCACCACGATCCAGTGCTCGCTGCGGTGAACGTGCCGCTGCAGCGAAACCTTAGTGCCGGGCTTGACCTCGAGCATCTTGATCTTGAACCCGGGTCCCTCGAACAGCTGCGTCCAGCTGCCCCACGGGCGCAAGCTGACCTTGGGTTGCGTGACCTCCTCGGCACCGGCATCCCGCAGTGCCTCGAAGACGAGGCGCACGTCCTGTGCGAGATCCTTCCGGGCGATTAGTGTGGCATCGTGAGTGTCTGCCACGATTAGGTTGTCGACACCCAGTGTCGCGACAAGACGGTCCGCCGAGTACACGACCGTGTCAGACGAACCGATGTCGACACCCCTGCCAACGCGCACCATCCCGCATCCATCAGCCGGAGCCACATCCTCAAGCGCAAGCAGCGACCCGACGTCGTTCCAGTCGATGTCAGCAGGGATCACCGCCACCGACTCAGAGCGCTCCATCACGGCGACGTCGATTGAAACTGGCTCGATTGCCGAGAAACGCTCGCGCGCCTCGTCGGCCGATGACGAGTCGTCGAGGTGGGCCGCGACCCACTCTGCGGCCCCGGCGATCAGCGCGCCGTCCTCGCCTGCGGCGCGCAGCTCCTCCAGCACACGAGCGGCTTTCATCACGAAGATGCCCGCGTTCCAGAAGTAGTGACCGGTCGAGAGGTACGCCTCGGCGAGCTCCTCGGACGGCTTCTCCACAAAGGCCGCGGCCGTGAGCGGGCGGACGAGTTCTCCGGTGTACTCCTGCAGCGGTTCACCCGCACGGATATAGCCGTAGCCAGTCTCAGCGCGCGTCGGCTGGATCCCTATGGTCACGAGGTAGCCATCTGCAGCCAGGCTGGCCGCAGTACGAACCGCATCGGCCCAGACCTCCCCCGCGTCAAGCAGGTGGTCCGAGGGCAGCGTGATCATGAGTCCCTCGGGGTTCTCGTGCGCAATCACCGCCGCCGCCAGCGCGATAGCCGGCGCGGTGTTTTTCGGGTGTGGCTCGACGATGTACCGGAGGCAGCCGAACTCAGGATCGGGCTGTGAGATCAGGTGATTCCGAATCTCGTCGGATAGCCGCTCGTTCGTGATCACCAGCGCGTGCCCTGAGCGGGCATCGACGAAGGGAAGCACTCGGCGTACCGCCTGCGTGATCAGCGAGTCGGTGCCGAACACGGAGAGGAACTGTTTGGGGCTGAGTTCACGCGAGAGCGGCCAGAATCGCTGGCCGCTTCCTCCCGCCAGGATGCACGCGTAGAGATCCGGAACGACAGTCACGCGGGACTCACGCACCTCTCGGTGGGATGAGCCCCGACTCGAGGACTTCCGCGATGCGCGCGCCGACCTCTGTGTCCCAGCGGCCTGGGAGCTGCCAGTCGCGCGTCTTGACGAGAGCCCTGGCCGAGGCAGCCAAGATCGCGTCCTTGTCGGCTCGCACGAGCTCATTCGCGCCGACCTCGCAGGTAATGCCGCGCTCGGTGTTGCGCCGCACTGTTACGCAAGGCGTGTGCAGCATGCAGCTCTCCTCCTGGATGCCGCCCGAGTCGGTGACGATGGCGGCCGCCGAGCTCTGGAGCGCGAGCATGTCGAGGTAGCCGACGGGGTCCGTGAGTATCACGTTCTCGCCCTCGGCGATGTACTCGCGCAGCTTCGGGCGTGTGCGAGGGTGCGTCGGGAACAGCACCGGGAGGGGGAGCTCGCCGAGCGCTGCGGCGATCTCGGACAGGCTCTCGGGGTGGTCGGTGTTCTCGGGGCGGTGCACCGTCGCCAGCACGTAACCGCCCGGCCTCAGACCGAATGCGGCAGGGCCAGGTCGTTCGGCCGCCTTGTCGGCGCTGCGCAGAACACTCTCGGCCATGATGTTACCGACGAAGTGGATGCGATCGTCTTCGACACCTTCGCGTCTCAGGTTCTCGCTTGCCTCGAGCGTGGGCGTGAGATGCAGGCTGGAGAGCTGATCCGCGACGAGACGGTTGATCTCTTCGGGCATGAGCATGTCGAAGCTTCTCAGCCCCGCCTCCAGGTGAATCACCGGGATGTGGAGCTTGCTTGCCGCGAGCGCGCCTGCGAGCGTCGAGTTGACATCGCCTACGACCATAACCGCATCCGGGCGCTCCGCTTCGAAGAGTTCTTCGAGCGCGATCATCGCCTTGCCGGTCTGCACCGCATGTGTCCCGCTGCCGACGTTCAGGAACCAGCGCGGCTCCGGGATCTCCAGGTCGGTGAAGAACACGTCCGACATCGCGGCGTCGTAATGCTGGCCGGTGTGCGCGAGTGCAGCGTCATGGCCTGCGCCAAGCAGTGCAGGCATCAGTGGTGCGACCTTGATGAAGTTCGGGCGCGCACCTACAACGATGATGAGTCTCAAGCGGGCCTCCGTGCGTAGTAGATAGAACTCTTACCGGGCGAGAAGTCGAGCCAGGCTGTCGCGCAGTGCCGACCCGTACTCGGGAGACTCCAGCGCTAGAGCTACGTTCGCCTCCAGCCATGAGAGGACGTTACCGGTATCGTAGCCCTCCGAGGGGTCGACGACGACCGCGTAGATCTCCTCCTGGCCGACAAGCTCGACGAGCGCGTCGGTCAGCTGGATCTCCCCTCCTCGGCCCGGAGCGATGGTGGGCAGAATCTCCATCACGCGCGGGGTGAGCAGGTACCGGCCGAAGATCGCCAAGTTGCTCGGCGCGTCTTCTGCAGGCGGCTTCTCGACAAGGCGGTCTACGCGCCACACGCCCGGCTCGATCTCGCTGCCGCCGATGACGCCGTAGCGTGAAACGAACTCGTCCGGAACCGGCATGACTGCAATCACGCTGGCACCGGTACGCTCGTGCACCTCGGCAAGCCGGGGAAGGATGCAGCCGCTCGGCACGATCACATCGCCGAGAAGGACGAAGAACGGCTCGTCGGCGACGAAAGGCGCGCCGCACAGTACGGCATGGCCCAAGCCGCGCGGCTCCTTCTGCCGCACGTAGAAGACCTCAGCCAGCTCCGAGCTCGCTTGGACCTTGCGCAGGCGGTCAGTGTTTCCGTTGGCCTGGAGCAGCTCCTCAAGTTCGATGGAGCGGTCGAAGTGGTCCTCGATGGCGCGCTTACCGCGACCCGTCACTATCAGCATCTCGGCCGATCCCGCGCCTACCGCCTCTTCGACGACGTACTGGATGACCGGCGTGTCGACCACCGGCAGCATCTCCTTGGGTTGCGACTTCGTCGCAGGCAGGAAACGCGTACCGAGACCGGCGGCCGGGATTATCGCCTTCATTACGTGCGGTCACCTCCGAGACAACAACGAGCGGCCACTCCCGTTCGGGAGTCCATTGATGATATATCAGTCTTTCTCCAAGTCCGTTCCGTTTACCGCATCGTCAATCTCGCGACGATGCTGCTCGGCAAGGCGCGTGAAGCGCTCGCGCAAGGCCTCGATCTCCTCCTCGGAAAGGCCCTCGATCTCAGCGAACCCCGTTCGCGCGGCAGTGACGGCCCTGAGCAGCTCGTCAAGCTTGAGCTGGACCGCCGCCTGGTCACGGTTCTGGGCGCTCTGGATGATGAACACCATCAGGAACGTGACGATGGTCGTCCCGGTGTTGATGATCAACTGCCATCGCTCAGAGTAGCCGACGATCGGACCCGACAGCGCCCAGATGATCACGAGGGCCGCAGCGCCGAGGAAGGCATACGGGGTCCCGGTCAGCCTGGAGACGGAGTGAGCGAAGCTGGCGAAGAGGTTACGCATGGCATCCTCCTTTTCGTGGCGGCAAACCTATCGTCACTTCCCGTGTACGCGGCTTGTTTAAACCTCGGCCGAACGGTGGTAGTGCCACAAGAGTGGCGCCACAGCAGTATCACGTATCCAACGGCGCAGGCTTGATCTGAGGAGGCCGACAGACATGAACATCTACGAGAGGCTGGAGCAGGACCACCGGGAGATGGCCGGGATGATGGACAAGCTCGAATCAGGCTACGATGCGCGCGTCTTCGAGAAGCTCGCGAACGAGCTGACCGCGCATATGCGCGCCGAGGAGGAGGTCCTCTACCGGCCCCTGCGCGACGCGGAGCCCGCCCACGAGCCCGTTCTCGAGGGATACGAAGAGCATCACGTCGGCGACCTCATCCTCCGAGAACTGAAAGCCAACAATCCGGGGACCGACCGCTGGATGGCCAAGTTCAACGTACTCAAGGAGAACGTCGAGCACCACATCGAGGAGGAAGAGGGACCGCTCTTCGATGCGGCGCGCCAAGTCCTCCCCGACGAACGTGCCGTCGCGATGGTGCGAGAGTTCCAAGCCGAGAAGAAGCGGCACTGAGCACGCCGCAGCCCACTCGCCAGGCCAGCAAAGCAACAGCTGAGGACTCTACAGATGGACGCTACCTGAGCGTAGCCAGAACCTCGCCCGCTGCCTCGATGAACGCGTCAATCTCCTCGTCCGTGTGCGCGAGCGAGACGAAGCACGCCTCGAACTGACTCGGAGCGAGCCAGAAGCCGCGGTCCAGCATGCCTCTGAAGTACTTGGCGTACTTCTCGGTGTCTGAGGTCGAGGCTGAGGACCAGTTCATGACGTCGAGGTGGGTGAAGAACATAGTCGACATCGAGCCGACGCGGTTGCAGCTCGTGTGCACCGCCGCGTTGCCTGCGGCACGGCACAGCCCATCGGCGAGCTTCTTGCCCTTGCGCTCAAGCTCCTCGTAGACGCCCGGCGCGGAGAGCGCGGCGATCGTCGCCAGCCCAGCGACCATTGCGACCGGGTTACCGGAGAGCGTCCCCGCCTGGTACACGGGTCCGACCGGCGCGAGCTGTTCCATGATCTCGCGCGTGCCGCCGAACGCACCGACCGGGAAGCCCCCGCCGATGATCTTGCCGAGCGTCGTCAGGTCCGGCGTCACGCCGTAGAGTTCCTGCGCACCGCCGAGCGCGACCCGGAAACCGGAGATGACCTCATCGAAGATGAGCACCGCGCCGTACTCGTCGCAGATCTCGCGAAGACCCTCAAGGAAACCGGGCACTGGCGGGACTACGCCCATGTTGCCGGCGATCGGCTCCACGATGATTGCAGCGATCTGCTCGCCCTGTTCGGCGAATGCCGCACGCACGGCTTCGATGTCGTTGTACGGCAGCACGATCGTGTCCCCAGCAGCCCCCGCCGTCACGCCCGGCGTGGACGGGATGCCTAGCGTCAGAAGCCCGCTTCCCGCAGCGACAAGCAGTGCGTCGGAGTGGCCATGGTAGTTGCCGTCGAACTTCACGAACTTCTCTCGGCCGGTGTAACCGCGCGCCAGCCGGATCGCGCTCATGGTAGCCTCGGTGCCGCTCGAGACGAAGCGGACCATCTCGATGGAGGGCACGGCCGCAACGACGGCCTCGGCCGCGAGCACCTCGGCGGGGGTCGGCGCGCCGAACGACGTGCCGAGCTCCAGCTGCCCGCGCACCGCGTCCAGCACGTTGTCGTCACCGTGGCCGAGGATCATCGGCCCCCAGCTCGCGACGAAGTCGACGTACTCCCGACCGTCGATATCCCAGATCCGGCTGCCCTTGGCCCGGTTCACGAACCGCGGCTCGATTCCCACGCTCTTGTACGCGCGTACCGGCGAGTTGACGCCGCCGGGGATGACTTTCGAGGCTGCCGAGAAGAACTCAGTGGAGTTTGGCAGAGTCACGGATCGTCCTTTCGTCACGTCAGTTGCCGGCCGAGGTATCCGCGCCGGCGCCATCGAAATCGCACTCGCCCTTCCATGCGGGCGGAACGTACGCGCAGTAGGGCTCGGCCTCAAGGTAGTCGCCGGTGAGCTCGAGCGCACGCGCTCGGCAGCCGCCGCAAACGGCTTTGTACTCACATGCGCCGCACTTACCCTTGAGCAACGAGTAGTCACGCAGGTCGTTGAAGACTTTGGACTCGGTCCAGATCTCCGAGTACGGCTGCTCCTTCACGTTGCCGAGCTGCATGTCGAAGTAGCCACACGGTTGCACATCGCCGACGTGGCTGATGAAGCTGAAGGTGATGCCGCCCAAGCAGCCGCGTGTCATCGCGTCGAGACCGTACTCCTCACGCGTGACCTTCTTGCCCTCGGCCTTCGCGAGCTGCCTGATGATGCGGTAGTAGTGCGGCGAGTCAGTGGGCTTGAAGTGCAGCGGGCTCGTCTTCTGGCGATGGTAGGCCCACGTGAGCACACGCTCGTACTCCTCGGGCGGCAGCTCCTTCTCAAGCAGGTCGCTGCCGCGGCCAGTCGGTACGAGCATAAAGATGTGGAACGCGTCTACGCCAAGCGACTCGGCCAGGTCGTGGATCTCCTCGATCTGGCCCGCGTTCTCGGTGGTGACGGTCGTGTTGATCTGGACGCCGACCCCATGGCGCTTGGCGATCTTGATGCCCTCGATGGAGGCATCGAAGCAGCCGGGCTGGCCGCGGAAGGTGTCGTGCTCCTCGGCGGTGGCGAAGTCGATTGACACCGAGATCCGGGGGATGCGATGCTCGGCCATCTTCGCCGCGATCTCGTCGGTGATGAGGGTCGCGTTTGTGCCGATGACGGGCATGCAGCCCTTCTCGTGCGCGTAGTCGACGATGTCCCAGATGTCGGGGCGCATGAGGGGCTCGCCGCCCGTGAGGATCAGGATGGGGTTGGAGATTGTGACGATGTCGTCGATGACGCTCTTGATCTCACCGAGCGACAGCTCACCGGCGTAGTGCCCGAACTCGGCGGCAGCCCGGCAGTGAGCGCACGACAGGTTGCAGCTGCGCGTGATCTCCCAAGCGATGATGCGCGGCGCTTTGATGCCGGTGCGCTGCTCGTACGCGAGCGCGGCTGGGCCGCCACCGGGGCGGAAGCCCACGCTGCGCGCGCCGCCGTGTCGCTGACGCTCTCCGGGGCCTCCCGGCACGCCCGCAGGATGACCCATCGGCACGCCTGCAGGGTGACCCCCCGACATCGGAATGCCCACAGCGGCCTGGCCACAGCCGGCCTGCGCTTCCGCCATCTCCTGTTCGGTAATCGTACCTTCGTCCTCGCCAAACTCCGCCTCGAGATCGAGGTCCGGACGCGCCGACGAATCGCCTACGTTCTCAGCCATCAAGTCTCCTCGCATACCCGGTCGAACGGGCCCGTGCCCGTGAGGTACATCTCAACTCAACCTGCAATAACCGCGCCGCCAGTAGGGGCGCGTGTTCACGCGCCCCTACTGGCCAGCGAGCCAGCGAGCCGCATCCTTGGCGTGATAGGTCAGGATCAGGTCTGCACCAGCCCGCTTGAACCCCGTGAGGGTCTCGAGCACGAGGCGCCGCTCATCGATCCATCCGTTCGCGGCGGCAGCCTTAACCATTGCGTACTCGCCGGACACGTTGTATGCCGCGGTCGGGTACCCGAACTCGTCCTTGACCCGGCGGATCATGTCCATGTAGGCAAGCGCCGGCTTGACCATCACGATGTCGGCGCCCTCGTCGATGTCGAGCGCCGCCTCGCGGATGCCCTCCTCTGCGTTCGCCGGGTCCATCTGGTACTGGGAACGGTCGCCGAAGGCCGGAGCGCTGTCGGCGGCCTCGCGGAACGGGCCATAGTAGCCGCTCGCGTACTTCACCGAGTACGCCATGATCGGCACGTTCTCGAAGCCCTCGTCATCGAGCGCGGTACGGATCGCGCTCACGCGACCGTCCATCATGTCGCTCGGAGCGACCATGTCCGCGCCCGCCTCGGCATGGCTGACCGCCTCTTTGGCAAGCAGCTCGAGGGTGACGTCGTTGATCACGCAGCCACAGTCGTCCAAGACGCCGCAGTGGCCGTGGTCGGTGTACTCGCACATGCAGACGTCGGTGATCACGTAGAACTCAGGGTCATGCGCCTTGATCGCGCGGATAGCCTGCTGGACAATCCCATCAGGGTCGTACGCCTCACTTCCCGAGGCATCCTTCGTACTCGGCAGGCCGAAGAGAATGACGGCCGGAATGCCGAGCGCATTGAGTTCGTCGATCTCGGCGGGAAGCATGTCTACGGACAGCTGGTACTGGCCGGGCATCGAGGAGATTTCGTCTCGCTTGCCACTACCGGGCTTCACGAACAACGGGTAGATGAGGTCGGACGGCGACAACGCGGTCTCGCGAACCATCGAACGGATGGTCGCATTCGCGCGCAGACGGCGGGGGCGGTACTGCGGAAAACGCATCGGATAGCCTCCTGGATGACTCTGGCTGCCAGTGCCGCTGAGCGGCGTTACTCGACGAACTTCTCGACCGGTACCTGGGACTCTGGCTCCTTGACAGGCGGACCGACCGGCGCAGGCGCGGAGCGCTGAGCGGACGGTTCGGCCAGGTCGGGACGCAGCTTGCCGCTCTGGCCGGTTCCGAGCTGGTAGTTCACCCAGCGCTTGAACTGGAACACCGCGTAGAAGACCAGCACGAGCATGCCGATCCAGTACGCGAGCTGGACGAACAGCTGCAGAATCCCGCCGTACTGCAGGAGCCAGCCGTAGAAGCCGCTGGGGGCAATGCTGATCGGCACCGCATCCATATCAAGACACCTTTCTGCGTGTCGGTCTCGTCACGAAAAAACGGGACGGCGCGCGCAAGACTCGCGCCGCCGCCCCGACTCTGAAGCATTGGTGGAGACGAGCGGATTCGAACCGCCGACCTCTGCCGTGCGAAGGCAGCGCTCTCCCAACTGAGCCACGTCCCCGTGTTGCGCTCCGGTTCCCGTGCCGAGGCCCGGAAGCGAAGGATATGATGACAAGCAGAACCTCCGAAGTCAACGCAGCGCGCAACTCGCACGCTGCGGGCCTGCCGTGTTGCTACCCGTTGTCCTCGTGCCCGAGTCGTCGAACGATCTCGGCAACCAGCGCATCCACCGTCTGCTGCTGGGCCTCGATGTCTACCGAGAAGCCCAGCTCGCGGATGGCCGCACTCGTGACCGGACCGATGCTCGCGATGTCTGTCGTCGCCGACACACTGGCGGCATCGAAGCCTTGGGCCTCCAACAATCCCACGAAATGCCGAGCGGTCGCGCCGCTCGCGAAGATCAGGACATCTACCTGCCCCGTGCCGATGCGTTCGAGCGCCTCCGGGTCGGGCTCGGCCGGAACAAGCCGATACAGGTCGATTGCGTCAACCTCCGCGCCGAGCGCTCCGAGCTGCTCGGGCAGCACATCACGGGCCTCGGCTGCACGCGGGATCAGTACACGACTGCCGCTGCCAATGCGCCGCGCGCCAAGAGCCTCCACAACGCCCTCGGCGCGGAAATCCTTGGGCACGACCGCAGGCTCGACACCGTAGGATTGAACCCGTGCCGCACTCACAGGGCCGACAGCGGCCACGCTCACGTCACGCAACACCTCGGCAGGCGGGCCGATTGTCGACAGGCGGGCGAAGAACCTGTCGACGGCGTTCGTCGAGGTCAGCACAAGCCAGTCGTAGCGATCGATGTTGGCGATGGCCTCGTCTATCTCGGTCGAGTCTGGCATATCGGCGATCTCGATCACCGGCATCGCAATGACTTCGGCTCCGAGCGCACGCAGCGGGTCGGCGAGCGCAGCAGCTTGCTCTGCGGTGCGCGTTACGACCACAGTCAGACCTGAGAGCGGCCCTTCGGCCCCCTGTGCAGGCTGAAAGCTCTCTGCTGCGGCTGACACTTCGGTCCCTCAGGTCTTCAGCAGGTCGTCGACGTCCTCGGCATTGCGGATCTCAGAGAGAATGGCGTCAGCACCATGCTCGAGCAGCAGCGCAACCATGCGCTCGCCAAGCTCGATCGGGTCCTCGACGCTGCCCTCAAGCCGCTCGCGCACCTGGCGAGTCCCGTCAACAGAGCCGACGAATGCATCCATTACGAGCGTGCCGCCCACGATGCGGGCGTACGCGCCGATTGGGACCTGGCATCCGCCCTCGAGCTTGCGCATCACGACGCGTTCGGCAGAAACGCAGCAGAACGTGTCGGCATCCGTGAGCTTGGCGCACACCTCGGCCATGAACTCATCGTCCTCGCGAATCTCGACGCCGATCGCCCCCTGGCCGACCGCCGACACCATCTGATCTGGCTCGATGTAGTGAGTGATCCGGTCCTCCCACCCCAGCCGAGTGATTCCGGCGGAGGCGAGGATGACGGCATCGAGCTCACCCGTCTCGGCCTTGCGCATCCGGGTGTCGAGGTTGCCACGCACGTCGACGATCTTGAGGTCGGGCCGCAGCGCGATGACCTGACTGCGGCGCCTGAGTGAGCTCGTGCCGAGCGTCGCCCCAACGGGTAGCGTGGTGAGGTCATAGCCGGCACCCGAGACGATGACGTCGCGCGGGTCGACCCGCGGCGGCATCATACGGATGCCGAGGCCCTCAGGCAGCTCCGTCGGGACGTCCTTCATCGAGTGGACCGCCAGGTCTACCGTCCCAGCGGCGAGCTCCACCTCGATCTCCTTTGTGAACAGCCCCTTGCCGCCGACCTTCGCGAGCGGGACGTCGAGGATCTTGTCACCCGTCGTCTTGATGACCTTGAGCTCAACCGGGATTCCTGTCAGCTCCTCGATCAGCCCGCGGATGTACTCCGACTGCCACAGCGCCAATTTGCTTCCGCGCGTGCCGATGACGAGCTTCTCGCGGCTAGTAGCCACAGGTGTCTCCCATCTCGTTGCCGGGCGTGGCGCCGGAGGTGTTCTCTCCCCGGGCCAGCAGCGACCTCAGAAGCCCCAAGTGCGGGTTCTTGCCATCAGGATTGGTGTCGAGCCCGTACAGGTACCGGGCGGCTTGTACGTAGTTGTAGCCGTGTTTCTCGGCGGCCACCTTCTTGAGGCGCGCGGTGGGGCCGTGGAGCATCTTGTTGACGATGGCGCACGACAGCGCCTCCACCGCCTGCAGCTCCTTCTCCGACAACCCGCCGAGGCACTTCAGAGCCTTCTCGAGCTCCTCGGCGCGCACCTGCTCTGCCTTCGTGCGGATCGCGGCGATGGTCGGGACGACCTCCATCGAGTCCAGCCACGCCTCGAAGGACGCGATCTCATCGTCGATGATGAGCTCGGCGCGCTTCGCCTCGATCATCCGCTCCTCGAGGTTCGCCGAGACGACGTTGTTCAGCGCATCGATGTCGTAGAGGAATACGTCGGGCACGGTCGCGCACTCGGGGTCGATGTCACGCGGCACCGCGATGTCGATCAGGAACAGCGGATCGCGGCGGCGGCGCGCGACGCGCGCGATTTCGTCGCGGGTGATCACATAGCTGGTTGCAGCCGTCGAGGAGATGACGATGTCGGCCTCGCGCATGCGCTCGTAGAGCTTGTCGTACTCGATTGCCTCGCCGCCGAACTTCTCGGCGAGATCGCGCGCGCGCTCGAAGGTGCGGTTCGCGACAAGGACACGCCGCACGCCGTTGCTCACGAGGTGCTTGGCGGTGAGTTCGCTCATCTTGCCGGCGCCGATCACCAAGACACAGCGTCCTTCAAGCTTCTCGAAGACGCGCTTGGTGAGCTCGATCGCCGCGTAGCTGATCGAGACGGCGTTCTCGCCGATGTCGGTCTCGGTACGAACACGCTTGCCGACCTCGAACGATTGCCTGAACAGGCGGTTGAACACCCGCCCACATGCCTGGTTCTGGAAGGCGACCTCGTAGGCGTCCTTCACCTGCCCGAGAATCTGCGCTTCGCCGAGCACCATGGAGTCGAGCGAGGCCACGACGCGGAACAGATGCCGAACGACCGCCTCACCCTCCTCGATGTAGAGATAACGGGTCAGCTCGACAGGATCGAGGTCATGGTACTCAGCGAGGAACTCGATGATTGCGCCAGGGCCGTCGACGGATGCCGAGGTGAGCGCGTATACCTCGGTGCGGTTGCACGTCGAGAGGATGACGGCCTCGGAGACGCTCTTGAGGCCGGTCAGCCGAGTGAGCGCGTCAGCTTGCGCACTCTCGGAGAACGTGAGCTTCTCGCGTATGGCGACCGGAGCGGTCTTGTGGCTGAGCCCCACAAGCGTCAGATGCATGCGGCTTTGATCGCCTCACCGATTGAATCGTCTACGCCCGCCTCGTCGCCGAGACACGGGCCCGTCAGGACATAGGTACGCCCTCGCCGGAGCGGTGCGTTGGTGTTCAGGCAAGCAGGCCCGGCGAGGGCGGTGTATAACTTCTTCATTGAACGCACCAGCTTTTCGCCTGAACTCCGCGATTCTACCATCTCACAAGCCCTCTTACCAGCTCCCGCGCACGTCAGAGGGCAAGCAAACCCCCTGCCGAAAGGTTCATTAAGCCTATTCACCAGCCGATTCCGTGCCTCATCCGCCCTTGCGCGCATCGGTCGTTCGGGCCGCCCGGGCCTTGCGCACGTCCCCGTCGACGATCGCTTGGAAGACCTCGGGGAGCAGCCCCTTCAGCCGGAAGTAGAAAGCCGAGAGTGCGTCCGGAATCACCATGAACCGGTCCCGGCCGATCGATGCCACTATCGCCTCCGCGACCTTCTCGGCTGGTATCGGCTTGATGTTTCCGGCGATGACGTCGGTCTCGTGCGGGCGCATGGTGTGCTCGAGCGCGAGAGCGGGGGTCTCAGTGTCGGGCGGGCAGATGCAGCTGACCCGCACGCCAGCCGGCCGCATCTCGAAGCGTAGCGCCTCGGAAAAACCGACGACCGCGAACTTCGCCGAGGAGTAGCCCGTGTAGCCGTAGATGCCCAAGAAGCCTGCGACGGACGAGACGTTGATGATGTGCCCGCTCCCCCGCTCGGCCATGAGTGGCGCTGCTGCTCGGCACGGGTACACGACGCTCCAGTACCCGCACGTCATGTTGATCTCAAAATCAGAGAGCGGCATGGAGACGAACTCGCCGGGGTAGATCACTCCTGCCGAGTTCACGAGCACGTCCGGCACGCCAAACTCGGAGGTGATGCGGCCGAAGACGGCCTCGGTCGCCTCCCAGTTCGAGAGATCCGCCGAGAAGGACGCGACGTAACTGCCGTGCGACGCCACATTCGCGATCTGTTCGTGCGCTGCGGCCAGCTTGGCGGGATCGCGAGAGACGATCACCACGCGCATGCCACGCGCAGCGAGCTGCTTCGCAGTGGCGAGACCCATTCCACTCGAGCCGCCGGTGATGACGGCGAGGCCTTGAGTTGAGGATAAGGCGGGGGGTCTCACGCTTCCGAATCACCGTTCGCGTCGGTCGCGCCCTCGCTGGCGCCGGTCTCGTCCTCGCCCTCGTCCGTTTGCTGAGTGCTGGGACCGGTGAGCACAGCCTCCGCCTTCGCGAGCAGGTCCTCGCGCAACCGTTCGGCTTTGGCCTGACCCTGGATGTCGCGGGCGGTGAGGTACTCCCCAGTGAAGATGCGCTCCCGCGTCTGCTCCCGAGCGACGATAGCGATCTCACGCTCGCGCTGGTCAGGCGGGTCCTTCGGCGAGATAGGTGCCTCGCGCACGTCGATGAGGAGGTTGATCCAGTCCACCCACTCCTGACCCAGAGCGGCCTCGATTCCCTGCTTCACGGCCTTGGCCGCCTCGGGAGCGCAGCCGCCGGTCGAGATCGCCACTTGCAGCGGCTCGCGGTGGATCACGCTCGGCAACAAGAAGTTGCGCAGCTCGTCCGAGCCGCTCACGTTCACGAGACAGCCCGCAGCGTCGCCCTCCTCAAAGACCGCTCGGCAGACCTCCTCGTCCTTCACCATGCACTGCACGTAGAACGCGCCATCAAGGTCACCGCGCACATAGGCGCGCTCGTGGAGCGTCAGTAGCTCCTGTGCCGCAGCGTCTCGCAAGGCGCCGCTGGCCTTGGGGGTGATGACCGTTATCTCGGCCCCGTACCGCATGAGCTGGCGGACTCGGCGGTCGATCGCGGGGCTCTCGCCGATCAGTACCGCTCGGCGTCCGGCAAGGTCCAAGAACACGGGCAGGTAGCGCTTGTGCCGATCACTCAAGGTGTTCCTCCAGCTACACGCCGAAGACGTGGAACCCGGCCGAGACCGTACGCGCGAGAATCGCGAGTATGACCACGAAGACCAGGCCGACTATGGATATCCATGCGCCCGTGCGTGACGAGACGTTGTTGCGGTATACGGTGAGCAGGAAGACCGCGAAGGTTGCCCATACGATGCCCGCCATCATCACGCGCGGGTCCGCCCACCAGCCACCCACGTCCGTCTGGATCGCACGGATGACGCCCAAAGTGAGCCCGGCGGCGTAGACAGGGAAGCCCAGCGACACGGACCGGCGGGCGACGGTCTGCAGTGTGGCAAGCGACGGCAACCTTCGGCTGACACGATTGGATCGGTGAAGCCTCAGCTGGCTGCTCTGGTAGAGGTAGAGCGCAGAGGAGATCGCACCGAAAACGAAGCCCGCGTTGGCAAGCGCGATCAGCAGCACGTGGAACCCAATGCCCGCGCTGCTGATCAGGAACTCCTGCTCAGCCGTGAGCGCAGCACCCGATCTGTGCGCCAGCACCGATATTGCCAGCAGGATGACTCCGATGGGCACCAGAAACGCGCCGTAGGCCCGGATGCGCAGGATGTGTTCAAGGACGAAGTACAGGAGAACGAGCGCCCAGGCTGCGAGAACGAGCTGGTTGCGCCCGCTGAAGAGCATGCGCCCATTGGCGATCGAGGCCGTCACAATGGAGCCCGTCAGGCACAGGAAGCCGGCCCCCGTGAGCAACCGCGCCCACCACACGACCCTCGAACGCTTAAGGACGAACTGGTATGAGTACAGCACAGTCGCGCCAACGAACAGCGCAAACGCGAACCAGAACAGTACCGATGAGGCTAGCTCCACAGTTCAGATCCCATCGCCGGCCGGAGTCCTCTCACGAAACGAGTATACGGCTCCGGGCACCGAAACGGGCTAGGAGTTCTTGCGCCGAGCGACTGACTCCTCGAGAACGCCGACTTCCTTCTCCAGCTGCCCCAGCCGCCGCAGCACGATCGTCACGTAGCCGACGAGTGCGACCCACAACACGGTGTAGGCAGCGATGACGAAGGGTGCATCGGTAAGGACCAGCTCGTAGAGCTCAGCGTTGGTTGGATGCATTGGTCCGCTCTCCTCTCAGACGTTCTCAGCCTTCGAAGGCTTCCTTGGCGATCTCGACCCGCTCGCGCAGGCGCTCCTCGGTCATGCGGACCGTGTAGATCCCGTACCCGATCATCAGCATGCCGATCTGGCCGACGATGAACGGCAGCAGGTTCGAGGGAGCCATACCCGACTGGAACACAACTGGGTGGCTCGACGGGATGATGCGCGTGATCATGAAGGATATCGGTGCGTTGATTGCCGCGATGACGGCGAACACGGCCGCATAGACGGCTCGGCGCTCCTCCTCCTCGACCGAAGAGCGGAGCACAAAGTACGCAATCATCATCAGCATCATGATGAAGTAGGTGGTGAGCCTAGGCTCCCATTCCCACCACACCCCCCAGGACGCGCGGGTCCAGAGCACGCCGGTGATCATCGTGAGCACCACGAAGATGAGCGCCGTCTCCATCGCGATGCGTGACTTGGTGTCGTACTCGGCGCGCTTGGTCGTCAAGAAGCGGATGCCGAAGAACGCCGAGATAAGCAGCACGAGGAAGGACGCCTCGGCGACCGGCACATGGAAGTAGAAGATCTTCTGGCTGAACCAGGGTCTGCCGTAGGTGTAGCCACCGTCCGGCGACTGTCCCCGTGCAGGGAACGCGGTCTCGATGGGCTGCTCGAACGTGACCTCACCGAACGACTGCACCTCTGCTGTCAGGAACGCCATCAGGAACGCTGCGGTCGTCAGTAGCCCTCCGACCAGTACCAGCGCGATGGCGACTCGCAGCTGTTTCATCTCGACTGTCCTTTCTCGGCGCTGTGTTGATCAGGCGCCCAGCACGAACTCGTACAGTGCAAACGCGGCCAACAGCATGATGCCATTGTAGCCGCCGGCCAGAGCCATCCGCTGCCAGTACACGGCCTCGAAGCCGACCTCTCCCATCAGGAGGGCGGAGGTTGCCGAGACGACCGCCAGCAGCAACGGAAACATGATCGGGATGAAGAGTACGGCCAGGATGAAGTCCTTGCCCTTCGTATTCACCGACATCGTTGCAAGCAGCGTACCGACACCCGCGATGCCGATCGATCCGGCCAGAAGCGCAAGAGCGAGGAGTCCGATCTGACCAGCGGACACGCCCCCGGTCTGGGCCATGAAGATGAAGAAGAAGAGCGGGACGATCAGCACCTCGACGATGACGAGAAAGACGAGGTTGCCCACGGCCTTGCCGAAGAAGATGACCGGACGGTCGATCGGCGAAATCAGGAGTGCGTCGAGGCAGCCCTGGTCCTTCTCGTGGACGAGTGAGCGGTTGAGCCCCAGCAACGAGGTGAAGATGAAGACGAGCCAGAGCAGTCCCGCTGCGATCTTCCTGACCTCGAAGTTCTGACCCGCGCTCTGGAGCGCGATGAAGTAGACGACGAGCACCAACAACGCGTACAGGCCCATCGAGGTTAGCATCTCTTTGGTGCGCAGCTCCATGACGATGTCCTTGCGCAGGATCGCCTTGAACTGGCGCAGAGAGGACAACTGGCGCGATCGCGCTGATGCGCTCTGCGAGTGCGAAAGGGTCTCGGACATGGCTGCCTTAGGACACCCCCATCCCGACGGTCGCGCGATACAGGGACGCGAACTCGGCCTCATCGATCTCGGCACGCGGCTCGAAGAGCACGACCTTACCCTTCGCAAGGATCAGAGCGTGGGTGCACAACTCAAGCCCCTTGGTGAGGTCATGGCTGACCATCACGAACGTATGCCGTTCGCGGATCTGGGCGATCAGCGAGTCGAGGATGTCGGCGGCGTGCGGGTCGAGACCGGAGTACGGCTCGTCGAGGAAGATCACCTCGGGCTCGTGCAGAAGCGCTCGGGCGATCGACAGCCGCTGCAGCATGCCACGGGAGAACGTCCGCACGAGGTCCAGCCTGCGGTGATCGAGCTCGACCGCGGTCAGCAGCTCGCGAATGCGCTCGGCGGGCCTCTCGATGCAGTAGATCTCGGCGAAGAACTGCAGGTTCTCCTCGGCGGTTAGGTCAGGGTAGAGCAGCGGGTTGTGACTGATGAAGCCAATCCGCTCACGCAGCTCAACGGCGTCCTCGGTCGTGTTCAGACCGAGCACGCGCGCCGTCCCTGATGAGGGGACGGCGAGCGTCGAGAGTATCTTCAGAAATGTGGTCTTCCCCGCCCCGTTCGGGCCGAAGATCGAGAGGAAGGACCCCGCAGGCAGCTCAAGGCTCACACGGTCGAGCGCCTTGCGCGCGCCGAAGACTCGAGAGAGATCCGAGACTTCGAGTGCCAGTGTCGTGGAGTCTGATGCGGCCATACGCTACTTGGCTGCGCCCTTGGCGCGCGACTTACCCGCCGGAACCGGCTCGAGCTGGCGTCGACGCGGCCAAGTGGCAAGCGCCGAGCCTACGAGCAGGATCCCGAAGCCGCTCCAAGCAAACCAGATGAGCGGGTTGATCTTCACGTTGAGCGAGAGCTGTGCCTCGCCGCCCTCACCCTGTTGCGTGCCCTCCCATACCATGAAGATGTCGCGGAGCGCCTCGGACAACACGGCGGCGTTCAGCCGCGTCTGGTTCTGACGGGCAAACGTGGTCAGGCCCGGGGTCACCGTGCCGAGCCGCTGGCCGTCACGGTACACCTCGAAGGTCGCAACCGACTCGACGTCGCCGTTCGGCAGCTCGTTGGTCGAGGTGCCTTGGAACGTGAACGAGTAGTTGGAGACCTCGAAGCTCGAGCCCTCCTGGGCCGGCAGCAGGACCTTGACGTCACGGACGTACATCGCCGAGCCGACAAGGCCGATCAGGATGATGCCGATGCCGAGGTGGGCGATGTAGCCGCCCGACTGGGTGCGGGCCTTGGTGATGATCTCCCAAAGCGCCGAGAAGAAGTTCTCGCCTTTGGAGGCAGCACGCTTGCGCGCGCCGTCCACGAAGAGCCACAGTCCGTTGGCGATGATGAGCGATGCGGCGGCGAAGGCCAGCAGTGCGAGCCCGTGGTAGACCCAGCTCGGGCCGAACGCCACGAACCCTGCGGCACCCTTCCCGCCCTGGGCGACCATGAAGTCGTAGATGGGCCTCAGGTTCACGTACCACTCGGCAACGAGGAGCGCGAAGATCACCGCAGCTGCCACGAACGGCCAGCGTGCACGGTTCCAGAACGTGGCCGCGTCGGTCTTGCGCCACGCCAGGATCGGGCAAACGGCCAGAATGAACGCGTAGAGGATACCGACGGGCCGCGCGAGCAGGTCGTAGGTGGTCGCGCCGATCGACTGTCCACCGAACGGCAACCATGAGGGCAGCGCCGAGGAGACCGTCATGTACGCCACGATCACAGCGGCAATCAGCATCAGCACGTTGTTGAAGTAGTAAGCGGCTTCCTTGCTCGTAAGCGACTCGAAATCGTCATTGCCGTCGAACGAATTGCCACGGACAAAGAGACCTGCGGCCAACGCCACGAGGGGGCCGAAGATCATGAACCCGAACAGGTAGGTCGAGAAGGAGTCCGCCTGAAATGCGTGCACTGACTGCACGATGCCCGAGCGCGTGATGAACGTGCCAAGGATGACGAGCGAGAACGTCACGGTAGCGTTGACGATCGCCCAGCGCTTGAAACCATCCCGCCGCCGGTAGACCGTGAAGCTGTGAATGAGGCCCACGCCGGTAAGCCATGGCAACAGCGAAGCGTTCTCCACCGGGTCCCATGCCCAGTAACCGCCCCATCCGAGCACTACGTATGCCCAGACCGAGCCCAAGCCGATGCCGACGCCAAGAAACAGCCACGAGAACAGCGTGATGCGGTCGACGATCTCGACCCACTTCTTGGAAGGGTCATTGACGATAAGGGCGGCCATCGCAAACGCGAACGGGATCGTGAGACCCGCATAGCCGATGAATAGCGTCGGCGGGTGCAGGATCATGGCCCAGTGCTGCAGCAACGGGTTCATGGCCGTGTTCGCCAGAAGCTCACCATTGGGGCCAAGCATGCTCGCGGGAGTAGCCTTGAAGGGGTTGTTGATATCGGCGAAGAGCATGGCCGACGAGAACAGGCCGAGCACGATGTTCGTGACGAGCAGGCCCATGTTGGACAGCGCGTCGGTCTTGTCCATGCGCCGGTACGCGATGTAGGCCGCGAAGACCGAGATCAGCCACGCCCAGAAGAGAAGCGAACCCTCACGGCCCGCCCACAATCCGGAAAGCGTGTAGAGCCATGACAGGCTCGACACGTCCGTCGAGTGGTTCTCGGCTACGTAGAGAAAGCTGAAGTTGTCCCCGAAGAACGCGGTCACGATCGTGAGCACCGCAACCGTATAGGCGATGACGCCGCCGAACGTAGCGAAGTAGCCGATGTTGGTGACGGACTCGCCGGCCTTGGGCCCTAGTCGATGACCCCACGCAAGCGCAAGCACCGCGACGATCGTGGCGACGAGCCCCAAAGCCAAACTCATCGTTCCGAGCAGCATCTGGTCTCCTGTCTAGCTCAAGGTGTACTGAGAAAGCGCATTCCCACACCAAGATGCCCCGCGCGCTGCACGGGGCATCTTGGTTGACACATTCTTACTCCGCAAGCGCCACGCCCGTGGCGACGAAGACACCGTCCGCTTCGAGTGCGCCTGTCACAACTACCTCAGAACCATCCTTCATGCCATCGGGCAACGCGCCATCGTAGGCAACCCGGATCTCGATACCGCCAGACCCCTCGGACGTGAGGACGAAGCGGGACTCACCGCCCGGCGGAACGATGGAGCCAGCCTTGATGATGCCGGACGCCTTGACGGTCGTGCCGACCATCGAGTCACCCTTGCCGACAAGATCCTGCACGGGCATCGAGCCCTCGGCCGACTCGTACTTGGACGGACACTTGGTGATCATCTCGTCCGCGGCGATGGTGCGAGACTGGTCGAGCTCGCCGGTGACGATCGCCACGACCCCGTCACCAAACGTGCTGGGGACCGAGCCGTTGTAGACGACGCGCACGGTCGCGCCCGTGCCGGACGTGTCGCTCTCGTCGCGGATTGTGAAGGTCATGGGGTTCGACTTGCGGTCCCAAGAGCCGGGAACAACGGCCCCACCGACTTTGACGCGCTCACCGACGAGTGTGTCGTCGGCAGCTGCTTCTTCAACCGTCTTGTAGTAGGCGGCGGTCTTGTTCCCGCCGGCGAGGAAGATCGCCGCAACGGCGATCAGGATGATGGCGGTGACACCGATCAGTCGCGTACGTGCACGCTTGTTCACGACAGCTCCTTTACCATGCGGCACTCTGGCCGCAGAACAGCGTGGTAGACGTCGCGCGCAAGCGACCCGTCAACGCACCGTCCGAACCACTGCTTACCTGAACGCCCGAATTCTAACATCTCCGAGCATGCGCGTCACGGAAATAGCCCTGCGCCCGCAGCGCTGCTCATGCCTGCTCGAAGCAACCCTCATGCCGAGGACGGCAGTGGTGCGACAGCAGATACCTCAGGCTCGCTGGCACCGATCGGCGGCCCTTCGTTCAGCCACCGGAAATCAGGCGTAAACCCGGTTGCGCGCAGCAGCTCCATGTAGCGCTCCGGGGCCAAGGATTGCCTGGTTCCCTCAAGAGCGACCATCGTCGCCTCGATGATGTTTGTCCCGAAGCTTCGGCCCGCAAGGCGCGGGGTCGAGGTCACGAGCAGGCTCACTCCCCGCGAACGCAGGAACTCGATGTCCTCAGGCGTCGTGGTGTTGGTCACAACCCACTTGCCGGACATGTCATCGGGCATGTACCGGCGCACGTACTTGAAGTCGCCGGCGATGATGTCGGCTTCCTTGTACAGACTCGAATGAGGGCTGTTCGACTTGGTTGCCGTCGTGTCATCTGCCTCTGACTCGTACAACCACTTGAAGGGCAGCTGGACGGCAAGCGGCGCCATGGCGTGCACCACCCGCTCGAGCGTGGGCTTCTTGTGGATCATCATGGGGATCGAGAGCGCGTACAGCAGATCCGCGTAGGTCATCTCGCACCCGGCGTCGGCAAAGGCCATGGCCATGCCCCAGCGGTCTACCGCGGAGGTCACCAGGACCCGCTTGCCCGCGAGTTCGAGTCCAAGGTCCTCGGCAAGGAAGCGCACGACATCGCCCTCAACCGCCCCCTTGAGCCCCGACCCGTCGACGATGGGCGTCTTCTGGGCGGCAGCACGGAACCGCTTCGCCTCACGGAAGTAGTAGTCGTGCCCCGCGGCGTGCAGGTACAGATCGATGCCTCCAAGCCCGAACGCGTCGACCTTCCCATCGAGCTCAGCGATGCGCGCGGCGGCGGCATCCAGATCGCCGTCCGTTCCTTCCCTGCGTATGCGGAACGTCTCTCCGAACAGCTGGACCTCCACGCTGTGGTCCCGCCGAGAAGATCCAATGCTTATGCCGACGACTTCCTTGATTGCGTCCACCTCCCGGCCACATCCGCGACATCCTTTATCGCGCGCCCTACTCGTCCAGTCCGGCCCCGCGACCGCGAGGGCGACCGGCTCATCACTGCCGACAGGACACGCTCCAACTCACCGAGGTCGAGCTTCACGTCTTCGCGCAACGGCGACTGGCCGAGCGGCATGCTCACAACCTCGGTGCCGAGAATCCGTTCAATGGTCGCCACTCGCCAGTCGCTCGCGGCGATGATGACCGTGTCGAAATCGCGCAGAGCAGCGAGCGTCTCAAGCAACTGGTTGAAGATTCCGGTCGCATCTCCAGACTCGATTGACTCCCTGTCCGACTGGCTCAGGACCAAGACAAAATCGAGGGAGTACGACGACGCCAGAGCGCGAACCTCATCAACATTCACGACAGGAAAGGCGACCAAAGCCACCCGGGGTCCTCGTCGGACTTCGCCGAGCGTTTCGAGAAACGAGACGAACGAGCGCTGCACGTCGTGTCGGCGTGCCGCCTCCTCCTGGGTCGCGCCGGACTCGCGGTCCTCCAAGATGGCCTCGACCGCATCGAAGAGCTTCTCTCGGCTCACCACCTTGTCGCCGATGCGGAACAGTCGCATGAATCGCTCCCGGGCTGTACACAATAATGTCTACAGGAGTATACGCCGGGCAGCACCCGGACGCATGTTTGCCGGCAGCGAGCCTTGGTTAGCGGTTCAGGTCACGCACCATGCGCAACCCCTTGAGCGTGAGGTCCACATCGACGTGTTCGACCGTCGCGCACAGAGGGGCGAGCGTGGGCGCAAGCCCACCGGTAGCCACCACCGTCGTCTCCCGCCCGAGTTCGCGCCATACACGGCGCACGAGACCGTCCACCCGCTCGACCTCGCCAAGAAGCAGACCCGCCTGCACCGAGGCGCGGGTGTTCGTACCGATCACGCGCTCAGGCGGGTCGAGATCGACCTTGGACAACCGCGCCGCCTTGGTGAACAGCGCCTCAGCACTCGTCTCGAGCCCCGGTGAGATCGTACCGCCGAGGTACGCCCCATCTTCCGTGATCACGTCCAGCGTGGTCGCCGTGCCAAAGTCCACGACGATGACGGGACCGCCAAAGTCCCGGTAGGCAGCGATGCCGTTGACGATGCGATCGGCGCCGACCTCGTGGGGATTGTCGTACCGGATAGGCATCCCGGTCTTGAGTCCCGGCCCCACGACGAGCGTTGAGGTCCCGGTCGCCTCAAGTACCGCATCCTCCCAGACGTGCGTCAGGCGCGGCACGACGGAGGCGAGGATGACCTCGTGCACCTCGGCCCACCCGCGACCGGAGAGCGCCAACAGCCCGGCGGTCTTGACTCGCAGCTCGTCACCTGTCAGGCCGGGATTGGACGAGATTCGCCATGTTGCGACGAGTTCGTCCTCGTCGAACAAGCCGAGCACGCTCTGCGTGTTTCCCACATCTACGGCTAGAAGCACTGGTTCTCCTGACACAGGATCCGGTGACGGCACGGTGACGGCAGACCAGGGCCGCTCGGGTAACGATGCTATCATCGGTCGCGGTCAAACGGGTGACAAGCCCGCGACGATTGGCCCGACGGCCGACGTCCTCCGACACGTCTTCAGGAGTCAGCATATGACTGAGACATCCGCCCGCATCCTCGTCGTCGACGACGAGCCCTCCATCACCGAGTTCGTGAGCTACAACCTGCGCAAGGAGGGCTGGGAGGTCGACGTCGCGGGAGATGGCGACAGCGCGCTCGAGCTGGCGCGCAAGAAGGACTTCGACCTCGTCGTGCTCGACGTGATGCTGCCAGGAATGGACGGCTACGAGGTCTGCCGCCGCCTCCGTTCACTCTCAAGCGTGCCGGTGCTGTTCCTCTCGGCGCGAGATACCGAACTCGACAAGGTCGTCGGCCTGGAGATCGGCGGCGACGATTACCTTGCGAAGCCGTTCGGCGTGCGCGAGCTCGTCGCGCGGGTCAAGGCGCTGCTGCGTCGAGGTCAGCCAGGCGGCCGAGATGTCCAGGGGCCTTCGGAGCGCATGGAGATCTCGGGGGTCGTGCTCGACGAGGCCTCGCACGAGGCCGTCACCGATCGGGGAACGGCAATCGACCTGACGCCACGCGAGTTCGAACTCCTCGCCTGCCTGATGCGCCATGCGGGCAAGGTGCTCTCCCGTGACCAGCTGCTCCGGGAGGCGTGGGACTGGGAGTACCTCGTGGAGACGAAGACCGTCGATACCCACGTCAAGCGCCTGCGCGACAAGTTGGAGGCCGCAGGGCTTGACGCGGCGATCGTCGAGACCGTCCGCGGCTACGGCTACCGATTCAGGGCGAGCTAGATATGCGAGGCAGCCTGCGCGGTCGGATCACCCGTGCCGTGATCGTCGCGGCGGGTAGCGGTGCGATCGCCTGCGCGCTCGTGACGCTCGGAATGGCGCTCGTCGATGGCGGCGACATCCGGCGGCTGCTTCCGGTCATGGCGACAGCGGTCGGCGCCGCCTGCGTGCTCGCGTGGCCGTTCGCGGCAGCGTTCGCTCGGCGAGCTGCGGCGCCCCTCGAGCAGCTCGCGGCCGTCTCGGCGTCCTTCTCGGCCGGTGACCGCCTGAGGCGCGCCGAGGTCCGCGGGCCGAGAGAGGTCCGCGTAATTGCCGACTCCTTCAACCGCATGGCCGACGACGTCTCCTCCGCGATGGAGGAGCTCACGAGCGAGGAGCGCCGAAAGACCCAGTTCGTGTCAGACGTGAGCCACGAGCTGAGGACCCCGCTCACCGCCATCCGCGGAGCTGCCGAGACACTGCTCGACGGCGGTGTCGCCGCCGAGGACCAGGAACGCTTCCTCTCGACCATCGCCACCGAGGCGTCGCGGCTGACTCGGCTTGCGAACGACCTGCTTCAGCTTCAGCGCATCGAGGGCGCAACCGGAGAACTCCCGTTCAGGCGCGTTGATGTCGCTGATGTGGTGCAGCGCGCGGTGACCATGCTCGAGCCGCTGCTCGAGGACCGAGGGGTCGCCGTCGAGGTCATCGGGACAGCGCCCCACGTGCTCGGCGACGCCGATAGGCTCCAGCAAGTCATCGCGAACATCATCGACAACGGCAGCCGCATGGTCGGCGACGGAGGACACATCTGGGTGCGGATAGCGGCCGAGAACGGCAACTCCGTCATCGAGATCAAGGACGACGGCCCCGGCATCCCCGACGCCGACATCGAGCGGCTGTTCGACCGCTTCTACCGCTCGGACACCGCGCGGACGCGCAGCCGCGGCGGCGCTGGTCTCGGGCTGGCCATCGTGCGGGCGATCGTCACGTCACACGGCGGCACCATCGGGGCCGCAAACCGGCCCGAAGGCGGCACCTGCTTCACCGTGTCGCTGCCCGCTCTGCCCGAGTAATCGGTCCGCGCGCACGCCGAACCGCTCCCGCTACAGCGATGGATGCGGCCGCCTTCAGCGCATCGGGCAGCACGAAGGGCACGGCGCCCACCAATACGGCAGCACCCATCCCCATGCCGGTGACGAGCGCGAGCTGAACCGTCCCGATCGCGTAGATGATCAGGATGGCTACGGTCGCCGCAATGGCATCCGCGATGCCCCCCGGTCGTCGACGCGCAACGAGCGTCCGCAACATCGCTGCTGTGGGCGCCGCGACGGCAAAGCCCACAAGGTAGCCGCCCGTCGGCCCGGCGAGCACGCCCACGCCCCCCTGTGCACCGGAGAACACGGGCAGCCCTGCTGCTCCGAGGGCGAGGTAGAGCACCATCGACGCCCCCGCCCATGGTGCGGTCAACAACAGCGACGCGAGAACGACCACGAAGACCTGCAGGGTGACGGGAACCGCGCCGACAGGAAGGGTGATGTACGCGGCCGCGCCCATGAGCGCTGTCACGAGCGATGCCGTCACCATCTCGCCGGTCTGCTGCCGCGTACGAACCATACCCGCTCCCGTCTGCCCGAGCACCAGGGTCAAGTTCTTCGAGCTTGGCGCGATCCGAGCCGCTGTTAACTGTGCCAATTGGCTGGTTAACAGTATGGGAGGTCCCCTCGCTCAGTCAATGTGCCACTGCGGACGGGCCGAGCTGGCGCCTACGAGCGCAGCGTGACCTCTCCGCTGGCGATGCGCTGGACCCCACCAGAGGCTGCGCGCAGCAGCAGGCGCCCCGCGTCATCGATGCCCGCGGCAACGCCCGTGGCCACGACGGCCCCGGTCAGGTCGCGCACGGCAAGCTCGCTCCCTGCCAACGCATCCAGCTCGGCGAACCTGTTCGCCGCTGCTGAGAACCCGCTCACTACCCACTGGCGGTACGCTGCGGCGATGCTGTCGAGAATGACCGCCGCGACCTCGGCAGGACGCACCTCACCAAGCTGGGCGGTGAACGCTCCCGCATCTTCGGGAACTACCGAACCCTCCGAGGCGATGTTCACGCCGATGCCGGCGACGAGCCACTCGGCATGATCGGGCTGTCCTGACATCTCAAGCAGTACGCCCGCGACCTTTCGCCCGCCGAGCAGCACGTCATTCGGCCATTTCAGCTGGGGCTGGGCTCCGAGTGACGCAAGTCCGTCGGCGACACCGACCGCGATGACAAGCGGGACCGGTGCGAGCTCGGACAGCGCGCACTGTGGGCGCAGAACGACCGAAGCGTACATTCCGCCGGCCGGGGACTCCCAGGTCCGTCCGAAGCGCCCGCGACCGGCCGTCTGCCGTGCCGCAATGACGACCGTCCCCTCCGGGGCACCCTTCTCGGCAAGAGTGCGTGCGTCATCATTCGTGGAACCTGTGACCTCGGCGCCTTCGACACGCGCCCAGAACGGATCGTGCAGCAGCGGTGCGACCTCGGTCGGGATGGGCAACGCCGGGGAGGCTATCAGGCGGTACCCGTGACCTGCATGCGCATCGATCTCGTAGCCCGCGCGCCTGAGCGCCGCCACGTGCTTGGAGACTGCCACCCGTGAGATGCCGAGCCCATCGGCGACCACCTGCCCGCTGACCCCCGCGTCACCAGAGTCGCGAAGCGCCGAGAGCACATCGTCACGTGTGCTCATCGTGATGAACCTCGTGCGTCTTCTTGTAGCGCTTGCGGCCAAGCCAGATTGCGCCGACAAACAACGCCATGATCCCGAGCCCGGCCCAGCCGACGCCGGAGGCGACTGAGAGTGCCCGGTCGAAGTTCTCGGCAAGGAACCAGCCGATCGCGCACATGAGCGAGGTGTAGAGCACGGCGCCGATCACCGTGTACAGCTGGAACCACCGCACCGGCATGTGCATCGCGCCGGCCATCGCCGGGACCCAGTTCTTGACGCCGATGGCGAATCGCGCAATCAGCACCGTACGCGCTCCATCGGTGTGGAAGTGGTGGCGGATCTCCTCGATACCCGCGGGATCGATGCGCAGGATCTTGCCGGTGCGCGTCACCGCAAGCCGCTCGATGACGCCCCGGACTCCCTCGATACCGGCGGCACGACCACCCCAGTAGCTGAGATTACTCCCCACGATCGTGCCGATCACCGAAGACGCCCACACGCCCCAGAGTAGGAGGTGTCCCTTCGAGGACACGGCTGCAGCCGCTATCACGACCGTCTCGCCGGGCGTGAACGAGCCTACGATGAAGATGTTCTCGAAGATGGTGAAGCCGGCAACGATCAGATAACCCCATGCGTCAAGCAACCCGAGGAACCAGTCGACCGCTGCGATACCCGTCCACTCCATCAGCGGCACCCGTCTACGGCGTCATCGAGCCCGAAATCCACAGGTGCGGCCATCGTGAGCGCACTCGAAGACACCCGGTCGATCCCTGAGCCTCGAAGCTCTTGGAGGCGCGCGAAAGTAAGGTTGCCCGACGCTTCGAGGACCACCTCGTGCCCAACCTCGGCGGCTGCAGCGCGCGCAGCCTCAACGGCCGCAGCAAGCTGAGCTCCCGCCAGGTTGTCGAGCATGATGATGTCGGCTCCGGCTCGTGCGGCCTCCGCGGCCTGAGTGGCGGTCTCGGCCTCAACCTCCACGGGTATGCGGGCCGCATGCTCACGGGCGCGGCCGATTGCCTCGGCGATCCCCCCCGTTTGGCACAGGTGGTTGTCCTTGATAAGCACCATGTCGTACAGGCCCATGCGGTGGTTGACTCCTCCGCCGGCCCGAACCGCGTACTTGGAAAGCGCTCGCAGCCCGGGGACGGTCTTTCGGGTATCGCAGACGTCGAAGGAACCTGCCGCTGCCTCGACCCAGCGGTGCGTCTCGGTAGCGATGCCGGAAAGCACCATCACGAAGTCGAGAGCGGTGCGCTCGGCGGCCAAGACGACCGCTGCGGGCCCCTCGATCTCGGCCACGGCGGTGCCGGCGAGTACCCAAGCCCCGTCCTCAACAGACTGGCTGACGCGTACGGGCGGCAGCTCGGGCGCACAGCGGCTCAGGGTCTCGAAGACGGCGGCGGCGACGGGCAGACCACACACCACACAGTCGACGCGCGGAGCGATGATCCAGGTAGAAGTGGATCGGGCCGCCTCGACATCGAGGACCGAACTCGTGGTGACGTCGCGAGCCAACAAGTCCGCGCAGCGCACGTCGGGTCCATCGCACGGTGCGACCGCCGGCGACAAGAACACACCGGCCTCGACCCCAAGATCTTCGGCAAGCGCCGAAGCCACGACCCCGCTGATGTCAGGAAGTCCGAGCACGCCCCTCCTCGCCGTCTCGCTTCTGCTCCGGTCCACGTCCCTCCGACGAACCGACCGGCTCGAACCGCACGGAATCGCCAGCGCGCCAGTGCGTGTGGCCCAGCCAGTGCGCGTCGTCGCGCTCAGGGTAGTCTAGCCGAGAGTGGCAGCCGCGTGTTTCGGCTCTTTCGTGCGCAGCCGCTGCGATCAGGGCGCCGACCGTGAGCAGGTTCACCGCCTCGAACCCATCGGGCCCATCAGGCTCGCCGAGCGATTCTGCTGCAGCCGTGATACCCGCAAGCGCCGCAGCCGTCCCTTCGGCCGTTCTCGTCATGCCGAGGTGAGCGCGCGTGGCCTCGTGCAGCAGACTGATGGCATCTGTCGGCCACATCCGCGGCGGCGTTCCCGCCTCGCCTGCAGTCGATTCCGATCCAGTGGTCCGCATGAGCGCCAGCGCCCCCGCGTCCGGGCGCGGCGGCTCCTCAGCGAGCGCGCGGGCGATCCGCCGAGAGAACACGAGCCCTTCCAGCAGCGAGTTCGAGGCAAGGCGGTTGGCGCCGTGCAAGCCGGTCGCAGCGCACTCGCCGGTCGCGAACAGGCCCGGTACCGAGGTCCTGCCATCGACGGTCACTCGGACGCCGCCGACCATGTAGTGAGCCGCCGGTGCCACCGGCACCAGGTCCCGCGAGAGGTCGTAGCCGGCCGCGAGAGTGGACTTCCATATCGTGGGGAAGCGTGACTTCAGGTACTCCTCGCCCAGATGGCGCGCATCGAGCCAGACGTTCGTGCGGCCGCACCGCGTCATCACTCGTTCTATCTCGCGGCTGACCACATCGCGCGGGGCGAGCTCGGCGAGCGGGTGAACGTCCGGCATGAAGCGCTCGAAATCGCAGTCGAGCAGCCACGCGCCCTCGCCTCGCAGGGCCTCGCTCACGAGGAACCGGGGGGCTGCGTGGTGGTCGAGCGCGGTCGGGTGGAACTGGACGAACTCGAAATCGCTCACTTCCGCGCCTGCGCGCCAGGCAGCGGCCACCCCGTCCCCTGTAGCGATCTGAGGGTTTGTGGTTACCGGGAAGACCTGTCCGGCCCCCCCGGTCGCAAGCACGACCGCACCGGCCGCGATCACGGCAAGAGCCCGCGTTGCGCCGTTGAAGACGAGGGCGCCTCGACAGGTTCCGCCCTCGTCGGTCAGGAGGTCCACGAGAAAGCCACGCTCCAGCACCGAGATCGAAGGGTCGGAGGCGAGCGTTTCCGTGAGCGCCTGCTGCACCGCCGCACCCGTCTTGTCGCCCGAATGCAGGACGCGGGGGAGCGAGTGGCCGCCCTCGCGCGCGAGCGCTACCGCGCCGTCCGCCGCCCGGTCGAAACGCATGCCGAGCCTGCCGAGATCCGCCAGGGCCTCGGGCGCCTCGGCGACAACCGCTCTCACCACGGCCTCATCGCAGATGCCCTGCCCTACGACAAGCGTGTCGGCCAGGTGGAGCTCTACCGAGTCAGCCTCGCCAACCGCGCCAGCGATACCCCCCTGGGCGTACCACGTGTTGGCCTCGGTCAGTCTTCCCTTGGTGACCAGGGCAACACTGTGGCGAGTGGCGGCCATGAGCGCGGCCGTCAGCCCAGCGATCCCGCTGCCGACGACGAGCACGTCGACCTCGGAGACCGGAAGCAAAGACACGTCGACCGTTGTGAGCCAGCGTCGCTCAAAGACCGGACCAGGCACCAGACTGTCGCTCATCGAGGCAACCCGGGTCAGCCGATCGCAACCATGCGCTCGACGGCTCGGCGCGCGCTCTTAGCGATCTCACTGGGGACGTCGATCTCGTGCTGGCCGAGCGCGAGGGCATCGCGCACCTTCGCGAGTGTCGTCAGCTTCATGTTCGGGCAGAGCATCCTGGGAGCAAGCTCGAAGAACCGCTTGGCGGGCGCCGCGTTTTCGAGCGCGTGAAGCAGGCCCGACTCAGTGACAACCACGAACTCCTCCGAAGCGGACTCGGCGGCGAAACGCAGCATCTGGGAGGTCGAGAGTACGGCGTCGGCGAGGTCCACGACCTCGGGCCGGCACTCGGGGTGCGCCATCACGAGCGCGCCCGGGTGTGCCTCTCGCGCAGCCTGCACCTGCTCCACGGTCACCTCATCATGCGTAGGGCACCAGCCCGCCCATAGCTCGACCTCGACGTCAGGGAGTGATCGCGCGACCCACGACCCCAAGTTGCGGTCGGGGGCGAAGAGGATGCGCTTCTCGCCGAGAGCCCGCACGACCGCCACGGCATTGGCACTCGTCACGCAGACATCGGATTCGGCTTTGACCTCCGCCGAGGAGTTCACGTAGGTGACGACGGGCACTCCGGGATGAGCGGCCTTCCACTCGGCGAGCGCGGCGCCCGTGACCATGTCGGCCATCGGGCAACCCGCCCGGGTCTCCGGAAGCCACACGCGCTTGTCTGGGGCAAGAAGCTTGGCTGTCTCGGCCATGAAGTGCACACCCGCGAACACGATCACGCTCGCGTCGGTGGCGGCTGCCTGCCGAGAAAGACCGAGGGAGTCGCCCACGAAGTCGGCGACGTCCTGCACCTCCGCGCGCTGGTAGTTGTGCGCTAGGATCACGGCGTCCCGCTCAGCAGCGAGAGCGCGTATCTCGGCGGCTAGCTCCGCCTCTCGAGCGGCCCGCTCGGCAGACAGCCCCTGACTTGACTTCTCCAAGTTGATCTCACTCATTAGCAGGCCTCAGTTCGCGGTTGTCGATGAGTCGCGTGCTCCCGACACGCGCGGCGAGGAGCGCTCGGGCGGGAGAGTCCACTCGCTCCATCGGTTCGAGCGTCGCAGAATCGGTGACGGCAGCGTAGTCGAGGGCGACACGGTCCTCACTCGCCTCGGCGATCGTATTGCGCATCACGGCCTCGAGGGCGCGCGCATCCCGCTCGCCAGCGGCAAGCGCTCCGGCTGCAGCGTCGAGGGCACGCGGCAAAGCTCGGGCGTCCGCGCGCTCATCCGGAGTCAGGTAAGCGTTGCGGCTCGAAAGCGCGAGCCCGTCAGCGTCTCGCACCGTTGGGACACCGACGATGCCCACGCCGATGTCGAGATCGGCCACGACCTTACGGATCACCTGCAGCTGCTGGTAGTCCTTCTCGCCGAAGAACGCGAGATCGGGCGAGACGATGTTCAGGAGCTTAGTGACGACGGTTGCCACGCCGGTGAAGTGCCCGGGCCGTGACTCGCCCTCCCATCGCCGAGCGAGAGCACCCGGCTCGACCGTGACCTGCGCGTCAGGGGCGTACATGACCTCGGCCGAGGGGGCGAAGGCGAGCTCGACCTCCTCGGCGTCCAGAAGGGAGAGGTCCTCATCCAGCCTACGCGGATACGCCTCCAAGTCTTCCCCTTCACCGAACTGCAGCGGGTTCACGAAGATCGAAACCACGACGAAATCGGCTCGGGCGCGCGCGGCCCTCACGAGCGAGAGGTGCCCCTCGTGCAGCGCTCCCATCGTCGGCACGAACCCGATGCGCCGCCCTTCTCGGCGAGCTTCGGCGACCGCTGTCCGAACCTCATTCTTGCTCGAGATTCGCTCGATCATGCGCTCGGTTCCTCGTCCTGACGCGCGAAGAGGATCTCGGCGGCCGTGACGACCTCCGCTTCCACGTGCGTGAAGTTCTCTTCGGCAGGAAACGCACCCTCGCGCACATCGTCCACCCAGTGCGAAAACGCACGGGCGATGTCATCGGAAATGTCGGCGTAGCGCCTTGCGTGGCGAGGGACGAACTCCCCGAAGCCGAGAACGTCGTGAGCGACCTGCACCTGGCCGTCGCATCCGGCGCCCGCTCCGATGCCGATCGTGGGCACACCCACAAGCGCACTCACGCGCTCGGCGAGCTCGGCGCCGATGAGCTCGAGCACGATCGCGAAGACACCGGCGCGGGTGAGCTCGACCGCGTCCGCCAGCAGCTTTGCGGCCTCTGCGACGCCTTTGGCCTGAGTCCGGTAGCCGCCGAGCACGTTGACGGACTGCGGGGTGAGCCCGAGGTGCCCCATGACGGGGACTCCGGAGTCGACAAGCTGGCGCACGAGCGCGAGAACGGGGCGTGAGGCTCCCTCGACTTTGACGGCCTGAGCACCGCCTTCGACGATTAGCCGACCGGCGTTCCTCATGCCTTCCGCCAAGTCAGCCTGGTAGCTCATGAACGGCATATCAGCGACCACGAGCGCTCGCTCGCAAGCGCGTGACACTGCCGAGGAGTGCCGCACGATGTCATCGACGGTGACAGGAAGCGTGGAATCGTGCCCGAGCACCACCATGCCGAGCGAGTCGCCGACGAGCACCGCATCGACGCCCGCAGCTTCGGCACAGCGCGCCATAGGGTAGTCGTAGGCGGTAAGCATGGTGATCGGTCGCTCGCCCTTGAGTGCGGCAAACGATCGGGCCGTTACACGGGGTTGGGGCTGGGATGAGGGCGCGCTCACGTGAGCCTCCTTTTTCACGGTACGCCGTCGCAGCCCGAAGCGAGGGTCCACGCGGCGCCTACCGACCAGAGCAGCGAGTATACCCCACTAGACGTGGGTGTTACCCATCCGGGACCATCACGTTTCCAGCGCGTCTTCCTCCGCCAGCTCGGACGCATCCTCGATCTCATCCAGGAGCTTGACGGCGCGCTGAGCGAACTCCTCGGGCACCACGAGCCGGAAGACCTCAGGCCTGCCGAGAAAATCGACGGTCAGCCCGGGCTCGAATGGCTCGAACGCATGCGGGATGCCTTCTTGCGCAAGCACTTGACGCTTGAGCATCAACCCGGCGTCGAACCCGCCGAGCGCGGTCTGCGGCCCCGTCCCCTCGGCCACCGCGACCCACTCGGTCGGCTCAATCGGCATGTTATGGGAGAGCCCGGCGTCGGGCACACGCCCGTAGTCGCGAACGATCGGACCCTCGAGCTCATCGCGCTTGGCTATCGGCGTTCCATCGGGCAGGGTGATACCCGGTGCGATCTCGTAGAGCGGCGTCACCACGAAGTCGCGTTCGAGCAGCCTCGGGTGAGGGATGACGAGTGCCTCCGTCTGCCACTCCTCCGCGCCATAAAGCAGGATATCGAGGTCGATAGTGCGCGCACCGTTCGGCTCCTGGCGCACACGTCCCATCTCGTCCTCCAGCCGCTGCAACGACGAGAGCAGGACGTCTGCAGGAAGTGAGGTGTCGACGCGGATCACCGCGTTGAGGTACGGCGGCTGCTCGGTCAGGTAGGCAGGCAGAGACTCGTACGCATGCGAGACCGCATCGACATGCGTGCTCGGAAGGTGCGCGATCGCGTCGACCGCCCGCGATAGACTGCCGAGCCGGTCCCCCAGATTGCTCCCCAGTGCTATGTAGGCGGTGGTCATCGCCTTCGCCCTCCTCGATCCGAGCCTGATGCGGCAGGCGTCGCCCGCGCACGGCGCCGCAAGAGCGCCTAATCGAGGTATTCCCGAATCGCCGAGGAGACCTTCAGCGCTTGGACCGTCTCGGCAACATCGTGTACGCGGACGACGGATGCGCCGAGTCGCACGGCCTCAAGGGCCGCGCCAACCGAGCCGCCCAACCGGAGCTTGGCCTGACTCTCGCCGGTAATCTCCCCGATGAAGCGCTTACGCGAAGCGCCGATGAGAACTGGGTAGCCGTACCCCATGAGTTCGGGGATGGCGGCGAGCAGCGCGAGATTGTGCGCGAGCGTCTTGCCAAAGCCAATACCGGGGTCGATCGCGATCCGCTCGCGGGCTACTCCGGCGGCCTCGAGTACAGCAGCCTGCGCCAGCAGGAACCCGCCAACCTCGGCGACCACGTCTCCGTAGCGCGGGTCGGCCTGCATCGTCTCCGGAGTGCCAAGCATGTGCATCACGACCAGGCCGGCGTCCGTAGCCAGCGCGACGCGGATCATCTCCGGATCACGGAAACCGGTAACGTCATTGATGATCGAGGCGCCGGCCTCGACGCAGCGGGCCGCGACCTCTGGGTGCCGCGTGTCGATCGACACCGGGACCTCGTCGGTTGCGAGCCGCGCGACGACGGGACGGACGCGTGACAGCTCCTCGCTCGCAGCAACCTGCGCCGAGCCGGGGCGCGTGGACTCCCCGCCCACATCGAGTATGTGAGCGCCTTGGGCCACCAGTCGCTCGGCGTGCGCAACCGCCGCGGCTGGATCGTCGTACTCGCCGCCGTCCGAGAAGGAGTCGGGTGTGACGTTGACCACGCCCATCACGAGTGGTTCGGTCAGAGGAATCTCGAAGCGGCCACACCGCCACGTGGCGGGCCGCGGCCGGGTGGGCCCGACGCGCTGTTCGTTCACGCTTCGCGTGTCCGCCGCGCTCATCGGCGCGAGCCTCCCGTGATGAGCGCCATGGCCTCCGCGCGCGTGCGGGCGTCGGACTTGAAGATGCCGCGGACCGCCGAGGTCACCGTCTGCGTACCGGGCTTGCGCACCCCTCGCATGGACATGCACAGGTGCTCGGCCTCGATGACGACTACGACTCCGGCCGGGGCCAGGTGCTCGACGATGGTGTCGGCGATCTGCGAGGTCATGCGCTCTTGGACCTGCGGGCGCTTGGCGAACACGTCGACGACGCGCGCAAGCTTGGACAGGCCGCAGATCCTACCCGATTCTCCCGGGATGTAGGCGACGTGGGCTCGGCCCATGAACGGCACGAGGTGGTGCTCGCAGACCGAGTAGAGCGGGATATCGCGAACCAGCACCATCTCCTGGTGACCTTCATCGAAGAGCACGCAGAAATGCTCGGCGGGATCCTGATCGATTCCCGAAAATACCTCCTCGTACATGTCGGCCACGCGAGCAGGCGTGTTCGCCAGGCCCTCTCGGCTGGAATCCTCGCCGATTCCCTCGAGGATAAGACGTACGCCTGATTCGATCTTCTCTCTGTCCACGCTAAACCTCACACATGTTCACGAGCGAGAAGTCGCGCCTCGCTGACGGAGTCGAGTCATCACATGCGGATGAGTCTACGCGATTGGGAGCGTCGGCGGATGGCCCCGACGGCGCCCACGGACGCTCAGGCTCAGTGGCTGAGTCGAACAAGCCCGCTCTTGACGGCTGCGAGTACCGCCTGGGTCCGGTCTGACTGGCCGAGCTTTCGCAGGATGTGGCTCACATGGGTCTTCACGGTTGTCTCACTGATCCAGAGCGCCCTGCCAATCTCCTTGTTGGACATGCCCTTCGCCATCAGCTGGAGCACCTCCATCTCGCGCTCGGAAAGCGGATCGGAAAGATCGTCACCATTCTGGGTCGGACCTTTGATGATGCGCCCCGCCACAGCCGAGTCGAAGACCGCTTGGCCCTCAGCCACGGCTCGGATGGCGTGCACGATGCGCTCGGGACGCGAGTCTTTGAGCAGGTACCCGCAGGCTCCCGCCGCCAGCACCCCGAAGAGCTCCTCGTCCTCGTCGAAGCTCGTCAGCACGAGGACGTTGACTGACTTGTGCCGCTCTCGTACGTTGCGGGCGACCTCAACGCCGCCCATGCCCGGCATGCGGAGGTCTAGCACGAGGACATCGGGCAGGAGCTGCTCACACGCCACGATCGCCTCTTCGCCGTTGGACGCCTCGCCTACAACCTCGAGATCCTCCTCCGCCTCGATGACCGTGCGCATCGCGTAGCGCACAAGCTCATGATCGTCGGCAAGGACGATCCTGGTCTTTGTCATCGGTCTCCCCTCAATCTCAACTCCACCGTGACCTTGGTTCCCTTCCCCCGCGCGCTTTCTATCCTCAACGTGCCATTCTCATGCTCCACGCGCTGCTTGATCGATCTCAGTCCTATCTGCTCCAGGCTGCCGTTGAACACCTTGGAGGTGTCGAACCCGACCCCGTCGTCCTCGATCTCTACGCGCGCCACGTCTGCCGAGAAGTGGAAACGCACCGTGAACTCGGTAGCGCTTGCGTGCTTGACGACGTTGCTCACTGCCTCCTTCGTGACACGATACAAGCAGGTCTCCACCGAAGGCGAGAGGCTCGGTTGTGCGCCGCTCACCTCAAGCCGACCGGCGACCGGACGGCCCACAGTGATTTCGCGAAGCCAGAACTCCGTGGCACCAACCAGCCCCAGTTCGGTCAGGCCCGCAGGCCGCAGGTCGTAGATGAAACGACGGAGCTCGGCCATCGAAAGATTCAGGTGCCGCTGAAGCTCATCTAATCGCTGGGCGACGCCGTCAGGGTCGGTACGCGTCTGCTTCTTGCACACCTCGAGACCCAATGAGATCGAAAACAGCGACTGCACGACCCCGTCGTGCATCGCGCGGGCGATACGATCTCGCTCGCTGGCGAGCAGCACGTTCTGAACCTGCTCGGTGAGCTTGGCGTTTTCGATCGCCGAGGACGCGAATGCCGACACGATCGCAAGGAAGTCGATCTGCTGGCGGTTGAAGGGGCGGTCGAGCTCGTTGATCGCGACGATGAAGCCGATTGGGCCGTTCTTCACGAGGATGGGGCTGCACACGAGGATCGCGTTGTGATCCTGGTGCATCTCCACGATGGGATCGGGTGTGAGGAACCGCCGCGTGGCGATGTCGTTGATGCGTGTCTCCCACCACTGCTGCGCGTGCTGATCGCGACGGCCGCGGACGATGATGGTACCGACATCGAGCCCTTCACCATGCTCCTCGGTGAGCACGAGCACGGCCTTGTCGGTCCCGCTGATACGCTTCACGCGCTCGATAATGATGTCCAGCACTTCGCCCACGCGCACTGCAGTTGAGATAGCGTCGGCCACCTCGTTGAGGACCTCAATGAGTTCAGCCTGCGACTCTGGGCGCTTCGGGCCGAAGACCGTCTGCACGCGCCGGATGAGCTGTTCGCTCCGCGCACGCCGAGGTCGCGGCGCGACGCCGCGCCCGGCCCCATCTCCTGCAGGCATGGAAGGCTTCACGGATCCCCCGTCTTCTCGCGCCTGAGCCCATTCTTGGCTCGGGTCGTTACCTTCCTAAATCGGCTCCGGCCACGCGCGGCTTGACCTCGCGTTTCTCCGAGCCGACGCATCCGTCCCCGACCGCACGGCCGAGTACTCACCTTGAACGACACCTGGCCTGGCAGACGCGCCAGGCCAGGACTGTCTCACAAGCCGAACGCAGCCGCCCTGGGTGGCCAGCCACGCCTGCACCAGGCTCGCGCCACCATCGGGCGCAACTCACGCTCCCAGGACGGGTGGTGCCGAGGGCGGCGCTTCGGACGCGATCCGCTCGGCGACCTCAGGCTCAGCCGCCTCGACCGGCTCATCGCCGGTCTCGTCCGTCTCAGCAGGAGTCTGCGCCTGGGCAGCAGCCTTCTCCTGCTCCAGGTACTCCTCCCAACGGTTGTCAAGCAGCGCGGCGAGCTCCTCCTGATCGACGGTCTCACGCTCGACGAGAACTTCTACCATCAAGTCGAGCTGCTCCTTGCGCTCCGTGAGGATCGTCCGCGCCTTCTCGTAGCCCTCGTCGATCAGGCGCCTGACCTCCTTATCGATCTCGAAGGCGATCTCAGGCGAGTAGTCAGCGTTCGCCGAGAAGTCCCGGCCCAAGAACACCTCGTGATTCGCATCGCCGAACGTCTGCGGGCCCAGCTTCTCGCTCATGCCGAAGCGGGTCACCATCTGCTTGGCGAGTTTCGTGGCACGCTCTATGTCGTTGGAGGCGCCTGTGGTGATGTCACCGATGGCGACCTCCTCGGCAACCCGTCCACCGAGCATCATGGCGATCTGGTCTGACATCTGAGCCTTCGATGTCAGGAATCGGTCCTCGCTCGGCAGCGCGAGCGTGTAGCCGAGGGCCTGGCCACGCGCGATGATTGAGATTTTGTGGATGGGGTCGGTGTGCGGTAACACGTGGCCGACCAGCGCGTGACCAGCCTCGTGGTACGCGATGACGCGCTTCTCCTCATCGGAGATGATGCGGCTCTTGCGCTCCGGACCGGATATGACGCGCTCGATCGACTCATCGAGCTCGGTCATGTCGATACGCTTCTTACCGTGGCGCGCGGCCAGAAGGGCAGCCTCGTTCACCAGGTTTGCGAGGTCGGCGCCGGTGAATCCCGGCGTGCGCCGCGCAAGCACCTCGAGATCGATGTCATCGGACAGCGGCTTCCCCCGCGTATGGATCTTCAGGATGCCGAGA
>CAZBLH010000001.1:0-135702 GCA_964492775.1 uncultured Eubacteriales bacterium | reverse complement strand
CGAGCGACACCTCGGAATGGGGCATCAGCCGGCCACCTCGGCAAGATGGCGCACGATGTTCGTGAAGAACGGCTGGCCGTCCATGCCACCGGTCGTGGGGTCGACTACGCGCTCGGGGTGCGGCATGAGCCCGAACACGTTCCCGCGCTCGTTGCAGATGCCGGCGATGTCGTCGAGTGAGCCGTTGGGTGCCGAACCATTCTCGGCGCTGCTGCCGTCAGGCTCGCAGTAGCGCAACACGATCTGGCCACCCTCCCGAAGGCGCTCAAGCGTCGCGTCGTCGCAGACGTAGTTGCCTTCGTTGTGGTTGACCGGGATCTCAAGGACGGTTCCCAGTGGCAGGTCGAGCCAGTCGCACGCGCCGTCGACCCGCAGGCTGGCGGGGTGGCAGATGAACTTGAGTCCGCTGTTGCGGAGCAGCGCACCAGGCAGCAGGTGCGCCTCGGTAAGGATCTGGAAGCCATTGCAGATACCCAGGACCGGCCCGCCCGCCTTCGCGAACCGGACGATCTCGCTCATCACCGGCGAGAACCGCGCGACCGCACCGGTGCGGATGTAGTCGCCGTAACTGAAGCCGCCGGGCAGCACAATGGCGTCGAACTCCGAGAGATCGGTGTCGCCATGCCAGACGTACTCCGCCGCCAGATCGAGGTAGTGAGCGGCGTGCACGACGTCCTGTTCACAGTTGGAGCCGGGAAAGACCACTACGCCGAAGCGCATACTCACGCCTCCTCGACGGCCTCGATGCGGAAGTCCTCGATGACCGGGTTGGCGAGAAGCTTATCGCACATCTCGGTCACCTCGGCCTCGGTAACGTCGCCAGCAAGCCGAATGTACTTGCCGATCTGCACGCTCTCTACGCCCGCGTAGCCGAGGTTCGCGAGCGCCCGCTCGGCAGTGGCCCCTGGCGGGTCGAAGATGCCGTCCTTGTAAGTTACGAAGATCTCGTAGCGCGCCATGCGCTCACGCTCCCCTTCCCGCCGTCGTCACTCGTCTTCTGCTCCGGCCTCGCCCTCCGCCGAAGACTTGGAGGTCTTCTCGGCGGGTGCCGGGGCTTTGCCCTGTCGTGCCAGCTCCGTGTACTCGGTTCGCATCTTACGCAGCTTCATCCAGTCGATGTACACGGCTCCGATGATACCCGCGTACCCGAGCATGACGAGCGCGTTGGACAGCGACTCCGGAAGGTTCGTCCACGCACGGATGGCCGCCGAGATGAGCACTACGACCGCCGAACCCAGAATCAGGACCCACCAGATGCGCCGCATGGAGCGGTACTCCTCGGTGGGCGGGTTCATCACAAACGGCGTCTTCTTCGCCTCGGTCTTGCGTATCTCCTCACGCGAAACGCCTGCCTCACGCTTGGGCTTTGCCGAGGCTGCCGAGCGGCGCGTCTTGCCTGCCGGCGCAGTGTTCTTCTGGTACCGCTCGTTCAGCGGGCTTCTGCGCGCCATCTACAGGGCTCCTTCTGGCTCGAACGTCCGGCCGGTGATCAGCTCGTAGGCCTGAATGTACTTCGCGGAGGTCGCCTCAATGACATCCGAAGGCAGCGACGGCGGCGCCGACTGCTTGTCCCAGCCGCTCGCCTCCAGCCAGTCGCGAACGAACTGCTTGTCGAAGCTCGGCTGCGACCGGCCGGGCTCGTAGATATCGGCAGGCCAGAAACGGCTCGAGTCCGGCGTCAGCACCTCATCCACGAGCGTCGGCACGCCGTCGATCTCGCCGAACTCGAACTTGGTGTCGGCAATGATGATGCCCCTGGACGCGGCGTGTGCGCGCGCCGCCGAGTACACCGCGATCGAACGCTCACGCAGCTCGCTCGCGAGCTCATCGCCAACGATCTCCGCCATCGCCTCGAAGCTGATGTTCTCGTCATGGTCGCCGATCTCGGCCTTGGTCGAGGGCGTGAACAGCGGCTCGACGAGCTGGGCTGACTCGGTGAGTCCCGCCGGAAGCGGGATGTCGCACACGGTGCCGCGGTCGAGGTACTCCTTCCAGCCGCTGCCAGCCAAGTACCCGCGCACGATGCACTCGACCGGATAGACACGCGCCTTCTTCACGAGCATGAAGCGCCCGCGCAGCTGGTCGGCGTAGGAGGCGAAATCCGCGGGAAGGTCGGCGGTGTCGGCCGAGAGCAAATGATTTGGCACGAGGTCGGAGAGCAGCTCGAACCAGAACAGAGAGAGCTTGGTCAGCACCTCGCCCTTATAGGGGATGGGCTGCGGGAGGACGACGTCGAACGCGCTGATCCGGTCCGAGGCGACGAGAAGCAGGCTCTCGCCCAGGTCGTAGATGTCGCGAACCTTGCCTTGCGCATCAGGCGAAAGGCTCGGGAGGTCAGGCAACGGGACTCCTTCTCGTGGAGGGCGGCTGCGGTCATGCCCTGCATCGCCCGGTGATCCGTGGTACGTCGATATTGTAGCGGTACGCGCTGCTCCGCGCTCCGCAGTCGGCCTAGCGGAATAGTAAGAATGCCAGAGCGGCGTGAATGAGGCCGACGGTCAGGATGATCCACCCAACGGTCTTGTGGACCTTGAGGTGGGTGCGACCCTGGAACTTGATCTTGCGATAGCCGATGAGCATCTGCAGCATCAGAACGATGAGCGTGATCAGGCCGGCCACTGCGACGATTCTCAGGTTCGTCCCGGGGAATACCGTGAACATGGCTGTCCTCTTCTCGCCAAACGGCGCATTTGAAGCGTCTAATGGACAGGGCATCTGCTGATTACCTTACCCGAAGTGGAGGGCGGCATTGGGACGGACACAAGCGCTTGTCCAGACGCTGACCGCTGTGCTCGTTCTTGCGATGAGCATCGTCCTCGGCGGCTGCAACACTTCCGGCGGTGTGGCGCGCACCGAGCCTGCTGTACGCGGAGTCATCACCTCGCTCGACCTTGCCGAGAACGCAAAGGCGGCTCACATGCTCGTCGTGTGGACCGACGACCCTGACGTCGGAGACTCCACCGACCTCGTCGCTGCCCAGGTCGGCATCGCCTCCGACGCAATCGTAGAACGAACCGCGGGGTCGGGTGACTATGAGCGCATCGAACCAAGCGAGTTGCAGGTCGGCGACATCGTCGAGGTCTGGTTCACGGGTCCCGTCCGCGAGTCCTACCCGGGGCAGGCGGATGCCGAGCGCGTGCGCGTCACGGGCTGCTACGCCAAACCACTCCCGCAGGTACCCGGACTGGGTGATTGACCGCGGAGCCTGCATGGCGCGGAGTCCGCTCGGTGCGCCACGGCGAGCGGTGCGTCAGGTACGACCGTTGCCCTTTGCCGTGGGCTTGGGGGCTCTCGGCAGGCGAATCGAAAAACGCGTGCCCTCGCCGCACACCGACCGAACGCCGATCGTGCCCCGGTGACGCTCCACGATCTCCTTCGTGACGGCGAGGCCGATCCCCAAGCCTCCCGTGGCGGACGTGCGCGCGCTGTCCGCGCGCCAGAAGCGGCTAAACACGTGCGGCAGGTCGTCCTCGGCGATTCCGCAGCCGGTGTCCTCGACCGCGATCTCCACGCCCGAGCCGTTCGGGACGACACTCACACGCACCTGACCGCCCGCAGGCGTGTAGCGCGCCGCGTTTGAGATGAGGTTCCCCACCGCCTGCTGCAGCCGGTCGGTGTCGCCGAGGATGGTGAGTCCCTCCGTGATGTCGATCGAGAACGCCAGGTCCCGGGACTCGATCAGCGCGCCACTCGCGTCGACTGCTGCACGGACCGGGTCGGCAGCATCGATCTCTTGCATCGTGAAGGGCAGTGAGCCGCGCTCCAACCGGGTGAGCTCGAGAATCGCATCGGCGAGCCGCCCCAAACGCATCGTCTCGTTGCGCACAATGCCGAGATGTTCTGCGTCGGCCGGCAGAACGTTGTCCTGCATGGCCTCGACCGTCGCCTGGATCGCCTGGAGCGGAGTGCGTAGCTCGTGGGCGACGTCGGCTGTGAGCCTCCGCTCAAGCTGGCGGTCGGCTTCGATAGCGTCGGCCATCTCGTCGAAGGTCGCGCCAAGCACGGAGATCTCGTCGTCGCCGCGGAGCGCGGTGCGAGCCTCCCTGTCGCCTTGACGGAGCGAGCGAGCCGCCGCAGTGATCGACGCGATCGGCCGGACCAGACGCCGTGCGTACCAGACGCCGGCGATCGACGCGAACACGATAGCGACGATGGCGGCCAGCGCCACAGCGGTGAAGGAGCCTTGCCGGAACTGCACGTCTCGCTCGGTGAGCACAGCGCCGGTGCCGTGTGCCCAGACACGTACGGTCCCGACCACCTGCCCGCCCACCACCACAGGCGCGGTCACAGCAGGGCCTTGCGGGTCGGCTGCGGCTCCGGCTGTCTGGCCGTCTGGGTCCTCCGCCGACTGCGCGTCCGAGTCGTCATAGATCAGATTGCCCGACTCGTCGAAGACCTGGACGGAGAGGCCGCGTGTGGTGCTCATCTGCGGAAGGACCGAGAGCGCTTGGATTGTCCAGCCGCCCCAAACCTCGTAGCCCTCAGCAGCGAGCTGCGCCACAGCGTCGCTCACCGGCTGCAGATTGCCACGGACGTACTGATCGAATTGGTAGTTCCAGACAACCGAGAGAAGCACCGTCGCCAGAAGCGCGGTGACCGCGGCCACAGTCGCGAACGCGAACGCGAGCCTGCGGCTGAACGTACCGCGCGGACGCTCGTCCGAGGGCACGTCGAAGTACTCGGTGTCAGTCGCCATCCGACCTCGGCGCCTCGAAACGGTACCCGACGCCGTGAACGGTCCAGATGAACGTCGGCGAACGCGGATCGTCGCCCAGCTTGGCCCGGAGGTTCTTCACGTGGCTGTCCACCGTGCGCTCGTAGCCTTCGAAGTCATAGCCGAGCACCTTCTCAACGAGTTCCATCCGCGAGTAGACGCGCCCCGGATAGCGAGCGAGCGTGACAAGCAGCTTGAACTCGCTCGCGGTAAGGTCCAGCTCCCGGCCGTCGAGGAAGGCCTTGTGACCGGCGTTGTCGATCTCCAGAGGCCCGTAGATGAGCCGGTCCCTCTGCGGTTCGTTGCCGACGCGGGCCCGGCGCAGCAGCGCACGGACGCGGGCAACCAGCTCGCGAGGAGAGAACGGCTTGACGAGGTAATCGTCGGCTCCGAGTTCGAGCCCTGCGACCCGGTCCTCAAGCTCGCCTTTGGCCGTCAGCATGATGATCGGCACGTCAGAGGAGTCGCGAATCGCTCGGCAGACATCCTCGCCTGAGACCTTGGGCAGCATCAGATCCAGCACCACAAGGTCGAACCGGTTCTTGCCGAACTGGTCGAGCGCCATCTGCCCGTCCGCCGCAGGCGTGACCCAGTACCCTTCACGCTCGAGGTAGGCGGAGACGACATCGCGGATTGCCTTCTCGTCTTCGACCAGCAGTATTCGTTTTGCCTCGGCTACCATCGGCCTGCCTTCCGGAGATCGAGTCCGTGCCGCACATGCTCGGCGCTGTCCGAGCCGAAGCGAAGTCTGCGCCTACCCTACACGCGGCGGGCGCTTTCCACCGAATCTCCAGACGCTCGGAGGCTACCTACGCCTCCGCGGTGAGCTCTGAAGTGCATGCCGGGCACTTCGTCGCGGACTTGGAGATCTCGGTCTCGCAGAACGGGCATGGCCGAGTGACCGGGTCCTCCGCCCTGCGGAAGCGGTTGATCACCTTGACGATAAGGAACAGCGCGAACGCGACAACCAGGAAGTTGATGACCGCGTTCAAGAACGACCCGTAGTTCAGAACCGCCTGGCCGCCAAGTGAAACGGTCTTGTCCGCAAGGTTCGTGTCGCCGATCAACACGCCGATGAGCGGATTGACGAGATCGTTGACGAACGAGGTGACGATCGCACCGAATGCCGCGCCGATCACAACACCGACCGCCAGGTCCAGAACGCTACCTCTGAGCGCGAACTCCTTGAACTCCTTGAGCATGGGGACTCCTTCCGTCGAAGAACGATCCCTCTCTCAGAGTATGATACCTTGCCACGCGCCTCAGGGCGCCTCCGAGGCAGCCCGGCGGCGGCTCAGCGCGTGCCGATCACCGCGAGCTGAACGAGCGCGATCACTACGGCGATGATGACCGTCACGATGCTCACGCCACCGGTGAGGTTACCCACGAGCCAGCCCAGCACGAGAGCAACTGCCGCCACCGCACCGACGGTGCCGCCACGATGGCCGCCGGAGGCTCGGCGCACGGCCTCGCTTGTGAGTGAGCCCCACAGGATGCCGAGAAGGAACCCACCCCACCCGATCAGCCCGACGAGAATGCCTCCCCCGACACCAGCGCCAAATCCGGCGAGCGACGCGAACAGCAACTGCCGCGGCTTAACGAGCACGTACTGGCTTCGCTTCGGCCGAGCGTGCTCGGGACACTTGTAGCCGACCGGCGTGAGGACCATCTCTTTGGGACAGATGGGCCGGCCGCACTCGGCGCAGGACATCTCCGTCTCGACGTCGGGGTGGTACGAGCAGCGCGCCACGTCACTTCGCTCCTACGGGATCGTGCGGGGTATCTTCTGGCAGCTTCTGCCACAACGATACTCGAATGCTCGGCACTGCAGCAGGCACGAGCTGCGATGACCATGCTAGTAATGTCAGACGCGCGTGCGCTGGGCTCGGGGAACAATCACTCCATGAGCTGCGGCGTGCACAGGGCGAATGACCGAGCGGAGCGCGACAGGTCCCGCTTCCTCGACCCGGCGCTCGGCAGGCGCCTGATGCCCCGCCAAGACCCTGATCGTCAGGCTGCTCTCGGCAACTTCGAAGAGCCAGCGCGCGGAGGTGGCCGAGGATGGCGAGCGCCTTCTGCAGTTCCTCGGCGGTGACGCCGAGAAGCGGTTGCTTCGCCTCACCGACCTGGACTAGGACGGGGCGTCCAGGTTCCGAAGGGCTGGCGTAAACAGCGACCAGAGCGCCGCGAGACCTGTAATCACCGCTGCAGCCACGAGCGTGAAGGTGATACTCGTTGCATTGATCAGGAAGCCCGATGCTACGTAGCCCACCGGGTACAGCGCGTACGCGAAGGCGAACACCATCGACAGGGCACGCCCTCTGGCCTGTTCGGCCACGCGCTCCTGCAAGACCACGTTGGCGATGGGGGCGACCGGTCCGTTCAGGGCCCCGCCGATCGCCATCGCGACGAGGAGCACCCAGTATGCGGGGTCCAGCGCCAGCACGCCGATCAGTACCGCGGTCACGATCATCCCGGCGACGAAGAGCACCCGGCGCGGCATGCGCGTTCCGAAGGCGCTGTACAGCAGGGCGCCAATCACCCCGCCCGCCGAAAAGACCATGAGCAGGACGCCGAGCTCCCGGGGCTTGTCGAGCCGCTCGTAGATGACGGGCAGCACGACGGCGAGAACCGAGTAGCTGATTGCGAACACGATGGTGGAGAGCACCGTCGTCGATCTGATCGCCGGGTCGCGGATGACGATCCTGGCGCCGTCAAGCGCATCCCTGATCCAGTGCTGCTTCACGTGCACGACCGGCGGCGGCGTGCGCATCACACCGAGCCCGACAAGGAGCGCCGATGCTACGAAACCGCCGAACATCGCCCAGAAGGAGAGTTCAGCCCCGATGGCGGCGATAAGCACGCCCGCCATGCCTGGGCCGATGAGCCAACCCAGCCCCCAGATGGCCTCGTGCACCCCGTTGACGCGCTCGAGCGGCAGGTGCGCCTGCTTCGCGACATCGGGCAGCATCGCCTCGCGAGCGGTCACGCCGACCGGGTCGAACACGGAGCCGATGACCGACGCCACCACGACAAGCGGGTAGGTGAGCACACCCGCAAGCGCGAAGACGGGGATCATCGCCGCCGAGATCGCCGAGAAAACGTCGGAGCCGACACTCGTGCGCTGCCGGCCGAGCCGGTCGATGATCACACCGCTCGCAAGCGAGGCGATCAGCGTCGGTACCGCAGCAACGGCGACGACGACTCCGGCGGCGGCCGGGTCGTCGGTGAGTCGCAGCGTTAGCCAAGGCAGCGCAATCGCCGCGACGCCATTGCCGACTGCGGCGATGAGCGTCGCGGCTTCAAGCGATAGGAACGGGACGAGGTCCCGGCGAGCTGCGTGATCGGTGTCTACGAGGCGTTCCGTGAGGCCGACTCTCCCTGCACCGCCAGATCAGTCCTGGCGGTCAGTGATCTCGATGAGGTGGTACCCGAACTGCGTCTGCACGGGGCCGTGAACCACGCCGACTTCGCCGGTGAAGCAGACGTCGTTGAACTCCTTGACCATCTGTCCGGGCGAGAAGATGCCAAGGTCGCCGCCGCGGGCGCCCGACGGGCACTGCGAATGCTCGCGCGCCATCTGCGCGAAATCAGCGCCTGCAGCGATCTTGTTCTTGAGTTCGAGCGCCTCTTCCTCGGTCGCAACCAAGATGTGCCTGGCGGCTGCAGTTGCCATGATCCGTCTCCTTTGGTCCGGCGCGCATCAGGGCGCCACTCTGGTGTCCATGCGAGCCCATATTGTCGTTCGACGCAACAGCATACCGTTTCGAGGCTGGTCCGCGCGTTCTCGCTACAATGCGTACGTGTCGAATGACCGCAGTCGGCTCGAACACGTGCGCCGAAGTGCAATGAGCGCGAGTCGCCATGGTCGAGTGCTCTCAGTCAGTCTGGAAGGCGAGGTTGCCGAGTGAGCCCGAAGCCTGCCGAGCGGCCTCTTCTTGAGGTCGCGGACCGCGCTGAGCTACGCGCGTGGCTCAGCGAGAACCACTCTACCTCGACGGGAGTGCGAGCCGCCGTCTCGAAGAAGGGCGGCACGAAGACTACGCTCACCTACGACGATGCAGTCGAGGAGGCACTGAGCTTCGGGTGGATCGACAGCACCGCCATGAAGCTCGACGACGAGCGCTACATCATCAGCCTCACTCCGCGCCGCCCGAGAAGCGGCTGGGCGCGCTCGAATAGACAGCGGGTCGAACGCCTGATCGCCGAGGGTCGAATGACGCCGGCAGGGTTCGAGGCGATCGAGCGCGCGAAGGCGAACGGCTCATGGGAAGCACTTGATGCCGACGACACGCCGACGATGCCCGACGGCCTCGGCGGCGGTTCACGCTTACCCTAGAACTCGCACTCCTCGAGCCTGTCGAAGAGCACGTCGGTGCGGGCCAGAAACGCCCACGGGTCGAAGATCTCGTCGAGCTGTTCGGGACTGAGCGGGCACTCGACGTCGGCCTCAAGCCGCTCGCGGTAGGTCGCCCCCGGGCGTGCCTGCTGAATGTCGTCCCAGACTGCCATCGCGTTGCGCTGCACGATCGCGTACGCGGCCTCGCGCGTGATACCGGTGTCGACGAGCGCAAGCAGCACCCGCGAGCTGTAGATCAACCCGCGCGTCATCTCGAGGTTCGCGCGCATGCGCTCGGGGTAGATGACGAGCCCGTCGAGGATCCACTCCAGCTTGCCGAGCAGGTAGTCGAGCGCGATCGTCGAATCGGCAAGCACAACTCGCTCGGCGCTCGAGTGCGAGATGTCGCGCTCATGCCACAACGCGACGTTATCGAAGCCGACCTGCGCGTTGGCCTTCACTACGCGCGCGAGCCCGCAGACCCGCTCGGCGGTTATGGGGTTGCGCTTGTGCGGCATCGCCGAGGAACCTTTCTGGCCCGCAGCGAACGGCTCCTCTGCCTCCAGGGTGTCGGACTTCTGCAGAGCGCGCACCTCGGTGGCGATCTCCTCCGCCGTGGATGCGATGACGGCGAGTACCGCAAGGAAGTGCGCGTGGCGGTCGCGCGCGATCACCTGCGAGGAGAGCGGGTCGGGCTTGAGCCCGAGCTTCTCGCAGACGTAGGTTTCAACGTACGGGTCGATGTTGGAGTAGCTTCCGACCGCACCGGAGATCGCTCCCCACGCGCACGAGTACTGGCGCGTGGCGATCAGCCGGGACTCAGCGCGCTTGAGCGCCCACGCCCAGCGGCCGAACTTCATCCCCATCACCATCGGCTCGGCGTGGATGCCGTGAGTACGGCCCACGCACAGCACGTCGCGGGTCTCAAGCGCACGCCGCTTGCAGATGGCGCCCAGGCGGCGGACGTCGGCGAGGATGATGTCGATCGCCTGCGTCATCTGGTAGCAAAGCGCCGTGTCGCCCAGATCGGACGAGGTCATGCCGTAATGCACCCAGCGGCTCGGCTTAGGCTCACCCTCGGGGATGCCCGCGTCAATGTGCTCGGCCATGTTGGTGAGAAACGCGATCACGTCGTGGTTGAGCGTGGCCTCAAGCTCATCAATGCGCTCAACCTCAAACGCGGCGGTGGCCCGGATGTGGGCAGCCTCCTCGCGGGTGATACCGATCTCGCCGAGCTCGGCCTGAGCCTCGCACGCTAGCACTTCAATCTCACGCCAGACGTCGAACTTGTTCTCGAGTGACCAGATGCGGGCCATCTCGGGGCGGGAGTAACGCGGGATCATCTTCAGCTCCTCATTCAGCATGTGCGACTCGAATGAACCGCCGATGGACGGTCGGGTGCACTCAGACTACTTCAAATCGCCCAACGCGCCGAAGAATTCCGTCCTCCGCCTCACACACCAAGAGCTCGCCTCTATCTGCCCACATGTCCCGGTTCATTGATGAGGATCTTACTTGTATCGCGCGGTTGCCTTGATTTCTTTAAGGTTTGACTTGATTTTTATGATTCACAGTCCGATACTGAGTACAGAAACTCAAGGAGGAAGAGAATGGCTCACGATTGGCACCAGCTCACCGACCTCACCGGCGACAAGCCGTTCACCATCACGGGGATTCGGCTCACCGACTCCGGCATCGCGATCGGGGGAGACTTCGAGCTCCCGCCGCTTGCACGCCTCACCTACGAGGACCAGGTGTTCGTCGCCGCGTTCATCCGAAACCACGGCTCGATCAAGGACATGGAGCGCGCATTCGGAGTCAGTTACCCCACCGTGAAGAACCGCCTCAACCGAATTGCCGAGCAACTCCAGTTGATCGAGGTCGACACGGCCCCGCCGAAGCCGGCCTCTCCGGCGGAGGGCGCAGACGCCGACGACATCCTCGGCATGCTGGAGCGCGGCGAGATTACCGCCGCTGAGGCTACCAAGAGGCTGCGGGCATGGGACTGATGCCTCCGCACCTCATCCACGTGAAGGCACGTCAATGTCGCGATCAGATGAGAGAGGTGTTTGCAGATGAGTGAAGGCAGAGTCCGGATACTGAACATGCTCGCCGAAGGCAAGATCACTGCCGAGGAGGCCGACAAGCTGCTCGACGCCCTCTCCGCTCGCACCAGCGTGTCCGGTGCCGAGGGCGGCGCTGCGGGTGTCGGCGCGGCTGAATCGGCCTCCCGGATCACCGGCGACCCCACGCCGGTCCTGGAGGCGCTGCCGAAGACTCTCTACGTGAAGGTCGAATCGCCTGAGGGCGAGAACGTCGACATCAAGGTGCCGCTATCGCTCGTGCGTGCAGGACTCAAGCTGACGTCGCTGATCCCCTCCTCGGCGATGGACGAGATCAACGAGTCGCTCGCCAAGTCCGACATCTCGATCGACTTCAACAACCTCAAGGCGGAAGACATTGACGAGCTCGTCAAGTCGCTGCGCGAGATGGAGGTCACCGTCGACGGCAATAAGGGCGAGAGGGTCCGCATCTACGCCGCGTAGGGACCGCACAGCGCTTGCGCGGACGCTCCTTCAGGCCGCCGTGCCAGAACGCTATGCTGTGCGGATGCGCGACATCCACGCACACGTCAGCCTCATGACTCGGCTTCCTGAACCGGGACTATCCAAGACCCGCCTGATCCCCGCGCTCGGCCCCCAGGGTGCCGCCGACCTGCAGCGCCGGATGGCCGAGCACGTGGTCAGGCAGTGCCGGGTCCTCGCCGCACGGGAGAACGTCTCGCTGGAGGCCTGCGTCACCGCATCGGCGAGGGACGAGAGGCGCACGGCTACTGAGGCCCAGCGCTGGCTCGGTCTGCGGGCGGTCGGCCAGGGCGGCGGCGGACTCGGCGAGCGAATCGTGCGCGCACTCAAGCGAGGGCTCGAGACCGCCCAGGTCGCACTCGTTCTGGGCGCGGACTGCCCGGCGGTGACCGCCCAGGATCTCCGCGTATGCATCCGCTCTGCGACGGAAGCGGGGGTCGCTATCATCCCGGCGGCCGACGGCGGCTTCTGCGCCATGGCCGTGCACCATACGCGCCGAGACTCCCTCCCGCTGCTGCTCGAGGGCATCAACTGGGGCACCGAAGCAGTGCTGAACCAGACTGTGGAGCGCTTTCGCTTGGCGGGCATCACCCCCGCGCTCGGCGAAGCGCGCTCCGACGTCGACCTTCCCGAGGACCTGCCGGCTTGGGAGTCCTTGCGCCGGTCATGGTACGGCAAGCCCGAGACGCTTGCTGTGGTCGTACCCGTTCTGAACGAGTCGGCATCGCTTGCTGCGCTGCTCCCGAGGCTGCTTGCCGAGGCGGACGAGGTGGTCGTCGTAGACGGCGGCAGCACGGATGAAAGCACGGACGTCGCTCGGCATGCGGGGGTGCGCGTCATCGATTCGTCGCCCGGGCGCGGCCTCCAGCAGAACCTCGGTGCACACAGCACGTCAAGCGACGTGCTGCTCTTCGTTCACGCCGACTCCATGCCGTCGCAAGGCTTCAGGAACGCGGCGTTCGAGGTACTCGCCGATCCAGGGGTCTTGCTCGGCGCTTACACGTTCGCGATGGACGCCACGACACCCACGCTACGGCTCTTCGAGCGGAACACGAATCTCCGGGCGCGGCTGCTGCAGCTGCCCTACGGTGACCAAGGGCTCTTCCTGCGCCGAGTCGCTTACGAGGCGCTCGGCGGGTTTCCTGAGGAGCCGCTGCTTGAGGACCTGATCCTGGTCGAGACTGCCGGGCGTGCCGGGAAGGTCGCGATCTCCCCGTTACCGCTCGTCACGTCTGCCCGCAGGTGGCGGGAGTATGGGACGTGGCGGTGGACGGCGCTCAACATGCTCACCCTCGCTCGATACCGCGGAGGGGCTACGCCCGCCGAGATCGTCGAATGGCGGCGGGGAGTGATACGCCGCTGGCGACGCTGAACCGGCACTCAGCACCAGGCGAACGAATCACTCCCCGCTCAACGCACTGCCAACTTGCAGTGGTACACGAAACGCGTTTCGAACCGCGCCTCTCCTATCGGTATCGTTTCAACACGAAGACCGAAGTGGCGGCCACAACAAGCGTCGCAACGGCGATGAACACTCTCGCAATCAGCACGAAGCCGCCGTCCGAGAGCACGGCACTCAGGACGACTTCGGCGTTCTGCGGCGCAAATAGCACGACGCACGCGGCTACTGCAGCCGACGCCGTGCCGATGGCCCGAAGCACCCTACCAACCTTGCGACCGCCAGGCCCGACGAACTCAGCTGCCACGGCCACGACACCGAGAGCGAGCGCCACGAGCGGAAACACCGTCGCGGCAGCCACGGGCACGACCAGCGCCACCAAGAGCGCCAAAGAAGCCGCCGCAAGGACACCCAACCCCGCACGACGCGCATCAGACATCATGTCGCGGAAGTTGCGCTTGGGTCGGCCCTCCACACGATCGGCCATCAGGCCTGCGGCGATTTGTGCGGTCTCCTCGGAGATCCGTACGCAGTCGGACATCCACTCATCCGAACCCTCGGTCTGCCCTCGCTTGAGCACCCGGCAGCACGTTCCGCCGAACCGCTCGCGGAACTCGTCGTACAGAGCAGTCGACATCTCCTCGGCAAGCTGCCGAGCGGCGCCAGGCTCGAGGCCTTGGCGTGTGGCGTGCTCGCCCAAGACGAAGACTCCAGCGGCGAGCGCCCCACACACGCAGCCGTTACCACCGATACCGGTCGTGAACCCTCCGCCGAACGACTCGGGGATTTCAGGAGCGCCCGGCACGTCTGCCAGCGCCACGAACACCGACTGCGCACAGTTGCCGCCGTCGGAGTAGCGCTCACGCGCGCGATCGGCAGCCGCACCACGTACGTCCATCATTGCCGCCTTCCCTGCGCGAAGAACAGGGCTCCCGGCATTGTCGACACGGCGACCACCAGGAAGAACAGTATCGATGCACTCACCGCCGCGTTCTCGGGAACGCCAGCAAGACCAAAGAAGTACGCGTATCCAGCCTCCCGTACGCCGTGCCCGGCGATCGAGATCGGCACCATCGTCACCGCGGAGACGATCGAGGTGTTGACGATCGCCTCACCCACGCTGACCGGATAGCCGAGAGCACTGAAGAGGCACCAGTTGACGAGAGCCACGAACACCTGGAACACGACAGAAAGGATGAACACCTTCGCGAGCGTGCCCGGGTTCCGCAGGAGGTCGTTCACGATGTGGACCGCGCGCTGCACCGGCTCCACCGCATCGCCGAAGCGCCCGCCCATCGCCTTGCGAACCATCTCCGCCGAACGCGACGGGATCAGGAAGAGGCCGGTAAGCCCGATCGAGACCACAGCAACGATCGCCACCGCGAGCACGACGCGGGAGTTCACCTCTACGAACGGCAGGCCAATCAACGCAGTCACGCCGAGAGCGACCGATGCAATCAGCCGCTCGGCGATGACGGTAGCGGCGCCGGTCGGTATGTCATTCATGTCCGCCCCGGCGTCCCAAGCGCGCACAACGTCTCCGCCGACCGACGTCGGCAGGAAGTTGTTGAAGAAGAACCCCACAAAATAGTGCCGAGCAAGGCGCGCCAGACCAATGGTTCTGCCCGTCGCCTGCACCAGCAGCTGCCACTTGTACGCCGAGACCAGTATCGCCGCGTACACAGAGGCGAACGCTGCCAAGAGCCACACTGGGCTCATGGTGGTCACCAGCTCAAGCGCCGAGCCTGTATCGATACGCGTCAGGATGATTCCAAGCGCGATGACGCTGATGGCGATTCTGAGCACCGTGCTCCATGGGTAGCGGCGCTCGGCCGACGCCTCTCCAGCGCTGGCCGCAACCGCGTCATCGTTCAGTGCGATGACTTCCGCAGAATCACTCATGCGCCTGCAGGCTCCGTCTCGACCTCGACGGCTGCAGCGACCTCGGAACTCTCGGCACCCTCGGGAGCCTCGACCTCGGTCTTGATCTTCTTCATGAACAGCGGACGGAGCGTCGCGCCGATGACGAACACGACAGCGGTGAACAAGAAGATCATAAACAGCACGCGGACGCTGTCCGTCATGTTCTGGCCGAGGTACGAGTAGACGATGGTCGCAGGAAGCTGGCCGAGACCGGTCGCCCAGAAGAAGCGCCAGAAGCCCATCGAAGTCAGGCCTGCGCCGTAGCTGATGATGTCGAAGCTCACGAACGGGAGCAGCCTAGCGATAAGGACCGCTCGGTCGCCATAGCGCTCGAAGAAGAGATCGGATACCTCGAGCGCCGCGCTACCACCGGCCAGTCGCTCAACGACCGGTCGCCCGAGAGTGCGTGCGATCCAAAAGCAGAGCGCTGCACCGGCCATCGCGCTTGACCACGACAGGAGCGCGCCCCAGAACCAGCCGAACAGCAAGCCGTTGGTGAAGGTCACGACGAACGCGGGGATCGGCGCCGCGATCGACTGGAGAATCATGAGCGTCGCCGAGACCACAGGCGCGAGGACACCGAAGCCGAGCAGGTAGTCCTTCACGTACTCGATGTCACCGCTCCAGAGGAGCTCGACGGCGTTATTGACCCAGTCGCGGACGCCCGGAACGAAGTTGTAGGCGATGACCCCGGCTGCGACAACCACGATGCCGGCTATGAGCTGTCCGCGCGAGACAAGCGGCTCGGGAGCTTCCTCGCCGAGCTCCTTGATCGCTTGTCGCTGCTCGATGAAGGACTTCGCACCCCAGAAAACACCGATGGCTGCACCGGCGAACGTCACAGGCAGGAAGATCCACTTCGCGACCTCGGTGGGCACCGTGCCGCGGAGGAACGTCCCTTCCAGCCACATGATGGTCATCGTGTCGGTGACGTACTTGGCCGTAAGCATGTCCCAAACGACAAAGATCGTACCGAGCGCGATGATGGCTCCGCTCGAAGAACGGGCAGCCAGTGCTCCGATACTGCTGCGACCGGTGTTGCGGACCGCGTAGTACGTGGCCACCACGCCAATTACCAGTCCTGAGGTCACAAGCCAGGACGAGTTGAAGACCATCGACAGCATCTTCATCTTCCCGAGCAGCCAAGCTGCCGAGAAACCCGTCGCGCAGGCAATAAGCATCGTCGCGACCCCAACGCGCACCTTATCGGCGAGCGGGGCGTCGGAGGGCGGAAGCTTCTTGTCAGACATTTGCACTCCTCGAATGTGGGCCGCGACGACTTTCGTCGCCGCGGCACCGCAATTTTCCATATCAGTGCCGGCAACCCCGAAGGCTGCCGAAGGTAGTCCTACTGCAGGGTCCAGGTGATGACGACGGCGGTGCCGTCCGCAGGGAGGACGTCGCCGTTGCCCCGGAACTCAATCTTGCCGGAGTCGAACGACTTCCAGCCGATGGCGGAGTTCGAGGTAATGCCGGCGGCACAGGAGTCGAGGCAGAACAGGCAGCCGGTCTTGACCTCGGACTGGAAGTCGTAGTTGCCACCGAACTTCGGCGCGATGCCGTTGTCCTTGAGTTCGCCGCTCGCGACGACCAGGTCGGCGATCGCGTACTCCTGATCGTCCCAGCTCACAGTGATGTCGAGCGCGCTACCCTCGACGGCCGTACCCGCCGGCGAGTCCTTCTTCACGTTGTCGCCTGGAGCAGCGCCGATGTCGACCAGAGCCTGGTGGAACTCGAGGGCGTCGCCGCCGGCCTTGAAGATCGCCTTGTCGCCGTTGCTGCCGGCAGCGGTGACAACACCGTGGCGGGTAGGTTCGGTGACCCACTTGCGGTTGACCTCGGCGTAGACGCGGACCTGCTTGTTCTCCTTGTCGATCACGAGCGGGTTGTCAGCCGTCGGCTGCTCCAAGGCAGGAGCCTCGGCGACAGGCTCTTCGGCGACAGGCTCTTCGGCCTCGCTACCCGTGTCGCTCTGGCATCCGACGAGCGCAAAGGATGCGGCGAGCACGCTGGCCAGCAGGAGGAGCGAGAGTTTCTTCATCCGTTACCCCTTTCGAAACACTATAAGAAAAGACAGTACATCAATACGTGTTTGGTAATAATACATTGCAGGCGGTTCTTTAGACAACAGCAGCGCCTCACCGCAGCTGCGGTGAGGCGCGTCCGCGTAGTCGCTTAACCGACTACGACTCCTTGCACCAGGGCCTCACACACCGGGTTGCGCCGCGCGAGTGGGACCCCGTGATCGTTACTCCGTGATGTCTGCGTGGTAGCTCTGCAGCGAGCGGACTCGTTCCCTGCCCGCTTTGCGGGCTGCGACGCCCCGGGCAGCCGCAAGTGCCGCTGCCGTGGTCGTGATGTACGGGATACGGTGCTTGATGGCGGCCTTGCGGATGTAGGAGTCGTCGTACTGCGAGCTCTTTCCGGCGGGCGTGTTGATGACGAGCGCGATCTCGCCGTTCTTGATGGCGTCCTCGATGTTCGGCCGTCCCTCGTGCACCTTCAGGATCTTCTCGGAGGCAACGCCGTGCTCGGCAAGAAATGCATGCGTACCCTCGGTGGCGCGGATTGCGAAGCCCGCTTCGGTGAATTCGTGCGCGGCCTTCAGGATCTTCGTGCCGCTCGCACCGGGGCGATCGAGGCACCGCCGGTCCCGCTCTGCGACCGTAATGAGCACGGAGCCGCTTTCGGGCAGGCTTGAGTTCGCAGCCTCCTGTGCCTTGTGGAACGCGAGTCCGAACGAGCTGCCCATCCCCAGCACCTCGCCGGTCGAGCGCATCTCGGGACCAAGAAGCGGATCGACCTCGGGGAACATGTTGAAGGGGAACACCGCTTCCTTGACGCCGTAGTAGGGCACGCGGCGCTTGCTCAGACCGAGGTCGGCCAGCTTCTCGCCGAGCATGAACCGGGTTGCGATTCGAGCCATCTGGACGTCGCAGACCTTGGAGACGAGCGGTACTGTGCGCGAAGCGCGCGGATTGGCCTCGAGCACGTAGACTGTGCCGCCGGAGATTGCGTACTGGATGTTCATCAGACCGACGACACCCAGTTCGATTGCGATCTCGCGCGTGTACTCCTCGATCAGCGCAAGGTGCTCCTCGGAGATGCCGACCGGCGGGATGACGCACGCCGAGTCGCCCGAGTGCACGCCTGCGTACTCAATGTGTTCCATGACCGCGGGAACGAACGCGTCGGTACCATCGCACACCGCGTCCGCCTCGCACTCAAGAGCATCCTCCAGGAAGCGGTCGATCAGGATGGGGCGCTCGGGCGTAACGTCCGTCGCGCTTTCGACGTAGCGCACCAGCATCGCCTCGTCGTGCACGATCTCCATCCCGCGCCCGCCAAGTACGTAGCTGGGGCGCACCATCACGGGATAGCCGATGCGCTCGGCGATCACGCGGGCCTCCTCGACGGTCGTCGCCATACCCGACGCGGGCATCGGGATGCCGAGCTCGTCCATGATCATGCGGAACCGGTCCCGGTCCTCGGCGAGATCGATCGTCTCCGGGGAGGTGCCAATGATCGGCACGCCGGCCGCCTCGAGCTCTCCGGCGATGTTCAGAGGCGTCTGGCCGCCGAACTGCACGATGACGCCCTCGGGCCGCTCCTTCTCGTAGATTGCTAACACGTCCTCCACGGTCAGCGGCTCGAAGTAGAGCTTGTCCGAGGTGTCGTAGTCGGTCGACACGGTCTCCGGGTTGCAGTTCACCATGATCGTCTCGAACCCGAGTTCGCGCAGAGCGAACGCTGCGTGCACGCAGCAGTAGTCGAACTCGATGCCCTGTCCGATACGGTTCGGACCGCCGCCGAGCACCATCACCTTGCGCCTGTCCGAGACCTCGACCTCGTCCTCTGCGTTATACGTCGAGTAGTAGTAAGCCGCGTTCTCGACGCCGCTGACCGGCACGGGACGGAAGGCATGACGGATGCCCAGGGCCAGCCGCCGCTCGCGCAACCCTGCCTCAGGCACGCCGAGGAGCTTCGCCAGGTAGGCGTCGGCGAACCCGTCCTTCTTGGCGCGTCGCAGCAACTCCTCCGGCAGCCGGCTAAGCGCATCTGGGCCCGTGAAGCCGAGGATCTGCTCCTCCAGCTCAACAAGCTCGCGCATCTGCTCGATGAACCACGGCTTGATCGCCGTGCGCTCCTGCAACACCTCGGTCGATGCGCCCTTGCGGAGCGCCTCGTACATCAGGAACTGCCGCTCGCTCGAGGGCTCGGCAAGCATGCCGAGGAGCTCGTCGAGCGTCTTCAAGTTGAAGTCCTTGGCGAACCCGAGGCCGCTCCTGCCGATCTCGAGTGAGCGGATTGCCTTTTGCAGAGACTCTTTGTAGTGCTGACCGATGGACATGACCTCGCCGACCGCCCGCATCTGCGTGCCGAGCTTGTCGGTGGAGCCCGGATACTTCTCGAAGGCCCAGCGCGCGAACTTCACAACAACGTAATCGCCCCACGGTGTGTACTTCTCGAGAGTCCCCTCGCGCCAGTACGGGATCTCATCGAGAGTAAGGCCACCAGCGAGCATGGAGGACACGAGCGCGATCGGGAAGCCCGTCGCCTTGCTCGCGAGCGCCGAGGAGCGCGAGGTGCGCGGGTTGATCTCGATGACGGTGACGCGGTCCGTCTTGGGGTCGTGAGCGAACTGCACGTTCGTCCCGCCGATGACCTCGATCGCCTCAACAATCGCGTACGCGTAGCGTTGCAGTCGCTCCTGCAGCTCGGGTGCGATTGTCATCATCGGGGCGGTGCACAGGCTGTCGCCGGTGTGTACGCCCATGGGATCGACGTTCTCGATGAAGCAGACGGTGATCATCTGGTTCTTCGCGTCCCGGACGACCTCGAGTTCGAGTTCCTCCCATCCGAGCACCGACTCCTCGACGAGTACCTGACCGACCATGCTCGCCTGCAGGCCGCGCGCGACGATCGTGCGCAGCTCCTCGACGTTGTACACGATGCCGCCGCCCGTGCCGCCCATCGTGTACGCGGGCCGGATCACAACCGGGTACCCGAGTTCGGCCGCGATCTTCTCGGCGTCCTCGATCGTGGTTACCGTCGTCGAACGCGGCATCTCGATGCCGAGCCGGTCCATCGTCTGCTTGAAAGCGAGGCGGTCCTCTCCCCGCTCGATCGCGTCTGGGTTCACGCCGATGACCTTTACGCCGTGCTCAGCGAGGATGCCCTCGCGGTTGAGGGCGAGCGAGAGGTTAAGACCCGTCTGACCGCCGAGGTTCGGCAGCAGCGCATCAGGCTTCTCGGCAGCGATGATCTCGGTGATCGTCTCGATGTTGAGGGGCTCGATGTAGGTTGCGTCCGCGATGACCGGATCAGTCATGATGGTCGCCGGGTTCGAGTTCACCAGCACGATCCGATAGCCGAGGGCACGAAGTGCCTTGCAGGCCTGCGTGCCCGAGTAGTCGAATTCGGCTGCTTGGCCGATGACGATCGGCCCGGAGCCGATGATCAGGACCTTCTCGATGTCGGTGCGCCTCGGCATCTTCGCCCTCCGGTGAATAGCGGGTATGTCCGACCATTCTAGCGGGAGGAACGCCCTGCGCGAGGATGATTGCCGATAGCCGATGCGGGGGCTCACGCAAGCAGAGAGCGAGGTCCTGAGGAAGCAGTCGAGATGCAGCGTTATGAGCCGACTACCCGTGCTGATGACGCCGGTGCTCGGCAGCCTCCGCCTCTCCGAAATGGCTCCGTGCCCACTCCTCTTGTGCCGGAAGATCGAAACCGATCGCGAACAGGAAGAAGTGCGCGGTCGACTCGCCCATGAACTTGAACCGCCTGTGAAGATCGTGCACGAGCGATTCGTTGTCGGGGAAAGACGCAAGATACCGGCCGAACCCGCCGAACTCCCTCTCGACGTTGATAGCCTCCCCTGCGTTATGGATCACGCCCTCGATCTTCCTGCGGTTGCGGACGATCCGGGCATCCTCCATCAGCCGGTCGACATCGGCGGGCGTGAATCCGGCGACCGTGGCTGGGTCGAACCCCTCGAACGCCTCGCGGATACCCGGCCACTTCGCGTCAATCACGGACCAGCTCATGCCGGCATAGAACACCGCGCGCGACATCTGCTCGACGTAGTCGCCGAGCGACTCCGGAACGTGCACACGGACGCTCATGAGGCCTCCTCACCGCAGCTATCAGGACAACGGCGGCGCCCGAAGGTCGAAAAGCGCTGACCGCCTCGTGCAGCCTTCATACCCAGGACCCTCGCCGAGGCTGCGTCAGAACGCCGCGCGCCGGCCAAACCGGGGCACCAGGCGGCCGGTCTTCTCGGCATACGCACGGTACACGTCGCCGAACTGCTCAAGCATGACGACCTCTTCTCGGCGGACACGGTTCGCGTACATCCAGACGAACGTGGCCAGTGGCAGAAGGCTTGCGACCCAGTTGGACATCAGAAGCGCCAGCCCAATGTAGTAGAGGAAGAACGACGTGTACATGGGGTGGCGCACCCACCGATACGGTCCGGTCGTCACGAGGCTTCCAGCCCTCGCCGGCTCGACGCACGGCGACCAGTTCCCGGCGAGCTCGCGGTGAGTCCAGACGAATCCGACGAGCCCGAGTGCGGTGACCGCTGCGCCAAGCCACCGCACCCATCCGGGAAGGCCGAGCGCGGCGAACTGGAGCAGGGTCGAGAGGACGTAGAACCAGTGCGGCAGCTGGCCGTAGCCAACCACTCCGAGTTCCAAGCGGTTCCGGGCGTCCGCGTTCTCACTCTGAGCCTGCTTCGCGGACCTGTTGAGCCGCCGTTCGAAAGCCGTGCGGATCACGATGTAGGCGGCCATCAGGGCCAGAGCGACCGCACGATAGACCAGCTCGTTCATCAGCCCCCCTACAACCCAGCCGCTTTCTGCGCGGCCCCTCTCACGTTCTCGTGAACGGTGTCTACGCCGCCGAGGAAGAATAGTGCTTCGATGTGGCTAGCGTTGGTCGCGAGCTTGCGCGTAGCTGACGGGCTCAGGGAGTCCGGCCTCGTGAGCAGCATCACGCTTCCGAACCGCCCGAGCATCGCTCCGCCCGCCAGCGCGTCGGGGAAGTTCAGCCCCGTGGCCACGCCCGTCCCGTTCCAGCGCATGTAGTACTCGTCCACGCCGAGCTGCGCGACGCGCGCGGCTGTATCGAAGCGATCACTGCCGGCGACCCTGCGGACCTTCCCCTTGCCGAGCGTGTTCTCCAGCGACTTCATGATGGCCGCCGGCACCACATCCGCGCCTCCGGTGATCGTCGCCCTCTCCACCCCCGACGGCACCGCAATCCCCTTGGCCTTCGGGTCGGCCAGCAGCACCGGGACGCCTGCAGACGCCGCTACTGGCGAGGCCGCGAGAGCGTCGGGAAAGTTCGCGCCGGTGGCGACGAAGGCGTCACCCAGGTAGTTCGACCCAAGTATGGCAATCGTCCAATCGGCGATGTTGTACGCGGTCTCGTAGCGGTTCTTGCCCTCGATGCGGTACATGTCCGTGGTGCCGCTGAGTGCGCCCTCGATCTCGACGTATACGTCGTAGTCGATCGCCGCGTTACCGCCGAGGATGTACGCGCGACTCGCCTTGAGGCGCTGGATCTCTCCGCTCACCTCCGACGGCAGCGTGAGTCTACGCGTCAGCAGCAGTGGCGCATCCAGCGCGCCCGCAAGAGCCGCGCCGCCGAGCGCGTCGGCGAAGTCCTCGCCTGTCGCAATCACGACCGCCTTGGAGCCATGCGGATACGCACGTCGCGAAGCCTCGATCGCGGTCCGGTACCGATCAGCACCGGCGACTCGCTCGGCCCCGCTGGGTGGCGAAACAGGCTCGATTGGCATCAACGCCACGCTGTAGCTGTGCGTCCGGTCAGGCTCGGCCGAGTACTCGTGTACGGAACCCTCGAACTTGTCATGCCCGATCACAACCCGCCGCAACGGGCTCGCCGATTCCCAATCATCGAACAGCGCGAACGCGCCATCGGTACCCGTCAAGGCCTCGGACACCGGCACAGGATCCCACGCATTCTCGGCAGGGTCGTACACGTAGAGGGCCACATGCGCCCCTCGGACTGACTTGCCGAGGGTCTTGTCCGTTACCCGACCCTGCACACCGACCGCTGCCGACTGAAGCAGGAAGTCCTGATGGACCGTGGCTTCAGTGAAGTCGACGATCGCTTCCTGACTCCGGTAGCTCTCCGCCGCGTCCGCGACGATCTTGTACTGGCCGAGCGGCAGCGAGAAGGTGAACGTCCCATCCGACTCCGTGAACTCATCATCAACAAGCATCCACGAGCCGTCGCCCTCTTGCTTGTAGACCTCGACCAAGGCTCCCCACAACGGCGCCAGTGTGTCCGCGCGCCTGACCGACCCAGCGACAGCCGGTGGTAGCGGCTGAACGGCCAAGTCGACGATGCGCGGATTCACCCCGTCGAAGGCTACCGGCGCTGAGGTCGCATCGAAATGCCAGGTGCTCTCGGACTGAACGCGGTACGACCCGGGTTCGCTGACATCGAAACCATAGCGGCCATCATTGCCGGTGTAGTTCGAGGCGACCTGGATCCAGGCGCCTGCCCCCTCGGAGTAACGCTGAAGGCGCAGGTAGAGCCCGCCAAGCGGCGCACCCGTGCCCGCGACCACAACGCGTCCTGCAATCGCGCTACTGAACGCGGGAGCCTGCACGGGTACGATGAACGCCGAAAGCAGGGCGACGCACAGCGCCACCCCCAGCGCATGACGCGATCGTGACCAGACCGCGGACCGCATTCCTCGTGCTCCTCTCGGCAGTCCGCCACTCAGCGGGCAGCCATAGTGAGAAATCCCCTGCCGAGATTCTACACGCACCAGATCCGCGACTGCGTGACTCCTGCCGTGTCACCTGCGGGTTTGTGGCATGAGCCGCTGGCCAGGGACTCAAGCGGGTAGGTACACGGGGATGACACTCGAGTCTTAGGGCGAAGTCGAGCAGGGGGTTTTTTACGATGGGCGACGCGACGCGCACAGCCCGCATCATCTCGCAGGTACCCGCCGAGACGATTGAATGGCTGCTCGAGCCCGAAAACCCGGCTGTCGCGGTTCTCACGCGCCGAGTCCTTCTCGGCGAGCAGGATGACGTGGCAACGGCAGCGCTCTGGGAGCGACGCAACGAGTACGCACCGGTCGCGGCGATTCTCGACGCGCAGCTCGACGATGGGCCCTGGGCACCACCCGCGCGCGACTACCAGAAGTACGGGGGGTCGCTCTGGCAGGTGCACCTTCTCGGCGAGCTCTACGCGAAGGGTAAGGACCCCCGCGTGCAACGAGCAGCGGAGTATGCGTTCTCACGCCAGCTGGATGACGGCTCCTGGAGCGCGACCAACATGCGGCCGGCCGGGTCGATCTGCTGCCTGACCTCGAACGTCGGCCGCGCGCTCGCTCGTATGGGATGGGCGCGTGACCCGCGTATCGCTGCAGCGCTTCAGAGCCTTGTCGACACCTACCGCGAACTCGGCGCCGTCGACTGTCGCAGCGGCACGTGCTACCACCTCAGCGGCTACTGCCACATGCTCACCGTAAAGGTGCTGCTTTTCCTCGCCGAGATGCCGCGCGAGCTCTGGCCCGATGGTTGCGAGGAGCTGCGAGCGGAGTGCGTCGCGAAGCTGCGCGACAAGTCGGTCTTCAACAGTCTGCCCGCCGAGTACCGGGAGTTCGAGGGCATGGTGTGGTCGGTCAAGCCCGCCGAACGGCCTGCAGTTCACGAGCGATTCCTCGCCGAGCACCCCGAGCTGCACTTCGGGCCGAAGAAGGGGTGGCTCCGGTTCGGCTATCCGCTGTCGTACAACTCGGACGCACTCGAGGCGCTGCTCGCGCTAGCGCGCTCAGGCGAGTCTCCGCGCACCGAGTACCAACCAGCGATAGAGGTGGTTCGAGGTGCCGCTGACGGCCAGGTGCGCTGGACGCTCAGAAACACCCTCAACGGCAAGATGCTCGCCGACATCGAGGCAAAAGGCGAGCCGAGCAAGTGGCTCACCCTGAGGGCGCTTCAGGTGTTGGACTGGGCCGGGGCGGCGTAGCGCCTCAAGCGCGAGGCCGTTCGGCAATGCCCTACCGCGCCCCGACGGGCTGCCGATCGCCCTTGGGCACCTCGTCGTAGTAGCGAGACATCCCCACGTAGCGATACGGCACGTAATGCTCGGCGTTGATCTCGTACGGGTACGGCACGACGCGGCGCACGGCCCGGTGCAGGTCGGGGCGGCCTGAGGACTCGAGCGCCCAGTAGCGGGTCCGGGTCGGATCGGCCCATCGCTCGAAGATGACGCAGTGCCTGTTGTCGCTCGTCGCGTCTACCAGCACGTCACCCGCGCGCAGCTCTTCCTTCTCGATGGGCTCGGCGACGAGCGGGATACGCCAGGTCGTGAGGTTCTCTGGCAGCGCCCATGCCATCGAGACAAACCCGCTGCAGTCCGTGCGATACCCCTCGTGGTATCCGAGCTGGTCATAGGTGATGCCCGCATCCGTCCACGTGCGCGCGCGGGCGAGAACGTCGTTGGGGCTGACGCCGGGCTCGTACATCCGCCAGGCTCCGACGCCGACGAGCAGCAACGCAACGAGCGCAATCGCCGAGAAAAGCCGCAGTGGGCCTCGACCAGGCGTGCGACGGCGGCGTGCATCGCTACGGCGTGGCGCATTCGTGCGCCCACGCATCGCTCGGCGCCGGGGATGCGCGCCCTTGAACTCTGAAGAGACACGCGGCAGCGCCGTGCGGCCTCCGACGGAGCCCGCCGTCGAGCCAGCGCGCGTGCTGTTGGCATCAGCGCGGTTTCGGCGTGCTCTGCTCGGCGCTCGGACGGCCATGCGTCCCCTCATGTCCAACGGTTCTCGCCACCGACCATACCGGTACGATGCGTCGAGTCCGCCCTCCGTCACGGAACCGACACGAGCGCAACACGCCCGTTACCTGCAGCGACCGTTCAGGTAGCATAGGTGCGTCTTTGTCGACCACGTCCAGAGTGGAGACCCCGTGAGGCTGACCGCCGACCGCTGGCTTCGAACGTTCCTCGTCATCTTCACCGGCCAGGCCTTCTCGCTGCTCGGCAGCGTCGCCGTCAACTTCGCGCTCGTCTGGTGGCTGACCGCCGAGACAGGCTCCGCGTCCGTTCTGGCGTACGCGGCGATCGCTGCGATGCTCCCGCAGGCGCTTCTGGGCCCGGTGGCGGGACCGCTGGTCGACCGCTGGGACCGCCGGATCATCATGATCGTCGCCGACCTGTTCATCGCCGCGACGAGCCTGGTTCTCATCGCGCTCTTTGCCGCCGGTGACCCGTCGGTGCCGGTGATCGTCGCCTTCATCGCGGCCCGCTCGGCAGGCGCGGCGTTTCACACACCCGCGAGCCAGGCGGCTGTGCCGATGTACGTGCCCGCCGAGCATCTCATGCGCGTGTCGGGATGGAACTACTTCATGAACTCGGGGACTGCGATGGCCGGCCCGGTTCTCGGCGCGTTCCTCATGGGCATCGCGCCCATCACCGTCGTGATCGCCACTGACGTGGCCGGTGCGCTGATCGCCGTCACGTCGTTGCTGCTGGTACGCATCCCACACCCGGAGCAGGCCGCCGAAAGCGGAGTATCCAGAGGCGGGATCATCGCCGAGTTCAAAGAGGGATGGCGGGCTCTTCTCGGCAACCGGGGCCTGGCGCAGCTCACGCTGGTGCTTGTCGGCGTGACACTCCTGTACATGCCACTCAACGCGCTTTTCCCGCTCATGACCCGCGAACACTTCGGCGGCGGAGCAATCGCGGCTTCGATCGCTGAGCTCGCATTCGGAGCGGGAATGCTCGCGGGCTCGCTTGGCATCGGTGTCGCAGCCGCCAAGCTCTCCCCCACGCGACTTATCGCGGCCGGCATCTTCGTGCTTGGGGCGGCGGTGGCGTTCGCGGGCATCCTGCCGAGAACAGCCTTTCCCGCGTTTGCCGCGCTCTGCGTCGCGATGGGAATCTCGGCGCCGTTGTTTGGCGCGCCGACAACCGCCCTGTTCCAGACGCTGATCGATCCGGCCAAGCTCGGGCGCGTGCTCTCGCTCTACATGACGCTGTCGATGCTGGTCGCCGCTGTCGGGCTGCTCCTGGCAGGCCCTATCGCCGAGCAGACCGGGGTGGCCGTCTGGTTCGCCGTCTCAGGAGTTGCGATGTTCGCCTCGGGCGGGCTCGTGCTGGCGCCTCGGGCGATCCAGAGACTCGACGCCGAGGTCCGCGCTGCCACAGCGGCTGCCGTCGTCGCCGAGGCCCAAACGGCCGATACCGAGTCTTCCATCACCGAGGAGCCCTCGCTCGCGGTCAGCGACACACCAGGTGGAGACTGTCCTCCGGCAGGCTGATCCTCACCCGATCGCCCCGGCCCACGAGCTTGTCGGCGGGCACCGCGAGCTTGTCGATCTTCCAGTGAATGTAGCGCGAGACTTCTGCGTGCTCCTGCTGATCGCCGAGCGAAAGCAGCACCGTGCGCTCGAACCGCGAGTCACTCACACGAGCGGCGACCGCGTCGAACACGTTCACTGCGTCGCCTCCGGCCGCTCGGCGGACATGGAATGCGTGTATGCCGACGAACGCCAGGTTCTCGGGAACCGGCTGGCTCGAGCGCATCTCGATCCTCCAGTCTTCGGCATAGAGGGTGTGCTCGGAGAGCCTCCGAGCTGGCGAGATGTTCTTGCACCCCGAGAGCCGGAGCGCGGCCGCCGTGCTCGGGTGCGAGACGATCCGTTCGGCAGGCCCGATGTCACTGATCCGACCGCCGTCGAGCACGGCAATCCGGTCGGAGAAACGGAAGGCTTCGTCGATGTCGTGCGACACGTACAGAATCGTCCCGTCGAACTGGTCGAAGGTGTCGAGCAGCTCCTGCTCGAAGCTCGCCTTGAGGTGTTCGTCCAGCGCCGAGAAGGGCTCGTCGAGCATGAGGATTCCCGGCTCGGCTGCGAGCATCCGCGCAAGGGCGACGCGCTGCTGCTGACCTCCTGAAAGCCGTGCAGGGTACTGGTTTCCGAATCCCTCGAGATGGAAGAACTCGAGCAGTGAGTCGACGCGTGCGTCGCGCGCGGGCCGGTCGACCGAGCGGTCCATGCCCGCCGCAATGTTCTCGGCCACCGTCATCGTGGGGAACAACTGGTAGTTCTGGAACAGGAGCGCGGTCTTGCGCTGCTGCGGTGAGAGGTCGATGCCACGTTCGGAGTCGAAGAACGTAGTCCCGCTGACGACGATACGGCCCGAATCCGGCCGCTCCACGCCAGCGATACAGCGCAGCGTCATGCTCTTGCCGCTACCTGAGGCGCCAAGAAGGCCGAGCGTCTCAGCGGTTGCTTCGATCTCAACGTCGAGCGTGAACGAGGGCAGTTCTTTGCGTATGCGCGCATACAGACTCATCGGGCCGGATCAGCCTTTCGGTAGCGGTTCGCCCGCGCGGCGTACGCGTTGATTCCGAAAACTGCGGCAAACGAGATGATCGCAATGATGATGACCCACACACCCGCGGTCAGCAGGTCGCCGGCAGCCCACGAGAAGTAGACGGCGATGGGCATCGTCTGGGTCCTGCCAGGAAAGTTGCCCGCGACGAACAGTGTCGCTCCGAACTCCCCCATGGCGCGCGCGAACGCGAGCATGGTGCCTGCCGCCACGCCCGACCACGAGAGCGGGAGCATGATCTGCCGAAAGACCCGCCACTCTGAGAACCCGAGCGTGCGCGCGGCGTCAAGCATGTTCGTGTCGACCTGCTCGAACGCGGCTCGCACGGTGCGGTACATCAGCGGAAACGCGACCACGGCCGCGGCGATCACTGTCGCGGGCCAGGAGAAGATGATCCTGAAGCCATGCTCGATGAGGAATGTGCCGATCGGCGTCGAGCGGCCGAAGATCACGAGCAAGAAGAAACCCACCACCGTGGGTGGGAGGACCATCGGCAGGGTGAAGAGGGAGTCGAGCCACCCCTTGACGCTCTCGCGCGCACCGAGCGTCCACCACGCAGCAAGAATGCCGAGCACGACGACGATGGCCGTCGCCGCTGCCGACGTTCTCAGCGACACGTACAGCGGCCGGAAGTCGAACTGTGCGAAGAACTCGAGCGCTGCCTCCATCTGCCCCTCTACCGCAATCGGCGTGCACGGACGTCGCGCACGACACACAATACAAGGTACCCGGGCGACAGGGTATTCCCGCCGCCCCGGTCCGCCACTTGCGCTGTCGATTACTCTGCGGTGAAGCCGTACTTCTCCCAGACCTTTGCCGCGGCCGGACTCGAGAGGTACTCAAGGAACGCCTTCGCAGCGTCAACGTTCTCGCTTGCGCCAATCACCGCGGCCGGGTACACGATCGCGTCGTACGTATCGCTGGGAATCTCGGCTGCGATCTTGACCTTGTCACTTACGAGCGCGTCTGTCTGGTAGACGATGCCGGCGTCAGCGTCCTTGGTCTCGACGTAGGTCAGCACCGCGCGGACGTCCTTGCCAAGCACGGCCTTGTCGTTGACAGCGTCGGCAACGCCCGCAGCCTTGAGGGCCTGGGCAGCATACTTGCCGGCGGGCACCGACTCGGCGTCGCCGAGCGCGACAACCTTGACTCCGGACCCCGCGAGGTCCACCAGCGACGAAACCGCCAGCGAGCTGTCGGCGGGCACGATCAAGGCGAGCGTATTGCCGAGCAGGTTAGTCCGCGTGCCCTCGAGCAGAAGCCCATCCTCCTCAAGCGCGTCCATGTTCTTGTTGGCTGCGGAGATGAAGAGGTCGGCCGGTGCCCCCTGCGAAATCTGCTCCTGCAGCGTGCCGGAGGAGTCGAAGTTGATCTCGATGGTCACGTTCCTGTTATCAGCGCTGTACTGGTCGCTGATCTCGGTGAGCGCGTCGGTGAGCGAAGATGCCGCCTGAATACTCAGCGCCACGGCAGGGTCTGGCTTGGCCTCGGGCTCAGGAGTGGCGCTCGGCTCGTCAGACGAGCACCCGAAGGCGCAAAACGCGATCACCGCCGAAAGCATGGTGACCAGCAGAACTCTCGGCCTTCTACCCTTCCCCTCCATGTCGTTCTCCTCCCTCGACCCTCCAGTGCAGCGTGTACTCCAATATCGCTAAGTTGCATTTTAGTGTTAATGCCGAGCGCACGCAATAGGCTGGACAACGCCAGGAAATCGACTAGGAGCCGATGGTTCCCCGGCCCTCAGACATCTTGGTCTGCAGGCGGCGGGCAACCAACGAGATCGCGAAGTTGATCGCGAAGTAGATGAGCGAGATCAGCAGGTAGATCGAGATGATCTGCGACGGCTTCCAGTATTTCGCCGCGAGGATCGTGCCTTTGAACATGAGCTCGTAGGCACCGATGGCCATGGCGAACGACGAGTCTTTGATGACCGTCACGAACTGGGAAACGATCGGCGGAATCATCTTGACGACTGCCGGGGGAAGCACGATGTAGCGCATGGACTGCATGAAGGTAAAGCCCTGTGAACGCGCCGCCTCCCACTGCCCAGTGGCAACCGAGTTCAGACCTCCTCGAATGATCTCAGCGATGATCGCCGAGGTATAGATGGTGAGGCCGATCGTCGCAGCCCACACGGCAGGAAGGCCGAGCACGAAGTAGCTCATCAGAATGAGCAGCAGCGTGGGCAAGTTGCGGACGACCTCGATGTACGCCCCCGCGATGTGCGATATGACCGGCAGCCTGGTGTAGCGCATCGAGCCCAGGATCGTGCCGAACACGAAGCTGAAGACAATCGAGAGGCCAGCGATCTGCAACGTGAGCAGCAGGCCGTAACCGAGCCCGACGTACAGGATCGGATCGGAGAGCATCTCGATGACTGGGTTGCCTGCAAGGATGCTCATTGGCCTGCCCTCAGACGTTCCTCAAGGCGCCGCGCGAGCGTAGCGAGCGGGAAGCACATCAGGAAGTAAAGGCCGCCCACGACGATGTAGGTCGGACCATAGTGCCCGTAGCGACCAGCGAACGAGTCTCCTGCGTACATCAGATCACCGCCGGCGATGATCGCGATCACCGACGTGTTCTTGATGAGGTTGACGGCCTGGTTTGTGAGCGGCGGCAGGACGATGCGCATCGCCTGCGGGATGATGATGTAGCGCATGGCGCCCACATAGGTGAAGCCTTGTGACAGAGCGGCCTCGAGCTGACCGCCGCCGATCGACTGGATGCCCGCTCGCACGACCTCGGCGATGTAGGCGCCGTGGTACATGCCCACACCCATGATGCCGATCACGACAACTGGGATGAACAGCTTCGGATACAGGATCGGAAGCGCGTTGTAGAGCATGAACACCTGAATGAGCAGCGGGGTGTTCTGGAAGAACTCGACGTATGCACGCGCGAATGCGCGAGGAATCCGCCAGTGTGATGCGGACATTACGCCGATGACGATCCCTAGGACCAGCGCGAGCGCCAGCCCTAGGGACGCCACCAGCAGTGTGACGAGCGCCCCTTGCCAGATCAGGTCGATGTTCTCAAACAGCGCCTGCCAGCGAGGTATCGAGAATGGCCCCTGTTGCAGGAAGCCTATGCGGGAGATCAGCTCAGCCATGTTTTCGATATCGGCCCTCGTCAGTTAAGACGACGGGTTACGACAGACCCCACTTCGCGAGGAGAGCATCCATCTCGCCGTTGGCTTCCATCTCATCGAGCATGTCATTGATGAACTGGGTCAGGTCATCGGTGCCGAGCTTGGAGGCTACGCCGTAGTCCTGCGGCGAGAAGCCGTCCGGAAGGATCTCGGTCTGGTCGGTCACATAGCCCGAAAGGATGGACTTGTCGACGCAGAAGGCATCGACGCGGCCGGACTCGAGAGCTGCGTTGATCTCGGGGTAGGTGGCGAACTCAAGGAAGCTGACCTTGATGCCGGCCTTGTCGGCTTCTGCCTGGGCAGCGTCACGCGAGGTGGCACCCTGGGCGACACCGATCGTCTTGCCATCGAGATCAGCAAGACCCTTGAAACCAGCGGACTTCTTCACCAGCAGACCAACCTCGTCCTGGTAGTACGGCTGCGAGAAGTTCCACTGCTCAAGACGCTCAGGCTTGATCGTGAACGTAGCGATAACGACGTCGAGCTGGCCGTTGTCGAGCAGCGGACCGCGGGTCTTGGCCGTGACGGCCTCGAACTTCACGTCATCTGCGGACAGGCCGATGCGCTCGGCAAGTGCGATTGCCAGGTCGATCTCCATGCCGGAGAACTCGCCAGTGGCAGCATCCTGGAGGCCGAAGTTCGGCACGTCAGCCTTGACGCCAACACGGAGCGTCCCGGCGTCCTTGATGGCCTGAACGCCAGCCGGCAGCTCGACGGCGGGCTCTTCAGTCGTGGGCTCTTCGGGCTCCTCGGCGCCACCGCACCCGGTGAGCGCGAAGGCACCCAGGCACAGCACCAACACCAGCGACAGCGTAAGTAGCAGCTTCTTCATACTTCCTCCCTACCAATGGACCCGTGCCTCCCCGGGCTTACCGATGCGACGTGCTACTCATCCCAGAGGCCGGAGGCGGCCTCGACTGACTGATTCAGTGCGCCAGACTAGCGCAGGATCTTGCTCAAGAACAACTTCGTCCGATCGTGCTGCGGATTCTGGAAGAAGTGCTCGGGCGTTCCATCTTCGATGACCTGACCGTCATCGAGGAAGATCACGCGATCCGCAGCCTCACGCGCGAAACCCATCTCGTGCGTGACCACGACCATCGTGATACCACCCTGAGCGAGGTCGATGATGACCTCGAGCACCTCTTGGATCATCTCGGGATCGAGCGCTGACGTCGGCTCGTCGAAGAGCATGATCTTCGGGTGCATGTTGAGCGCCCGGGCGATGGCGACACGCTGCTGTTGTCCACCGGACAGCTGAGCAGGGTACTTGTCGGCCTTCTCGCTCAGCCCAACGCGTTCGAGGTACTTGAGTGCCGACTCGGTTGCCTCGGCCTTCGGCACACCCTTGACCACGATAGGAGCGAGCGAGACGTTCTCAAGTACGGTCTTGTGCGGATACAGGTTGAACTGCTGGAAGACCATCGCGACCGACTGCCTGACCTTCGCGATGGGAGCGCGCGGTGCAGTGAGGTCGACCCCGTCCACGATGACCTGGCCGGAGTTCGGCTTCTCAAGCATGTTGATACAGCGGATCAGCGTCGACTTGCCCGAGCCGGACGGCCCGATCACGACGAGTTTCTGGCCCGTAGGAACCTGGAGACTGACATCCTTCAGCGCCTGGTGGCTGCCGAAATGTTTGTTTACACCGACGAGCTCAATCAATTCAACTCCTAATGCCTTCCGCCCGAGCATGGGCGCATGGTACGCGACACGGAGTGTATGCGGCGACAAGGATAATCGAAGCCGACAATTCCCTGACGGCTGGCTCTTGCGCCGCTATCCACGCTCCCCCGTGCGAGCTACAGTCTAGCAGGATGCGATTCGCGAGTCTCTACAGGCACAACGGAGGCAGCGCGGGACCCCGGCGCGGGTGGCTCAAGATACCGCGTCAACGTGCCAGCTCTAGGCGGCCGGCTCAGCCTCCACCGCCTCCGCCACCTCGGGCTGAGGCGAGCCGGCAAGCTCGACCTCGCGCACGAAGAACATCCCGACGAACGCGACGGCCATCATCACGAACGCACCGAGGAACGCGAGCGCCACGCCAGCCGCCACTGCCTGCTTCAAGTCGACCGCGAAGGTCTTGAGCAAAGGCAGCATCTCGGCCGGCAGCTTCGCTGCGATCGCCTGCATCGCGCCCTCGTTCAGAAGCGCAGCGGGGTTGCTCGCAAGCTCGGCGAAGGTCTCGTACGCGCCGCCGAACAACGGCTTCTGCGCCTCGACGAGCGACGAAAGCTCGGAGGCAAGGCGCGCGTTCATCACGCCGCCGAGCAGCGCCACGCCGACGGTGCCGCCGATCGAGCGGAAGAACTGCATCGCGCCGGTCACCTCGCCAATTCGCCGCGGAAACTGCGACTGCAGCGAAATCGTGAACATCGGCATGGTCACGCCGAGTCCGGCTCCCGTGAGTACCATGTTGGTGGCGAGCTGAAGTCCGCTGGTGTCAACAGACACGCGTGAGAGACCGAAGAGACCGATCGTTGAGCTGGCGAGTCCAATGATGCCGTAGAGCTTGTACCGCCCGGTGCGGCTGATGAGCTGACCGCTCAGGAATGACGCCGTGACCATCGAGACGAGAAGCGGCGTCAGCAGCGCGCCGGCGTTGGAGGCCGAAGCGCCCTGGGCGATCTGCATGAACGTCGGCAGGAACATCTCGGCAGCGAACATCCCGGCGCCGGACAGGAACAGCACGACCATGCTGGCGACGAACGAGCTGTCGCCAAAGAGGCGCACGTCGAGAATGGGCTCTTTGGCCTGCAGCTCCCAGAAGACGAAGACCAGAAGCGCCATGCCGGCGAACCCGAACAGCCCCAAGATGACCGACGAGTTCCAGGCATACTCGGAACCACCCCAGCTGAGCGCGAGCAGCAGCGGGACGAGCCCGGCGATCAACGCAAGCACGCCCCACCAGTCGATGTCATGCTTCGCGCCCCGCTCCGGCCGCGGCATCACGACGGTGAGGGCCGCGAGGGCGAGGATTCCGAAGGGCAGGTTGATGTAGAACACCCAGCGCCACGAGGCGATGTCGGTGATCCATCCGCCGAGCATCGGACCGAAGACGGACGCGAGGCCGAACACGCCACCAGTGAGTCCCTGATAGCGACCACGTTCGCGAGGCGTGAACAGGTCACCGATGATCGCCATGGCGTTCGCCATCATCGCGCCACCGCCGATGCCCTGGATGCCTCGGAAGATGATGAGCTGAAGCATCGGGTTCGCGCTGCCGGTGAGTGCTTCGAAGATCACATTGAAGAACGGCTCACCTGACGCGCCACAGAGCGCCGACCCGATGAGGAAGATCGTGATTCCACCGAGGTAGAACCACTTACGACCGTAGAGGTCGGAGAGCTTGCCGACGACCGGGATCGTGATCGTCGAGGTAAGTGAGTAGATCGTGAATACCCATGAGAGCATCGCCATTCCGCCGAGGTCGCGCACGATCGTAGGCAGCGCCGGCGAGACGATGGTGAGGTCGAGCGCGCCGAGAAGCATGGCGAGCAGCACTCCGCCGAGAACGGACATCTTCTTTCGTTGTGGCAGGTCACGCAGGTGCATGTGGGGCGACTCCTAATCTGGCGAGTGGGGTGTTCTTGGGTCGAGAAGGTTGAGGGGAGACGCTAGTGTCAGCGCCCGCGAGACCCGCAGCTGTTCTCGCTGCGGGAGACCTTACGCAAGAGCGCGAGCAGATCCCGCGTCTCCTCGGGAGAAAGCGGCTCCGTGAGTACGCGCATCCGCTCGGCGACACGCTGGCGGAGACTCTCGATCTCGGTGGCGCCCGCTGGCGTTAGCGCTACCTCAACGACTCGGCGGTCGCTGTCAGAACGCGTGCGCGTGACGAAGCCGAGCGTCTCGAGGCGATCGACCACGCCAGTGATCGAGGCCTGCGAGGTACACGCGCGCTCGGCGAGTTCCCGCATACGCAGCGGCCCCTGTTCGAGAGCGCCGAGCACCCAGTACTGCTGGCGCTTGGGCCGCTCGGCACCCTGAGGCAGATGGAAGTCGCGTGACGCGTTACGCCATAGCCCTCGCATCACGTCAGCGAGGTCTACGAGAAGCTCATCAGGAACGGGAGCGGACGACACAGGAATATTCTCCACATCAATAGTTCTTGACATTAAGTATCAGTCGACGATAGTACCACAGCCGATCGCGCTGTGGCGAGCGGTTACCGGGCGCTTAGTCGGTCGGCCGAGCGCAGGCGGCGCGGGCCATCGCCGAACGCGGGATATGGCAGTATCCGGAGGGGTGCTTCTTCAGGTACCGCTGGTGGTACTCCTCGGCGCGGCTGAAGTTTCGGAGCGGCTCGCTCTCGACCGCGAGCGGCTTGCGATGCCGCTGCTGCTCCTCGGCCAGCGCCTGCTCGACGACCTCGCGATCACCCGGATCGACCCAGTAGATGCCGGTGCGGTACTGCGTCCCGATGTCGTTGCCCTGCCGGTTCACCGAGGTCGGGTCGATGATCTCGAAGAAGTGCTTGAGCAGGAACGTGAGCGGGGCCACATCTGGGTCGTAGTCGACCCGGACCGCCTCCGTATGACCGGTCGTGCCGGTGCAAACCTGCTCGTAGGTGGGTGTATCGGTGTTGCCGTTGGCGTATCCGACCTCAGTCGCGATCACGCCAGGTACCGCCGAGTAGTACTCCTCCACTCCCCAGAAGCAGCCGCCTGCCAGGTAGATGGTCTTGGTCATGAGTGTCGGCCTCCTTTGCCGGCGGACAGACGCGCCCCGCGCGGACTTACCACGACTGGATGTCGCGCCCTCTGAAGCCGAGTATTCCCACCGCGACGCACGCCAAGGCGATGACACTCAGCCACACGACCGGCCGGGCGGCGAACTCCTCGAGCGGCATCCGCGCGGGATGCTCAAACGGCGAGAGACTGATCAGCAGCTCGGGGAGGTCGGGCAGCACCTGTGCGAGCGTAGCAGCGAGGAACCCCCACCCCACCACCAGCCATGTAAGCCCGACGCCACGAGGGTAGATCCCGAACAGCAACACCGCGATGCCGAGCACCACGAACACTGGAGGCAGGGAGTTGAGGTGTGCAAGCAGCAGCTCACCGACGAGATCCCACTCGCCGATTGCCGCTGCGGCGCCGACTCCCAGTCCGACTCCTGCCGCGATCACGATGATCGCCGAGCCGAGCGCGGCGACCGCGACTGTACTGCCGAGCCAGCTCGTACGGCCGGTAGCCGTCGCGAGCACCGCTTCCCCTCGGCCGCCTGCCTCCTCGGCGCGCAGACCCTGCACAGCGAGCACGGCGTAGATGGCGGCGCAGATCACATTGAAGAGCGCGGTGAACGCAAGATAGGCCGCCCGGATGTTCTCCTCGCCTCCGAGAACCATGAGTATCGCCTCGGGCATGTCTTCGGTGACGAGATCGGCCACGAAAGCACCGTAGCCGAGGCCGACCATGAAGAGCACCAGCGCCCACCACGCAATCGCTCGGCGCTCCAGACGCCACGCAAGCCCAAGCGGCGAGCCGAGCAGTACCGAAGCGCGCGCGTTACCCCTGCGCGGCGCGACGAAGCCCCCGCCGACGTCGCGCCTCGTGGACAAGTACGCTCCTGCCGCCGACGTGACCACCGCGAACGTTAGCGAAAGAGCCAGCGGCCACCAGCGATCCAGGATGTAGGGAGCGGTCTGCTGCGGCCATGCGAGCGGCGAGCACCACGACAGCCAAGTGCCGTGCTCGTGTCCCATGTCGCCGATCGCGCGAAGCAGAAATGCTCCGCCGAGGCCCAATCCAGCAGAGATGCTTGTGGCAGTCCTCGAGTACTCAGTGACCTGAACCACGAGCAACGTGAGGCCGGCGAACGCGAGGCCCGTGACGAACTGACCCGCAGCGAAGAGGACCGCCCCGTCGAGGTCGAAGAGTGGGTCAGAGATCATCACGAGCAGGACCGCTATGGCAACAGCAAGGTTTGCGAGCAACACCACGATCGTCGTCGCTGCAAGCGGTGCGTGGCGTCCGACCACGCCGGCCCGCACCAGATCGGCTCGGCCGGATTGCTCCTCCACACGAGTGTTGCGCACGACGAGCAGGATGCTCATGAGTGCCACGAGGATAGAGAGGTACAGACCGTACCCCGAGGGGATCAGCGTCTGGTGGGTGAGGTCGTCGAGAAAATACGTCGGCCCTAGCCACATGCGACCTGTGGGGCCAGTGAGCAGCAGCTTGATGGCCTCGAGGTCCTCCGGATTCGGGTATGCGATTGGAACCGCCCGGGTGCAGTAGAACCAGAACAGCGCAGCGCCGAGAATCCAGCCGAGGAGCTTGAAGCGGTCCCGCCGCAGGGTGAACCCGACGAGCGACCATGTGCCCGCGAGCGTGCCCTGACCGGTATGTGTCGCGGCTGCAGCACTCATCGCTCCGCCTCGGCAAGCTCCTCGCCCGACACCTCGTGCGTGTCACTGTAGTGGCTCAGCAGCAACTGCTCGAGAGTCGGCGGGTGCGAGGTGATTGAGCGCAGCCCGAGTCGCGCGAGCTCACGCACGACGGCGTCGATCTGCTCGGCGTCGACATCGAAGCTCCAAAGCCCATCGGTTGAGGCGAAGTCACGGACGCCCGGCAGCGCCGCGATAGGCTCGGCGGGCTGCACAGTGTCGACCACGAAGGTGGTGCGGCGGAGATGCTGCAGGTCTCGAAGGGTCCCCGACTCTACGATTCGGCCCTGCCGGATGATGGAGACCTTGTCGGCGAGCACCTCGACCTGCGCGAGGATGTGGCTCGACAGCAGTACGGTGCGCCCCTCGGCCTTCAGCTGACGAATGATCTCTTGGAAGACCGCCTCCATCAGCGGATCGAGACCGGCGGTCGGCTCGTCCAGCATCAGCAACTCGGCGTTCGAGGCTAGCGCCGCGATGAGCGCGACCTTCTGGCGGTTGCCCTTCGAGTAGGTGCGGCCCTTCTTGGTCGGGTCGAGGTCGAACCGCTCGATGAGTTCGTCGCGGCGCTTCGCGTCCAGCGAGCCGCGCAGCCTGCCGAGCAGGTCTATCGTCTCGCCGCCGGTGAGGTTCGGCCAGAGTTCGACGTCCCCGGGGACGTAGGCGAGACGTCGGTGCAGCCTGACTGCATCGGCCCACGGATCGCCGCCGAGCAGCGTGGCGCTACCGCCGTCGGATCGCAGCAGGCCGAGCAAGATGCGGATGGTGGTCGTCTTCCCCGCGCCGTTCGGGCCGAGAAACCCGTGGACCTCGCCTTGCCCGACGGTCAGGTCCAGGCCATCGAGCGCGCGCACCTTCCCAAACCGCTTCTCCAGGCCACGCGTCTCGATCACTGTCGTCATGCGTATCCCCTCTTGCTTCCGGATGCCGACCTGTCACCACTGTAGGACCTCCGTGCTCACCTGTCAGGAAGCCCGCACTCATCTTTCCCTCAGCCGAGAGACTCCATCGTCATCACGCCATAGCTCCCACCGCACATCCGCCAGCCGTTCAACGAACTTCGCATCATGCGACACCAGGACGAGCGCGCAGGGGCATTCGGCGAGAGCGTCTTCGAGCGCCTCGGTGGACGGCAGATCGAGGTGGTTGGTCGGCTCGTCCATCACCACCAAGTGCGGCTCGCGAAGCGTGCCGAGCGCGAGCATGAGTTTCCGGGTCTCGCCTGGGCTCGGCGCGCGGCCCCCAAGCAGGCTGGCCGGGGACGACCCAAGCCGTGCGACGACCGAGAGCACCCTGCCGAGCACCTCGGGCTGCAGTCCCGCCAGCTCGGCAAGGAGGGCGGCGGATTCCTCGGCAGACACCTCCTGGGGCAGGTACAGCACGCGCTCGGGTTCGAGGTTCGCGCGCTTGAGCAGCGCGCCGACGAGCGTCGACTTGCCAGCGCCGTTCGGCCCGACGATCGCGATGCGGTCGCGCGGGCCGACGGCCAGCGCCGGCACCTCGAGGGTTCGGCCGGGACCGAGCGGCAACGCGATCGCAGGCAGCTCGGCGGCCGTGCGTCGCGCCGAGTACCCTTCAGGAAGCCAGATCGTGCCTTCGCTCACCTTCTCGGCAAACGTCGAATCCAGCCGGGCCTCTGCGAGCCTGAGGCGCCCCGCGAGCTGGGCCGAGAGCCTGCCCGCCTGGCCGTCCTTCCCGGTGAGGATGGCGAGGCCGATGCGCCCCTTCCCATCACGGTCCTTGGGATCGAGATTGCGCTTGGAGCGAGCCGAGTGGGCGCGGTCGGCCTCCACCCTCCGGCGAGCCGCCGCCCTTCGCAAGCGGGCAAGCTCCCGCTTCGCATTCTCCCTCTCGCGCGCTGCCGTCTCGCCCTCTATCTCCGCCTGCATCTTGGCTACGGAGTAGGAACCCGGCCGGAGCACCGCCGGCCGGCCGGGCGCGAGGAAGAGCGACCGCTCCGTGAGCGCGTCGAGCAGTCCGCGGTCGTGGCTCACGAGCAGGCCGATGCCGTCGAACGTGCGCAGCGCGCCCATCACCAGCTGCCGGGCCGACGCGTCGAGGTGGTTGGTCGGTTCATCGACGGCAAGCACGTGCGGCATCCGCCACAGCGCGACCGCGAGCTGCAGGCGCTTGCGCTCCCCGTGCGAGAGCGTGCCGAAGCGCCACGGCCAGTCGTCTCCGATGCCGAGAACCGAACGCAGCTTGCCTGCCTCGGCGCCCCAGTCAAGCGCGAACTCCTCGAGTCCGGCCGGCGGCAACTCGGTCGGTTGCGGGCAGTAGACGGCGTCACCGGGACGGGAGATGGCACCGGAAGTCGGCCGAAGCTCACCGGCGGCGATGCGCATCAACGTCGTCTTGCCGCTGCCGTTCGGACCGACCACGCCGGTCCAGCCCCCGGGCAACGAGACGGCGAGCGACGAGAGTATCTCGGCAGGCGAACCCTCGTACGAGAATGAGACGTCAGTGAGAGCGAGGAACATGAGGCGACCTCCACTTGCGGGTCGCGAACGAGCGCGGGGCTGTTACCTTCGAATCCGAATGAGAACGAACCGCCACGCCGCTCGCGTCGAGCGGGCAGTATCAGACCCCGCTGCCGAGGCCCGAGCATCGAGTGCTGCGGTTACGCCCTCATGCCGAGTGAATGCCCCTTGTGACCGTGGTGACGGTGGCTGACGCGACCCCCGCTTCGTTCGGACTCCATGATACCGCGCTTCCGCCATGCATCGTGAGCACCTTGTCGCAGAAATCGGGTCGTGCCCGGGCCGGTTCGCTGGTACCGTCGGCATCGACCGGCCCGGGAGGATGGGAATGCGCACAGACTACGAATGCGTCCGCGAGGCGATCGTGTTCATCGCCGAGAACCCGACTCGGCAGCCTTCGCTCGCCGAGGTGGCCGCCCACGTAAGCCTTGATCCGGCACGCCTGCAGCGGGTCTTCCGCCGATGGGCCGGGGTGAGCCCGAAGCGCTTCCTTCAACACCTCACCGCCTCCCGAGCGCAGGAGTTGCTGCGCGAGTCCGTGCCCGTCCTGGATGCCGCCTTCGAAGTCGGCCTGAGCGGGTCCGGGCGCCTGCACGACCTCATGGTCGCCGTCCGAGCGGTCACCCCGGGCGAGTACGCCACCCGGGGCGCAGGACTCACGATCACGACCGGGGTCCATGAGACGCCGTTCGGGACATGCGTGCTCGGCACCACCGACCGCGGCGTGTGCGCCCTGAGGTTCTGCGAGGCCGATGGCGCCGGGGCTGTCATCGAGGAGATCGAGGCCGAGTGGAGCGGGGCGCGCGTATCGCGCGACGACGCGCGGACCGCACCGGTGGTCAACTCGATCTTCGGCGACGACACGTCACGCGACCGTCCGATCACGCTACTGCTGCGCGGAACCAACTTCCAGCTGCGTGTCTGGGAGGCCCTCCTGCAGATACCCGAGCGTTGCCTCATCTCCTACGGCGACCTGGCCGAGCGCATCGGCGAGCCTTCGGCGACGCGGGCCGTCGCGAGTGCCGTCGGGGCGAATCCGGTCGCGTACGTGATCCCCTGCCACCGGGTGCTGCGCGCGAGCGGCGCCCTCGGCGGATACCGTTGGGGACTCGACAGGAAGCTCGTGATGCTGGAGCGGGAGCTGGCTTAGGCGGCGACTGCCCGCGTGTCGGTCTTCATCGCGTCCACGACCGCCTCACGCTGCAACTTGTAGACGCGCGCACTCTCGTATATCGAACAGTTGTTCGATATACTGTGATCGAACATGCCCCCATTCCAGCATCAGAGGCAGCACCGTGGGCACACAGGAGACCATAGAGAAGCTTGGTGAGATCGCTCCCTACATGGAGTTCGAGCAGTGCAGTGATGCGTGTGGACCGCCTCGCTCGAAACCCTTGGGACCGGCTCCCGACGCCGACGCGGCACCTCACCGGCGTGACCAGCACTTCATCCACCAGGCGCTCATGCCTGGCGGCAAGAAGGTCGCGCTCCTCAAGACGCTCCTGAACTCGGCGTGCGAGCGCGACTGCAACTACTGCCCCTTCCGCGCGGGCAGAGACGGCCACAAGCCGCGATTCACCCCCGACGAGCTGGCGAGCGCCTTCACGCAGCTGCACGCCAAGCGGATGGCAGAGGGGATATTCCTGAGCTCGGCGATCTCCGGCGGTGGCGTGCGCACCCAGGACGCGCTCATCGCGACCGCCGAGATCCTGCGCGAACGGTACGGCTTTCAGGGCTACATCCACCTGAAGCTCATGCCCGGTGCCGAGTACGCACAGATCGAGCGCTCGATGCAGCTCGCGGATCGCGTCTCGGTGAACCTTGAGGCCCCCACCCGAGCATCGCTGGCGCAGCTCGCCCCCCACAAGCGGCTTGTCGAGGAGCTCGTCCGGCCCCTGCTCACCGTTGAGCAGATCCGCCGTCAGAGCGAAGGCAGCCCGGGCGGCTGGCGCAACCGGTCGAGAAGCGGACCCAGCCAGACCACCCAGTTCGTAGTCGGCCCAGGCGGCGAGAGCGACCGGGAGATCCTCGACGCCGTCGGCTATCTGCGCAAGAACGCAGGGGTAGCCCGGACGTACTTCAGCGCCTTCGCGCCGATTCGCAACACGCCGTTCGAAGACCTGCCACCCGAATCGCCCGTGCGCGAGCACCGGCTCTACCAGTGCGACTACCTGCTCAAAGACTACGGATTTGAGGCCGACGAACTCCCGTACGGCGCGGACGGCAACCTTCCGCTCATCGAGGACCCCAAGCTGGCATGGGCGCGCATGCACCTCGCCGAAAAGCCCATCGAAATCAACACCGCCGAGCGTTCGCAGCTGCTACGGGTACCGGGAATCGGCCCTCTGGGTGCGAAGAGGATCATCGCCGCCCGTCGAGAGAGCAGACTCCGAACGACGCGCGACCTGCGCGCGCTTGGCGTCATCACGAAACGGGCGGCTGCGTTCATCCTCATGGACGGGAAGCGACCCGAGCACCAACCCATGCTGTGGTAGCGACTTCGCGCTCCGCTAGAGCGTGAACTCCACGTCGCCGGTATACGAGATCATCCACGGCACGCCGAACCGGTCAATCAGGCTCCCGTACTTCTCGGCCCATACTGTGGGCTGCAGGGGCATCTCGGCGATACCGTCCTGCGACAACCCCTCGTAGAGCCGGTCGGCCTCTTCCGCGCTATCGGCCTCAAGATAGATGTAGACGTTGTTGCCGGCGATGAATCGCTTGGCCTGCTCCCCGGCCACATCGGACGCCATCAGGCCAACTCCGCTCGAGAGCGGTAGCGACACATGCGCGATCTTGTCGCGGTCAGCCTCAGAAACCCCCATGGCATCCTCATCGAAGTCCCGGAAACGCAGCATGCCGTTGAACTCGCCGCCGAACACCGAGCGGTAGAACTCGAATGCCTCTTGGGCAGCACCGTCGAAGTTGAGGTACACGGATAGGAACTGCATCGCAGAAAGCACCTCCATCGCTAATCCCACTTGGAGAGTGCATCCCCACCTTCGCGCCCAAGGCATCGCCTCCGGGCAAATGGGTAACGAGAATCGCAGTAGCAGAGGGTGTCGCGAGGCAGTAGGCTGGAATTCGTCTAAGAAGCTGCCGTTCGGACGAAGGGGAATCCGATGTTGCGTCCACAGCGTGATACCGCCGAGCGCATCCAGGCAGACGTCGAGCACCTCTGTTCGTATCCAGACCGCCATCCGGGCTCGGAGAGCAACCGCGCGGCTGCCGGGTACATCCTCGAACGGATGCGGGAAGCCGGGCTCGAAACCCGATCGATCGCATTCGAGGTTCCCGAGTGGCGCGACGGCGCCTCGAGCATCGAGGTCGCCGGGAAGACGGTGCGGCTTCAGCCCGGCCCCTTCTCGGCAGGCATCGAGGCGGACCGCGGCGTGCTGATGGTCGTCCGTAGCGCCAGCGACATACCCCGCGTGCCGACGCCTGACGCCGTGCTGCTGCTCTGCGACGAGATCGCCAGCGACCAGTTCACCCCCCGCAACTACCCGTTCTACAGCAACCCGCAGCACACCGAGATCGTCGACGCGCTTGAGGCCACTGGGTGCCTCGCCATTCTCGCTGCGACTACTGAGAGCGCGATGACCGGAGCGATGTCGCCCTTCCCTCTCATCGAGGAGGTCGGATTCCCACTGCCGACGGCGTACCTCGATGCCGAGACAGGCGCCTGGCTCGCCGAGCATGCGGGCGAACCCGTGACAATTGCGATCGACTCGGTGGTGACGCCATCCGAGGGCGAGCAGCCAATCGGCCGAATCGAGGGTTCGCGCCCGGAGAGGGTCATCGTATCCGCGCATTTCGACACCAAGCCGAACACGCCGGGAGCGATCGACAACGCGAGCGGCGTCGCTGTACTGCTCGCGGTCGCCGAGCTGCTGCGCGAAACGCCGCCAGCCCACACCGTCGAGTTCGTCCCGTTCAACGGCGAGGACCACGTGCTCGCCCCTGGCGAGCTGGCATGGCTCGGTGCGAACCCGGACCTCTCGGACGTGGGCCTCGAAATCAATGTGGACGCCCCCGGCCTTGCGGGTCTACCGAGCGCGTACTCGCTCTACGAAGTCGACGCTACTCTCGCCGAAAGGATCGCGCAGCTTGCGGGGGAGCGGCCGGACATCGCGCTGGGTCCGAGCTGGCCCGCGAGCGACCACATGATCTTCGCGATGCGTGGGATCCCATCGGTGGCGATCACATCCACGGACTTCGCCTCGGCATCCCGGATATACTCGCACACGCCGCGGGACATCCCAGCGATCCTCGACTACGACCTGCTGGCAGGCTCCGCTCGCTTCATCGCCGACATCATCCTCACGCTCTAGGACCCGCGCCCAGCAGACGACAGGCCTGCGTGTTCACCCGCGCGCGTATGTTACAAAGGAGTGGCAAGAGCCCGTGGGTGGCTCGTTCTGCACTCGAGTCCGCCCTTGCCCGACGTAGGTGGATCACCCTCACCCGCTTGTGAACGCCGGACAGGAGGCCGTATTGGATCTAGCCGGAGGAGCTTCTCAAGTATCGGAACTGGTCCTCGTCGGAGCGCTCCTGCTCATCGCCGGGGTCGTCGCCAGCAAGCTGTCATCGAAGCTCGGCGTGCCTGCGCTGCTGCTGTTCCTGGCCATCGGCATGCTCGCGGGATCCGAAGGCCCTGGCGGTATCCCCTTCAACTCGCCAGAGCCGGCGATGCTCTTTGGATCGATCGCGTTGGCGCTCATCCTGTTCGATGGAGGCCTGAATACCGACCTGTCGCAGATGGACCGTATCGCCGTGCGTACGGGCACCATCATGGCGACCATCGGCGTCGGAATCACGGCTGCAATCATCACGCTGCTGTCGGTGTTCGTGTTCGGCACGTCGTGGCAGAACGGCCTTCTGGTCGGCGCGATTCTGTCTTCGACCGATGCCGCAGCGGTCTTCTCCGTGCTGCGGGCGCGAGGCGTGGGCCTTCCCGATCGTATTCGCACGCTGCTGGAGTTTGAGTCGGGTAGCAACGACCCCAGCGCGGTGTTCCTGACGACGACCGCCATCCTGCTCGTACAGGGGCAGGCCGTCTCCCCATTAGCCGTTCCCTTCCTGTTCGTCTTCAAGGTGGCGGGCGGCGCGTTCATCGGTTGGCTCGCGGGCAGGATGCTCGTCTGGAGCATCGATCGGCTCGATCTTGAGCATGACGGCCTGTACCCGGTTTACACAATCGGCGTCGTGGGCGTGGTGTTCGGGGTGGCGGAGCTTCTCCAGACGAGCGGCTTCATGGCCGTGTACGTCACGGGTCTCGCGCTGGCCGGCAAGGTGTTTGTTCACCGCAACAGCCTCCGACGCTTCCACCAGGGCGTGGCGTGGATCATGCAGATCGGCATGTTCTTGATGCTTGGCCTGCTCGTGACACCGTCACAGCTGATGTCTGCCGCGACACCGGCGGTCTTCGTCTCGGTCGCACTCATCCTGGTCGCTCGGCCCGTCGCCGTGTTCCTCTCGATGGTGTTCTCAGGATTCACCACCGCCGAGAAGACACTCATCTCCTGGGTCGGCCTGCGCGGCGCGGCGCCCATCATCCTCGCCACGTTCCCTATGGTTGCGGGTGTCGAAGACTCCAGAGGAATCTTCAACATCGTGTTCTTTGCCGTCATCATCTCGGTCCTCGTACAGGGCCCGACCGTCAGTCTCGCCGCCCGACTGCTCGGAGTTGCGCAGCCATACTCGGAGGACTCGAGCCTGCCGATCGAACTCGTCGGCACTGCCGAATCAGGGCTCAGCCTGACGAAGTTGACCATCGCCGAAGGCTCAGCCGCCGAGGGAGAGAAGCTGCTGCGAATCGGAGGTCCGGACCGTCCACTCGTCGTTCTGATCAGGCGCGAGGGACGCCTGTTCGTGCCAACCGGAGGCGTGAGGCTGTTGGCACGCGACGAGCTGTACGTGCTCGGAGCGCACGAGGCCATCGACGCGATGGATTCGGCGGTTTCCAGTCCCTCGGACAAGACCACCGTCGAGCTCTGACACCGCGAGGGCGGCCCAGAACGGCTCTAGCCGCTAAGCACCGTCTGCCATGCTTTGGCCGTGCGATAGTATTGCGAGTACGCGACGTTGCTTGGAGCCCCATGCTTGTCTTGAAGGAGTTGCTCGGCGGCAAACTGAAGTTCGGCCTGATGGTCGTCGCCATCGGGCTCGTGGTCTCGCTCACTATGGTGACGACGGCCATGTCTCAGGGCCTGCTCACCGGCATGTCGGGCGCGAAGATGGAACTCGCCGCCGACGCGCTCGCGTTCCAGGCAGACACCTACCCGACGCTTGAGCGCAGCATCCTCTCGGCTGACGACATCGCCGAGATAGCCGAGACCCCCGGCGTCAAGAACGCATACGGTGTTGGGCACTCGTTTGCGACCGTGAGCAGCGACGAGCCGTTCGACGTGCGCATCTTCGGGTTGGGCGACCATCACGACCAGCTGCCGATCGTCGAAGGCACGGGCGACATCGGCCCAGGTGAGACGGTTGCCGACGAAAGCGCCGCCCTCAAAGGAGTGGAGCTCGGCGACACCGTGGTGCTCACGCCCACCGACATCGAGCTGAAGGTTGTCGGCTTCACCGAGGGCCGCCGGTACGTGATGACTCCCACGCTCTGGGTGGACATGCCGACCTGGGAGGAGATCCACACCGCCTCCGTGCTCGGCAGGATGGACGCTCCGGAAGCGGACGCGCCGGGAGCCGGACGGCTCATGGCCGAACAGTTCAGCGGCAGCGCATCGATCGCCGCGATCGAGCTGGAGCCGGACGCGGACCTCCAGGAGGTCATCGACGCGCTCGGCGACGAGTACCCAACCGCTCCCACCGAGGAGGCGGCGCTATCAGGCAACGGAATGACCGAGATGATCATCGCGGTCACCGGCATCCAGGTGGTGTCGCTCGTGATTGGCGCGCTTCTCGTCGGCGTGTTCTTCTACATCACCACCTTGCACAAGACGCCGCAGATTGCGGCCATCAAAGCGATAGGCGCATCGAACGGCCGCCTGTACGCCGACCTGATCGCGCAGATCACCGTGCTCGTCGCGCTGGCCACCGCTTTCGGAGTGCTGCTGGCGTTGGGCATGGGCGCCGGCATGCCGCCGACGATGGCGTTCGATCCCGATCCCGCCAGGTGGGGCCTGGCCGTCGCTGCCGTGTTCGCGACCGCATACATCGGCAGCCTGTTCTCGCTGCGCAGCATCCTGAAGGTCGACCCTGCGACGGCTCTCGGTAGAACATCGGCGTAAGAGGAGCGGCATGCTGGAGGTCCGGAACATCAGCAAGCGACACGGCAGCGGCCACACCGAGGTCGTGGCCCTCGACGATGTCTCGTTCAAGCTGGATGCGGGCAGGATGCTCGCGGTGCTCGGCCCGTCAGGCTCTGGCAAGACGACGCTGATCTCGATCATTGCCGGGCTCCTGACACCAACCGCCGGCGAGATCATCATCGCGGGGCATCCCGTGCATCTGCGCTCAGCAAGGGACGCGGCGCGCTTTCGACTGAAGAACATCGGCATCGTCTTCCAGGAGCACCATCTCGTGCCGTACCTCAGCGCGAAGGAGAACCTGCTGCTCGTCGCTCATCTCGGCGGACGAGTGCGCCAGCAGGACCGCGATCGTGCCGATGAACTCCTGGATTCGGTAGGGATGGCCGAGCGGGCATCGCACAAGCCTCAGGAACTCTCAGGTGGCGAGCGCCAGCGTGTCGCGATCGCGCGCGCCCTGATGAACCGACCGCAGATCATGCTGGTCGACGAGCCGACCGCGTCTCTGGACACTGACCGCGGGCTTCAGGTGGTCGAGCTGCTGAGGCGGCAGGTGCATGAACGCTCGATGACGTGCGTCATGGTGACTCACGATGTCAGGATGGCCGAGTTCGCCGACGAGCAGCTCCGGCTGCTGGATGGCCGTGTCGTGGAGACCGCTGCCGCTCAGTAGCCGCCGGTGCTCTTCCGGTGGGCCCGCTAATCCCTCGTCGTGAACGACGCGACCGTCGGGTCGCCCTTGAGCGCCCGCATTCCTCGCTCGTGCGCGGGCGCTTGCCCGACAGCACGCCAAGTCGCGGTGGCACACTCACCACTCCACGCGAACGCGATCAGCGAGACATCCAGCCCGGCGTCTCTGAGGGGCTGCGCCGCTGCCGCCTCCTCCCACTCGGGCGAGCGGTAGGTGATCTCGTACACGCGCGAATCGCGCTGAATGCGGCTCAGGTCGAGGCTGCCTAGCCCGCTGAGGAGGAACAGCGCCAGCACCGTTCCGATGGCGGTGATGGGCAACGCACCGAGCCCTGCCGACACGCCGAGAGCAGCCGCCGTCCACACGGTGGCCGCCGTTGTGAGTCCCAGCACCTGACCGCGCTCCTGCAGGATCACCCCAGCGCCGAGAAATCCGATGCCCGTAACCGCACCCGCAGCCAAGCGCACGATCTCGGTCGGAGCGGCGATTGCGGCGGTGACCACGAAGATCGCGCAGCCGCTCGAGACAAGCGCGAGTGTCCTGAGGCCGGCGGTCTTGTCGAGCCGCTCGCGCTCAAGTCCGATAAGCAACCCGGCGACGGCGGCGGCCAGCACGCGGATTCCCGCCTCAAGAATGCTGAGTTCTTCCACCAGGCCTCCGGAGCATCGGCGTCGGTCACGCGATTCTACGAGTGATTATCCCCCCGGGACGTTCACCGGACGCGGACGAAGATCTCATGTGCCACTCGGCCGGAAACGACACTCTCGCCGCCGTACACGGTCACGCGAGGCTCGCCTTCTGCCGCCGCCGACCCCAGCGCGCCCCAAGTCGGCACCGCGAGCTTGTCGCGAGCGCTCATCAGCAGCACGCCGCCTTGACTTCCGACAGCAGCCGCAGCCCCGAGGGCATCAGGGAACGCGCCTCCGGACACCACAGCGATGTGGCTCAAGTTGGCATAGCCCTCCACATCCGCCCACTGCGCGACTAGGGCCGCAGTGTCGTAGCGATCAGTGCCTCCGATCCTGGTGCTGTCAGGCGCCGTGGTCCGGGGCTCCAGTGAGGTCTTCTCGGTCATGACTTGACGGACTCTGTCCTCCACAGCGGCGGAGATAGAGCTCTTGCCGCCGAGCACGACGACCCGACCGGGACGTAGCGCCCGAAGCGCTGCCTCGGCGTCAGGATGGAGTGCGCTTCCGGTGGTGAGCAGGACGGGTGCGCCCTGAGCGTAGGCGACAGGCCCAGCCGCGAGCGCGTCTGCGAACTCGTCGCCTCGCGCGATGAAGAGAAGCGGGACGCCGGACTCGGCGGACTGCTCGGCGATGCTCGCAGCTGTGGAGTAGCGGTCCTGCCCGGCGATGCGCTCCACACGCTCGATGCCGGGGAGCCCCGCCAGCTCGGATTCGGCCTGCGCCGAAACGGCGTTCGTGCCGCCGACAACGATCACTCGGCGAACACCAAGGCGCACGATCTCGGAGCGAATCGGCCCCGGGACGCTCGCTCGGCCGGTGAGCAACACGGGAGCGTCGAGCGAGCCAGCCAGAGCGCTCGCTGCCAGCGCATCGGCGAAGCCCTCCCCGCTCGCGACCACGGCCACATCGGCCGAGTCGAACGCGGCTGAGCTCGTGCGCGCCGACGTGTGGTAGCGATCCGGACCGCCCACGCGCTCGACCGGCGTTGTCAGGCGCATGAGCGCCTCGCGGAAGTAGTAGTCGCCCCAGGAGGTCCCGTGGTCGTAAGCGCCGAGCATCTTGGCGTGCGTGCCGTGCCTAAGAACCGCCGGCAGCGGATCGGCGTCGGCGAGATAGGCCGAGGAGCTCAGGCTCTGGAGGGTGGATTCGGCGAGGTCGCGGTAGGTCGTCCGCCACGCCCGGTCAGGGTCGAGCTCGGCGAGTTCGAGGCACGCTGAGGCAACGACCGCTGCTGCCGAGCTGTCACGGGGCTCATCGGGGATGTTCGGCGCGTTGAAGTCCCAGTAGGGCACGAAGTCCTCGGGAACGTTCGCGATCCAGTACTCAGTCGCTCGGCGGGCAGCAGTGAGGAAGCGCGCGTCGCCTGTCTCGCGATAGGCGACCGTCATGCCGTAGATGATCCAAGCCTGTCCGCGCGACCAGGTGCTTTCGTCGGCGTAGCCCTGGCCCTGCCCCTTGCGCAGCGGCCGACCGGTGGTCTCGCTGTACGCGACGTAGTGGTAGCTGCCGCCGCCGGGGCGCAGGAAGTCCTCGGCGGTCCGCAGCGCATGTGAGGAGGCCGCCGAGCGCCATTTGGGGTCGCCGCCGTTCCGCGCTCCCCAGAACAGCAGCTCGATGTTCATCATCGTGTCGTTGTAGACCCAGAAGTCGTTCGGCGTGTTGGTGGTGCGAACCATGCCGACGCGGGAGTCGTAGCGTTCGGAGAGCGAGTCGGCAGCCGTGAGCAACGTCTGGCGCATCTGCGGGTCGCCGGTGAGCCGATAGCCGTTGCCGTAGCTCGTGAGGAACATGAAGCCGATGTCGTGATTGCGCGTCGTGCGCGCGTTCGGCGCGAGCGTGAGCTGCCGACGGATTGCCGAGGCCCGCGCCGCCTCATCGCCGACGCGCTCGTACCGGTACCACAAGCTGCCTGGCAGGAAGCCGTAGACCCAACCGGTGCCGCCATCGAGCTTCCAGTCGCTCGGCCCGCTCGTATAGAACGGATACCTGCCGACCGGGACGGTCGCGTCGGTGAGCGCGAGCTTCTCGTCGGCGATGCGCTGGGCTGTCTCGATGCGGGACTCGGCCTGAGCCGAGCGCACCGCGGCTGGCGCAGGCGCAAGCGTCGAGCCGAGCAGGGCTGCCGTGAGCCCGATGATGGTCATTCGCTGGAGCACGCCCGATACTCCTGATCGACGAGAGCAGTCGCCCGCGTCAGCAGGATACATCACGGGGCTCGGAGGGAGCCTGCTGCGTCCCGACAAACGCCGACCCAATCCGCCGCACGACGTGGCTTCAGCGCGAAGCTCTACTCGTGAACCACCGCTTCCTGCTCCAGGCGCCGCACCGCCGCAAGCTGTCGCAACGCGACTGCCACGAGCACCGCGACGAGCGCCACGTGCACGACGAAGAGTGGCAGGGGGAAGTAGGCGCGCTCCCGGATGCTAGTCGCCACGTTGGTCGCATTGGCGGCCATGAGGGGCAGCTGCGCGGCGGCGATGGCAGCGAAGACTCCGGCGACACGCTTGTGGTGGGCCAGCCTGGATTGACCGTCGCTGAACAGCTCGAATGGCTGACCGTCAGCGGACTTGCGGACGTAGACCCAGCGTTGGTATGTGTCGACCACTTCAACACCGGCCTCCTCAAGGAAGCCCAGGTACTCGTGGCTCTCCGGCGCAGAAGCCGGGTCCGGCAGTAGCTGGATCCGGTACACATAGCGGCCGGGCACACCCTTTTCAAAGACGTAGCGGCACCATGTGTGGCGGACCAACTCCCAACCCTCGGCGGCCATGTGGTTCAGCCACCGCTCCTCCTTCTCAAAGTCCAGGTACATCTTCCGCACGACTCGCTCGCTCATGATGCAGCCTCCTTCCCCAGCATCGCTCGGCCATCGCCGACGAGGCGCTCGAGCCGACTGAGCTCAGATGCGAGCACATCGCGCCCCTGAGACGTGATCCTGTACTCCTTCTTCCGATCACCCGTGTCAGCCCCCGCTGGCTCGATCCAACCCTTGCCCTGCAGGGTGGAGAGCGCTCCGTACAGCGTTCCAGCGCCGAGAACAACCCGGCCATCGGTCATGTCCCGGACGAACTGCATGATCCCGTAGCCGTGCCGCTGGTCCACGAGCGAAAGCAGAACGTAGTACACGGTCTCGGTTAGCGGACGTCCGTTCTCTTCCACGCGCCCTCGCCTCCGTCCTGTCTTCCGATGCTCGCGCGGCGTTACACCGCTTCGCGCTATATCGGTTTACGTTATATCGCGGCACGTAGTGTTTGTCAACTCACTCACTGGGGGAGACCGGTGCGGCGCTGATGAAGACGATTTCGGGTGCCGAGTCCGGCGAGGCTGATCGCGGCGCGGCACGCAGAGCGACTGCTGTCCGCCAAACACGAACGTGGCCCCGGCCTCCCGTTCGGGTGACCGGGGCCACGTCTTTCCAGCTAACTGGCGGAGGGGGAGGGATTCGAACCCTCGTGCCCGGGGTAACCGGACAAACGGTTTTCGAGGCGGATTGCTGCTCTGGCCACCCTGGAGTTGGCCCGGCGGATGCTATCATTCCCTCGTCGCCGCTCTCAGGAGTACATACCGTGCGCTTCTACATCCGGATCCGCTAGTACGAGCAGCCCGCCTCGCATCGCGAGGCCGTGGCGCACATGCCCCTACGGGGGCCCGCCTACTCGTACCTGCAGACTGGAGATCCAGTGACTCTGAAGACTCACCCTTGGCTTCGAACGTTCCTTATCGTGTTCATCGGCCAGGCATTCTCGCTGCTCGGCAGCTCCGCAATCAACTTCGCCCTCGTCTGGTGGCTGACGGCCGAGACGGGCTCGGCGACCATCCTCGCGTACGCCTCGATCGCGGCACTGCTGCCGCAAGCGCTCCTGGGTCCCATCGCCGGCCCCTTGGTCGACCGCTGGGATCGCCGATGGACGATCATCGGCGCCGACCTCTTCGTAGCCGCAACGAGCATGGTCCTGATCGGCGCCTTCGCGGCTGGCGAGCCGTCGGTCGCCTTCATCATCGCGGTCATCGCCGCGCGGTCGGTGGGCGCTGCGTTCCATACTCCGGCCAGCCAAGCCGCAGTCCCCATGTACGTCCCAGCCGACCAGCTCATGCGGGTCGCAGGCTGGAACTTCTTCCTGGGTTCCGGCGTGGCGATGGTGGCTCCCGTGCTCGGTGCATTTCTCATGGGAGTCGCACCGATGCAGACCGTCATCGCGCTCGACATAGCCGGCGCCCTCATTGCCGTCGCACTGCTGATGCTCGTGCGCATCCCCAATCCCGAGCGCGCAGAGAACGACCCTGCCGGATCCAGCCTCGTCGCCGAGTTCATGACTGGTTGGCGTGAGCTCGCGAGGAACCGCGGGCTGCTCGACCTTACCTTCGTGCTCGTGGTCGTCACTCTGCTCTACATGCCGATCAACGCGCTCTTCCCTCTCATGACGAAAGCGCACTTCGGCGGTGGAGCGCTGCAGGCCAGCGTTGTCGAGCTGGCATTCGGCGCAGGCATGCTCGCCGGATCCCTCGCTATCGGATGGCTATCCTCGCGGACTTCCGGCGTCCGGCTCATCAGCTCCGGGCTCCTGCTGATAGGCGTGATGGTCGGGTTGTCCGGCCTGCTTCCCGTCACGGCGTTCTGGGCGTTCGCAGCGCTCAGCACAGGGATGGGATTCTCGGCGCCTTTGTTCGGTGCCCCGATCACCGCGATGTTCCAGACGCTGATCGACCCGGCTAAGCTCGGGCGCGTAATGTCGCTCTACATGACCTTGTCGATGCTTGTCGCACCGATCGGGCTCCTGTTGGCGGGCCCCCTTGCTGAGCGCACGGGTGTCGCGACGTGGTTTGCGCTGACAGGCGTCCTTCTCGTTGCGTGCGCCGTCGTGGCCCTCCTTGTGCCTGCGATACGGGCACTGGACTCAGCGATGGCGCCGTCAGCAGAAGCGGCAGTCGATGGTGAGGCAGCGACAAGCGAAGCCTGATCGCACCAGCATGAGTAGAAACAGAGAGCCCGCCACACCAGTGACGGGCTCTCTTCATGTCCTTCTGGCGGAGAGGGAGGGATTCGAACCCTCGTACCGGGGGTTGCCCGGTAAACGGTTTTCGAGGGGGATTACATCGGTACGGATTCACGTCCGCTGAGCCGACCTTTCGATAGTGGCTCTGGTCTATTCGAACAGGTACTTGAAGCTCAAGTTCAAGTCGGTGTAGCCAAGCAGGCCCGCCTCTTCCAGCGCCTCAACGGCCTGGCGCACTACTTCCGGCTCGCCCGCCTTCGTATGCAGGCGCTGGCTCGCTAGACGTCTCCTTGATTCCGCATCGTTGCCACCGATTGGCTGTTGCTGGTGCTTCAGCAAGACAGCCTCGACAACGTTAACGGCACCCGGATTACGGACCAAGGATTCCTCCAGAGTGGATTCACAGAGAAAGACACGAGATTTCTTGAGTAACGTCCGGGGAAGACGGAGTTCGCCCTTTTTCAGTCTTGTCGCCAGCTGGTTTCGTTCGGCGGGCATAAGGATCCCCGCTACCGTAACGAGACTTTCGATGTGCGAGCCGTCGTAGCGAACAACTGAAGGCGGTGCGCCGTTGAGCTCGTCAATAAGGGAGTCGATCAATTTGCCCGCTCTTCGTGCCCGCCTGGTGCCGTCGTCGATGACTGCGCGTAGCGAGGCGAGGCTTCCTCGTGTAGCTTCGTCGAGAGTTGCGGCTGCTTCAGTCAACACCGGTGGATATCCGCAGTCCGCGGCATCGTTGTCCACCACTGCGTACCAGTCGACGTCGAGCCCCTGCAACAGCGAGCACAACTTAACCAGCATGTCCTTGCCACCCGCCGGCATCACGAGAATGTCGCACTGGTCTGGGGTTCTTCCGGTTCGCAGGCGGTGCAGCTCACTGATCGCCACCGCATCGGAAGGCCCTTCGACCACAATTACCTTCTGCGAAAGCAGCGGCTCGGTGGCGCGGACCCCAAGCGTGGCCATCAGGGCACGCACCTGGGGCTCACTCAGCGCCACCTGCATATTGCGCGGCTCTGTCTCTCGCTCGGCATTGGTCTTCAACGCCCGTATCGAGCCATACCCGACGTGATTCAAGAGAACCGGAGAATGTGAGGTTGCGATGACCTGATCGCTCCTCGAGAGCCGAATGAGGTCATCAGCCACCGCGCGTATCAGACTCGGATGAAGGTGGTTATCTGGCTCCTCGAACAGGTAGACAGTGTCTCCAGGCGCTGCCTCTCCAAGCTGCCGATACATGCTGAGCACGACTTCGCTCTGGTGCCCCGTTCCGACGGCCTCCAGCTCAACGCTGCGATCCCCGAACATGACTTCAAGCGACAGATCATCGAATAGGTTGTCGAGTTCGATTCGGTCGGTTCCGGCACGTAGTCCGTCAGCGCCAAGACGGTCTGCCGCGAAGCCCCCGTTCTTGAGGAGTACTTCCGCTTGCTGCCGAATCACTTTCCTGGCGGTCTCTGCAACACGCCGCATAGAGTGGTCTCCGCGCGCCCTGGCGGCGGCCTTTGCCAACAGCCGCCTAAACGGTTTCAGCCCCTCCGCGGAAATGTCTCGTATTGGCGGCACATAGACGATGTCAAAGCACTCTTTCGCACGCTCGAACGAAGGCTGATCGACGGGGTGTCCGTTGAATTTTCGGTTCACGGTCGCGGTCTTGCGCGTAGCGCTGAACTCATACTTCAAAGACCCATCAACTCCGCCGTACTGGGAGCAGAGCTCAGTGGGGCAAGAGGCGAAGTCAATCTCCACGCGAATCGCCAAGGTAGGGCCGCCTCGCTGATCACGCTTCCGGTAGTCAAGGTTGGCGTAGACCTGCTGTGGCGTGATCTCGTCCTCCGGTCGCCACGCGAACTCGATCGCCCTGAGCACGTTCGACTTACCGGCGCTATTGGGCCCGCACAGAACGGTGAACGGCGACATGGCAAGCGTCAGATCGTGCAGTGAGCGGAAATTGCGAATGCGGAGCTTAGTAATGTGCAAGGCTTCTACGTCCCTAAATCGAGTGACCAGCTCAAGTTAAGCCAGTTGCTGAACACTTCATCGCTCCGGCGACGCCGCGTACGAGAATGCTGCACTGAACACGTCTACACGGCGACTAGAGACGCCTACAGACTACCAACCTCGCGGGCCGTACGCATTCCAGCCGCCCATGAAGGGTCGAAGCGCCTCCTCCGTCGGCTCGGGGTCCTCGGGCATCCTGAGCTCTCGCCTGAGCGGGTCGATCACGTCGGCGTAGCGGACGGCCCAGTCGATCCACTCCTGGGCGGCAGTCTTCTCCTCGCCCTCGAGCACGTCGGCTGACGCCCTCATGGTTTTCACGTACTCACGTATCTGCGCAGCCTGCGTCGAGCGGCTGATTTGCTCGAGCAGTACCTTCGCTCGATGGTCTTGCTGCAAGAGCAGCTTCGCTCGCTGGAGCGCCTGCTCGTACTGACGCGCACGCTCAGCCTCGCGAACCTCTTGCTCGAGTCGCCTCTCTTTGGCCCGTTCGCTTCTGTGGGCAATCTCGTCGATGACGCGGCGCAACTTCCGATCGATCGGGCCCCTTTGGCCCTCGCTGAAGTTGTTCTGCTTGCCATCCCAGCCCCAACGCTCGAGTTCGATGCGCAGGTAGTCATTGGGCGTGTGATCGTACTTCGACGGTACGTTGCCCCAGCTCTCTTGCCGGCGCAGCTCTTCTTTCGTCGGCACGTGGGGACTGCGGTCGGCTAGCTGGACGATGCGAAGGCCCACGCTCTGTTCACCAGTCTCGATGATGAGGTGGTTCGCTGACTCAGAACGTGAGTAGCCGTATTCGTTTCGCCGCTGGACTTCCGGAGCACGCACGCTCCAGCCTTGCTCCTCGGCTGCGGTCGTAAGCGCCTGCAGCACACGCAGCGCCCGCCCCCTCACGCTCGCAGTCAAGCCGAGGTGCTCCTTGTCATCGCGAAGCGCAGCAACCGCCGGATGCGGATTGCGCAGTTGCGAGGGAACGACGATAGGTGGCGCTGCGGTCTCCCGCCCCTCTGGCGGCTCGCTCTTCTTCTTGGGTCTCGGGGCGGCATCGGGCTTCATCGCCTGCCTGGGCGCCTTATTGGGCGCCTGCTGCGCTTTCGCTGAGTGCGCCGCATGGGCCTGCTCCCCGGGATAGCAACCATGCTCCAGGTAGTGCCGTCCGTCCTCGGTGATCTCGGCGTGCCATCCGCCGCGCTTCGACACCTTCGCCAGTCGTCGGCCCCGCAAGGCCACCGCGGTATGTTTGTACGTGAAGTCCGGCCATGTGCGATCGGGACATCCGTCGGCAATCCACTGCAGCACTTCGACCTGCCGCGGGTTCAACGGCTTGCGGGCCATGAGATGCCTCCTCGAATCGACTACTCACAGCGTAGCCGCGAGGAGGTGAATGCGTGCCGTTCGTGCCGATCTCCGTCGCAGGTACTACGTGGATACGTGGATACGTACCTACTCGTGTGGAACCCGGTACGGCGACCAGATCGATGGCTCACGCGCGCCCGTGCTCATGCTCGAGACAGCAGGCCTCCGTATGGCGAGAGGTTCTCATCGATTTCCCGTAGTTCTAGTTCAAGGGTCGGCCCGATCTCCCCTCCCATACTCGTCGTAATCCGAGATATCGACGCCAGTTGAGACGTGTCCACTACGCCCGGCAGACCGGACAGCAGCGCAAGACCACCACACTCCATGTGCGCCGTCGCCTCGTCATGAAGGCAGAGCAGCTGCCATCCGCCACCGGCGGCGTGGTGCACCGCTTTGTCTACTGCGATCGTGTTGTCCGGACTGAGGGCCGGCAGTCTATCTCTGAGCATCGCCTGATATACCAGCTGGTCGAGCACGCCCAAAGCCGCTCGCAGGTTCATGAATGCGGCGACCACCTTCATCATCTGCTGCTGCGGCGTATCGCGCTCGACCATGACGCGGAAGATGTCGTCGGGAGTCTCCAGCGGGCCCGCCTGCTGGAGGTGTCGTTCGAGTACGTGGGTTGCCTCAAGCATCCGCTCGGCGTCTTCGGCGCCGTCTGGTACGTTCAGCCCCCGCACGACTGCAAGCCCCGGATGGAGCTCGAATGCGTCAGCGACTAGGTGCACGGTCTCTTCATTGAACATCGCTACTGGGGCCGCTTCTGCGACCGACACGGGTGCGAGAGAGTTGTAAGGGTCGAGAATCGCCCTCGCGGAGTGCCCCGCCGCAAATACCCGATCGATGCATGTGTCGTTCAGCCGGAGGAACTCCGCGTGCACCCCAGCAAGCAACTTTCGTTCGTGCTCAACCAGTGGTGGTGGCGGTCCAAAAGGCTGGCCTGCCAGTCTGTCGCGGTACTGGTCGGTCGCCAGATACCCGGCCACTTGCGCGTGCTGCTGGCGGGCCACGTAGCCGAACATACTCCGGTCATTCGGCGACATCGGCTGACCCGTGGAGACTGTGAGGCTCCTAATGACTTCACCGAACTCGCCTCTTCCCTCCCAATCCCTGACCAACTTGCACGCCGAGTACGCGACGGCTCGTAGACGTTCAGTCGTTACCCTCACCTCCCGCGGACGGACGAACGAAGATGAACCTCTCGTCATGAATTGCGTCCAAGACCAGATTGGGCAGCATCCTGCGGCACACAGACAGGAACCGCTCAACGATCAACAACTCTCCGGTCTGATCGCTGCGGACAAACGGGTTCCACAGACTTGGGTGATATCGGGAAACTGAGCCAAGCACGAACAGCCCCATGAACATCAGCGTCTCGATTCGCGGACTGACTTGCTGCCCTCCCTTTAGGTGTGAGAGCTGCAGATACCGCTGCCCCGAAAGCGACCTGATTCCTATGGGCTGGGAGCCAATCCGTCGATGCAGCACAACCCATTCGTTCTTGTTCGAGAACTGCGGCGGCAAGTATGCCTTCGTGAATCCGGCGATTCTTCCTACGACTTCATCAACTGGTCTGCCGCCAAAATCCTCGAGTGCGATCCGCTCCGCGGAGCGCTCTCCAGACCGGACCGTCTCAACCGGAAGAACGAAAGACGCGTCGGCTCCATAGCAGAGTTGAGCATCAAGTTTGAGATCTGGCACAGACGCCATCAGTTCTTGGAGACTCCAGGTGTCCACTCCGCCAAGACGACAGTCATCGCCGAAGTACTTGGCGAACGCACCCAGACCACCCGAAAGCGAAGATGAGGTCTTCACGCTGACCTGGCCAATCTGTTGCGCGGCGTCGACCTGGTCAAGCTGCATCCCATGCGACTGTATCGCCGGCACAACACCAGTACCGAGCGCAGTTGCAGCCCCGAACAGACTGACGGCCCCGTAGTAGAGCAGCAGTGGGCTGATGTCGATCGGAGCGACGGCCGCCGACTCGAAGTACGCTTGCGCCTGGTGAAGACACCCGGATACGTACTCCTCGCCCTCTGCCTGTAGAGGCGCCTCCGCGTGGCCGTCGCGATACGCCCTGATATTCCGTGGATACGCCAGCCTTGTAAGCAGGCGCCACTGTTCTTCCTCGGCATTCTCAGTAACGACTCGATTAGTCTGCTCCGGCATCTATCCACCCGCCTGCGACTTCTCAGCGATGAGCTCAGAGGCCCCTTCCAGCCGGAAGAGCTGGTTCAGCATCAGGAACTCGACGAGCTGGTCTTCTGGATGGTCGCTCACTTCGCGATGCGCTCGCCGGTTGCGGTACGCCTTGAATCCATTTGCGAAGAGCTGTGCCGCGCCCTCCGCCTCACCGGCGCCCTTGTCAGCCCACCGCAGCAGGGCGGCGTCGCCGACGAAAGCGCGCGAGAAGAGCTTGGCTCCGTGTTCCTCGAGACCAGTGCGCTTCCGCACGGCATCTTCAAGACGCCGCCAGGCCGTGAGCAGCCGGTCACCTGGGGCCTCCCAGAAGGTCAGAGCAAGGTCAGCCAGGCGCTCGTCAACGATGGCGTACGGAATCGCCGGCGGGAACTCCGACCAAGGACTCACGCTGACATGCTGCGGCAGCATGTAGTACTTCCAGTGATCGCCCGGCTTGGCTCGGCGTATGGTCTCCATGTCGGCCTCCGTGAGAGCTGAGGCGTCCAACCTGTCGAGAATCCCTTGGCTCACTTGTGCCTGGCTGATCTCCACCTCGTGATGCCAGAGTACGTGCAGGACATAGGAGAAGCGGCGCGGCCCCTCCCCGGGGTATCCTGAGGCAAATCCGGCCTTGATACCGACGGTCTCACGCTTGTCCGTCGTGAGCAGAAGGCCGTGGCCACCATTGCACGTCAAGATGCGAGCGTGCGTGATCTTGTCGCCAAACTGCAGCAGACGGAGCACCGCCTCTTGGCAGGATAGAGTAAGGCCTGCTTCGCCGGCGTACTGTATGCCTGCTGGCTTGCTGGACAACGCAATCCCCATCCCACTATCTACGCACGAACGTGGAAACCGGTTCTCACGTTCGTGCGTGGTTGCTAGTAGTACTCCCGGATGTAGCCGTACGCCTTATCGAACAGCTCCTGCTCGCGGTGCAACTTGTAGCGGAGCAGTGTCTGACGCAGCGCCTTCTTGACCTCGCGCTCGCCGGCTGACGTGGCCTGCCACTCCGGGAAGCGGACCTCCCGCACGATGGTGTCGATGTCCTCGACCACACGGGCGACGATGACCGGAGTCTCCTCAGTCTGGATCGACTCGAACAGGGCGCTGAGTGCGGCTTTGCCCTGCTCCTCTTTCGACAGCGCCTCGACCGTCTTCTCGATGACGACTGTTTCTTGGGCCAGTTCGAGCAAGGACTTCAGGAACTCAACGCTGTTCATCAGGCCCGCCGAGAACTTGTCGCGAAGCGCCTCGAGTCGTTCACCAATCGCGACAAACCGAGGGTCGTTCTTGTGGCGACCCAGACGAGCGGCGAGCAGGATGTCGAGGTGCTTGGCCTTCTTCTTCGCCTCCGCCTCGTCGATGAGATCGCCGAGTGACTCGAGCAGTTCGGCCTCAAGTTCGATGGTGTCCAAGTCTTCGCGTACTACATCAACGTGGACATGCTCGTTGACAAGCTCGAGCGTCTTCGGGCCGAGGCGGTGCCACACCAGGCGGCCGGCCGGGTCGAAGGGCTTCACGGACTCGTACACGTCGGAGAGCCAGCGGTAGTCGTCGCGGTACTCGTTGAGGACCGGGTCAGGTGACAGCGCCTCCCACAGCCGAGCGAGGAACGTATACGCGGCAGCGAACTTGTCGCGCATCTCAACGTCAGGGAGGCACTGCTGCGCGGCCATGAGGCCCTCATGCCCTTCAATGGTCCGGTCCACGCCTGGGAAGAACGAGAGTGCTCCCTTAATCGCGGCCGGGAGCTGCGCCTTGACCTCGTTGAGGTTGGTGATCACGCGCTTGACCGACTCGTCATCGAACTCGAGCGCCTGTGCCACGTCATCGAAGATGCCGAGGTAGTCAACTACCAGGCCGTACGGCTTGCCGGGCGCAGGGCGGTTGGTACGGCAGATCGCCTGCAGCAGGTTATGGTCGCGCAGCGGCCGGTCCAGGTACTGCGCCTGCAGAATCGGCGCGTCAAAGCCGGTTAGCAGCTTCGCCGTGACGACGAGGACCTTGAGCGGATCGTTGGGGTCGCGGTAGTGATCGAGCAGCCGCGCCTCCGCGTCCTTGTCGAGTCCGTATTTGTCACGCCACTCCTGGGGGTCGCGCGCGTCCATCGACATGACGATCGCGCTCTCGTCCGGCAGCAGAATCTCGTCGAGTGCCTTCTTGTAGAGGACACACGCTTCCTTGTCTATGACAACGACTTGGGCCTTGAAGCCGTTGGGCTCGACGTTCGCCTTGTAGTGAGCGGCGATGTCCGCGGCGACCGCGGCGACCCGCTCTCGCGCCTTGATAAGCCGGCTCGCCTCGCCGGTCTTCTTGGCGAGCACTGCCCGCTCGGTCTCCGAGAGCCCCTCCGCGAGTGCCTCGAAACCGGCGTCCAACGCCTCACGGTCTACTCGAAGCTCGACGAGTCTCGGCTCGAAGTGGAGCGGTAGGGTTGCCCCGTCTCGGATCGAGTCCGAGAACGAGTACTTGGACATGTAGCCACCGGCATCCTCTTCCGCGCCGAAGGCCCAGAACGTGTTGCGGTCGGCCCGGTTAATGGGTGTACCGGTCAGGCCGAAAAGGAACGCATTGGGCAGTGCTGAGCGCATCTGATGACCGAGGTCGCCCTCTTGGGTGCGGTGCGCCTCGTCGACCATGACGATGATGTTGTCGCGATCGTCGAGAACGCCGCCCGCCTCGGCGAACTTGTGAATCGTCGTGATGATTACCTTGCGAGTGCCTTGTCGCAGAAGCTGATGGAGTTCCTCGCGCGAATCGGTCGAGACCATGTTGGGCACGTCGGTCGCGTTGAAGGTCGCAGTGATCTGCGTGTCGAGGTCGATTCGGTCAACCACGATGACGACGGTCGGGGACTTCAGCGCCGGGTGAGCGCGGAGCCTGTTCGCTGCGAAGACCATGAGCAGTGACTTGCCCGACCCCTGGAAGTGCCAGATGAGACCCTTCTTGATGCGGCCGGCCACGACGCGGTCGACGATCTGGTTGGTCGCCTGGAACTGTTGGTAGCGTGCGATGACCTTGATCTTGCGGTGCTTCTTGTCAGTGGCGAACACGGCGAAGAAGCGCAGGAAGTCCAGGATCACTTCCGGGCGAAGCATCGCATCGACTGCCGCCCCGACCGCTTCCAGGCATGGCGCCGGGTTGGAGTCAGCCTCGCGCCAGGGGCCCCACAGGTCGATGGGCATTCCGACCGACCCGTACCGGTAGTCCTTGCCGTCAGTTCCGAAGGACAGCACGTTAGGCACGAAGAACATCGGAACGTTCTTCTCGTAGTCGTCATGCACCTGCGCGGCCGCGTCCACCCACGAGTACGCGGGTCGTGTTGGCGTCTTGGCCTCACCGACGACAAGCGGCAGGCCATTCACCCAGAAGACCAGGTCGAAGCGCCGAGTAACCGCCCCTTGCGAGAAGGTGACTTCTGTGGAGACCACCAGGTCATTCGCGTACGGGTCGTCGAGATCGATGAGCCGAATCGGAACATGCTCCCCGCCGGGGCCAAAGGGCATCGATCGATCGCCGACGAGCCAGGCACGGTACTCCTCGTTCGCGGTGAGGAGGTTGCCGCTTTGACGAGCCGATATGGCGATTGCCTGGAGCTTCTGCAGCACCTCGTCGGCGAGTGCGGAGTCGGCGGCAATCTCGGGATTGAGCCGCACGAGCGCGTCAAGGACTTTGCGTGCAACGATGCTCTCTGAGTCATCGTCGCGTGTTGCAGACCCGGCAACGAAGGTCCAACCAGTAGCAACGGCGCGGTCGCGAACGAAGTCACGTACGGAGTTGGCTTCATTGAAGGTCATACGATTAGTTCCTCTCGAACCGAAGCCGCCATCGCCTCAAGAGCTACTCTGCTCGATCGCAACGCTCTCCGCGTCTCGAGGAGACACTCCAATTGCTTGGCAACACCTGCTTGCCGCTCGAGTGCAGGAACGGGCATTCTCAGAGCTGAGAAGCGCTTGAGCCCAAGATGGGTCACAGTCGTCGTGCTCGCCGCCGAGGCGAACACCCCACCAAGTCGCATCCCCTCCAGCATCCCCAGGGCAAAGAGCGGAAGAACGTCGTCCTTGAGACGCAGCCGAATCAAAGTGTTCTGGAAGCAGCAGTCCTGGAGGTCGTCCGCAACCAGAACGGGGCGCCCAACATTCAGCGGACTTATCAGGTCGCCCTCGGTTAGCAAGATGTCGCCGGGTAGCACACGATAGATCTGGAGCTCGGACTCGGAGAAGTCCATCTGCGGCAAATCGCGGACGTCCAGTTCCAGGTGTCCCACACTGAGCACAGTGAGGTAGGGACGCGGTGTTACGCCCCGCATGTACTTCGGCGCCTTCTGGCGGCCCATACGGATGTCGCCAACGTCTGGCATCGGACGATCGAGACCAAGCCCTGAACTCCTTGAGTAGAGATCAGCGCAGAAGCGACCAATTGTCGTGTCTACAGCCTCGAGTCTCGACTGCTGGGCATCGAGCGCCCGCTTGAACGACCACAGCAACTCGGCCATCGGCCGCTGTTGCTCAAGTGGCGGCAGATCGAACTCCCACCTCGCTAGGTCTTGCCACTTGGTGCGCGGAGAGAGCGAACCTGCAGACGTGCGAAGCGCATGTTCAAAGAATGCATCTGACTGCACGATGAATGGAAGCAGCTCCGGAAGCAGTTCGTCCGGCCTCGCCTCAAACGCCAGGATGTCGCCCGAACAAACGCCGTCGAACTGGGCGTAGGCCACCTTGCGTTGATACGCCCGACGCTTCGCAAATAGCGTCTGACCTGCACGGAAGCAGCGGGTGAAGGTTGTGCCGTCGGCGGCATCTTGCCATCCAGACAGTTGCAGGTTGCCGGGATCCATGTGCTCAAGGGCGACCACGCGGTCCAAGCCTGAGGCTGCCGGGTCTTTCACGGCCTCCTTGCTGTTGGAGACAACGTCCCCGAACCGCACCCGTCGCCAGCTCGAGCGGTCAATCTCGATCACTGCGCCACCCCCCGGCGAAGCAGCGTGATGACCGACTCAACCGCCTCGTTGGCCGCGTTGCCTGCGGCAAGCCACTCCGCGACTGCCGCTTCCACAGTCAACTCCGCCGACGCGTCCGCTGATGACGCCCCGTGCACGTACAAAGGGATTGCCAGCGAACCACAGCGACCGAGTACGTCGTCCAGCGTCGCGACCGAAGCGAAGCCGGCCTCCGGCTCGAATCGTTCATACGCAAGGTGTATGCGCCCGATGTTCCCGTCATTCAGAAACGACTGCGCCTTCTCGCGCACGTACTCGTTGACTGCGTTGATGAAGAGGATCTTGCGCCGACGCCCTTCGGGCTTGTTCGTTCGCAAGACGATGACGACGGCCTCCATCGGCGAGTTGTAGAAGAGCCCCGGCCCGAGGCCGAGCACCGCCTCAATGAGGTCCGACTCGACGAGTGCTCGGCGCATCTCAGCTTCTTCGTTTCGAAACAGAACGCCGTGCGGGAACAGGATCGCCGCCCGCCCGGTTTCGGGGTCGAGGCTCGCTGCGATGTGCTGGAAGAAGGCGTAGTCGGCCCTGCCCTGCGGCGGCGTCCCCCACCGGTTGCGTCCCCAAGGGTCGTGCGCGAACGCCTCACGATCCCAGTTCTTGATGGAGTAGGGCGGGTTAGCGAGCACCACATCGAAGGTCTTGAGCCGCCCACCCTCAGTGAACCGCGGGTTTGCCAGAGTGTCGTCCTGCTCGACTTGGAAGTCCTCGATACCGTGGAGGAACAGGTTCATCCGCGCGATCGAGGAAGTCATGTGGTTCGACTCTTGGCCGTACAGACGAAGTGTGCGGTACTCCTTGCCCTGGTTCTTGAGCTCGGTGGCCGCCGACACGAGCATGCCGGCGGTACCACACGTGGGGTCATAGACCGACTCGCCGGGTTGCGGGTCGAGCATCAGGGTCATCAGACGAACAAGTGTCCGATTCGTGTAGAACTCCTGGGCCGAGTGTCCTGAGTCGTCAGCGAACTTCTTGATGAGGTACTCGTAGCCTTGGCCGAGCTCGTCTTCGGGTAGCCGCACGACGGAGAGCTCTTGGGCGGAGAAGTGCTCGATCAGGTCGGCTAGCGTTCGGTCCGGCAGGCGTTCCTTGTTAGTCCACTGGGCGTTTCCGAACACACCGGCGAGCTTGTCGGGGTTGGCTGCCTCGATAGCACGCATTGCTGCGGTAAGGGCCTGTCCGATGTCGGTGCTCTGCTCGCGGACGTCGGCCCAGTGCGCCCCGGCCGGGACCTGGAAACGGTGATTCTCGGGGAGCTCGGCGATTTCATCGTCGCCGTAGAGCTCCAGTGCCGCGGCACGCTCCTCGTCGTAGACGTCGCTGATGCGCTTGAAGAACAGCAGCGGGAAGACGTACTGCTTGTAGTCACCGGCGTCGATGAGGCCGCGGAGCAGGGTCGCCGCACCCCACAGGTACGATTCGAGCTGCGCCTGCTTCATGCGCGATTGGCTCACAGCAGCCCCCACTCGGCCAGGTGGACCTTGAGGTTCTCCTCGGCAGCCAGGACCTCGGCGTGTGCGGTCTCAAGCGCAGCCAGGGCTTCTTCGAGCGTCGGCGCGCTATCCTCTGCAGCAGACTGCACGTAGAGCGAGATGTTGAGGTTTCCGTCGTTGGCCTTGATCTCGTCCAAGGTGGCGACGTGGCTGCGACCAGGCTCGTCTGCGAATGCACTGACCGCACGCTCGATCGCCTCGATGTGCTCCGGCTCAAGCGTGTTCTGGTTGCGGCCCTTCTTGAACAGGTCGGAGGCGTCGACGACCAGCACCTTGCCCGTCCGCCCGACTCGCTTCTTGTCGCGCAGCACCATGATGCAGGCGGCCAAGCCCGTGCCGTAGAAGAGGTTGGGACCAAGCCCGATCACGGCCTCGATCTTGTCGGCCTCCAGCATCTTCGTGCGGATCTTGCCTTCGGCGCCGCCCCGGAAGAGCGCACCCTGGGGAAGCACCACCGCTACGCGTCCGGTGATGGGCACCATCGAGGTGACCATGTGCTGCACCCACGCCCAGTCCGCATACGACGCCGGCGGTACCCCGGTGCGGTTGCGTCCGTAGGGGTCGGACTCCCACTGCTCAAGCCCCCACTTCTTCAAAGAGAACGGCGGATTGGCGATCACGCAGTCGAACTGCGCGAGCCTGCCGCCGGTGAAGAACGCCGGGTTGCGCAGCGTGTCCTCGCGTACGACTCGGAAGTCCTCGACGCCGTGCAGGATCAAGTTCATGCGAGCGATGGCCGCGGTGGTGACGTTCTTCTCCTGGCCGAAGAGCTTGCCGTAGAGCATCTGCGGCCTGCCACCGGCCCGCCGGACGTGCTCGACCACCTCGACGAGCATGCCACCCGTACCGCACGCCGGGTCGTAGACAGTCTCACCTTCCTTGGGGTCGAGGACATCGACCATCAGCTTCACCACCGAGCGAGGGGTGTAGTACTCGCCGGCCTTCTTGTTTGACTGGTCGGCGAATCGCTTGATGAGGTACTCGTAGGCTTGCCCGAAGACGTCGGGCTCGACCACAGAGTTGCTCATACTCTTCGCAGAGAAGTGCTCGAGTAGATCGAGCAGAATGCGGTCGGGGAGCTTTGTCTTATCGGTCCAGTCAGCGTCTCCGAAGATGCCGTACAGGGTGTCCGGGTTCGCCGCCTCGATGCAGCGCATCGCACGCACCAGCGCCTGGCCGACGTTCTGTGTGACCTCACGAACGTCGGACCACAGGCAGCCCTCAGGAATCATGAATCGATGGTTCTCGGCGAACGACGCGAAGTCGTGGTCGCCCCCAGACGCCTTGAGTGCCTGCTCGTACTCCTCGAGGTAGACATCCGAGAGGCGCTTGAAGAACAGCAGCGGGAAGATGTACGCCTTGAAATCTGCCTGGTCCACCTTGCCGCGTAACATGCTGGCGGCAGCCCAAAGGTGCTGTTCGAGTTCGGACAGCGTCAGATTCGATGATGCGCGCTTCTCGGTCTCCCCCAACGCGTGCTCCCCTTGCAGCAAAGACCGCGGTACACCAGTTGGCGCACCGCGAATCCGGTCTTACTGGAACCTCACCTACATCTTACTGAAGGGGGGTGACACGCGCTCAGGTTTCTCGACGTCGGAGTGCCTCCTCGAGCTCATCGTCATGCACGTGCGTGTAGACCATCGTCGTGCTCACGTCGCTGTGCCCGAGCGCCTTCTGTACGAGGATGATGTTTTTCGTCTCGCGCAGCAGGTCCGTCGCGAAGGTGTGCCTCAGCACATGCGGCGACACCCGGTCGGCCTCCGGCACTCCCGCCTTGACGGCATAGTGCTTCACCATGGTCCGCAGGTAGCGCGTGTCGAGCTGTCCTCCATCGCGTGTCGGGAACAACCAGGGCGATGCCGGACGGCGTTCGAGCCACCGACCGATGAGGTCACGCAGGTCATCGGAGATCCACAGCACACGGTCCTTGGCGCCCTTTCCTTCTCTGACCACCAATCGGCAGGTACGCATATCTAGGCGCTCGGGGCGCAGATGGGTCAGCTCACTGGCCCGGAGGCCCGCCTCAAGCGCCACGCGGATGAGGCATCGGTTGCGAAGCCCCGACGTGTACCGCGGATTGGGCTGGGCGACCAGAGCGCGTTGCTCTTCGACGGTCAGGACCTTCGGCAGCTTCTTCGGTCGGGCCATGGGCGACCTTCCTGGGAGTAATACAGAGTCGTTGGTACCGGAATGGCGGGGACCCGGTACGCCACAGCAAACCCTTGGCGGCCTACTTCAAGACATAGGTACAAGCGGTATCCATCAGCCAGGCGAGCGCCCTGCGTCCACTACTCACGAACCGTGGAAACCGTCGATTCCGAGACGCTAGAAGGGCCCGGTTGCCCGAGCCCTTCCGACGCCCTATGTTGCCGCTCATATCCCGATCCTATGCCGCGGTCCCCGCAGTCCCCGCGGTTCTTGAGTTCGCACGTACTCAAGCGAGTAGCGGTACTCGCGGTCCGGCTCGACTAGATCTCGAACGAGAGGTTGTCGATTGAGGCGGCAACAAGCTGCACGCAGCACCACGGGTGGTGCTCATCGCCCCACCACCGACACCGCTCCTCGATGCACGATGCCAGCGTCGTTTCGTTGGCGGCCGTCTCGGCGTCGGCGACGCTCTGTCCAGATGCGAGCAAGCCGTTGATGACGGCGCTGCGGTTGAACGGGCAGCTCATCTAAGCCACGACCTTTCCGGTGTTCTCGGTTTCATGGTTTCCGCGATACAGCGCCCACTGCACCGCCGGACGACCGCCCAGGTCACCTGACGGTCGGACACGCTGCTCGACGAGGCCCTCGGTCTCCATCCGAGCGAGTTCCTTGTCGCGAGTCGGAGCGGGGATGTGGCCGCCCAGGGCCTTCGCAAGGTCAGTCGCGGACATCCAGCCGTCGCTGTCCTGAAGACACGCGAGGATCCGCTGGCGCAGTGACGAACCGCGCCCCGTACGAGGTTCGTTGGCTGCCTGGCCAAGCCCACACCCGTCTACTCGAAGCATGATGGAAGAACGGTACGCATACGTCGGTTTCGGGGAGCGGGTGCGAGCACGCCGCAAAGCCCTCGGCTGGTCGCAGGAGACCCTCGCTGAGAAAGCCGGGCTCGACCGGACCTATATCGGGCGTTGTGAGGCGGGCAAGCAGAACGCCACCCTCAAGACGATCTACTCGCTGGCTGAGGTGCTCGGCGTTGAGGCGACGGACCTGCTACCACCGATGAGCGAGGTCACACGAGGACGCTGAGGGCCCTGCTGCCCACTTCAATCTCGGGCAGGCAGTGGGTCTAACCCACTCCATTCAGGTGGCCTGGGAGGCGGGCCTACAGGTGCCCGGCCTCACTGCGTTACGCTAGATGTCCGGAAACCCAGCGAGTGGGGGCTCGCATGCTCACGAGATTCGAACGAATCAAGAATCTGGGCACCTTCGCCGCCTACGAGGCCGCGGACGAGCCGTCGTGCGCCCCGGTCACGATCATCTACGGGGACAACGGCAGCGGGAAGACCACGCTCGCGGCTATGCTTGACTCTGCGCGTTCCGGAGATGCGACTATGCTGACTGGGCGGCAGACACTGGGGTCAGGAGCGCCAGCCGACGTATTGTTGTCCACCACTGATGGCACGCTCGCCCTACGTGCGGGTGAGTGGAATGCCGCTCTCTACCGCCTAGAGGTCTTCTACCAGGGGTTCGTTGACCGGAACGTGTTCACCGGCAGCATCGTTATGAACTCGCATAAGCAGAATCTATGTGAGTTTGTCCTCGGGGCAAGTTCGGTAGCCATGGCAACGAGAATCGCCGACCTGGGTGCATTGTCCGCAGCGGCCTCCAAACGCATCGGCGAGCAGAAGAAGATCCTCGAAACCCACCTCACGGGTCAGATGGGCGTTGATCAGTTCATACGTTTGCAGCCGGTGATCGACGTTGGGAAGGAAATCGAGTCAGCGAAGAGCGATCTGAAGTCCGTCGAGAAGCTCACTGAGCTGAGAACACGCAAGCGCCCTCAGACGCCGAACCAAGTACAGTTCGACAATGAGGAGTTCCGTAGTTTCCTCGCGGACGGGCTGGAAGGCATATCGCTGAAGGCCATGAGGCAGGTCCGAGAGCACGTGAGTACGGTTCTCGACAAATCCGAGGGCCAGAAATGGCTCGCCTATGGCCTTGCCCATGTTGCAGACAATCTATGCCCGTACTGCCAGCAAGACCTTGCCGACAGCCCAATCGCGGGCGCCTATGCCGACTTCTTCAGCGCGGCGTTCAAGAAGCACATGCTTGAACTCCGCTCACAGGAGACGCGCTTCCTCCAGGTACTGGGCCCGGAGGGAAGACAGTCGTCGCTCAAGAGCTTGGTCGACGCTCGCGACAAGGCCCTTGCGTGGATGAATGACTGCTTCTTGGACGTCGCTGCACTCAGTTCGCCCATCGAGCCGATCGAAGGCGCATGGGCGAAGCACGCCGAAACCCTCGGGGCACTTGTTGCTCGCAAGTTGGAGAGCCCGACCGACCCGATTGCCTGCGACGAGTCCGTCAACCTGGCGTTGGCAGGACTGCAAGCGGCGCTCGGCGACCTGGAGAAGTTGCGCTTGGCGGTCCGCGAGGCCGAGACACAGATCGCAAAACGCATGGTCGCGCTTGAGTCAATGAAGCCCGAAGAGACGATGCAGCGACTCGCCCTCCTCCAGAACACCGAGAAGCGCTACCAGCCAGAAGTGTCCCGTGTATGCGACCGGGTCACCCGTCTTGAGCGGGCGAAGAAGAGGATCGACGGGGCGAAGGAGCGAGAACGAAACGATCTGAACCAACGCATGGATGCGTTGCTCACGAAGTACAAGGAGGACATTAACGGCTTCCTTGAGAAATTCGGAACACGGGTACGGATTGTCGGCGAGCGGGTTGACCACCGTACACGGCAGCCGAAGGTCGAGTACAAGCTTCAAGTCGCTGGACACGATGTAGACCTGGGGGAAGGAGGTACTCTGGCTAGCACGCCCTGCCTCGGGAACACACTGAGCGACGGCGACAAGAACTCCCTTGCGCTCGCCTTCTTCCTCGCCCATCTGAAACGCTGCGACCTCGCGTCGACGATCGTTGTGATTGACGATCCAGTGAACAGCCTCGACCGTCATCGCCGCGGACAGACCTGCAACGAGATCGTTCGACTGGCTCGCGAGTGTCGTCAGGTCATCGTCCTAACACACGAGCCCAGGCTAGCCCGTGCGCTATGGAAGGCAACTCCCGTCAATCGCCTCAGTACCCTCTCGACGATCCGGCGGAATGGAACCAACGCGCTGGTCTCGTGGGATATCGAGCGAGGCACTGCGGACCGGTACTTCCGGGGCTACCTGGACCTGTGCAAGTACGTCGAACAGGGCGGTGACCCCGGCACGGCAGTACGCCAGGTGCGACAGCTGCTTGAGGGGTACCTGCGCCGACGTTTCCCGGGACGCTGGGGAGAGAAGGTCTGGCTAGGGACGATGTTGGGAGACATCCGGAATGCCGCAGTCGCCGATCCGCTGCACGAACTCCACGGACGGTTCTACGACGAACTGGCGGACATCAACGACCTCACCAAGAGATTCCATCACGACGACGGCGCTGATACCGAAGACGACATCGAACTCGATGATGCTGCAGCTCTGCCGATTGTCACGAGAGCGCTCAGCCTGCTCGGGACATGTCTACCGGACAGGCAGACAGCCTAGGCGAACGACCCGCCATGCGACGCTACCGGAAGTTAATGCCGGCCGAGAGTCGGCCCTACTCTACTTCTGGATCGACCAACTCGGCTCTGATGAACCCGTCCGTGATCATCTCGTCCACGAGGGCGCCGCAGACCGGACAGTAGGCTTGCTCCCGATCCTTGCCCCCGGGCACTCCCATAGGAAACTCAATCACCCGGACTCGCGCATTGCATCCGGGGCACAGCATCGACCCTGCCTGCCTGCGAGCAACCATGACGCCCCCCAATATCTCCACTGATCTCATTCGCCTTCATGCGTCTCGCACTGCTCCCAGCATACGCAAAGAGACCCCGGCTTGGCCGAGGTCTCTTCGATGTCGTACTGGCGGAGGGGGAGGGATTCGAACCCTCGTGCCCGGGGTAACCGGACAAACGGTTTTCGAGACCGCCGCATTCAACCACTCTGCCACCCCTCCGAGTGGCGCCGCGCGAGCAAATCGCCCGAGCGCGAAGGCGAGTATACCGAGCGTCGGGAGCAGGAGCAATGAGTTGCGACATCAACATCCGCTGAAGTATGCTTGCCATCATGCCGATAGCCCCAAGTACACACAACCGGCATCCGGAGAACGAATGTCTTCCCGCACCAGGCTTCGCGCACTCACAGCCCTCTGCCTCGCTGCTGCCATGTTGGCCGGGCCCGTCGCCCAAGCCTCGGCGATGTCACGCGATCTCGTGATGCAGCGTGCCAATACGTGGATCGCGCAGACCATCAAGTACGACCAGGGAGGCTGGGCCGACCTTTCCGGCGCGATAGTGAACTCGCCTTCCGCTGGCTGGCGGCGCGACTGTTCCGGCTTCGTCTCGATGTGCTGGAACCTGCCCAGGCCGGGCGCGACCACAAGGACACTCCAGAACCACGCGTACTTGATCTCGAAAGAGTCGCTTCGCCCTGGTGATGCGCTCGTTTCCTACGACAACCACGCCGTGATCTTCGGCGGCTGGGTCGATAGCACCCGGACGCAGTACTACTGCTACGAGATGAGTTCCAGTGCATCAGGCTCGACCGGTGACGGTACCGTCGTGCGGATCACGCCCTACCCCTACTGGAACAAGGCCGAGACCTGGAAGCCCTACCGCCTGAAGACCATCGACGGCTCACTCGACATCGCGAGCCTCGTCGATCAGGTCGGCGGCTCCTCACGCTACGGCACCGCCATCGCAGCATCGAAAACCGCGTTCAAAGACGGTGGCGCGCAGACGGTCGTTGTCGCCTCCGGCGCAAACTGGCCTGACGCGCTCGGCGCATCGGCACTGGCTGGAGCGGTCGGCGGACCGGTGCTGCTGACCCGGCCCGACTCCCTGCCGCCTGAGGTCACCGACGAGATCCGCCGACTAGATGCGAAGGAGGCCATCATCGTCGGCGCTGAGGCGGCCGTGAGCGCCGGCGTCGCCGACCAGCTCGGCAAGATTCCCGGTCTCGCAGTCACCCGCATCGGTGGGCCCGACCGCTATGAGACCTCCCGACTGATCGCCACCGAGACCGCCGCTCGAGTGCGCGCGGCTGGCCGCACGCCTGACCCCGCCGTCTTCGTGACCACCGGCACCAACTTCCCCGACGCGCTTGCGGCCTCGCCGCTCGCGTACGCCAAAGCGCGCCCGATCGTGCTCACGAAGCCTGATGGGATGTCGCCGCAGGTCGCAAGCACTATCTCGGCAACGGGCGCCCGCAACGCCGTGATGCTCGGCTCGACCAGCGCGGTGTCGGAGTCCGTCGAGACCAGCATTTCGGCTGTCGTGAGCGGCGCCGTCTCCCGCCTCGCAGGCTACGACCGCTACGCGACCGCCAGGGCGATCGTTGCGTACTCCCGCAGCAACGGCCTCTCATACTCCGGCGCCGCCATCGCCACCGGCGAGGACTTCCCCGACGCGCTCGCCGGCGGAGCGATGGCAGGCCGGCTCGGCGCGGTCCTGATGCTCACGCCGTCGTCAAAGCTCGACCCCGGTATCGCCGAGCTGATGATCGCCGACCCGAAGGCATTCGGCAAACCGCACGTGCTCGGCGGCGAGGGTGCACTCAAGCCGATCGTGCTCGAAGCGATCGCGCTCGCGCTCGGCGCCAGCTAGCCGCACGAACCCGTCCCGCAAGAAGGAAGGCCACTCACCCCGGCTGGGGCAAGCGGCCTTCTCGGCGATTCGAACTGGCGGAGAGCTAGGGATTCGAACCCTAGGTACGCTTTCAAGGCGCACACACGATTTCCAGTCGTGCCCTTTCAACCGCTCAGGCAGCTCTCCGCATGCGCCCACAGGCTCGGCCGAACGCCGAGCGAAGCGCATGGGCGAGTATAACGACCCCGCCCCCGCCGAGCAACGCCCGGCGGAGCGCGCGGCGCTAGTGGGCCGTGTGCGCCTCGGCGGCGCCGGTGAAGCTTGGTGGCACGGGGCGGACCGTCAGGCGCACCACGGTACCCTGCCCGGGCTCGCTCTCGATCTCCAAGCTGCTCTCGGGACCCGAGTGGCCCCGGAGCCGATCGCGGACGTTCCTCAGCGCGATACCGAGCCCCTTCCCCATCGCGATGTTGAAGACCTGCGGCAGCCGCTCGCGCGGGATTCCTTCTCCGTCGTCGGCGACCTCGATGCAGAGCGCGTCATCCCGGAGATGCGCAGAGACGCGCACCGTCAGCGGCTGGCCATCGCTGCGCATCCCGTGACCGACCGAGTTCTCCACGAGCGGCTGGATCATGAATGCGGGGAGCAGGAGCTGCCGCGTCTGGTCCTCGACATCCAGTACCATCTTCAGACGGTCGCCGAACCGCGCCTTCTCGAGCTCCAGGTACATCTCGACGAACTCCAGCTCGCGGTCGAGGGTCACGAGGTCCTCGGCCTGCTCGAGCGTCCGGCGGTAGAACGTGCCGAACTGCCGAAGGAGCCGGCGCGCCTCGGTGGGATCGGTGCGGATGAACGCCGCGATGGTGTTGATGGTGTTGAACAGGAAGTGCGGGTTGATCTGCGCCTGCAGTGCCTTGAGTTCCATCTGCACGGCGAGCTCGGTCTGCCGTTCCAGTTCGGAGAGCTCCAGCTGAGTCGAGAGCAGGCGCGCCAAACCCTCGGCGAGCGCGAGCTGCGTCTCGTTCAGGTACCGGTCGGAGGTGTAGTAGAACTTCAGGGTCCCGGCGGGCCGCTCGCGGATCCGCAGCGGCACCACGATCGCGGCACGTAGCTGGCAGGCGGGTTCCGGACACCCGATGTCGCCCTTCGTGTGCAGAATGCGCGGGGCATCGTGCTCGAGCGACTCGCGGGTCGCGCGCGTGATGATCGGCCCGCCCACGAGATGGTGCTCCTCACCCACGCCGGCGAAGCCGAGGACCGTATCGGCGTCCGTGATGGCGACGGCAGCCGCCTCGGTACGCTTGAGCACGATACGGCAGACCGCGCCCGCCGTCGTCTCGTCGAGCCCTTGGCGCAGGAAGCCGAGCGACTCGTTCGCGATCTCGAGCATGTTCTCGGACTGGGTAGCGCGCACGTGATCTGTGCGCAGCGTCATGCGCAGGTAGGTGCTAAGCAGCGCGAGGGCGATGAGCGCGAGGACCGCGAGCGCCCCAATGGCAGGCGGAACCTGGTCGTTCATGATCTGCGCGACCGCGATGACGCCGAGCACGAGCACGCCGAGCAGGATCGCGAGGTCGCGCCAGTTGCGCCGGCGCACCACCGGCAGCGACGCGCCTATCTCGGCGAGACTCTCGTCGCTGTAGCTCATGATGTCAGACATCGGCGGTACGGCTCCCACGCATCAGGATCGCGACAGATGCGACAACGATACCAGCCACGCCTGCAACCGTGAGTATCCGCCACGCCAGCAGCAGGTCGAACGAGACCAGGTCGGCGGCCTGGCGCACGACGCGAGCGGGAATCAGTGTGGCCGCCTCGATGCGCGATGCGACCGCGGTCACGCTCGAGACGAACGCTCTCTGGCTCGCAAAGGCCGCCGCAGCGGTCACTCCGCTGACGAGCTGCAGGATGCGCAGCTTGTTGCGCGCAAGCCAGAATGCCGCGGCGGTGAACATCACTGCGACGACGGGGATGGCAACGGCTGCCTTCTGCACGCGAACCACCCGAGTGCCTGCAGCGGCCAGCCACTCGGACCGCAGCAGTACGATGCGGCTGCTGTATCGCTCGAGCGACAGATCGGCGACGAGTCCGAGACCCCGGTCGTTCAGCACCTCGCCGAGCCGTTCCACGAGCGGCCCGGAATCGAGCATCACGGTTCCGGGTTCCGCCGAGATCACAGAGCCGTCCCGCCCGGTCAGGCCCGCGACGAACGCGGCATGACTCAGCCGATTCGTCTCGCGCCAAACCGATTCGAAACCCTCCGAGCGCACAACCGAGTGGGTCAGGTCGCGAACCGCCGTCTCCACCGTTGCAGCGAGCGCAGGCCCCAGCTTGTCGAGGCCGGGAATGCTGGGCAGCACCGAGTCCACCCGCGACTCGATATCGAGCGCGCCGAGCACCGAGTCGGTCACTGCATCCGCCACCGACGACTGCAGCTCGGGATCGGTCGCTAGCCGAGCCGTGCGCTCCACCCACACGTCAGTGTCGAGCGCTACGAATCTCAGCCAGAGCGCTGCGGGAGCGAGTGCGAGCAACAGCGCACCCACGACGGCAAGCGTGGCGGGCAGCACCGCACGCCACGCCACCAAGCCATCCTCTGGAACCCGTCTCAAGACGCCTCCCGTTCTTGGGTACATTCGACATGGTTCATGCCCCAAGCCCCGCCGAGAGGAGCGCCACCGTGTGGTTCGTCATTCGATGGCTCATCACATCGATCGCCGTAGCAGTCGCCGTCCTCCTTGTACCGGGAATCGACGTCTCTGGAAACGCAGCGGTTGCCGTCGTATTCGCCGCACTCATCATCGGCCTGGTAAACGCCACTCTCGGCTTGGTCCTGAAGATCGGTGCGATTGGCTGCATCATGCTCACGCTGGGGCTGTTCAACCTCGTTATCAACGGGCTCATGCTCTGGTTCTCTTCGTGGGTCGCCGAAGGTCTCGGGCTCGGCTTCCACGTTGACGGTTTCTGGCCAGCCTTCTGGGGCGGCATCGTGATCAGCTTGGTCTCGGGACTCTTGAACTGGTTCGTGCGCGACCAGAAGGAGCCACCTGGTGGCCAGCGTCCGAGCTACAGCTGACGGCCTACGCGCTGACTTGCGGCCGGAGGCGCTCGGCACGCGCCGGTTCCCGCCGGCAGCTGGTCGCAGGCTAACTCGCACCGCCACCGCCGCCGCCGAAACCGCCACCGCCACCGCCAGAGAAGCCGCCGCCCCCACCTGAGGCCGACGACATCTGACTCGACGCCACCTGCGAGGCGCTCACAAACGAACGGGAGACAGCCGAGACAGGCGAAACGCGGCCCGGACCGCCTGCGTAGACCCACCAGTACGAGGTCTGGAACCCGGGGTTGGAGACGACGTCAGGCAGGACCACCCGCAGCTGCTCGATGACCTCTTCGGCGATGCCAAAGATCACGGCGAGCACAAGGAATCTGTTCCACAGCACCACCGAGGCCGGAGGCACTTCGTTCAAGCGGCTGAAGTCTTTGAGGAAGTTTCGGACGGCGGCGTACATGTTGTACAGTTCGTTGCCCTCCTGGCTGCGGCGATTCATAAAGACACCGAGAATCGCAAGCACCACAGCCACCGGGACCGCGGCGACCAGCCCGAGCGGGCTGCCCGAGATCACGAGGCCAGCAAAGCCCACGGCAACTGTGAAGCCCGCCACCATGAACGTGCCGATCTGCCATCCACGGCTCGCGGAGTCGAAGAAACCGAGCTGCTCCGCCTCGGCCGAAGCCGCGTCCTTCCACTCCTTCACCTTCGCCGAGAAGGTCTCGGCGTGCTTCTTCGCGTACTTGGGCAGCTCCGACAGAAGCAGCGTGTCGCTGCCTCCCCCGACTGTGCTGAACAGCAGCGTGAGCAGCTGGCGGTCGAGCCGGGTCTGCTTGGCCTCGGTACCGGGCACGCGCGTGAGCTGGTAGGTCTGTTCGGTGCCGCCGAACAGCCCACCAATCCCCTGCTTCTCCATCTCGACCGGCTGCATGTGCAGCACGCCCTTGTCGGCGAGATCCATGAGTGTCGCAGCGATGTCGACGTCTTCCACGCGGCCGAAACGCCACAGCGCACCGATCACTGCCGGGTGCAGGTCCGGGCGCGGGTCTTCTCGGTAGTACTGCCCGACGAACTCGGGCTTGTGCTCGCGTCCGTGACGGAAGAACGCCCAGATGCCGAGAACGAGCGCGCCGAGCGAGACGATCCAGCTCCCGCCAACGGCAGCGCCGGTAACGAGCCGGGCCTGGCTCCTCTGCCGGTTGGCCTCCTCAGCGAGCCGGCCTTCCTCCTCCAGCACCTCGCTCTCGCGCGGTCGGTCAATCAGCGGCGCCTGCGCGACCGCTTCGGGCGGGTAGAGTACGCGTGCCTCAATGAACGTCTCGGCGGGGACATTGCTCACGTCCAGGGTCACAACGCCGTTCTCGGCGATAGCGACGTTGCCGGTCAGCGGTCCGTGCGCCCACGCGCGAACCTGTTGCTTGGTGAGCGACGCGGGGGGCTCGATCGTCACGCTCACCCGATCGGTCCGGACTCCCCAGCCTTCTCCCACCGCCTTCCAATAGAGCTCGGCCGTGTCCGAGAAGCGCTGCACCGCGCCGCGCACCCGGTACTGGAGCACAAACGTCGCACGATCATCCTCGGTGCGATGGAAAGCGTAGACTTCGACGGCACCGCCGCTATCTCTGACGAGGTAGGCGCCTTCGGGCCGCTGATCGAGCGCGAAGCTATCGTCGGTGCGCACAAGGTCGCGCGCTACAGGCTCTGTCTGCTTCACGCCAATGATCTCGTACTGCTGCGCCCCGCCGGTCTCGAACCTCCAGTGCACCTCGGAGAAGGAGCCGTCAAAGTCGAAGCTGCGCTCCTCGGTGACGACCATGGAGCCGTCGGCGTGGGTCTGCGCCCGGATCACCACGTCGGCGATCGAGTACTCCTTCGCCACTGCACTCGCAGGATAGGCCGCCGAGAAGTACGCGGCGGCGGTGAGCACCAACGCAATCGCCACGAAGAGCCTCGGCAAGACGCCGTATGAACTGGAGCTTCTCTCGACAGCCACCTCTACGTACCGCCTCTCAGCCGTTTGAAGAAGGACCTGAGCAACTCGGCCGACTCCTGCTCCAAGCAACCTGCAGTCACGTCGAAGCGGTGATTCAGCCGCTCATCATCGTGGAGGTCGTACAACGTGCCGAGCGCGCCCGCCTTCGGGTCCGGCGCGGCATACACGCAGCGTGCAATCCGGGCCTGGTGCATGAGGCCGGCACACATTGGGCAGGGCTCGAGGGTGACGTAGACGGTACAGCCCGAGAGCCGCCACCGGCCGAGCGTAGCTGCGGCCTCTCGGATCGCAATCAGCTCGGCGTGGCCTGCGTGGTCATGGTCGATCTCCCGGCGGTTGTATGCGCGCGCGACCAGCACGTCGTCGCAGACCACCACGGCGCCCACCGGCACCTCACCCAGCTCCGCGGCGAGGCGGGCTTGAGCGAGCGCCATCTCCATGTACTCCTCGTCGGTCATCGCCAGACTCATACCTCCCCTGGACCGATTCTACACGCGCGCGGGGTCGAAAAGGGTTGAGCATGCTATCCTTTCCCTCGCCGCGAACGCCCTTGCGGAGGGGTGGCAGAGTGGTTGAATGCACTGGTCTTGAAAACCAGCGGCCCGCAAGGGCTCGTGGGTTCGAATCCCACCCCCTCCGCCATGCGGCCACAATGAGGCATACCGCTTGCTCCACTCGGTGCAAGCTGCGGTCCAACGAATCCACGGAGGTCTTCCATGTCCCGCGCGATCCGCGCCACGTTGTTGTCCCTCGTCGTCCTCGCTCTCCTTGTGCCTGCGGCTACTGCCGCCGCTGCCCCGCAGCCCTGGAAGGGCGTCTCAATGCTTGCGTACGAGGAGGGCAGCTCAACTACGTTCATCATCTCGGGCACGCTTCCCGAGAACACCCCGCTACCCGCAACAGTCGAGATTTCGGCGCCATCGGGCGCGCAGATCATGTGGGCAGGCGAGATTCTCGGCGGTGACCTGGCCTCCGACCCCGAGGTCAAGTACACCGTGAAGCAGGGCGAGTCGTACGATGTCTACACATTCACCCTTACCAAGAGCCTGACTGGCCAGCTCGAGTTCACTATCCCTGCCGTCTCCACGTTTGACGGCGCCAACCGCAAGGTCGACTTCAAATGGACCGCCTCGAACGCTGTCCCCCGGGTCGAGATACGCTACCTGATCCCCGCTTCCGCGACGATCGTGACGCCCGCAGAGGGCGCTCAAACGATTGCTGGGGACGACGGCCGCAACTACTACGCTCGCGCGGTTGAGAACGTCCCGGCGGGACAGACCGTGACGCTGTCGTTCGTCTACGCGCCGCCCGCCGCGCCGACCGGCTCCGCGCAGGGCTCGGGGTCTTCGGTTAACGCGCCCCTGATTGCGGTCTTCGCGCTTGCGGCTGCAGCATTCGCGTTGATGGTGATCGGCATCCGGCGCAAGATGGCGGGAGCTGGCGGCGAGTCCGAAGCCGCCGCAGAGCCTACAAAGAAGTCCCGCACGGCCGCATCGAAGCAGGGATCCGGACCGGCCTCGCCAGTCGCCAAGGCCGAGAAGGGCGGCATCCCTCCCAAGACGATCGCGCTCGGCGTCGTCGCGCTGGTACTCGTGGGGCTCGCGATCGTCGCGCTCAACTCCGGCCGTGCCGGCGTGCGGACCGGTGACACAATCGACATGGTGTACGCGCAGGTCGACACGTGTACGACCTCCAACATCGGGCTGACTCCGCCTGCAGGCGCAGACCTCGAGGCCGACTCCAACAAGGTGCTTGAATCGCTACGAAGCGTGACTGGCGTCGGCAACGCCACGCTGCACCTCGGCGAGTCCCGCATCGAGGTGCGCTACTGCGACTCTCAGGTCCAGGAGTCACAGATACTCGCTGCACTCAACGGCGTAGGCTACACCGCAGCTCCTTTAGGCGCCGCCCTCGAGGACGCGCAGTAACAGGGACGGAGGGCGCGACGCTCCCTTCCCCCAAGTAGGAACGGAAACGGAGCACCCATGCCCGTCGTAGACATACACACGCACGTCTTCCCTGACGCCGTCGCCGGCCGGGCGACTGCGGCGCTCATCAAGGGTTCTCGGCATACTCCGTTCACCGACGGAACCGTCGGTGGGCTGCTCGGCGCCATGGACCGCGGCGGCATCGATGTCTCGGTGCTGCAGCCGGTCGCGACCAAGCACAGCCAGGTGCAGAGCATCAATACCTGGACGGCCGCGCTCGCGAGCGATCGCTTCGTCCCCTTCGGCGCCATGCACCCCGACTTCGAGGAGCCCGGAGCTGAGATCGCACGGATGGCGGCTCTCGGCATGCGCGGCATCAAGCTGCACCCCGAGTTCCAGGAGTTCGACCCGCTCGACAGCCGCATGAGCCCGGTGTACCGCGCCGCGGCCGAGCATGGGCTCGCCATCCTCTTCCACGCGGGCGCCGACCCGTCCTACGAAACCGTTCGCGGTACGCCGAGGACCTTCAAGACCCTGCTTGCCGAGCACGAGGACCTCACGGTCATCCTGGCGCACCTCGGCGGGTACGAGGTCTGGGACGATGTCGCCGAGCACCTCATGGGCGAGCGGGTCTACCTCGACACCGCCTACACTCTCGGCCATTTGCCGAGCGACGACGTCGTTTCGATCATCCGAGGGCACGGCGTCGATCGCGTCCTGTTCGGCAGTGACTCTCCGTGGACCGACGCAGCGCGCGAGATCGAGCTCCTGCGTGGGCTCGGTCTCGACGAGGAGGAGCTTGAGGCGGTCTCGTGGCGCAATGCGGCGCGCCTGCTGGACTTGGCGCTCTAGGGAGTCGGCCCGTCCAAGCGGGCAAGCGTCTGCCGCTGGCACGCTTTACGCTCCGAGCAACCGCAGGTACTATATCGTTCCGCACGTGCACAGGGCTTTGTTGACTGCGCAATGTGTATGCGGAGAGCTGGCCGAGTCGGTCGAAGGCGCTCGCCTGCTAAGCGAGTAAGGGGCCATAAAGTCCCTTCGAGGGTTCGAATCCCTCGCTCTCCGCCAGTTGAATACTCACCTGCCTAAGTGGCGAGCGGTTGACACGTTCAGCCTCGGAATGGCAGGATACCCAAGCCCCTGGCGGGCACATGCGCGCCCTTACCTCAGCTGGATAGAGGGCCTGACTACGAATCAGGACGTCGCAGGTTCGAATCCTGCAGGGCGCGCCACATGAACTGACCGACGGCTCCGCGACATGCGGAGTCGTTGTCTTTTCTCGGCAGATTTCCTGCCACACGATTGCGTACTCCACTACACTGTCGCCGAGGGGGTGCGCGTATGCGGACCGTCATCGGTGTCGCAGGAGGAGCTGTCGCAGAGGAAGCGACGGTTCAGCTGGCGCACCAGATCGGGCAACTGATCGCCGAGAATGGCTGGGTGCTTCTCACCGGCGGCCGTGACGCCGGGGTGATGGCGGCCGCCTCCGCTGGCGCGTCCGAGGCCGGCGGACTCACCGTCGGCATCCTGCCCGGTGACGAGTTCGATGCCGTCGCACCAGGAGTCGACATCGCCATCCCCACCGGCCTGGGCGATGCGCGCAACGCGATCAACGTACTCGCCAGCCGAGTGGTCATCGCGCTGCCGGGATCCGCAGGCACGGTCTCCGAGGTTGCGCTCGCGCTCAAGAATTGCCGTCCCGTCGTCGCGGTCGACTTCGAGCTCGGTCCGGCATTCGCGCGCTACCGGGATGACGGCCTCCTGACCGTGGTGTCCACGCCGGCCGCAGCAATCGCCGCCGTCCGCACGCTGCTCGCCGAGCAAGGCCTCGCGTGAGCGCGCGGAAGCCCGCCGATATGTATCTGGACGGCGGCGGGCCTGAACGCTCTCCCAAGCGCATCTTCACCCGATCAAGATGGCGCGGAACACGCCCGCGACACGACTATGCGCCGACGCTCGGTGTATACGGTCGCAGGGGCCAGTCTACGGCCTTCGTAACGCCCCAGACGGCTATGCGGCGACGTAGGCGCCGGATCGTGATCGTCGTGGTGATGGTGGTACTCGCGCTTGCGGCAGTGGCGGCCTGGGTGTGGTGGGGCATGTAGCCGCGACTGGCGCTACCGGCGCGGCCCACCCCCCGGACCGATCCCGTGCCCGCCGAACCCATCGCGCAATGCGGTCAACACCTTGCCTGCATACCGCTCTTTGACCGCCGAGGCGAGACGCGCCTGAAACGCCGCCGTGATGGCAGGCACCGGTATGCCGAGTTCCTCCGCTGCCTGAATCGTCCACTCACCCTCTCCGGAGTGCCCGACCACACCGCTGATGTGGTCCAAGCCGGAGCCGTACTCGCGGTATGCCTCCTCGAGCCACCCCACGAGCCGCGACTCGACGACGCTGCGGTGCTGATAGACGTTGGCGACCTCGGCCAGGTCGAGATCGAAGCCGGAGGCACGCAGCACCTCGAATCCCTCGGCGATCGCCTGCATCATTCCGTACTCGATGCCGTTGTGGACCATCTTCACGAAGTGCCCCGCGCCGCTCTCGCCGAAGTACCCGTACGCCCCGGGGGCTGCGACGTCGGCGAACATCGGCTCAAGCGCGCGGAAGGCCTCGCTCGAACCGCCGATCATCAGGCAGGCGCCGGCCCTCGCGCCGGCGGGCCCACCGCTCGTCCCGCAGTCGAGGTAGCGCACGCCCGCCTGCGCGAGCCTCGCGGCGCGGCGGGGAGCATCGGCGTAGTGGGAGTTGCCACCGTCGATCACGGTGTCGCCGCTCGCGAGCAACGCCGCGAGGCCAGGCGCGCCACCGTCTCCGCCCCCGAAGAGCAGCTCTTCGACTGGCGCGCCGGCCGGCACCATCAGCCACACGACCCGTGGCGGTTCGAGCGAGGCCACGAGCTCGGCGAGCGTGGGCGCTGCCTGCAGTCCGGGAGCGGAGGCGGCGATCTTCTCGGCTGTGGCGGCCGTGCGGTTCCACGCCACCACACGCCACCCGCTGTCGAGTAGGTTGCGCGCGAGGCCCTCGCCCATCTTGCCGAGGCCGCAGACTCCCACCTCGCGAGAAGGGGCCGCAGTTGCCATGAGCTTCTCGGCGGCCGTCGTCACGGCATCCGAGTCGGGCTCGTAGCTCGCAAGCGGCGTTGCTCCCTTGAGCCAGCCGTCGATAATCGGGTCGGCAAAGCGCCACCCGGCCTCGATCTCCTGTGGCGAAACGAACAGGGACTGATCTCCGCGTATGGCGTCGTAGAAAAGCTTCCCGTACTCCTCAACGTACTGGACACGATCGCGCCTGTCATGGAGGTAGAAGGTGAACTTCCGCTGCTCGAGGACGTCATCGAATCCCGGCTTCTTTGCCCGGAATCCGATCTCGATGCACTCGTCAGGTTCGAGCATGAACTCGATGCGGTTCGAGAACTCGGCGATCCCCGGCGCTTCACACCGCGAACCGCAGGTGACCAGGGCACGAAGCGTGACGACGATACGCTTGCACGCCTCGCCCATTCGCTTCCCGGACTCGATCATCACCGGTACGCCCGCCCACCGCGGGCCAGTGAGCTCGCTCTCTACGCGGAAGTACGTCTCCGTCTCACTCTTCGGATCCACTCCGTCGATCCCGCGGTAGCTGCTGTACTGGGCGCGGAACGTCCTCGATCCAATCTCGTGGGACTCCAGGGGTCGAAGCAGTCCGATCGCTTCGGCGCGGGCCGAGCGCACCGCATCCGCGTCGGACGAGTCCGGCTGCTCCATCGCGATCAAGGCGAGCATCTGCATCAGGTGGTTCTGCCCGACATCGCGCAGAGCGCCGAGCCCGTCGTAGAACGCCCCGCGCCTCTCGACGCCAACGGACTCGAGCAGCGAGATGTCAATGCGCTCCACGGTCTCGCGCCCCCACTCGCTCTCGAACAAGTTGTTCGAGAAGCGGAAGTCCTCTAGCCCTCGCAGCAACTCCTTCGAGAGGTAGTGGTCGATGAGGTAGACCTGCTCGGGCCTGAACAGATCCTTCAGCAGTGCGTTGGCCCCACGCGCGCTCGGCAGGTCGCGGCCGAACGGCTTCTCGATCAGCACGCGTGTCCAACCCTCGTCCTCGCTGCACGCGTCCGTCAGCCCCGAGGCCGCCAGGTTCCGGAGAATCGTCGTGTTGTGCTCCGGCGGAACGGCGAGGTAGAAGAGCCGGTTGGGGCAGACCCCCCACTCGTCCTGGATCGCATCAACGCTTCTGCGCACCGCCGAGAAGGACTCCGCATCGGCGAACTCTCCGCGCTGGTAACGGAACAACCGAGTGAATTCGGAGGCGTCGGCTCCGGAAGCGCGTTCCTCGAGGATCTCGCGCACATGCTGCTGCAACCGGGCGTCGTCCCAGTCTCTCCGGCCGAACCCGAGCACGCACAGCCGGCCGGGGAGATGCCCGAGCTCCCACAGGTATTGGAGCGAGGGCACTACCTTGCGCGCGAACAGATCGCCCGTCGTGCCGAACACGACAAGAACGGTAGGGCTCAGTTCCTCCTGTCCGGGCGTTACAGGCACGTGCTCTCCTCTCCCGCCGAGCCAACGACGGCCCTGCGTGACGGCGGTTCACGAGGTGAGTGTTCCCGTTCGCGCTCCAGCGCACCAGTAGCCTCTCACCATGGAGGGTAAGCGAACGACTCTAACTCATTCTTACGATGTGTTAAGATGCCTTATGTGAGTACCGTCTGGTAGAGTCTCACCCATCGGTTCGTGGTCACAGCAGAGAGCGGCCCCAGCAGCGTGAACCCAAGAGACAACACCCCCGCGGACCAGTGCTGTCTGGAGCAGGCGGTGCTGGACTCGCTTCCCGTCCCCACTGCCATCTACGACGCCGACGAGCTGCTCTACGTGAACACAGTGGCAGCGCGCACCCTGGGACCAGAACGCTCTCGTCCGGGCACCCCGATGGAGGAGATTGTGCCTCCCGAATACCGTGCGGAGCTCGGCAGAGCCTTGGGTGAACCCTTCTCGGCTGATGATGCGGCCGGACGGTGCTCGGTCAGGATTCACACGCTCACCGGAGAGCACCTCGTGGTCGGTGAGCATTGTCCGATTCGTTTCGGACCAGACCAGCGGCCGGCTATGGTGTGTTTTGCCAGCCGCATCGATGGTGCCGTGCTCCTCGAGTTCAGCGAGCGGGACGACACTGGAGAGAACCGGAACAGCGGCTCGGTACCAGCCTCTGACGAGTCCGCCGATTGCATGCACTCGGCCGCGTTCGAGCACTTTCCCGCGCCGATGGCGTTCCTCGACAAGCAGACCATCTACGGGGTGAACCGCCGCCTCAGGCAGATACTGCGCGCCACCGGGTCCATGCGCAACACGGCTGCCGGATCCTTCCTGCACCCCGCCTTCGCCGACCAGGGTGTGGACCGTCGGCACCTCGTGATCGACCTCGGCGCAACTCTCTCCGAGTCCTCGGTGAAGCTTCGGGCATTTGATGGCACCGACCTGTACGGGGTGCTCGACGTCTGGCCAGCGAAGCACACGGGCGACACCTACATGGTCGGCATCTTCCGCCACGTCACCCGGATGTGACCGCTCCTACGCCGAGATCTCGGTAATCCCACCCAAATAGGGCCGCAGCGCCTCGGGAACCTCGAGCGAACCATCCTCGCGCTGGTAGTTCTCGATGATGGCCGCTAGGCATCGGCCGACCGCGACACCACTCCCGTTGAGCGTGTGCACGAGGCGCGACCCCTTGAACTCGCCTGGTGAGCGGAACTTGATGCGCGCGCGGCGCGCTTGGAAGTCCGTGCAGTTGCTGCAGGACGAGATCTCCTTGTACCCGGCGTAGCTCGGCATCCAGACCTCGATGTCGTAGGTCTTAGCTGCCGAGAAGCCCATATCACCGGTACAAAGCACAATCGTCCGGTAGGGCAGGCCGAGCTTCTGGAGGATGCGCTCGGCATCGCCGACCATCGCTTCGAGCGCCTCGAATGACTGCTCGGGGCGCGCGAACTTCACCAGCTCGACCTTGTCGAATTGGTGCACGCGGATGAGCCCCCGCGTGTCGCGCCCGGCTGCGCCCGCTTCCTCGCGGAAGCACGGCGTATGCGCGGTGTAGTGGAGTGGCAGGTCGGAGGCCTCGAGAACCTCGTCACGGTGGAGGTTAGTGAGCTGCACCTCGGCGGTGGGGATAAGATATAGCCCCTCTGTCGTGCGGTAGAGGTCCTCAGCGAACTTCGGGAGCTGCCCCGTGCCGGTCAGCGTGTCGGTGTTGGCCAGAACCGGCGGAGCCCACTCCATGTAGCCGGACTCGGCGTGGGTATCGAGCATGAAGTTGATGAGCGCACGCGAGAGGCGCGCGCCCCAGCCGCGCAGCACTACGAAGCGCGACTCGGCGAGCTTCACGCCGCGCTCGAAGTCGATGATGCCGAGCTCGGGGCCGAGGTCCCAGTGCGGCTTCGGCTCGAACCCGAACTCGCGGGGTGCGCCCCACCGGCGAACCTCGACGTTGTCGTCCTCGTCGGCGCCGCACGGCACGCTTTCGTCAGGCAGGTTCGGTGCTTCGAGCAGGAGGCCCTGTGCGGTCTCGGCGATCCGCTCGAGCTCGTCCTCGAGGAGCTTGACGCGCTCGTTGATCTCGCGAACCGACGCCTTGGCGGCCTCGGCCTCTTCGCTGCGCCCCCGTTGCATAAGCGCGCCGATCGCCTTCGAGGAGTCGTTACGCTGTGCCTGCAGCGCCTCGGTCTCGCCGATAAGGCGCCGCCTGTCCTCGTCCAAGCGCATGAATGCGTCAACGTCCCATGCCGAGTTGCGAGACGACATCGCCGCTCTCACGAGGTCGGGATTCTCTCGGACGAAACGGGCGTCGAGCATACTTGGCCCTCCTGCAAACGACGATGGACGTGGTCACGACACTGCCGAGTATAGCCGAGCCACGTGCGCCAAACGGCTGAGTGGTGCATGCCCACCGATACGGCAACGAGGACCAGCAGAACCCCCGTGGAAAAAAAGAACGGGATTACTGTATATGCGGCGGCCAAGAACTCCGATATATAGATGTGTTGCAGACAATTGGAGTCGGCCTACGAACAGCGGCTTTCACGGGGAACAGGGGGAAGGGCCATAGACGCTTGGTCCATGATAGGTGTGCGAGAACTCGTCGAGTCCCTCGGCGCCGCTTGCCTCGTGCTCGACGACAACCACTCCGTCCTCGACGCGAATCGGAAGGCGCTTGAGCTCTGCGCCGCCGAGACGCTTGCCGGCAAGGGTCTGGACGCGGTCTTCGCCGCCCAGGACGTGCCGCTCGTACGAGATGAGCTAGCCCATTGTCACGCCGAGCCGCGCTCGTTCACCGCGAGGATCATCCGTGGAGACGGTTCAGAGCTTCTCGGCAACTTCGTAGCGACCAGGCACGATGACGATCTCGGCACAGGGTTCTATGTGCTGATAGCTCACGAGGTCGGCCACACCATGGACGCGGCCCACGAGACCGACACCTACCGCTTCCTGCTCGACAACTCGCTCGACGGCATCGTGGCGCACACCCTCGACGGGAACCTCATTTACGCGAATCCCGTGTACCGGGAGCAGGCGAAGGTGCTCTGTGGAGATGTGCCCGATTGCGATCTGCCATGGCAGTGGATTGGCGATGCTGATGCCGCTCCGGCCCGAATAGCACAACTGTTTCGACATCGACAGGCCCGGTTCGAGAACGAGCGCGACGGTACGGATGGACTCACCGTCCATCAGGAAGTCTATGCTCGGCTGATCGAGTCGCCGGACGGGCAGGTAGTGCTGGCATCGATACGGGATATCTCCGAGCGCGTCAGGGCAGAGCGGCTGATACGACACCTCGCCTTCCACGACGCGCTCACCGGGCTGCCGAACCGTACGGCTCTGCACGAAGTGCTCGACACCTTGGCCTCTCGCTCCGACCGGTACGACGAGCTTGTGGGCCTGATATTCATGGACCTGAAGGACTTCAAGCCCGTCAACGACACCTACGGTCACGTGATCGGCGACCGCGTGCTCCAGGTCATCGGCAACCGTCTCGAGCGTGCTCTCAGAGAAACGGACACCGTCGCTCGTTATGGAGGCGACGAGTTCGTGGTGGTCCTGCCGAACATCCCCGACGCCGGCTGCCTCGATACCGTCGCCGACAAACTCGCCGACGAAATCTCGCAGCCGATCGCCGTTCCCGGTGGCGAGGTCGTCGTGCATGCCAGTCTCGGCACGGTGATCCGGCGGCAGGGAGAGACGACAGAGTCCCTGCTCACGCGTGCCGATTTCCAGATGTACGAGAATCGGGAATATGCCGAGGATGGCAGCGTTCTCGACATCTCCGGCAGTGAAGCGGGCTCGGTGGCCTAGCGATCTCAGCCCCCTGAGACGGCGATTCACGGTGAGCTTATGCAAGACATAGTCTCATCTGATAGAATGCGCCGTATGCGTCCCACCCTCGCTATCGTCCGACACGCATCGACGACAGACACGGCTGCCGTCGGGCTTGCGAGCGAGTGCTGTTCTCCCAGCGGCGTCGAGGTGACCGCGCGTCCCGGAGCGCTCCACGCGGCGGTCGGACAGGCGTCTCGCGTGCGCGCACTCTCGGGCGCATCGCTCGGCACGAGGCTGCACTTCCAGCTGTGCCACGAGGAGATCAGCCACCGCCACGCCGGAGATCAAGCACTGGAGTCGATGAAGGTGCTCATCGACCTGATGTCCGCCGAGCGCCATTCGGTGATGACCATGCATGCCGCTCTCCCCTCAGCCTCTCGGGGGACTCGGCGCCTTGCCAACGCCCGCTCCCGTATCGCCGAACTGGTCGCATACGGTGCCGAACGCAGCGTCACGGTCTGCCTGGAGAACCTGCGTTGGGGGTTGACGAGCGAACCTGACGCATTCGTTGACCTTGTCCAGACGACCGGGGCGCGTGTCACGTTCGACGTCGGCCATGCGGTCTCAAGTGACGCGGCTCGTGCCGGACACTCGGCCGAGACCACCGTACGGGAGCTCGGCGAGTTGATTGAGGGCGCGCACGTCTACGGCCATGAAGATGAAGCGGGACATCATGCGCCCGAGGACCTACAGGGAATCGCGCCCGCGCTCGAGGCCCTATGCGACGTCGGTTGCCCGTGGTGGACGATCGAACTCACCAAGCCCGATGACGTGCGACACACCCGCGCGCTCCTCTCGGCATTCCTCGATGTGCGGTACCCTTCTAGGCGACTGGTCACCGCCTGACACGAGGGGGAAAGCGATGCTCGCTGTCGCCGAGATTTCGGGAGCCGACAGCATCGCGGCTGCGCTGCGATTCGCAGAGCTTCATCCGGAGCTCGACCGCATGTTACCCACGTACGTCTCCACGGGCACTGAGTACGGAGACTTCGCAGGCATCGAGGCCAACGTCGAGTATCTGCGCAAGGAGCTCGCGGATCGACACGGCGTCGAACTGCTGGAGATCGAGCTGACGGCTGACCCGGCGCTCTGGGCAGCAGTGAACGGGCGCTTCAGCTCGGTGCTTGCCGAGCGGTACGGGCGCTGGCTGCCGTGCGTCGGCTGCCACCTCTACCTGCATCTCATGCGCATCCCCATCGCCCAGCGTCACGGTGCTGGCGTCGTCATCTCAGGCGAGCGCGAGTCTCACGACGGCCGCATCAAGGCGAATCAGGCAGCGCCCGTTCTCGACACCTACGTCGCCGTGCTCGGCAGCGTCGACCTCGAGCTAGCGCTGCCACTGCGTGCGGTCTCATCACGTGAGGGCGTGGAAGCGATTCTCGGCGAATCATGGCCCGGCGGATCACCGCAGCTCTCCTGCGTCCTGTCTGGCAACGAGCGAGACATCGACGGATGCGCCACCGCTGTCGCTCCTCCGGAACTGATCGCTGAGTACCTCCTGCCCCTAGGCCACCGAATCGCCGCCGTGCTCGCAACGGGCAACTGCAGCGTCGTTTGGGAGCCTATCGTCAGCGACATCCTGCAAGGAGCCGAGGCTAGATGAATCGCCGAGCAGGCCTCCCGATCCTTCTGATCGTGCTCGATGGGCTTGGAGACCGGCAGCACGCCGAGCTCGGCGGGCTCACCCCTCTCGAGGCCGCCGAGACTCCCGCGGTCGATGCGCTCACGGCGTCCGGGTCCTGCGGGCTGATGTGGCCGCTCGGCCCGGGTCGAGCGCCGACCTCGCCGCTCGCACACTTCGTCCTGTTCGGATACCCGGCCGAGGAGTTCCCGGGGCGTGGCTGGATCGAGGCCGCCGGTGAAGGCATGGTTCCCGACCCCGGCAAGCTCGTCTGCCGAGCGAGTTTCGTGCGCGCCGAGGAGCGCGATGGCGTGCTGTGGGTGGCCGAGCGGCCCGACCCGCGCGCTGGCGAGCCGGTGAACGCCGACGTAGACCTCGGCGGCGAGATCGACGGCGTGTACACGAAGTTCGTCCACACCGGCGGAGCGCAGGGTCTGCTCTTCATGCGCTCGGTCGACCACTCGCCCCTCTCTCCCGAGGTGACCGACGCCGACCCACTACGTGCCGACGCGGCTGTCCGGGAGGTAATGCCCTGGGCTGAGGCGAACGACCTCGAAGCTGCCGACAAGACCGCACACACGCTCAACGAATGGATGCGCGAGAGCCGAGCACGGCTAGCCGGTCGGCCGCTCGACACTGCGGTCGTGAAGTGGGTCGCCTCCGGCTCAGCGCAAGCGGTGCCTTTCGAGGAGCGCACGGGCATGAGCGGTGCGACGCTCGCGCGCGGTGGCCTGTACCGGGGACTCGCGCACTACCTCGGCATGGACGTGATCGAGACACCGAAGGCCGACACGCTGGAAGGCGAGTTCTCGGCAGCACTCGGGCGCGGGATCGAAGTACTTGAGGGGGGCAGCCACGAGTTCGTGCATGCTCATACGAAGCTGCCTGATGATGTCGGTCACCGCAAGTCACCCGCTCGCAAGCGCGACATCATGGAGGCGTTGGATGCAGCCATCGCGCCGCACCTGGAGCGGCTACTCGCCGGCGACATCGTCGTCTGCGTGACCGCCGACCACCAGACGCCGTCCTCGGGCCCCCTCTACCACGCAGGCGGACCCGTTCCGCTGCTGGTCGCCGGTGGCGCCGCATGGCACGACGACGTCTCACGATTCGCCGAGCGGGAGTGCATCAAGGGCTGCCTCGGCGCGATCCACGGGTCAGACCTGATGCCGCTTCTACTCGACTGCGCAGAACGAAGCGCTTTCCTTGGTGCCGAGCGCTACACCGCCGAGTCGTGTCTCGGCACCGCCTCGCCGGGCTTCACGCGAGGACTGAGAGTCTGATTGGAAGGCGCGTAGAGGCCCGATGACACCAGGAAGTCCTGCGTGGAGTAGCGCCTACCGCGCGACCTGAGCGCTGAGCGCCGCCCCGTAAGCGCCGACCGTCTGTGCCTCGGGTGGCACGATGACCTCGCCCTCGAAGCCCTGCGCGATCAACTCGACCATCGCCGCGTTCTTGGCGACGCCGCCGGCGAACACCAGCGGCCCCTTCGCGCCGATGCGCCTGAGCGACCCAAGCGTGCGCTTGGCGATCGACTCGTGGAGTCCCCGGGCAATCGAGGGCCTGTCCTCGCCACGGTGCACGAGACCTGTGACCTCGCTCTCGGCGAATACTGTGCACATGTTCGAGATTGGGACTCCTCGCGTAGCCGTCAACGCAGCCTCTGCCATCTCCTCCAGGGTGAATCCCAGAGCCCGCGCCATGACCTCGAGGAACTTGCCAGTCCCGGCGGCGCACTTGTCGTTCATCTCGAAATCGACGACCTTGCCGCCCTCGCCGAGGGAGATGACCTTAGTATCCTGGCCGCCGATATCGAGGACGCTCGCCGCCTGCGGGTAAAACCTCGACGCACCTACCGCGTACGCCTTGATCTCGGTGACAACATTGCAGGAGAACGCCTCCCTCGCAGCATGGCGGCCATATCCCGTGGCGACCACGCGGTCGAACGGGTGTCGCTCGGCAAGCTGGCGCGCGACGGCTTGCGGATCGTAGCCGGAGTCCGCAACTGCCGATTGAATGACGGACCCTTGCTCGTTGAGCCAGACGGCATCAACGCTCCGCGATCCGATGTCGAGTCCGAGAACAAGCATCCGAACCTCCGAAGGAGATGGGCGGGACGCCAGAAGACGCCCCGCCCATTCTACGCGACCATCAGTGCCCTACCGCGCCTTACAGCATCTCAAGGAACGCTTCGACGCGGGTCGAGAGCTGACCGACATCCTCCATCGAATAGTCGGTCTCAATGCGCAGCACTGGGAAGCCCGCCTCCTGCACGGCCTTCTCGACCGAGCCGGACTCGATCTGATAGGTGCCGCAGAAGTTGAGGGTGTAGTCGATGACGCCGTCGGCGCCCAGCTCCTTGGCCATGCGCACGACGTCTTCGATGCGGCCGTCGTTGGGGGTGAAGCAGGCGCAGTTGATGTCGAGGTACTTCTCGGCAATCTCGTCGAACATCTCATCGAGGCTCTCGGCATCCTCGGAGACGAGGTCCTGGTAGTAGCGAGAACCGGTGCACATCTCCTCGCCGACGACGATCCCGCCCGACTTCTCGATGATGTCGTGAAGCTTCCAGTTCGGCAGGGCCATCGGCGTGCCTGTGATCAGGATGCGCTTGGCGCCCTTCTCGGTCACACCGACGCCGTTGGCCACGCGCTGCTCGAGCTCATCGGCGAGCGCGTTCATCATCTGCGTAAAGCGCAGCACGTCGTCGTAGAACGCGACCTGCGTTGCAAGCAGCGCATCCTTGCCGGAGATCGGGGCCGGGTCGGCGGCGCGGGCTGCCGCGATGCGCTGGAGTGCACGACGCTTGTCGTTGACCTGCTTGATGGCCGCCTTGAGGGACTCTGCCGTGATCTTGTTGCCCGTGAGCTCCTCGACCCTGGCAGCGAAATCGGCGATCTCGGCACGCCAGAAAGCGAGGTCCTTCTCCCGCTTCATCTGCGGGAGCTCCATGATGTGCACATTGTGGAGCTCGCCCAGGAGTTCGTACGCCTTCTTCTTGCCGTCGCACGTCGTCTCGCCCACGACGAGGTCAGCCGACTCGATGTAGGGGCAGACCTTGGTCAGCTTGAAGCCCATGAAGGACTTGATCAGCGCGCAGGTGTTTCTCGGCAGGATCTGTTCGGCCTGGTCGTAGCCGAACTCGGCGCCGGCACACAGTCCGACACACCAGGCACCAGCTGCTCGGACGATCTCTTCGGGCACGTAGAGGCAGAAGGTGCCGACGACCTTGCCACCGTTCTTGCGGAAATCATCAAGTTCCTTGATGCGCAGGCCGTGAACCTCACTCATCACGAAGTTGAGGTAGTCCATGCCCTGCGGGCGATTCTCCTGCGTCAAGTAGGCGTCACCAAAGAGCTGGCCGACGGCGCCAAGCAATGCGTCGTGTGTGTGGAGGTCGAGGCCGAGTTCGGCCCACATCGGGTGGTAGTCGGGTGCTGCGGTGTCAGTCATGTTGATTTCCCTTCGACGAGCGCCGGAACATCAAGACACGCCGAGATGGGCGCGCTGCATCAATTATCGCATAAGAGCGTCTGATGTTCTGCATCACAGAATCTGCGAGGTCAGGATCTCGCGCACAAGGGCGCGAGGCGCGAGCGATACCGCAGGTCAGGCGCGCGGATAGCTCCCTAGCACCTTGACCTCGCGCAGCTTGAGGCGCAGGCAGTCGAGCGCAAGCCGAACGCGTTCATCGCTCACGTGTCCTTCGAGATCGATGAAGAACATGTAATCGCCGAGCTGACGCTTCGTGGGGCGCGACTGAATCTTGGTGAGGTTTATCTCCCCGTAAACGAACTCGCCGAGGATCATGTGCAGCGTGCCAGGGCGGTCCTTGTGCATGAACAGCGCGAGCGAGGTCTTATCGGCGCCGGTGCGCTCGCGGATCCCATGACCGAGCACCACGAAGCGGGTCTGGTTGCCCGCATAGTCTTCGATGTCACGCACGAGGATCTCGCCCCCGTACAGCTCGGCCGCGATCGCCGGCCCTATCGCAGCGCTTCCCGGCTCGCCAAGAGCAAGCTGCACCGCCTCGGCGTTGGAGTTCGCGGCGACGACGGTCCGCCCCGGCAGGTTGCGGTCCAGCCAGCGCCGGCACTGACCACTCGCCTGCGGGTGCGCGATCACGGTGGTGATGTCGGCAAGCCCGGTGCCAGGAGCCGCCACGAGCGAGTGGTGGATGTCGATCACGATCTCGCCCTGGATCTCGACCTGCGTGTCGAAGGCGAGACCATCCAACGTCGCCGAGACTGAGCCTTCGACGGAGTTCTCAATCGGCACGACGCCCCCGTCGACCCGGCCGCGCTCGACCGCCTCGAAGACCTCGGCGATCGTCGTGCACTCGACCGGCTCCAACTCCTCGATGCCGAGCGACAGGAGCGCTTCTTCCGAGAAGGTCCCAGCCGGACCCAAGAACGCGTATCTCGGCATGTGCGCACCACTCCTCGCATCGATGGGGCCGCCCTCGTCTGCGGCGTAAAGGTCAGGTTACCGAAAACCGTCGCATCGCGCCGCTTGTAATCGCGCCCGGAGGGTGCCAGCGTGGTACACGTACGTACGATTGACGCTCGGTGATACGAGCTTCGCCCCGAGCCCACGCCGACCGGATCGAGGTTGCCGAAGTGAACCGTCAAGAACTCGCCGCGCTGCTGGCCGCGGTCGCCTCAGGAGAGATCGGCCCCGATGCAGCCGCCGGACGCCTGAGCGCTCTGCCATTTGCCGAGGTGGGAGGCGATTCGGGCCACGTCGAAGCCCGGATTGACCACCACCGCGCGATTCGATGGGGCTTTCCCGAAGTGGTCTTCGCGCAGGGCAAGACGCCCGGGCAGGTTGCCGACGTGATGCGCGAGATCCTCGCGCGCTCACCGATGGTCATCGCAACGCGGGCCAACACTGAGCAGTACCAGGCCGTCGCGCGTCGAGAAACCGATGCGCGCTGGCTGGAACTCCCCCGCCTAATCGTTATCGACCGCCGCGAGGAGCCGGCAAGCGAGGGCCACATCGTGGTCGCAAGTGGCGGGACCTCGGACCTCCCCGTCGCCGAGGAGGCCGCTGTCTGCGCCGAGATCATGGGCAACCGGGTCACGCGCCTCTACGACGTGGGTGTCGCCGGGGTGCACCGCGTGCTCGCGAATGGCGACGTCCTGCGATCGGCCCGCGCGGTGATTGCGGTCGCTGGCATGGAGGGCGCGCTTCCCTGCGTGATCGCCGGACTCGTAGACGTGCCGGTGATCGCAGTGCCCACGAGTGTCGGTTACGGGGCGAGCTTCGGTGGCGTCGCCGCCCTCCTCACGATGCTCAACTCCTGCGCAGGCGGAATCGGCGTGGTGAACATCGACAACGGCTTCGGCGCTGCCCTGCTGGCGAGCCGGGTGAACCGGCCTGCGTGGGCCGAGCACGCCGGGGTGCTGGTCGACGAGTGAACGGGACCGCACAATGAAGCTCATCGCACACTTGGACTGCTCGACCGGCGTCTCCGGTGACAAGTTCCTCGGCGCGCTACTCGACATCGGTGAGGCCACCGGCCAGTTCACCGCCGAGCAGCTCGCCGCCACCATCGCGACGCTCGCGCCCGAGGCGCGCCTCGCCGTGGAGCGCGTGCGATCCCGCGGGATCGCGGCGGTGAGCGTGCGCGTCGAGGCGCCAGGCGCCTCGACGGCAGCGCCGCCCCACCGGACCTGGGCCACGATCCGCGCGATGCTCGAAGGGGCGGCGCTGCCTGCGCCCGTCAGGGCGCGCGCGCTCACCGCCTTCGGCGAGCTGGCGCTCGCCGAAGCGCGCGTCCACGGCGTGGTCGCCGACGACGTGCACTTCCACGAGGTGGGCGCGCTCGACTCGATCGCCGACATCGTGGGTGTCTCGGCGGGCATCGAGGCACTCGGCATCGAGTCGATCAGCGCCTCCGTGGTGGCGGTCGGCTCCGGAACCATCGAGACCAGCCACGGCACGTTGTCAGTGCCGGCACCGGCGACCGCCGAGCTGCTTACGGGCGTCCCGACCGTCCACGGCCCCCAGCTCTCCGGAGCACCGGAGCCCGGAGGTGCTCGCGCCGCAGGCGAACTCACCACGCCCACCGGCGCGGCGCTTCTACGCGCGTGCGTCAGCTCGTATGGCACGTGGCCGCCGATGACGCCGCTGGCATCGGGGTACGGTGCGGGTACCCGCGACATCGGCGTGCCGAACGTCTGCCGGATCGTTCTGGGACGACCCGCCCCACAGCCCGAGGCGCTCGCGGAGGAGGCCGTCACGCTGCTCGAGACGAACCTCGATCACCTGTCGCCTGAGGCCGTAGCCGTGGCTGCGGAACAGCTCCTCGGCGAAGGTGCACTCGATGTTTGGACCTCCCCGATCGTGATGAAGAAGGGGCGCTCGGCGCTCATCCTCTCGCTACTCGTCAGCCCCGAACGTGTCGAGACCTTTGCCGAGCGGGTCGTGGCGCTCACTGGCACCCTCGGCGTCCGTCGCAGGGATTTCACCCGCTTGGTCGCCCCGCGCGAGTGTCTGGTGCTCGAGACCGACTATGGACCCGTGCGGTTCAAGCGTGGCGGCGGGCGCCTGCGACCTGAAGCCGATGAGGTGGCGCGGATCGCAGCTGCTGAGGGACGATCGTACTCGGATGTCGAGCACGAACTCGAACGGGAGCACGACTAACCGCCGCCCGATCACAATCCAACTCCACGACCACGGGTCCGCTACCTCAAGAGGAAAGCGTCCGGCACCGTCGAAGTGAGTCATACTGTTTTTCGTGCGCAGGTCTGCAGGTCCTGACGGTTCTTCGGGGTACGCGTCATCACGTGACCAAGGAGGCAAGCATGATCTTCGACGACTGCTCCATCTTGAGCCGCCGTGAGCAGGTTGAGGCGGTTCTCGATGTGACGACCGACGGAATGATCGTGTTGTCCCCCGACGGCAAGATCACCCTGGCTAACGCCACCGCACTGAAGATGCTGGAGCTATCGGCGGAAGACATTCTGGACAAGGCGATTCCCTTGGAGGAGCTCCTGCGGCTCACCCCCTCGGAGGCCGAAGCCTACGGCAATCTGCTCGACTGCGAGCACGACATCGAACTCCAGCGCGATGGGCAACGGCTCGTACTGCGTATCTGCACGACTCCCATTACCGGCGCGTCCGGCACCGATTTCGGTCAGGTGATCTCGCTCCGCGATATCACCTCGGAAGATGAAGTCGTTCAGATGAAGAACGAGTTCGTCTCCACAGTCAGCCACGAACTGCGGACGCCGCTCACCTCAATCAAAGGCTACGTCGACCTCATCCTCGACGGGGATGCGGGGGAAATCAACGAGATCCAGCGCGAGTTCCTCTCCATTGTCAAGGAGAACTCCGACCGGCTCGTCAACCTCATCAACGACATGCTCGACATCTCGCGCATCGAGTCTGGTCGCATTCACCTGAAGGTCGAGCCCGAGTCCGTCTACGAGCTCGCCGAGGGCGCGGTCGACACCTTCCGCGCGGTGCTGGCGCAGACAGGTCGCAGTGTCGAACTGGAGCTCGACGATGACCTGCCGATGGTCCTCGCCGACCGTGACCGCGTGAGACAGGTGCTCATCAACCTCATTAGCAACGCACTTAAGTACTCGCCAGAGGGTGGCCGGATTACTCTGCAGGCCGTGCGTGATACCGACAGCAACTGCGTCAAGTTCTGTGTGACCGACGAAGGGCTTGGAATCAGCGAGGAGGACCAGAAGCTCCTCTTCACCAAGTTCTACCGCGTCGACTCGGCCCTCACGCGCGAAATCGGCGGAACCGGACTCGGGCTCTCTATCTGCAAGTCCATCATCGAGCACCTCGGCGGCGAGATCGGAGCGGTCAGCGCGCTGGGCGAGGGCAGCACATTCTGGTTCACGCTGCCGACCGCCCCTGAGCAGAGCGTCAAGCTGCCCAAGAAGCCCCTGAGACCGATCGAGGGAGGACTCGTCCTCGTCGTCGATTCCGACGTCGAGGTCGCGGCGCTGATCGAGACGTACCTCAGGAGGCGAGGCTTCGAAGTCCTGCAGGCGCACTGCGCAGAAGACGCACTCGCGCTCGCAATCGCAGCCAAACCCGACGTGATCACCTTGGACGTCATTCTCGAAGAGGGTGACGGGTTCGCTCTCCTGACCCAGCTCAAGGAGCACCCGGACACGCTGTCGATCCCGGTGGTCGTGCTCTCCGTCGTGTGTGACGAGGGTCGCAGCTGCCGATTCGGCGCCGCGAACTACCTTGAGAAGCCGATCGACCAGGGCCAGCTGCTCGACATCGTCAGCTCGCTCGCGGGCTCGACCGACTCCCCGATGGTGCTCATCGTTGACGACGACCGCAGCGTCAACAACGTCCTTGCCGAGATCCTGCGCAGACGCGGCTTCACCGTCGCTCAGGCGTTCGACGGTACCGAGGCCATCGGGACCATCGCCCACAAGCGACCTGATCTGATGCTCCTGGATCTGCGCATGCCGAAGATGGACGGGTACGAAGTCATCAAGACGGTAAAGAAGCATCCCGAGTGGGGCGAGATCCCCATCGTCGTCATGACGGCACACGCGGTCGACCTGTCCCAGGTCGACATCCTCGCCGAGACGGCCGCGCAGATCTCGAAGCCGCTCTCGCCGAACGACATCGCCGCCCGTGTCGAGCAGTTCTTCTCGGCACGCAATGAAGAAGAGGAGGGCTAGATGACCCGGATTCTCGCCGTCGATGACGAGCCTCATATCCTGAAGCTCGTCGCGTTCTCGCTCTCTTCCGGAGGCTTCGAGGTGATCGAGGCCTCGGACGGCCTCTCGGCAATCGAGATCGCCGAGGCCGAGCAGCCTGATCTCATCCTGCTTGATGTGATGATGCCGGCGCTCGACGGGTACGAAGCGTGCCGACGGCTGAAGGCGAACCCGGCGACAGCGCACATTCCCGTAGTGATGCTTTCCGCAAAGAGCCAGAAGGCCGAGCAGGAAGTGGGGCGTGCTGCGGGGGCGATCGACTACATCTGCAAGCCGTTCACGCCCAAGGAGCTCGTGAGCCAGGTCCGCGAGATCTTGGGCGAGGGTGAATGAGGGGAAACTACCCAGTATCTGGGTTGAAGATGTCAGGCACACCGGGAAGGGGTTAGACGATATGGCGATCATCTTGGCAGTAGACGACGAGCCTTCGATCCTGAAGCTCGTCACTGCTACGCTCGAGGCGCGGGGACACGAGGTCCTCACCGCCGACAACGGCATCGAGGCGCTGGCAACCGCCAAGACCAAGAAGCCCGAGCTCATCCTTCTCGACATCATGATGCCGGGAATGGACGGCAACGAGGTCCGCAGGAGGCTCGCTTCCGACCCCGCGACCTCTGTAATCCCGGTCGTACATCTCTCGGCGGTCGGCGACTTCGCCCAGCAGCTCGAGGCGCTCGACGAGGGGACCGTCGACTACATCACCAAGCCCTTCTCTCCTAAGGAGCTGCAGCAGAAGGTGGCTGACCTGCTCGATCCCGCCAAGCGCGAAGAGATGCGCAAGGAGCACGACCGCAAAGCGGGGAAGACGCGGACGATCGTGGAGATCATGCGCCGCCACGAGGAGCACTAGGCCACTCGCCACACGCCCGCTTCGCACACGAGGAACCCATCGGCGGCAAGCTCCTTGAGCAGCCCGCCCGCATCGGCAACGGTAACGGGGCCGCGTCCTGACGCGATCTCAATCGCCGAGAGCTCCGCTGCGGCATCTTCGGCGGTCAGCTGCTGCGAGCTCATCGCGAGCTTCAGCAACCGCGCCCGCTTCTGGCGGTGCGAGCCCTCGAACCGCGACTGCCGCGCGTGGTGGGCGGATCGCCGAGAGGGGTTCGGCAGCGTGCGCTTGAGATGCGCGCCGTAGTCGAGGAGCGCCCAGTTCCACGACCGTGGATCGATGCCGAGCGTGGCCGCAGTCTCGGCTGCCCGCCAGACGACGGGCAGGAGCTCGGAGTCGCTGACCCCGTCGCGGTCATGGAACAGCTCGTGGAGGAAGACCGAGCGGACGTTAGTCTCCAGGTACGCGACCACCTCGCCAAACGCGAACGCGCGCACCCCGGCGGCGGTTGCGGGGCCGACTCCGGGCAGGGCAAGCAGCGCCGCCTCCTCGCGCGGAAGCTCCGCCGTCGCCAAACCACGCTCGGAGGCTTGGGCTACGACCATCTCAGCGAGTCGCTTCAGCGCGATCGCCCGCCGGTTGTACCCGAGCCCCTGCCAAGCCTCGAGAACCGGGGGGAGCGGGGCGGCCGAGAGCGCCTCGAGCGTCGGGAAGGACTCGAGCCAGCGAGGCCAGTAGCGCTCCACTCGCGGGGCCTGCGTCTGCTGGAGCATGACCTCGCTCACCAGCACCGCATAGCCATCGCGAACCCGCCGCCAGACGAGATCGCGGTAGCGAGCGAGCCCCTCGGCATGCACCCTGGCGACGAACGCCTCGATGTCGGCGTGGGAGAACGGCGCCGAGCCGCTGAGCGCCTTACACATGACCGGACTCGCGCCTAGATGTGACGGATGTAGTAGCGGCAGTGGCGCCGGTCTGGACAGTCGAGCGGCAGCTCGGCGGTCTCATACATCCAGCCCTTGCCCTCGACGAAGCACGAGCACGAAATGCGCTTTTCCTCGGGCGTAAGCCGCGTGTCCCATACGTCATCATCCACGGGTAACTCACGCCACCACATGCACTTGCCTTTGATGGGAGCAAATGCTCCGTTCATGGTGGTCCGATCTCTGCGAAATTCCAGCAATCTCGTAGCAGGTATCGGCATTCTCGTGGCCAAGGTAGAATGTAAGCAACATATCAGTACCGAATGGAGGATCCATGCCACTGCAAGACGGCGATACCGTGATCGTTCACTATACCGGCTCGCTTTCTGACGGGACAGTGTTCGACACGACGGTGAAGGGGACGCCCCTGCAGTTCACCATCGGCGCAGATGAGGTGCTCCCTGACTTCGAGAAGGCCGTGCGCAAGCTCGAGATGGGGGTCGGAACAACCATCACGATTCCCGCCGAGAACGCCTATGGCTTCCGCAACGAGGACGCCGTTCAGGAGTATCCGCGCGACAACTTCCCGCCCGAGCCGGTTCCCGAGCCGGGCTGGGTCGTCGAGATGGAGTCGGAGGACGGCATGAGCCTTCCGGCCACCATCATCGAGGTCACCGACGAGTCCTACACGCTCGACTTCAACCACCCGTTGGCCGGTCACGACCTGACCTTCGAGATCGAGCTCATCTCGTACGGTGTTCCCGCCGAGCAGGGCGACGAGTCTGCGGACGTCGAGCCTGACGCTGGCGAGTGATCGTGGCGGCGTCAGCCGCTGAGCCCACCACGCCGAACCCGGGTCCGAACAGGCCCGGGTTCTTCGGCGTGTGGTGGATGGCGATTCGGCCGAAGACACTGCCGGCCGCCGCTTCGGGAGTCGCCGTGGGATCGGCGCTTGCCTGGAGTGACGGCGGGTTCATGCTCGGCGCGGCGCTTGCCGCACTTGCCATAGCGCTCCTGCTCCAGATAGCGAGCAACTTGGCCAACGATGTCTACGACGACGAGAAGGGCGCGGACACCGCCGACCGGCTCGGCCCGGTACGCGTCACGCAGGCCGGGCTCCTGAGCCGCTCCCAGGTGAAATCGGGCGTCAAGGGCGTGCTATTGCTGGCTCTTCTCATCGGGTTCTACCTGACATGGGTCCGTGGACCCTGGGTGCTCGCGATCGGGGCCGCCGCGATCGTCTCGGCAATCGCGTACACCGGAGGACCCTACCCGCTCGGGTACCACGGGCTGGGCGAGGTGTTCGTCTTCCTCTTCTTCGGCGTGGCAGCAGTGGTAGGCACGTACTGGCTGCAGACTGGCGAGACAAGCTTAGCAGCCTGGATCATGTCGGTGCCGATCGGGCTGCTCATCACCGGGATTCTCGTCGTCAACAATCTGCGTGACATCGTGCAGGACAAGGCTGCGGGAAAGCGGACCGTGGCCGTGCGCATCGGTGCCGAGGCGACCAAGCTCGAGTACGTCGCATGCGTCGTACTCGCCTACGTCGTCGTTGTGGCGGCCGTCATAGCGCGGGTGCTCCCGCCTCACGCGCTGCTCGTCATGCTGTCGGCGCCTTTGGCCCTGATTGCAGCGCAGATCGTCTACTCGCAGACCGGGACGGCGCTCAACGGTGCGCTCGCTCGCACGGGGCGGCTTGCGCTCGTGTTCGGGCTACTGTTCGCCGCTGGGATCGTGCTCGCGGGGTTGTGATGCTGCCGCTCTAGGGCAGCAGCGCCTCCGGAGCGACCTCCGACTTGAGGTAGCCGTTGTCCGCCATCCAGTCGAGCACCCGCTGAACATCGGCCGCTGCGGGAGGCCCCGCCTTCGGATAGGTGCTGACCTGGTACTGCGTTGCCAGGATCTCCGGCAACCCAGCCTTCTCAACGAGTGTCTGGCGGAAATCGTCGGGGCTTGCGTTGATGTCGGCAACCGCCAGGTCCCAGGCGTCCAAGAGCGCATCGATGGTGGCTGCGCCAGCCTCGGACTCGGCGTACTCCCTGTTGACTGCAAGAATGGTCTGCGAGAGGTTCTGCTTGGCCTGGGTGTCGTCCCCACCGGGCACGATGTAGGCGCCCTGAAGCACCGCGAGGCTTACGAACGGCTCAGGTAGCGAAGCGGCCTTCAGCTTCCCCTCCATGAGGAGCTGGAAGCGGACCGGCATCTTCTTGACCTCTTCCTTCTTGACGTCGGCGGCCGCGACACCCGCCTCTTCCATCAGCTTGTCGAGGATGTACTCGGTTATGGTGGGAGACGCGGAGCCGACCGGAGTGCCCGCAAGCTCGGCAATCGCCTTGTACGACGTGCCCGGTGCGCCGACCACGGCGAACCGTCCCTCGGGGATAGTCGCACCGAGCATGACGGTGGGTATGACCACCGGCGTTCCCGAAGCGTGCAGGTTCGCAGCGACGATGATATCGGTCATAAGCGCATCAACGGCGCCCGCCGAGAAGGCCGCCTGGCACTCTTGTGCGCTCTGGAAGGTGACGACCTCTACCGAGTCGAGGCCGGCCTGCTCGAAGTGGCCCTTCTCCTCGGCGACCCAGAGCGGCAGCGAGTCCTGTGTCGCAAGCGTCCCGATCTTGATGGGTGCCGGATCGGAGTTCGAGTCGGCTCCGGGAGTCGGCTGCGCGGGCTCACTTGATGCACAACCCGCAAGCGCAGGCAGGAGCAGGAGCACCGCGAGCAGAAGTACCGAAATAGTCCGCAGAGTTCGTACCATGGCTGACCACCTCGTGCCGGTTTCAATGGGAGTTCACTCTACATCCGGTCGTTCACGCAACACAATCCCCGAGCAGCGGTGAGAGACATGGCGGATTGGGGCATCGGCAATGGTATACGTGCAGGTAGAAATGCGTACGCGTGCTGGGCAAACAGACAGTTCACACCAGCACCAACGAATCAGCCGACGCGACAGGAAGGCGGCCGGGCATCGTTCGTGACATCGTCCTACTGATAGGCGGGCTCATACTGCTGGTGATGGGAGCGGAGTCCGTCCTGCGGGGATCGTCCAGGCTGGCATTGTCGTTGGGCGTCGCCCCCCTGCTACTGGGGCTCACGGTAGTCTCGATCGGAACGAGCGCGCCCGAACTGGCCATCGGTATCACGTCGAGCCTGCAAGGCAGTGGCTCTCTGGCAGTCGGGAACATCACCGGCACAAACGTCGTGAACATCCTCCTGATCCTCGGCGTCAGCGCAACACTGCGCCCGCTCGCACTCAATCTGCGACTACTCAAGTTGGAGCTCCCGGTAATCGTCGGCGCCACGCTCCTGCTGCTGGTGGCAGCGCTGGATGGGGTGCTCACACAACTCGAGGGCATGGTCATGCTCGGTTGCGCGGTGGTCTACACCGTCGCTCTGGTGAAGCTCAGCTCCGGCGAGTCGGACGCGGTGCGGAGCGAGTTTGAGGAGATGTACCTGGAAGAGGGAACCGACGCCAGCGAGGCGATTGCGGAGGACATGGGAAAGGACCTCTCCAGGCATCGCCGAGACGAAGCGGAGCAGCGGGGCGCGTTCTCTCTGTCGTCGGCCTTCAGTCTCCTGCCGCACAGGGTGCAGTTTTCTCTCATGATCGTCTTTGGACTGACGTTGACCGTGATGGGGGCGAATCTCCTCGTCACAGGCGCCGCCGAGCTCGCGCGAGACCTCGGGGTTTCTGAGGCGATCATCGGGTTGACGATCGTGGCGATTGGCACCTCGGCACCCGAACTCGCTACCACGATCGTCGCCACAATCAAGGATGAGCGGGACGTAGCCGTCGGCAACCTTCTGGGCTCAAGCATCTACAACGTGCTGCTGATCCTGGCGATCATCTGCATCGTTTCCCCCGGCGGCATCCCCATCGAGCATGAGCTCGTAGCCGTCGACATCCCGGTGATGGTCGGTGCGATGCTCATGTGCATCCCCGTGTTCATCACCGGGCGACGGGTTTCTCGGCTTGAGGGCGCGGCTTTCGTAGGCTTCTACCTGATCTACCTGGCGTGGCTTATCGGACGCATCTAACCACCAGAGAAAGGAGAAGCGGCCTGTCAACAGACGAGGCCGCTTCTTGTGAGTCTATGGTGCGGGTGAAAGGAGTTGAACCTTCACGGGGTTGCCCCCACATGGACCTGAACCATGCGCGTCTGCCATTCCGCCACACCCGCGTGACGCGAGAACGAATGGTACCACAGCGAAACGCGCTCGCGAAGTCCCGCGTTTCCGCCCCTGTCTTACTGTCTGCGCGCTGCGTGGCGTCTCTTCTTGATGAACCTCACAATGGTCCGTACCGGGCCGAAGCGCGCCTTCACGAGCGGCATCATCAGCCACCCGATCGAGTCCACGGGTAGATACACACGCTGCATCGCCTTAGGCGCGGCTCCCCAATCGCTGTGCCAGCCCGCGTCGCTGGTCAGGTCGAGCCAGTGCACGCTCTCGTCCTCGAAGCACCTTTGCGTAGTGTGCTCGAACAACAGCTGCCCCGGAGCCATCTTCGCGAACCGCTCATCGAAGGCGATCTTGTGCATCTCGTACATCCGGCCGCTTCGTACGCAAAGCTGTGACGCCAAGCACGTGTCTCCGGAGTAGAGCGCGTTCACCTCGGCGAGTCCTGAGGCGGCGAAGGCCGTGTAGAGGCCTTCGTAGAAGCGCACGAATCGATCATCTCTGGCCATGGGCTCCCCGTCGGGAGTCCTTCCCTTCCAGCCTGAGACCTCAAGCTTGATGAACGTGCGCAGCTCTCGAACAACCGCGTCAGGCTCGGTAACGGAGATGAAGCGGACGTCCGGAAGCGACGCCAGCTTGTTACGTGCTTTTCGCAAGTTGTTGCGGAAGTTCTTCGAGAGACCTGCCCGGTACGTCTCGAAGTCGCCGGTGCAGTTGATCAGGTCGTCGCCGATTTCACCGACGAAGCACGACCCGCGACCCCCGGCGAGCCCCTCCCAGAGCCGGGAGGCCACAGGAGCCGGCCCTACCGTCAGCAGATGTGCGCCATGGTTCGAGGGACCACGCAAGAACTCGAGCACCAAGGGCAACAGAGCCGTACGCACATCGTCATCGGGTGCGACTACCTCGCCGAATGGCCAATCGTGAGGATAAGCCACGCTCGCCACACGCACCGGCATACGGAGCCGAGAATTCTCGCCGAAGTGCAACGGGATCACCGCTTTGAGCTCATGCCCGTCGCGTACCGCAAGGAAGCATACCTGGTCAGGAGCAACAAGCCCCATGTAGGCTCGAAAACCCTCTGGACGCTGGTGAGACCTGCAATCAGGCATGCGCGCGACGAGGTCGCTCCACTCGGCCCTCAGCTCGTCAAGCCCACTCTCACCGCAGTGCTCGTCAACCACCAGTCGGCTCGTAATACGCCCCCTCAACTTCCGATGTAACTGCGATGCATACAGTACGCCTACGAACCGGGCAATGACAGCACCTTTCACCTGTGAATTTCTAGAAAGGCGCGCTCGCCCGCGGACTCGGTTCCGCCTACTCGTAGGAGATTGCCTCCGCGACGCTGATGCGCGTGGCTCGCGCGGCGGGGAGCGCGCTGGCAGATATCGAGATGATGACTACGAACGCTAGCCAGGCGGCGACTCCTTCGAACGAGTAGGCGAAGCTCAGCCCGAAACCGAGGGCATCACCTATGGCCGCCGTGAGCAGGTATGAGAGCGGAATGCTGGCGACGACACCGAGTGCCCAGGAGATCAGCCCGACCACCACGCCCTCGGTGATGAAGATCGAGTACACCGACCTGTTCGATGCCCCGAGCGCGCGCATGACCCCTATCTCGCGCGTGGATTCCAGCACGTTGATTGACATCGTCCCCGAGAGTCCAATCCCGCCCACAGCCACAAGCAGGGCGGCCATGATCACCAGGAAGATGACGATGATGTTGAGCGAGTCGCGCATCGTGCCCTGCAGGGTGCGCTGGGTGATCGAGTTCGTGACCCGCACCCCTTGCTCGGCGAAGCTGTCCGTGATGTCTCGCGCGGCCTCGCTCTGCGACTCCGCATCGTGCTCGGCAGTGCCGATCATGAGCGTCTCGACGCGACCACCGGCGCCGAGCGCCCCGTCCAGGAAATCGCGGTTCACCCACCCGAAATGGTTGAGGAGGTCGCCCCGCGTCAGGCCGACGACGCGGAAGTCGAGGTCGATCTCGCCTATCCGGAGCGTGATGGTGCTGCCGACGCGCACGTCCGGGTCGGACTCCGTGAAGCCATGGTCGATGACGATCGCATTCCCGTCACCCGGCCGGATCCAGCGCCCTTCCACGAGCTCGGCGTGGAAGTAGCGGCTGTCGGGAGGCAGCCCGTACACGAACAGCTCCTGTGACTCTGAGCGGTCGGGGCGCACGCGCACCGACGCCCGACTGATCCAGCCCTCGGCCTCGACAACGCCGGGCACCTCAGAGGCGAGCTCGGCGATGCGCTCCAGCGGCTGCGGCGGGAAGATGTCGGCCCACAGGTCCATCGTACGATGCTGCCCGACCGTCTCGACCGTGCGGTAGATCGAGCTGCGCACGCTGGCGACCGAGATGAACACCGCGGCCGCCATCAGCAGCGATACCAGAGTGAGTGCAAGCCGCCCTTTGCGGCGGAAGGTGCTCCGCAGACTGAGCGCAATCGGTCGGGGAAGACCGCGGATCTTGCCGAGCGCTCGGTCAATCCAACCCTCGCCGAACTCGCCGAGCGACCCCGAGCCGTAGAGAGCCTCGCGTACCGGCATCCGGAGCCCGAGAGCAACGGGCACGCTCGCGGCCAGCAGTGGGACGAGCAGCCCCACGGCGAGCTCCATGGCGACGATCTCGCCAGGAGTGGAGAGGTCCGGCACTCGGTAGTTGAGGATGCGCGCGCCGAACTCGACGAACCGCCTCGTGCCGAGCTGACCAGCCGGGATGGCGACGGCTAGAGCGAGCAGGCCGTACGCCGTGACCATCGCGAAGTACATCCCTGCAAGCTGTCCTCGGCGGGCGCCTACCGTGCGCATGACGCCGAGCTGCCGAGTCTGCTGCACGACGAGCGCACTGATCGTGTTGACTACCAGGAAGCCCGAAAGGGCGAGCGTGAGCACCCCGACGAGCACCAGCAGGAGCGCAACCGCACGGAAGATGTCGGCGATCATTTGGACGCCAGGCTCATTGGCGGTCATCCGCAGCGTGCGGACTCCGGCGGGCGCGAGCACCTGATCTCTGAGGCGTGACCCGAGCGCGCTGGCCTCGGCAAGCGAGCCGAGCCGCCCCGCAGCCGCGACGTCGAGCTGGTTGTAGATCTGAGGCTCACCGAGGTCCGGTAGCGTGTCCCAGCTGATATAGCCGACGCAGCGCCCATTCATGATCGGCAGGGACGCGTTGAGGTCGTGGACGGTCCCCGCGACGGTGAGCTCAGTCGCTGAGGTGCCGATCGTCTCGATCTCGATCAAGTCGCCGCGCCCAAGTCCCGAGAAGTCGGTGGAGCCAGTCTCCATGAAGACCTCGCCGCGGCTTGGCCACCGGCCCACGTCTGGCGGGTCGAGCAGAGCCACTGAGATGTCGTCGTAATCCTCGATGGCGTAGAGCACGATATTGTGACGCTCGCCGTCCTCGCCCCGGTAGCTCACCGAGACGGCGCGCCGCCCTTGGGCAGCGGCGACATCGGACTCGCGCCTTACGCTTGTGACGAATGCCTCGTCGAATGGGGTGGTCAGAAACGTGACTGCCGAGGGGACGGTCGCCTCGAAGGTGTCGTCGAGCGCGCGGATGAGGACTCCTCGGCCGCCGATCATCACCGCAGCGGCAAAGATCCCAACCGCGATGGACAGCACGACAAGGGCGGTACGCGTCTTATGCACCACAAGATCGCGCGCAACTTTCGCCCAACGTGGCCCCAGCACTGGTCAGCATCCCTTCGCTCGTGCGCGAATCGCGCGTCAGCTGAGATTCTAGCGGTGAGTCTGGCAATACAGAGAAAGGAGCCGCGATCGCGGCCCCTTTCGGCTGGCTCAGGTGTGTGAATGCAGACCGCTAGTCGCCGGCGAGCATCCGGTAGATGCGCTTGCGAGTCTCGGCAAGAAGCTCTGACGCCTGCTCGATCTGCTCGGGGGTACCCGTGTGTCCAAGCTGGCCAACAGCGGCCATAAGCGCCTTGGTATTCTCGCGCAGCTGCTTGCCCGGGCCCGCGTTTCCGGCCATGGCCTCCCATGGTGCCTTCTCGGGCAGTGACTCAACGCGCTCGCGCCCAGCGTCCGTCAGCGAAAAGACCTTGCGGCCGTCAGCATCCTGGCTGGTGACGAAGCCCTGATCCTTGAGCATCTGCAGCGTCGGGTAGACGGACCCGGGGCTCGGAGCCCACGCGCCGCCACTCCGCTCGGCAAGCTCCTGGATGATCTGGTACCCATGCATGTCCTGCTCGGCGAGCAGGACCAGGACGGCGGCCTGGATGTCTCCGCGGCGCGCGCGCCCTCCGTGGCCGCGTATACCCATGGAGCCGTGAGCGCCGTGACGGCTGCAGCTCCCTGAGCCGTGGCGGCGATGAGCCGAGCTCCCGTGATCGTGGCAGCTGCCGCGATGCTGGTGGTGACCTCCGCCCGTACCGTGATGGTAGCGGCGTCGGCCGTGTCCTCCACAGCAGGAATCGTGATGATGAGCGTTCATGTTTCGCTCTCCCTTCATTCTTCTCTTTACGATATATCGCGATAGTATCAAGAAGCGTGCCAACTCAATGCCTTCGCCGCCGCCCACGCGCTACGTATAGGCGATAGAATGGACGAGCCCGTGATTGGGGGGACGTGGACGGCCAACTCATTCTGGATCGGTACCGCCCGCTCGAAGAGCTCGGACAGGGCGCATTCGGCTCGGTAGTGCTCGCTTGGGACACCCGCATGCAGCGGCGTGTCGCCATCAAGCGGCTCTCGTTGCCGAGAAGGGCGCGCGAACGTGAGCTCGGCCCGACCGGACTGGCCGAGGCTCGCACCGCGGCCATGCTCAACCATCCCGCGATCGTCACGGTGTTCGACTTCGACACCGACGCCGATGAAGCGTTCCTCGTCATGGAGTACGTAGACGGCGCTTCTCTCGTCGAGGTCCTTGACGCGGTTGAGGGGCCGCTCTCGCCCGACGAGGCGGCGGCGGTGCTCGGCGACGTGTTCTCGGCGGTCGAGTTCGCGCACGAGAACGGGGTCCTGCACCTCGACCTCAAGCCTGAGAACGTACTGATCACGTCGGACGGCCGAGCCAAAGTGGCCGATTTCGGGATGGCGGAACTGTCATCTCTCTCGGGACACGGTCCGGCGTGGGGCGGCACCCCCGGATACATGCCGCTCGAGCAGCTGCGCGGTGAGGGTGTCACCGAGGCGACCGACCAGTGGGCGCTCGGCGCGCTCGCATTCGAGGTGTTGACCGGCGACAACCCCTACCTCACAACAGCAAGCGGGACCGCCGACGCCTCGGCACGTAGCCTTGTCGCTTTCGAACCGCCGCTCCCGTCCGAGCGCAACCCCGAGCTGGACGCCGAGATCGACGACATCCTCCTCACCGCCACCGCGCGCCTCCCATCCACGCGGCTTCACGATGTCGCCGAGCTAGCAGACGAGCTACTGCCGCTTCTGGGAGACCCCGCCGATGGGCGCGCGTCGCTCAGCGAAATCGTGACCTCACTCGTCAGCGACGAGGAGGTACCCGCCGAGAGACACGCTGTCCAGCAGCTCGGCCTCTGGGACCGCATGCAGGGTCGCGGCGGCTACGCGCTGGTGCGCCTGTTCGCGGCCATGCAGGCCGGCTGGCTCGCATACTCCGGGCTGTTGCCGCTGGAGCTGGAGCCGCAGGCGCTCATGGCGGCCGCGGCAGTAGTTGCGGCCGTGGGGGCGCTCGCGCCCACTCTCGGCGTCGGTCTCGGGCTGGTGCTCCTTCTCACCGGGCTTTGGACTCGCGGCTTCATCCTGGCCGCTCTCATCGTCGGCGTGGTCGGCGGCTCATGGTGGTGGGGACTTTCTCGCAAGAGTCCCGCATCGGCAGTGCTCCCGCTGTCGGCCCCGGTGCTCGCAATGGCCCGGGTGCCCTTCGTGCAGCCGCTTGTCGCCGGGTTCTCGCTCCCTCCGCTGGCCGCCGGACTGACTGCGCTCGTGGGTGGCGGGCTCGCCATGCTCGCCTCCGCCGCTTCGGGCAACGGTGCACCCTACCTCGCGGTGCTGCCCGCGTACGCGCTTGATGTCTGGAGGGCGGACCTTGCCGCTACAAGCGCTTGGACACTCGCGACGTCAGCAGGCGCAGCCGTCGCGCTATTGGGCTGGGCGGCGGCGGCCGTGGTGATGTCGGCGTTCTGCCGTCGAGCAACGCGCCTGTTCGCCACCCTCGGCGCGATTGCCGGCAGCGCGGTTCTCGGCGGGGCGTATGCCCTCGCGGAGGTAGTGGCGGGACTGACCGGGGCACCCGGGGGTTACATGTCCGTATCGTTCGGGGCCTCGCTCGCTGTCTCACTTATACTTGTGGTGCTTCTCACCGCGCTCGGCGCGCCGGTGCGCGGTGAAGAAGAAGACCCATTCGAGCTCGCTGGAAACAGATAGCAGGGACGGCTGGAGTGAGCATCCTCTCCGACTTCGAAGACCGCATCGGCGGGGCCGTTGAAGGCCTGTTCGCGGGCGTCTTCCGTTCGCCGGTCCAGCCCGCCGAACTCGCGAAGGCGGCCGGCAGGGAGATGGATCGTCGACGCAAGCTCGGCGTGGGGAAGGTCTACGCTCCTACCCTCTTCTCGGTCCTGCTCTCTCCGGAGGATGGCGACCAGCTTGGCGGGTTCGCCGACACACTCGCCGGCGAGCTTGAGACGTACTTGGCAGGCTACGCACGCGAGAAGCGCTACGACCTCGCCACCCGGCCGCGTGTCCGGTTCCTGATCGATGACGACCTGCGCCTCGGCCGATTCCAGGTGATCGGCGAGCTTATGTCCGCGGCCGAGATCGAAGCCGAGCTCGGCCCGCAGCACGACATCGGCGTCGGCGCGGGCGCATCGGCTCCGGCGTCGGCGGCAGTCCAGTCCGCCTCCGTGCTCGACGGAAGCGCTGCCGGTCTCACCGCAGTGCAGCCGAGCGTGCGGCCGTCTGTTCAACCGTCCACTTTCGACGCTCGGCTGACGTACCGGGGCAGCGGCCGGTCGATTCCGCTCTCCCCGGACGAGGACCGAATCATCGTCGGCAGGCTGTCCGCATGTGACGTCTGCCTGGACGACCACAACGCCTCGAGACAGCATGCGGCACTGGAGTATGAGTACGGCGAGTGGTTCATCGTCGATCTCGGCTCAACGAATGGCACCCTCGTCAACGGCATCGAGGTGGATCGCGCGCGCCTGCACGAGGGCGACGTCGTGACCATCGGGGTGACAGAGCTCGTCTTCCACGAGGCGCAGGTGGGCCACCGGTGATCGAACTCATCCTCTTCGCCGGGCGTATCCTGCTTCTGGCTCTGCTCTATCTGTTCCTGATTGCCGCGGTTCGCGCCGGACTCGGGCTCGTCACGTCGGGGCGCTCCCGGAAGACCGATTCTTTCACGCTCACGGTCCTTGCGGGCCCTCGCGAGCTGCGCGGGGTTGCGCTGCCGATCACGGGTCCCGTGGTGATCGGGCGTTCACCCGGCGCCGACATCGTGATAGCAGACGACTTCGTTTCCGGTCGGCACGCGCGCGTGTCCGCCGTGGGTGACGAGGCCGTCGTCGAAGACCTCGGGTCCACGAACGGTACCCTGCTCAACGGGCAGCGCATCACTCGCGCCACCTCGCTGCGTCCAGGCGACATCATCGAGATCGGCGCTGTTCGGCTCGGGGTCGACCGGTCGTGAGCGCCAAGGTCCGTGCCGACTACGCGGCGCTCACGGATGTCGGTCGCGTGCGACCGCACAACGAGGACACCGTGCTCGCTCAGCCGCCGCTGTTCGTGGTGGCCGACGGTCTCGGCGGTCATGAGGCCGGCGAGGTCGCGTCCTCCATCGCCGTCGAGACGGTTCGCGAGCACTCGCCCAAGCACGCCGACGCCCCCGCGCTCGCACGGGCCGTTCGCGCCGCCAACCGCGAGGTGATCCGGGCGACGACCGAGGGAATCGGCCGAGCCGGCATGGGCACCACGATGACGGCGGCGGTAATCGAGGGGCGCCGCGCGGTGCTCGCACACGTCGGCGACTCGCGCGCCTACCTGCTTCACCAGGGACGCCTGCAGCGCCTCACCCAGGACCATTCGATGGTCGCTGACCTCATCCGCACCGGCCAGCTCACCGAGGCCGAATCGCGCGTGCACCCGAACCGAAGCGTCATCACGCGCGCGCTCGGCACGGACGCCGACATGGAGGTCGACACCTACGAGATCAAGCTCGACGGCGGCGACCGGCTGCTGCTGTGCTCGGATGGGCTCACCTCCATGCTTCTCGACGTTCACATCGAGGAGATTCTCCGCCGTCCGGCCAGCGCACACGACGCCGCTCTGGAGCTGATCGCATCGGCGAACGAGGCCGGAGGCTACGACAACATCTCGGTCATCGTGGTGGACATCGAAGGTGAATCCGCCACGAAGCTGCGGGAGCGCGCGAGCCACCGCAAGCGGACTGCACTCGCGGTGGTCGGCTGGCTCACCCTGTTCGTGCTGATTTTGGCCGCGGTGGGATACGGCACTTACGCTCACGCCCGCAGCAGCTACTTCCTGACCGAGACCGACGGCGTCGTCGTCATCTACCAGGGCGTTCCTGGCGAACTCGCAGGCCAGTCGTTGCGCTGGGAGCTTGCCCGAACCGCGACACCCGTCGACTCCTTGCCGCCCGCGATCCAGCGTCGCCTCGCCGACGGGGTCCGCGCAGGCAGCGCTGAAGAAGCCCTCTCCATCGCCGAGGAGTACGAGCGCCTCGCTTCTCCTGCCGAGTCGGACGCGCCCGTTACGACTCCGGCCGACCCCTCGACGGAGGAGTGACGGTGCACCCCCGTCGGACAACGGAGCTGCTCCTGCTGCTGGCGGCCGCACCGCCAGTGCTGATCATCTTTGCCCTCGTCGACACCGCGCTCGCGCGCGACTTCACCTGGGTCTCACTCGCGGTCCCCGGAGCGCTGCTTGCCGCGTTCATCGCCGCGCATCTCGCCGTGCGGCGCTTCACGCCGGGCGCGGACCCGGGGCTCTTGCCCATCGCGTTCGTGCTCGCGGGAACCGGCCTGGCCTTCGTGACGCGACTCGACGCCACGCTGGCGGCCAGCCAGGTCACGTGGCTGTTCGTGGGAGTCGCGGCGCTGATTGCGGTGCTCGTGTTCGTGCCCTCGCTCGAGCAACTCGCCCGCTACAAGTACACGATCATGGTCGTCGGCATCCTCCTGCTGGTGGCGCCGGCCATCATCGGCGTCGAGGTCAACGGCGCCAAGCTCTGGATACGATTCGCGGGGATGTCCTTCCAGCCCGGTGAAATCGCCAAGATATGCATCATCGTCTTCCTGGCCGCGTACCTTTCCGAGCACCGGGAGATGCTCTCAGTGTCAACTCGGCGAGTCCTCGGCATGCGACTGCCTGAGCCGCGAACCCTGGGTCCGCTGCTGCTCATGTGGGCGGTATCGCTGTTCGTGCTCATCTTCGAGCGCGATCTGGGCAGCTCGCTTCTACTGTTCGGAATCTTCCTGGTGATGATCTACGCGGCGACCGGACGGCCGGGCTACGTAGTCGTGGGCTTGGCCCTGTTCGGGGCTGGAGGATTCGCCGCATGGCGGATGTTCGACCACGTGCAGACGCGCATCGCCATCTGGATCGATCCGTTCGTCGATGCCGCCGGACGCGGGTACCAGCTGGTCCAGTCGTTGTTCGCGTTCGCGGCCGGCGGGCTCACCGGTACTGGGCTTGGCCAGGGGCTGCCTACCCGCATCCCCTTTGTAGAGACTGACTTCATCTTCTCGGCGGTCGGTGAGGAACTCGGACTGCTTGGCGCTTCGGCGATCATCATCTGCTTCATCATCTTCACGCTGCGCGGGCTGGCCACCGCGAGCCACGCGCGCTCTGACATGGCGGCTTTCACGGCGGTAGGTGTGGTCGCAGCCCTCGCGATCCAGGCCTTCGTCATCATCGGCGGGGTCACTCGGCTGATACCGCTGACCGGCGTGACGCTGCCCTTCATGAGCTACGGCGGATCCTCGCTGGTTTCGACCTTCATCATGCTCGGGCTTCTGCTGCACGCCGGCGACGAGGCCACTGGCTTCGAATCCGAGATGCAGATGACCTCGACCGATCTCGGCGTGCTCGGGCGCTTCGCCCTCGGGCGCCGGCTCACGCTAGTGGCCTCGGTGCTTTCCGTGCTGCTAGCCGCACTCGTCGTGAACCTCACCTGGATCCAAGTCGTCCAGGCCCGCTCGCTACAGAATCACACTGCCAACACGCGGGGAATTGCCGAGCAGGCCCGCCAGGACCGCGGCTCGATCATCACGCGCGACGGCACGGTGCTCGCCGAGTCGGTCCCCGACGGCCGAGAGTTCAAGCGGACGTATCCCGCGGGAGGCCTGGCCGCTCATATCGTGGGCTACCACTCCGCCCGCTACGGGCGCGCGGGCATCGAGTCTGCAGCCAACGACGCACTGACGGGACGTCGCGCACTCCGCACCATCGACGATCTCATCGCGCAGGCCACGGGCCGACCAGTCGAGGGCGACGACGTCATCCTCACGATCGACGCTGACGTCCAGAAGGCCGCCGAGTCCGCACTCGGCTCTCGGCGCGGCGCAATCGTGGCGCTCGACCCACGTACCGGCGAGGTGCTGGCCTCGGTCTCGAGGCCGGGCTACGACCCGGGCAAGGTCGACGCCGAGTGGGAGACCCTGTCCACAGCCGAGGGAGCCCCCCTCCTCGACCGCAGCCGACAGGCCCTGCGCGCGCCCGGCTCCACCTTCAAGGTGGTCACGCTCACCGGCGCCCTCTCCAGCGGGACCGCCAAACCCACGAGCACCTACTCAGGAGCGAGCCCGATGGAGATCGGCAACGCGCCCGTCACGAACTTCGAGGGCGGCAGCTACGGCACCGTAGACCTTCGGCGCGCGACGATGTCCTCGATCAACACTGTCTTCGGCCAGGTAGCGGTCCAGCTCGGCGCGCCTGCGCTGGTCGGCCAGGCCGAGCGATTCGGCTTCAACAGCGAGCTGGGCTTCGAACTCCCCGCCAAGGTATCGCTCATGCCTGACCCCGGAGAGATGACCACATGGGAGACGGCGTGGGCGGGCATCGGCCAACCAGTCGGCGAGCACGAGTCGCCGCCGGGCCCGCAGGCGAGCGTGATGCAGATGGCGCTCGTGGCCGCCGGCCTCGCGAACGACGGCGTGGTGATGCGCCCGTACGTGATCCGGGAGGTGCGCGACAGCACCGGCACCTCATCGGCTCAGACGGCCGCTCGGCGGCTCACCACCGCCACGGACGCCGTCACCGCAGAGCAGGTAACGGCGCTGATGGTCGACACCGTCAACGCGGGCTCGGGCACGGGGGCCCGCATCTCGGGCGTCAAGGTGGCCGGCAAGACTGGAACCGCCGAGACGGGCTCAAACCGCCGCACCGATGCGTGGTTCATCGCATTCGCGCCCGCCGAGAACCCGGTAGTGGCGGTGGCGGTCATGGTCGAGGAGGGCGGCATCGGAGGCCGCGTGGCTGCGCCCACTGCGCGGCCGGTATTGGAAGCCGCACTTCGGGCGCAGGGCGTCAGGTAGACTGTAGAGTTCGGCTAGAATGCTGCTGAGGGACTCTCGGCAGCCGACGAGTTACGGGAGCGCTGTATCCGTGGAAGACATGGTTTTCGGTCGCAGGTACCGGGTCACCGAGAAGATCGGCGCAGGCGGGATGGCCGAGGTATACAAGGCCGTCGATGAGGTCCTGGGTCGCACCGTTGCAGTGAAGGTAATGCACCCTCGCTACGCCTCTGATGCGACGTTCGCAGCGCGATTCCGTCAGGAAGCGCAGGCCGCCGCGAACCTGCAGAGCCCCAACATCGTGAACATGTACGACTGGGGCCAGGAGAACTCCACGTTCTACATGGTCATGGAGTACGTGCGCGGTACCGATCTCAAGAGCCTGATCGCCGAGAAGGGCGCGCTGGACTCTCGGCGTGTCGCCCAGATCGGCGCACAGGTGTGCGCGGCGCTCTCCGTCGCACACGGCTACGACGTGATTCACCGTGACATCAAGCCGCACAACGTTATGGTCACACCCGACGGGTCCGTCAAGGTCATGGACTTCGGGATCGCCCGTGCGGGGAATACCACGATGACCCAGACCGGGTCGGTGCTCGGAACGGCGCACTACGTCTCGCCCGAGCAGGCGCAGGGCAGGCCTCTCACCGCCGCCAGCGACCTGTACTCGCTCGGCGTCACTCTGTACGAAGCGGCGACCGGTAAGCTCCCGTTCGACGCCGACTCGCCCGTGGCGATCGCACTCAAGCAGGTAAACGAGCAGCCCCGCCGCCCGCGTGAGATCAACCCGAACATCGACCCCGGCCTTGAGGCCGTGATCATGCGGGCGATGGCCAAGAAGCCCGCCGAACGGTACGCCACCGCCGAGGACATGCGCCGCGACCTGCGCGCCGTCGCCGAGGGCAGGAACGTTGCCGCACCGACCGCAGTCCCGCCCGCCGACGGTACTGCGGTCATGCCGGCGGTTCCCGGCTCATCCGCAAGCCGCGAGAAGCCGGCGGCCCCTGTCGTCCGCCCGATCCCCAAGCGGTCGCGCTGGCCGTGGATAGTGGCTGTCGTGCTGCTCGTCGTAGCAGGACTCGCCACCGCATACGCCCTCGGGGCGTTCAGCGGCGACGCTCCAACCGTTCCCAACGTCGTGGGCATGCAGCTCGAGGCCGCCGAGGCGTCGATCACCGCTGCCGGATTCGTCGTCGGCCCGACCGAGACGAGGTTCGACCCCGTTGCACCCGCCGGACAGGTCATCGAACAGTCCCCCGAGGGCGGCGCCGAAGCCAAAGAGGGCACCGTCGTCGAGCTGATCGTCAGCAAGGGACCGGAAATGACGCAGGTCCCGTCAGTCGTCGAGATGCCCGAGGAACAGGCGCGCCAGGCGATCACTGCCGCCGGACTCGTTCCGGAGCCGCTCCCGTCCGAGAACTCACCGACCGTCGCCGAGGGACTCGTGGTGCGGCAGGAGCCCACCCCGGGTGCCGAGGTCCCGAAGGGCAGCTCGGTTCAGTACGTGGTATCCCGCGGCAGGTCGACCGTGGTCGTTCCTGACGTGCGCAAGCAGACCCGCGCCAATGCCGAGAAGGCGCTGCGTGACGCCGGCCTCACGGTCGCTCCCACCGAAGCGTTCGACGAGAACGTGAAGGCGGGCCTAGTCATCTCCCAGAACCCGAACCCGGGCGTGAAGGTCGAGGAGGGCACCACCGTCTCAATCGTGATCTCCAAGGGTTCGGCGATGGTCGATGTGCCCGATGTAATCGGCATGTCGCGTGAGGCCGCGGTTCAGAAGCTCGAGGCGGCCGGGCTCAAGGTCACGACCACCTTCGAGCCTCATGCCGAGAACAACGTCGTACTCGACCAGAGCCCCAAAGGTCCGGGCCGAGCACAGCGCGGCTCCACAGTGACGATCGTCGTCGACGCGGCAAGTTAGCTGGTAACCTCGCGCGCCACCGGGCCAGACGTCCGCTAGCGCTCCCCGGTGGCGCCGAGAAGTCCTGCGAGATAGCGGCGGTACTCCTCGAAAGCGCCGCGCCCATTGCGCGTCATCTTCGCGGTCGTGCGCGTCACGCGCCCGACGAAGCTCTTCGAGATCTCGATGTAGCCGGCCTCCTCCAACCTGCCGAGCTGCACGGAGAGGTTCCCTCGGCTCAGGCCCGTCTCGCGCAGTAGGTAGATGAAGTCGGCTTCCTCGGCGACTGAGAGGATCGCCATGATCTTGAGGCGTGCGGGCTCGTGGATGACCCGGTCGGGATCGGCGGCGAACTCGAACTCACTCATGAATCGGCACCGCCTGCGAGCGGGTTGCGGCGCAGATACTCGGCCAGCGCACTGGCGCCGGTGATGACCGCAGCTACCCCGAAGGCCAGCAGGATGACGCCGATTGCCGCGTTCATCTCAAAGCCGCGCGACAACGCCCACGCGGTCGCGGCGAGAATGACGAGTGCGAGAGCGTACAGTCGCCCGATCGCCATCTTGTAGGCGCGCACCGCAGAAACCACTGCGATTCCCGCTCCAAAGCCGGCCACCGTCGCCAGATTGGCTGTCACGCTCATCCCCGCGTCGCGCGCCAGCGTCGACGCAACGGACACCACTGCCGCCACCACAAGTGCGATCACAGCGGCCGTCCCGCGGCGGGTTCTCGAGGGGTCGGGATACTTGACGTAGCCCGTGCGGGGGTAGGTGATTCGATCCTTGGCCCACCCGATCGCCTTCCCTCCCGCGAGGACTCCCAGTACCATCGCGGCCAGCGCACCGTTCGCGAGCAGGTCAGTGCCGAGGATCACCGACAGGTAGAAGAGCGCACCGACAATCACGCACAGCACTCCGCTCACGATCTCGGCGAGACCGTCGGAAAACCAGTAGGCGTACGTCTGATTCCGCGTTTCTGTGATTACGTCCATGGCCACTCACTCCTTCGAGGCACGACTGCGCATGCGAGCCTCCGCTCCGCGCAGTCCATCTGCCGAGGAGTTTATGCGGTAAACTAGTTTGTGTCAAACACCACAAGGTGCCAGAGGGTATCCCTGTCCAACTCGCGTGTCCGCCCCGCTCAGGCGGCCTCCATCGCTTCCTCAGCGAGCGGCGCCCGGGCCGGTCGACCTTTGGTCTGGGCCAGCACTACGCCGGCGATGACGACAGCGCCCCCGACGAACGCCAGCGGATCGGGCACCTCGCCGAGCAGCCCAAGCCCGATCACGAACGCGGCCACCGGTACGGCGAACAGCGCGTTCGATGACACGACGACGGGCAAGCGCTTGATCGCATAGGACCACGCGAGGAACCCGCCGACGGACGAGCCCGCTCCGAGCCAGAAGACCGACAGCGTGGCATTGAGAGGCGCGGCCCGGACGGCTTCCGGTAGGCCCGCCGAGAAGAACGGCATTAGCAGCGCAACCGCGATCCACGTCGGCCACGCGGTGAGCTCAAGAGGCGTGTGGCGAGAAGCGACGGTCTTCTGGACCACCTGGTAGCACGCCCACAGAAGCGTCGCCGCGACGACAAGCGCCACTCCCGAGTCCAGCTGCAGGGTGACCCCGGCCGCCAAGGCGATGACCACCGCGCCGCAGAACGCGATGGCAGTGCCAGCCCACCCTATCGGCGTCATCCTCTCGCCCAGGAAGGCGACGGCCATCACAGATGCGAGGATTGGGGAGCACGAGACCAGCAGCGCGGCGGTACCAGCGTCCACGGTTCGCTCGCCGATGTTGAGCAGCAGCTGGTAAGCGGCCTGCCCGAGCGCGCCGAGCGCGACAAACGCGATCCAGTCGCGGCCACTCGGCATGCGCACGCCGCGCGTTACGATCGCCATCACGCCAAGCAGCACAGCGGCGACGACAAGCCGCGCGAACACTAGTTGTCCCGGGGTGTAGGCGCCCGAAGAGACGATCGCTCGGATCCCGACGAACGCCGAACCGAACAGAACCACGGCCGTGATGAGCGCTGCAAGTGCCTTCGGCCGCTCGGCATGTGACAGGTTGTTCACGCAGTAACCCTCTCGCAAGGCTTCGAGTGTACATCCTGACTCTCTTGCGAGACTGCGTCCATTCCCTGTGTGCCCCGGTAGGTCTATTAGCCGCCGAGTATCTCGGCGAAGATCTCGAGCTCGTGGCCCAGCAGACGAGTCACCAGGAAGTTCTGGCGGACGTACTCGCGGCCGGCCGCACCCATGGAACGGGCAAGCTCCGGATTCTCGAGCAGGGTAACGATGCGCTCCGCGCACCCTCGGAGGTCTCTCGAATCCACGAGGTATCCTGTTTCGCCGTCGATGATCTGGAGCGGGATTCCGCCGACCGCACCGGCAACGACCGGCACCCCTTTCCACGATGCCTCCGCCACGGTAAGGCCGAAACCTTCCCGCAACGACTTCTGGAGGACAACGGAGGAGACTCTCTGCAGCGCGTTGATGACGACATCGCCGGCGCCGAGAAGAACGATGACGTCACCGCTTTCGATGAGCTTCTCGGCTTTGAGTCTTACCTTCTCGAAGATCTCGTAGCCTTCGGGGTCATCAGTCGCGAAATTGCCCGCGAGCACCAGCCGACAATCGACGTTCCTGCGCACCTTCTTGAAGACCTCGATGACTCCGACCGGGTCCTTCCACTTGTCGAATCGCGACACCTGGGTGATGAGCGGCTTGTCCAGGACGATCCCGTGACGCTCCAGGTACTTCGCGATAGTCGAGGGGGGGAGGTTCACGTTCTTCTGGTTGAGCGGATCGATGGCCGGATTGACCACGATCTGTCTGACGGGCAAGTCCTCTCGGAGATAGTCCTCGTGGCTTACGATGACCAAGTCATAGCGGAGGATGAAGCCCTTCAGGTACTCCCAGAGCCTCTTGTCCGGATCGGTGAGGTCGATGTGACAGCGCCAGATCCACGGCTGCCTCTTCCGCTGGTACTGGATCATCGGCAGGGGCTGCGGATCGTGGACCATGACGACGTCGTGCTTGCCAATGTGTGTGTACCGGCCGAAATTCTCACTCGCCTGCAGGTAGATGCGCCGTTTCTGCGCGGTGAGCGCGATTGGCTCTCCCTGCAACCCGTTGTGCAGCTTCTTCGTCACTCCGAAGAAGTCCTCGCTGCCGACGAGAACACGCCAGCCGCAGTCCACGCCTACGTCATTCATGAGCGGGACGATGCTCGACAACAGCTCGGCGACCCCACCTCCCTGTGCCGTCGAGTTCACGTGTACGATGTGGCTGTCGTACATGCGTGCAGCGCGCCGGTGCAGGTTCGCAAGCACCTCATCGGGTACGATTCCTCGGTAGTCCTCAAGACGCTTCATCTGACTCCCCCGCCAGCTCGGATAGCAGGTCAAGCATGTCGCGGTGGCTGTTGACCGTGAAGCTCGCCTTGGTAGGCCCGCCGCCAACACGTATCGTCCAGGCGCCCGGAGGCGCCGCTTCGAACAGGTCCTCGTCCGTCTGATCGTCGCCTGCGGCGAGCACGAACCCGTATCTGTCATCGTTCATGTACCTGAGCGCCGCACGGCCCTTATGTACCGCCGGGAGTTTGACCTCAGTAACCCGGTTGCCCTCCATCACCGCGAGGCCCAGGCTGCTCGTCAGGGCGCTGAGGGTGTCTCGCAGCTCGGCCAGACGCGCCTCGGCCAACCCGCTCCCCACCAGTCGGTAGTGCCACGCCAGAGAGAACGTCTTCTCCTCAAGGCTGGAGCCGGGAGTGCGATCGACAAACATCTCGAGCACCGGTCTGACGCGAGACTTCCACTCGTCGTCCAACGCCTCTATCATGCACCACGCCTGCCCCCGGTCTCGGATCCAGGCACCGTGCTCGGCTATCAGGTCAATCGGCAAGTCCCCGAACCAGTCACCGAGAGTGTCCCTGTCCCTGCCTGAGACGATCGCCACAGCATTGCGCTCGTCCTTCGCAAGCCTACGCAGCAGATCGATGAGGTCAGGTGATGGGACGGCGAGCGAGGGCCTTGCAGCGAACCCGATCAGAGTACCGTCATAGTCCAGCACGAACCGTCGCCCCTTTGTCGAGCGGTACGCAGCCACCAAGCGCTCCCTCTGCGCGGCGTCGAGCCAATGCTCGGCCGATTGGAGCTGCCGCAGTTTCGTCTCACAGAGAGAATCGAGGAAGTCCTGCGCCCAGCGTGAGACGGTGTAGCGGCCGAGGCGCTCTCGCATCGGCCGGTTTCGCGAACGCTGCTCGGTCTTAGGCATCGTTAGCGCGGTCTCGAGCGCCTCAACCATGCCGTCGAGGTCGAAGGGATTCACGATGATGGCCTCTGCGAGTTCTCTTGCGGCCCCAGCCATCTCGGAAAGCACGAGAACGCCAGTCTCGCTCGGCCGCGACGCCAGGTACTCCTTGGCAATGAGGTTCATGCCATCCCGAAGCGGGGTCACCAGCGCAACATCGGCGGCAGAATACGCCGCGACCAAAGAATGGATTGGCAACGAGCGATAGATGTAACGGATCGGCATCCAGTCAACGTCGCCGTACTTGCCGTTGATTGAGCCGACGAGGCCGTCCGCCTCGGCTTTCAGTCGCCGGTACTGCTCGACTCCGGTGCGCGAGGGCACGGCCACGACCATCATGGACACTCGACCGCGCCACTCGGGATGCCTTTCGAGGAACGCCCCAAACGCGCGAAGTCGCTCTGGGATCCCCTTCGTGTAGTCGAGCCGGTCGACGGACAGTACAAGTTTGGAGCCGTGTGCGTGCTCGGAAATGCGCGCGGACTCGCGACGCACCCGCTGCGACGTAGCCGCTGACTGGAACGCGTCGAAATCGATGCCCATCGGAAACGCCTCGGCTAGGCAGGTCCGCCCCTCTACCTCGATGGTGCCTGCACGCGCCGCGTGGCCTAGAAGCACCCTGACCGAATCGGTGAAGTTGACCGCGTAGTCGTAGGTATGGAATCCGATCAGATCGGCCCCAAGCATCCCCGACAACAGTTCCCGTCGCCACGGGAGTACCCGGAAGACCTCGGGCGCGGGGAAGGGTATGTGGAGGAAGAAGCCGATGCTCGCGTCCGGCAGCTCATCGCGCAACATCTGCGGAAGCAGCAGAAGCTGGTAGTCGTGCACCCAGATGACGTCACCCGGTCGTACGGCAGAGAGCACCACATCGCGAAACTTGCGGTTCACGCGCAGATACGTGCTCCACATCGACGAGTCAAACTCGGCGAACCGCGTGAAGTAGTGGAACAGCGGCCAGATCGTCCTGTTCGAGAAGCCCTGATAGTAGCCGCGGATGTCCGCATCGGACAGGAAGACCGGCTCGCATGCGTACTCGTTGCGCATTCGAGCAGCGACCTCGGCACGCTCCTCAGGCCCGAGACGGGCGAGTGCGGCCCCGGGCCAGCCCACCCAGAGGCCCGCGGTCTCACCCAAGACCGAGGCGAGTCCTGTCGCCACACCGCCAACGCTGCGCCGAAACGCAATCTCGCCCTTGCGTCTCTCAGCGCTTACAGGCAATCGGTTGCTGACGATCATCACTCTGCGCATGTTCTGCGAGGCTTGTCGCATTTGCCGCCCGCTCCGCGCGCTGATGCGCGGGGCCCCGACGGACGACTCCGGTACACCATCCAAGCACCGGTTCGGCACACACACTCTCAGCCGAGTTGTAGCCATAGACGTCACGGCTCTCCTTGATTTGTTCCCAAGCAGAGGTCCGTGCTCGCACTAGCTCCAAGTCCCCGCAAACGAGCGGCATCGCCTTGCTCGCCTAGCGCACGTCCTCGGAGCATGCCGCTGACTGACGCTGTACGCATGTGCGCAGCGTGACGCGCACCGTCGTTCCGGCTCCCACTTCGGACTCAACCGAGATCGTCCCGCCGTTGGCCTCGATGAGCTGCCGGGCTATCGCCATCCCTAGACCCGATCCCTCGGCCGCCTCGCTCGTCGCGGTCCCCCGGTAGTAGCGGTCGAACAGCCGGGACATCGTCTCGGCATCCATGCCTCGCCCGTCGTCTGCGACTTCGATCGCCGCCTCGTCGCTGAGCCTCGCTACCGACACCCGGACTGTGGTGCCGGGCTCGTTGTGCACCGCGGCGTTCACCATCAGATTCCCGAGCGCTCGGCGGAACCATGCGGGGTCAACCTCAACAAACACCTCCCCGCCATCCTCGGGCGCCTCAAATACGACCTCGCGCCCTTCGGCGCGTGGATCGTTGGCGAGGTCAACGACGGCTTCCCGTACGAACTCCACCGCGTCGATCCGCTGCGGCGTGAGCGGCAGCGCGTCTGCCCGAAGCCGGAAGGTGAGCTGCAGGTCATCGAGAAGCCGCAGCATGTGGGCGGACTGCCCCTGGATGACCGCTGCATGGGTGCGCACTTCTTCAGGCGTGAAATCGTAGTCGGAAGCGAGAAGGTCCGCGTAGCCGCGCACGGACGACAACGGCGTCTTCAGGTCATGGGACACTCCGGACATCCACTCGTCACGCGACCGGGCGAGACGCTCGCGCCGGTCCTCGGCGTCCTTCATCTGCTGGGTGAGCGACTCGAGCGACTCGAAGACCTCTCGGTAGGTTGCAAAGCTGCTACGCATCTTTCCGGTGCTTGGGACAATCGACGCTGGGTGACCGTTGCGGTCAACCGGCTCTTCGAATCGTCCGGACGCGAGGTTGCCCAGCCAGTCCATCATGTGGCCCATCGGGCGAGAGAGCGAACGGCCGAATAGCAGTGCCATGAGCGCCACTACACCGATGCCCAAGGCGAACAGGATCACGATCGACCAAGCGAGCCGCTCAGGAGTGCGCGATGTGACCCGCACGCCGGGCCACGGGTTGCTGACTCCCACCGGACGGCCGAGCACCCAGGTCAGCTTCCGCCCGCCGCTGCTTGAGAACCAGCTGTAGACGCTGGCCTGCTCGATCTCGCGTGGGTTCTGCCGGTATAGGACCAGCTCGCCGGGGGCGTGATGCCGAGGCACTCCCGCCGGCCTGTCCCACGCGAAGATCTCGTCGCCACGCTCGTCCAGCACTTGCAGCCAGAAGCCTAGCTCCTCAAGCGGCTCAAGAGCCTGCGGCGCCACCGTCACAGAGCCCTCGGCAGACACGCTCGTCGCCGCCTGGACCTTCTCGAGAATCTGCACGGGAGATGTTGGGCCCTCGGACGGGTCGCTGCCCGGCTGATCGCCGAGCGTGAGCCACACGAGCGACCCGATACCCCACACGAGGAATGCGAGCCCGAGCACCAACATCAGGGCGAAGACCCGTGAGACGAAGAGCCGCGCGAAACGACCGCGGAGCGTCATCGCTGCTCCGCCTCAGAGGCGCCTGGGGTCTCCGGCTCGGGCATGACCAGCTTGTAGCCCAGGCCGCGGATCGTAAGCAGGTAGCGTGGATTGCCCGGATCCCTCTCGATCTTCTCCCGGATGCGCCGAATGTGGACCATGACCGTGCTGTCGTCGGACTCGCCGAGGGCGGGCTCACCCCATACGCGCTCGTACAGTTGGCGCTTCGAGAAGACCCTGCCCACGTTGGCGCACAAGAACGCGAGCAGCTGGAACTCGCGCGCGGGGACTGCAACCTCGTGCCCGTCAACAATCAGGGTCCCTGCTGCTTCGTCGAGCCGAAACCGGCCGAAATCGTAGGTCGGCAAGGATTGCTCGGCGGTGGTCGAGGCGCCGGCTCTCCGCAGGAGCGCTTTCACGCGTGCGACGACCTCAAGCGGGTTGAACGGCTTGGTCACGTAGTCGTCGCCGCCCACGCCGAACCCCATCAGCTTGTCGACGTCGCCGTCCCTTGCGGTGAGGAACAGGATGGGCACCGACGTTCTCTCGCGCATACGACCAGCGAGCGTAAAGCCATCCGTATCGGGGAGCCCGACATCGAGTATTAGCAGGTCGGCGGGTTCTGCGTCGAGCTCCCGCATCGCCTCGGCGCCGGTGCTCGCCCACCGCACGTGCTCGAAGCCTTCGCGTTGCAGCACGATGGTGACAAGCTCCGTGATAGGGCGCTCGTCCTCGACTATCAGGATCCTGTTCGCGGACACCGGGGCTCCAGACTGTATGACGTCAGCGACACTCCCATTCTAGGACTCACGCGACCACATCGGAGCGTGCGAAGGATGTCATTCCGCCAACGAGCGCGGCCACGAACCCGGCGACCACAATAATCGCGAGGACTCCCAGGTCGACGCCGGTGTCGTTGATCGACATCCCGCTGAGCATCGCTCGGAAGGGTTGCGCCCACGGGTACCAGGGGCCGACCTTGTCGGACTGCACAGCGAAGATCGCTGGCAGGGTCAGCACGACGTTGAGGGCCAGCGCACTGCCGAACGCCTTCCAGCGCGTGGACGCCCACATCTGCAGCGCCGCAATGGGTAGCACGGCAAGCCATCCAAGCAGCAGGGACCGACCGATAACCGCCCAGGGGAAGGCGCCGGTCACACCCTTCAACGATCCGCCCACGAACGTGGTGCCGAGGAAGATCACCTGCGAAACGGCGAGCAGCGCCACCACGATGAGCAGCTTGGCCTGATAGACGTGCGCCCTCTTGACCGGCAGCCCCAGCAGAGACTTCCACCCTCCGCTCACATGTTCGGTGCGGCACACCAGAGCTGACAGCACACCGGCAAGCAGCGGGTAGTAGAGCCACGCGTACTGAGTAGCTGCGAGCGAGTAGTACATTTCCCACTCGAGCCTCATCGGGTCTCCCAGTACGAGCGTCAGCGCCGGTCCGACCACCAGCACGACTCCGACCAGTAGCCAGCGCATCTTCATCAGCTCGACTCTGAGCACAGATAGCATCTAGGCCACGTCCCTTCTGGACACCACGAGAAGGCCCCCCGCCAAGAACACGCTCGTCCATCCGGCGGACCATGCGGCAAACGTGGCGATGCCGCTCTCTGCCCCGATCGCGATCAACTCTCCGTAGATGGGTAGGGCGAGGGGGATGGCGACTGACATGCGGGCGGCAGCCATGCCGAACATGGTTGCCGTGATACCCACCACGAGCGGAACCGCCTGGTTCTTGAGCCACGTCGACAACCCGAGCTGGAGGGCGGTCAGCGGAAGAACACCCAGCAGCGGCAGGGCCGCAGCCAGCGCTAGCTCTTTCATGGGAAGCGGACCGAAGCCCTGCCACACCCAGATTGCCGCCAGCCCCGCCGAGCAAAGCACGGATGCCACAGCCAACAGCGTAACAAGCAACCCCCACTTCGCGAGGTACACACTCCCTCGGCCCACGGGAAGAGCGAGCACCTGCTTCCAGGTGGCGGACCGGTGGTCGATGTCTGGAAGCATCGATGCGAGCAATGCGGTGCCCAGCATCAGCGCAAAGACCTGGACGTACCCCATCTGGCTCATCAGCACCTGCCACGGAGCAGCGCCCTCGGCGACGGCCTTGTGAACCATATCGTGCTCGAACAGCAGGTAGATGATTCCCATGAGGGTCACGCCGAGAGGCCCAAGCACCGTCAGCGGAAGCACCCACGTGCGGCGCACTTTGCCCCATTCGGCCGCGAGCAACGAGAGCGGCGAAGTTGATCCGTTACGAGAGTTCGCGCCCGCACGGGAGGCAATCTCGGCGCTCATGCTGCCACCTCGGCTCTGGGCTCCTCACCTGTCAGCTCGAGGAAGATCTCTTCGAGCGTGCGCTTCGCCTCATACACGCGGTACACGGCGATGTCCTCCGACACCAGAGTGCGCACCGCGGTTGCAGCATCTACCGGATCCATTGCCGCAAGCGCGACAGCGCCGCCCTCGGCAGGGGTGACGGGAAGCCCGCGCTCCGCCAGCGCCGGGAGTGCGCGCGCCACGTCGCCGACCTCAAGCAGCACGTGCGCGCGGCTACGCGCACGCAGGTCGTCGATGGGACCCTGGAAGATGAGCCGACCCTTGTGGATGACGCCCACCGCGGTCGCAGTCTGATCGACCTCGGCGAGCAGGTGGCTCGAGATGAGCACCGTGATCCCATGCTCGCGGGGCATCATTCTAATGAGTTCGCGGATCTCCTGGATGCCTGCGGGGTCGAGCCCGTTGGTGGGCTCGTCGAGTACGAGCAGGTCCGGCGAGCCGACGAGCGCCACGGCGATACCCAAGCGCTGCTTCATCCCGAGCGAGTACTGCCCGGTCCGCCGCTTGGCATCGCTCTCCGACAGCCCGACGATCGACAGCGCGCGCTGGATTGCTGCCCTCGGCTGCTCGATGCCGAGCAGGGTAGCGACAATGTGCAGGTTCTCGTTTGCGCTCAGGTGCGCGTAGTACGAGGGCGACTCGACCAGCGCGCCGACTCGGCCCATGACGGCCATGCGCTCGCGTGGGACCTCACGCCCGAAAAGCCGCATGGTTCCGGACGTGGGCGTGGCGAGACCCATCAGCATCCTGATGGTCGTGGTCTTGCCCGCTCCGTTCAGGCCAAGAAACCCGTAGATCTCGCCGGACCGCACCCGCAGGTCGATACCGTCTACAGCCAGCTTCCGGCGAAATGCCTTACTGAGGCCGTTCGTCTCGATGACGTTCTGATACATCGGCCATCACCTCCACGTCTACCGTAGTAGGCGAGATTGAAGGTCAGACGAACGGTGACTGAACGCTAGCTGAACACTGCAGCGGATGCGGAATTGCCGGTTGATCACGCACCCCTTGCAGCGCCTCTGGGCTATGCGACTGGTGGATGGCACGGAGTCTGCGGGAGCGTGGTCGCTAGTGACAGGAATGGTATTCTTGTCGGGCGCAATCTGGCGCGAACTACACGCCTCCGTAGCTCAGGGGATAGAGCACAGGTTTCCTAAACCTGGTGTCGCACGTTCGAATCGTGCCGGGGGCACCAAAAACCAATGAAGGACCAGCGCGACTGCTGGTCCTTCTTCATTTCGGCGGATTCGGGGTCTCGGGCCCTTTGGGCCCCAGCTCTCGGAGTACTTGCGCATCAGTCGTCTGAGCGAAGTCCGCATAGAATTGGCCGACGCCGAAGAAGTCTACCGGCACCGAGAGGGCGACGAGTTCGTCTGCCATGGTCCGGAGTGATTCAGCCGCCGAGACGGATGCGACGGGCACGGCGACGACGATGCGTCCGGCCTTCTGGCGGCGCAACCATTCGACCGCTGCCCGCATCGTGAGTCCGGTCGCCAGTCCGTCATCCACGAGGATCACCGTCGCGTCCTTGAGCTGCGGTTCAGGGTGCCCCTCGCGCAGCATCGTGGTGTAGCGCGTCACCTTCGCCCGAGCATCACCGGCCAGCCTGTCTACCTCGGACTTGGAGTACCCCGACGCAGGATTGTCGGTAACCTCGCCGTCCGGCGTGACAGCGCCAATCGCGTACTCTGGGTTGCCCGGAGCGCCCACCTTCGCCGCAACTGCCACGTCGAGCGGAAGCCCGAGGGCGCGCGCGACCTCGGCGGCTACGATCACCCCGCCGCGCGGGATTCCGAGCACGACACCCCCGGGGACGCCGCGGTACCGCGCGAGCTCGGCGGCAAGCTCACGCCCCGCATGGACCCGATTGGCAAACACCCGACGCCTCCAACCGACGAGACGCACCTCTCAGGATGCATCTACCCAGCCGCGAGGCTTCAGGCGCCTATCGAACAGCGGTCCAGTGTCACGAGCGTCGCGCCGGGCACCCGGTCGCGCAACGCCTCGGCCGTCTCCGGATGGCAGGTGAAGTAGAGCACCTGGCGCGCCGAGGCAAGCTCGGCGATCGCGGCCACTGCGCCTGCACGACGCTCGGGATCGAAGTTCACGACGACGTCGTCCATGAGCACGGGCAGCGAGCGGCCCAGCTCGCCGAGCGACCCGATGAGCCCGACCCGCAGTGCGAGGTAGAGCTGCTCGGCGGTTCCGCGCGAGAGTTCGCGGGTCGAGCGCACCGTCCCGTCCTCGGCGACCACCGTGATCCCCGAGTCGTCGAGCGGCACGCGCAGATTGCGATAGCGACCGTCCGTCATAGCCGAGAAGACCCGGGCGGCCGTGTGCACGACCTCGGGCTGACGCTCGCGCTCGAAGCGCTCGCGCGCGCGGTCGATGAGGCGCACCGCGAGTTCGGTCACGAGGTAGCGGTCGGCCGCGGAAGCTGCTTCGGCGCGAAGGCTCTCGAGCTCCTGGCGCGCCAACGCCATCGCGTCATCGCGTCCTGCGCTGTCGAGACGGGCCCGAAGCCCCGCCATCTCCGTCATGATTGTCTCGACCTGGTCACGAGTGTCATCGCGCTCTTCGGCCGTGGATTCTGCTTGAGTCGCCAGCAGGTCCGCGGCATGCTCGGCGTCCACGCCGTGCTCGCGGGCGATCGTGGCGATCGTCTCAGCGAAGCTGCCACGCTGCTTCGCGATGCTGTCACGTTGTGCTTCGGCCGCGGAGAGCTGCGCGGCCAATCCGGCGCGCTCGGTCGCGACACCCTGGGCCCGGTCGACGGTGATCCTCACCCGCTCGGCGAGTTCCAGCGCAGCCGGCAACGCAGGAATCTGCGCGAGTGCCGGGTCGATGGCGCCGGCGACATCGACCAGCCGCACGACCCACGCCTCCGCAGTCTCGCGCTCGCGCTTCACCGCAGCCAGCGCACGCTCGCGCTCGGCGACGATCGCGTCGCGGTCGCGCAGCCTGTCGAGCAGTCCGATGACGGCCTTCGGGTCGTCCCCGAAACGATCGAGCGACCTCTCGGCAAGCCACGCCCGCCACTCGTCGAGCAGCCCGCCGTACTCGGCCTCGGCGTGTTCGGCTGCCAGTCGCGCGGCCGCGACCTCAGCGCGCAATCGCGCGGAGTCCTCGGAGAGCGGCTGGTTCGCCGTGGGCCGAGCGCCCAGCAGAGCGAAGATGCCGCCCGCCACGAGCACCACTCCGCCGAGCAACGCCGCGATGATCTGCTCTGTGAAGGCACCCGCGACCGCAGCGATAGCGCCGAACAGCGCAAGCACGCCCCCGAGCGCCAGCTTCTCGCGGCTCGGCTTGACCGTCGCGGCCTTGCTCGCGACGGCTTCGGTTCCCGCGAGGCGGGCCTCGGCATCGACTGCCGCCTGCCGCTTCGACTCGGCCACGCGCCGTGCGTCGCCCAGGCGCTCGCGCCAATTTTCGACCGCCGCCCGAAGCTCGGGCGAGTCAGACGCATCCTCGGACAGCTCCCCGAGCGTCGCGACCCGGCGCTCGGCGTCTTCGGCCTGCGCCTCCAGTGATGCGATCGTGTTCAGCCGCTCGCGAAACGCCGAAGCGTCCGCGAGCACGGTCCGCGCGGCCGGTTCGGCGGCAAGCGCCGCCTCATCGACCACCAGCACTTCGAGCCTGCGGCGCACTTCCTCGACCGCAGCCTCGGCCTGTTCGAGAGAGTCTGTGAGCGCGCGGTGTTGCTCCAGCGCGTCGTTCGCCCGCTGCGCCGAGCGCTCCAGCGAGCGAGCGGCGATATCAAGCTCGTCACGCTTCGCCCTCAGCGGCTCCAGCACATCGCCGAGCTCCGCCAGTCGTTTCGTCTCAGCAGCGAATTCGTTCGCCACCGCCTCGAGCTCCCGGATGCGCTCGCGCGCGTCCTTTGCCCGCCGAGCGAGATCATTGACCCGCGGCTTCTGCCCGCGCGGCGCGTAGAGCTCTCCGGCCGCGTTCGCAAGGTCCTTGCGCACGTCGATCGGATTGACCGATAGCCCGGTACCGGCTGCATACAGTCGACTCACGACGTCGGCGTTCTCGCGTCCCTCGATCTCGGCAAGCTCGTCGAGTCCGAACCCAAACACGATGCGATACGTCTGCTCCGATACACCGCCCACGATCTCGCCCAACAGCCCGGGTCGCTCGGCACCGCTGCGAGCGATGACGCGCACCGGCCCTCGGCGGGCACCGTCGACACGCTCGATGGCCCACTCGCCGCCCTCAGAGGCGAACACCAAACGCGCGAGCCGAGAGCCGGCCGGGGGTTCGTATCCGCGCTCCTTGGCTCGCCCGTCGGGATAACCGTAGAGCACGTGGCGGGTGAGCGCGGTGAACGTGGACTTTCCCGACTCGTTGGGGCCGAGCACCACCGTGAGCCCGTCGCCCAGGTCGTTCAGGCACCCATTCTCCAGCGCGCCGTATCGGGCGGCCTCAATCGCTCTGAGTCTCACCGGCCGTCACCGCCGTCGGGCAAGAGCGCGTCGAGCGCGAGGTCGCGCGCGAGTACGAGCGCCTCATCGGCGCTGATGCCGGGCTCGTAGCCGGGAAGCGTCGTCGCGAGCGGACCCGCGATGTCGGCGAAAAGCGCAGCTAGATCGCCGACGTCCGCGGCCGCCTCGTCGGCTATGCGCACGAGCTCGGCCGCGAAATCTACGCCCGAGCGCACGGCATCGAGATCGAGAGGTGAGGAGGTGAGATCGTCAAGCCGGTCCACCCACACCCAGGGCTCTACCGCTGACTGCTGTGCCCTCAAGTCGTCGAGCAACTCGCGGAGCGCACCCGGACGCGATAGCACCTCGCGCAGATGCGTACGGCCGGTGAGCGCGATACGCACGATGACCGGCCGCCCGGCCTGCTCTCGCAAGCGGTCGCACTGGGCAACGAGCAACAGCCGCAGCTCGTCGATGGACGCGTCCTCGGGCACCCGAATCGCCGACTGCTCCCAGACCACGCACGACGTCTCAAAGTGCTCGACCGAGGCGATACCGCCGGCACCGGCGCGCACGACCACACACCCGCGCGACTCGGTCTCCTTGGGGTTCAGCCCCTGCGTGCTGCCGGGATAGACGACCCACGGGTCTTCGCAGAGCACGCCGTGCTTGTGGATATGACCGAGCGCCCAGTAGTCCATGCCGCCAGTGCGCAGGTCATCGATCGTCGCAGGCGCGTACGGATCGTGGTCGGGGTTCCCCCCGACATTGGCGTGCAGCACGCCGATCGAAAGCGGCTCATCGCCAGCGCGATGGAAGCCGCGCGCCAGGTTCTCTGTCTCCGCCGAACGCGCAAAGCTGCGCCCGTAGACAGCGGCGACCACCGCGCCGTCGCGCACCACCTCGACGCGCTCGACCTCCCGAGCGCCGAAAACGTGCACGCCCTCGGGCAACTCCAGTCCCGCCGACCAGCCGCTCAGCGGATCGTGGTTCCCGTGCGCGACAAAAACCTGGATGCCCGACTCGGTAAGGCGCGCAAGCTCAGCGCGGAAGCGCAGCTGCGCGCGCAGGCTTCGCTCGGCGCTGTTGTACGCATCCCCGGCAATGACGAGGAAGTCCGCCGAGCGCTCGACACACGTGTCGACGACCGCCGAGAAGGCCTCGTAGGTCGCCTCGGCAAGCGCCGCTCCGATTCTCGGGTCGGTCGACGCAAGCCCTTTGAACGGCGCGTCCAAGTGCAGGTCCGCAGCGTGTACGAAAGTGATGGTGTCTGCCACGCACTACCCCTCGTGCCTCAGATTCGCTGACGAGCAGATGCTAGCACGAGGGTCTGACTTAACCTGAAATGTTGGTGGATGGATACAGCTACTCTCGCGGCACGTCTTCATTCGCATACTCGACGTGCCAATGGCCCTCGTCAAATACGCATGTTACGTCCATTGTGAGGGCGCGCAGGGTACGCTCATCACCCTGTGTAATGCTGATGGCAACAGCGAAGTCCGTGAAGTCCTCACCTTGATTGCTTCGCGCCAATCGCAAGTCGCCGATTCTGATGACGTCTGAGGTACCCAGTAGCGCAACGCGCTGCTCGGCCATAGTGGCAGAAGTCACAATAGGCCGACTTGCTATCTGCACTGCGGTAATGTCGTCGTTCGCTAAACCGTATAAATAGACCTCGGCAGCTTCTTCGGGAGTCGACAGACCGTCAGCCGGTCTGTCATCCCACCAGTCGAAGGCCGGAGCGTCAACCTCAAGGCGCTGCTCTCCAACAAGCAGCGTTTTTTCGTCTATCCAAACAGGTGGCGAAGGCAGAACCGGCCCTCGCCACAATTCGCGCTCCGATTCATCTCCCTCTGTTGACATGACAGTCACGGAGTCCCAGCCGGTTCCCGCAGCGCCGGGGTCACTACGGTACCACCGAGCTTTTGCCGTTCCGTGCGGAGACGCAACGGTGCCAATAATGCTCGAATGAGTGCATCCTGAAGAAGCGCCAAGAGCCACCACTAACATGCCAAGCACAACAGCCCGACACACATAGCCTCTTTGGCTTTTAGCACATCTACCTGCGTCGAACATACAGATTTGTCTTCCAAGAGGGCTGGATGGACGCACCCCAGCCTGTTCGGTAGTAGAGCTTATACCCCTGAGATATCCGCCGCCAGTCTCGAAACTCCTGACGCAAGTTCCCTTTCCCGTTTGCCGCGAGGCTCCCGCCCAAGAGCACACTCAGCCTGATGTTTAAAGCGGCTCCGACGTATCCGTAGTGGATGTTACCGAAATCCTCAGGCGATATCTTGCCACCATCAAACCGAATGTACCTTTTTTGCTGGGCTTTCGTAGCGGAACGTTTAAAATCCCATGCAGCTGCGTGGTAGACCATCGAAACGAACCACGTGCACCGAGCACGGCCCAGTGACCTCCGCACAAATGCGTACCCTGCGTTGACCCGAAGCCACGTTTTCATGTTGTACGTGAAGTCTTTGGTGAATCTCACGTCTGGGAACCAGACTCTACCAGTGGCTTCCCCGCTTGGATCCACGTTCCCCACTGGGTCCCCCACGCAGTACTGATACGCGCTCTCCTCCCCGTCTGCCTTTGCGGGGTCTTTCGAGAGAAACTGCATGGTGGCCGGATCGTACTGTCTCGCCGAGCAGTAGTAGGTGCCGGACTCGGCATCCCAGACGTATCCGGCATACCTGAGCACCTGACGAGAGGCGATCGCCTTGGCGGTTGCTTCGGTGATGCCTGTTACCGCTCTAGGATTCGACGACGCCGTCGGATTACCCCATGCGTCATAACGGTATGAGGCGAACGCGGTACCCGCAGTCGTCAGGAGTGCGACCACGTCTCCGCGGTCACTCGTGACGATCAGGAAGGG